>CAIQTY010000054.1 GCA_903874955.1 uncultured Alphaproteobacteria bacterium | reverse complement strand
TCAACGGTTTCAATCAAGCCATCATCGCAGGGGCAGCACCCCATTGAGAAAGCTTTTAATCAAATGGGGATGGCAGCCGAATATCTTCTTAAAAACAATATCGTTCTTAGGGTCAAGAAAGCGTGATGCGGTTAATGCCATGGTGTAAAAGTATTTAAATGTTAAATAAATGTATCATACATCGCTATTATTTACGACGAATTAACTACCCCAGCTTCTTTTTCAAGATCTCATTGGCAACTCCTGGGTTAGCTTTACCCTGCAGGGCTTTCATGACTTGCCCTACTAAAAAGCCAAACACTTGCTGTTTTCCAGCACGGTACTGCTCCACCTGAATCGCATTCGCGGCCAAGACATCATCAACAGTTTTTTCAATAACACTGGTATCGGAAACTTGGCGAAGGCCCAGTTCATCAACCAATTGCGCAGGTGCTTTGCCAGTTTCCCACATTTTAGAAAAGACATCCTTAGCGATTTTGCCTGAGATAGTATCGTTTATAATTAAATCAACCAAACTTGCCAAATGCTGAGGCTCAAAAGGTAAATTATGAATGGTTTTACCATCCCTATTCATCGCACCAAAAACTTCCACAATTAACCAGTTCGCAATGAGCTTTGCGGCACCTTGCCCCTTAGAGTGACTAACGATTTGTTCGTAAAAATCAGCGACCTCTTTTTCAGCTACCAATACGTTTGCATCATATTCTGTTAACGAAAATTCTTTTATAAACCGATCACGCTTAGCATCAGGAAGCTCAGGCATATTAGCGCGAATAGCTTCGATGCGATCATTCTCAACCACAACAGGGCGCAAATCAGGATCTGGGAAATAGCGATAATCCATAGCATCTTCTTTACTACGCATAGAACGTGTAATACCCTTGCTTGGATCAAAAAGACGGGTTTCTTGTTCGATCGTTCCACCACTTTCTATAATTTCTAACTGACGCTCAATTTCATAGTCAATTGCTTGGCCTAAAAAGCGAACAGAGTTTACATTTTTAATTTCCGCACGCGTTCCAAATGGCGTATTGGGTTTATGCAAAGAAATATTCGCATCCACCCGCAAACTTCCTTGTTCCATATTGCCATCACAACTACCAAGGTAGCGCAAAATTGAGCGAAGTTTTTTCACATAGGCCATTGATTCTTGAGCAGAACGAATTTCTGGTTCAGACACAATTTCCATAAGTGCTACACCGGCACGGTTGAAATCAATGTAGGATAAGCTTGGATGCAAATCATGAGTACTTTTACCCGCATCCTGCTCAAGGTGTAAGCGTGTAATATTAATCCGTTTTTTCTCTGCGTCATCTAGATCAATATCAACATAACCACCAGTTACAATAGGGTAATAAAACTGAGAAATCTGGTATCCAAGGGGTAAATCCGCATAAAAATAATTTTTACGGTCAAAAATTGATACCCGATTGATACTAGCATTTAGGCCAAGTCCAGTTTTGATTGCTTGGTCAACACACACTTTGTTTAATACAGGAAGCGTGCCTGGCATACCCGCATCAAGAAAAGTCACTTGGGTATTGGGATCAGCACCAAAAACCGCGGATGCTCCTGAAAATAATTTGGCGTTTGATGTGACTTGAGCATGAACTTCAAGTCCGATGACGACTTCCCAGAGCCCGGTTTGTCCTTGAACAAGATTTTTCATAAATTATCCTATATGGCTTTAAAGTGCGGAAATTGAGCGGCCTGTTCTAATGTTAGACCTACATTAAATAATTTTTGTTCTGAAAGTTTTGGCCCGATCAGCTGAAGCCCAAGAGGCAGCCCATCGTTCGATAACCCAACAGGAATAGAAATGCCAGGCAAATCAGCTAAATTTACCGTAACGGTATAAATATCATTTAAATACATAGCTACAGGGTCATCGTTTGTGTCGTTCAAACCAAATGCTGTGCTTGGTGTGGTTGGGGTTAAGATTACATCTACTTTTTCAAAGGCTTGATCAAAATCTTCAGATATTAGTTTTCTTACTTTTTGTGCCCTTGAATAATAAGCGTCGTAATAGCCTGCAGAAAGGACGTAAGTACCAATCATGATTCTACGTTTAACTTCAGCACCAAAACCATCGTGACGGGTATTTCTATACATTTCATCAAGGTTCTTGCCATCGACTCTGACGCCATAACGAACACCATCGTAACGGGCTAAGTTTGAAGAAGCTTCTGCAGGGGCAATAATATAATAGGTCGGTAAAGCTGCTGCCGTCATCTTCAATGAGATATCAACTATCTCAGCACCTTCGGCCTTTAGCCAATCAATACCTTTTTGCAAAAGCGCATGGCCTTCTTGATTCAAACCCTCTAGGTACTCCTTCGGTAGCCCCACACGCAGTCCTTTAGCTTCAGGTTTCAGATTAGCTGTATAATCTGGAATAGAAACATCTAAGCTTGTTGCGTCTTTATTGTCATAACCAGCCATGTGCTGTAGCAAGAGTGCGCAATCAGCAATCGTATGAGCCATTGGCCCTGCTTGATCCAGGGACGATGCAAAGGCCACCATCCCCCACCTTGAACACAATCCATAAGTTGGTTTTATACCAGTAATTCCGCAAAAAGCTGCTGGCTGGCGAATTGATCCGCCCGTGTCAGAGGCTGTTGCACCAAGACAAAGACCTGCAGCAACAGCTGCCGCTGACCCACCTGACGATCCACCTGGAACAAGGTCTTTTTGCGCATCAGATGTTGATCTCCATGGATTAATCACTGGGCCATAGGCACTATTAAGGTTTCCTGATCCCATTGCAAATTCGTCCATGTTCAATTTACCAAGACTGATTGCCCCGGCTTTTTTCAAATTATCAGATACAGTTGATTCATAAGGGGGAATGAAATTTTTCAAAATAGCTGAACCGGCTGTTGTGCGAACACCTTCTGTGCAGTACAAATCTTTGTTGGCAAGAGGAAGACCATCCAGGGGCAGAGCGTCACCTTGGGCTATTCTCTTATCGGCCACATCTGCATAAGCCAGAGCGCTATCAAAAGTTTCCGTAATAAAGCAGTTCAAATGGCTTTTTGCATTTGCCTGATCGATAAAAGACTGCACCAATTCTTTTGAAGAGCATTCTTTATTATCAAGCATTTTCTTTGCCTGACTTAGCGTAATTTTCGTATCCATGGATATTCCTTATTCAACAACTTTTGGCACAGCATACATGTTATGCGCCACCTGAGGAGCATTTTGCGTGACTTCTTTTGACTGGTCTTTCACCGTAACGATATCATCTCGTTCCTGCATCTGTGCTTTGGGTAAATCGTGCAAATTAACATGGCTAATATCTATTTCGGTTAGCTGATCAATCCAACTAAAAATACCTGCTAGTTGAGTTTGCATCCGAATTTTTTCGTCATCATTTAAATGTATACACGCTAACTTTGAAATTTTTGTGACGTCAGTTAATGAAATTGTCACATTACCCCCTTTTAAATTTTTAAAGATACCTCAACAGGCGCATGATCTGAGGCTTTTTCCAAGCCACGCACATAACGGTGTACCGTTGAATTCACTAAGCTATCCGAAGCTCTTGGTGATAGTAGCAAATGATCTATGCGAAGGCCACTATCCTTTGCAAACGATCCTTTTCTGTAATCCCACCAAGTGTAAGGTGTTGACCCCGTCTTTTGAGCAAGAGCATCTGTATACCCAGCGTAGAGAATTTTTCGAAAAGATTCCCGTTCTGCTGGCGTGCAAAGCACTTCATTTTTCCATGCAACCGGATCATAGACATCCTCGTCGGTGGGGGCAATATTGTAGTCTCCGGCAATGACAATATGCTCATCCAGCGCAAGTAAATACTGCATATGGGCGCAAAGTGCTTCTAGGAAATTTAGCTTATAGCCATAAGCTGCTGATGTAATCGTTTGTCCGTTTGGCACGTAAACACTAGCGACCCTTACGCCACCGGTGAAGGCTTCGATGTAACGCGCTGGCGCATCCTCAAAATTCGGAATACCCTTTTGAACGTCCTCGATAGGATGTTTCGACAGAATCGCCACACCATTATAGGTTTTTTGTCCATAGACTGCGCAGTTATACCCAAAATCTCCTAGGGATCCAGGAAAGGCGTGATCTTCACATTTTAGTTCTTGCAAGAGCAATACGTCCGGCTGTTGATCTTTTAAAAAATTTTCAACATGAGGCAGACGCGCCCGCACTGAATTCACATTCCATGTAACAATTTTCATAACTTATATCGAAAAAGAATTGCCGCAACCGCAAGCAGATGCAGCATTAGGATTTTTAATAACGAACTTAGCACCAGTTAAATCTTCTACATAATCCAACTGGGAACCACTTAATAATCCCAGCGATATAAAATCCATTACAACTTCAATGCTCCCTTGGGGAAAAATTTTATCATCTGCGGTGATTTGATCATCAATCAAAAAATTATATTGAAACCCTGAACATCCCCCACCCTGCACTGAAATGCGGAACCTGCTGCCGTTTGGCTCTTTCTCAAGAATTGAGCTGATATGCATTGCAGCATTTTGCGTAATATTAAATGCGGCTTCCATGTTGCAAATCACTGTATAATTTTGTTAACTGTTTGTACTATAAATTTTTCAGGGCAAAAGGGCAATTATTATGGCAGGCTCAATAAATAAGGTTATTCTCGTTGGAAATTTGGGCAAAGATCCTGAAGTTAGAAACGCACAGGATGGTTCAAAAATTGTTACTTTTTCAATAGCAACTAGCGAAAGCTGGAAAGATAAAAATTCTGGTGAACGAAAAGACCGCACCGAATGGCACAGGGTTGTTATGTTCAATGAACGCCTTGGGGAAGTCGCAGAAAAATATTTACGCAAAGGTTCGAAGGTCTATGTAGAAGGTGCTCTGCAAACCAGAAAATGGACCGATAATAACAACATCGAAAAGTATACAACTGAAGTAGTTATTTCTCGCTTTAAAGGGGAATTGACTCTGCTTGATAGCAAAGGCAGCGTTGGTGAAATTGACCACGGGGGCAGCCCTCTACCAAGTCATTTTGATGAATTAAACGACGACGTTCCTTTTTAAAACTAACGAAATGGATAAGGAATCCAACTAGAAAAAGAAGTCTTAGCTGGCTCTTTTTCTTTTTGTTCTGGTGTTTTCCCCACCAGCCTATTACGCTCGCTTTCGGACAATTCGTGGCTGTAGCACATTGGTTCTCCAAGAGTACGGTAACAAAATAATTGTTTCTTAGGTTCCTTTTTTCTACTTGGATCAACAGGATCTGGTGCCCAGCTCGCTCCTTGCAATTCATCTGAAGTCGGTTTAAACGCTGCAAAAGGGTTACAACCTGCTAGAAAAAAACAACCTAAAATAAATACCCACATGGCTTTAACTACTTTATTACTAAATTGATTTATGCAATTTTTGGGCCATACGGAATAAATAATTTTTATTTACCTGAGATTGAGATTACCATTTCCAGCTAGCCCCCATGACTTGATCCAGGCTCTATCTGTTAGAGGTGAATAATATTTTCCAAGAAACGTCAAAATTCTAGACATGCAGCTATTTAACAGATACGACAGAACCTGAATAGGCTTAATAGTGCTAAGCCAAAACAGCAGATGATCCTTGCATTTTCTCACACAACCTTCGCAAAAGATTAGGTAAATATTCTTGTGCATCGGCTTGAATCCACCGAACTGACAGTAAACGGGGTGTTTCTGATTCACACATCAAATCGGATAGTTCTGGTGCATTTGGGTTCACGTAGTAAATAGGAATATCTTTGTCTACTGCCCACTTTGCAATTCCGTAATCATCTGCTCTAAGACCTACCATTAAAACCCAACTAGGGATGAACGATTGAGGCGCTGATAATTCTTTTGAAGATTTTATTACAAGGGAAGGTTCTGAAGAAGATTCATTAGCTTCAAATTCCACAGTTTCAGTATATCCAAGAGAATCTTCTAGATGGTCTAAGTTGCTGGTTATGTAATGGGACCCAGCAAGAAGTTTAAGGATATCTCGAATGCTGTAATGGGCAGGGGATGGTAATTTTTTTGAGTAAAAAATACCGCGCAGAAAATCAAACAAAATTCCTTGAACATCATGTGCATCTATATTAGCTGCCAATCTCCTTAAGCCAGCTTCTTTAACTGCATGAGTGTGGGGAATAGATTCTAATCCTAGGCTGCGATAAAGCTCAGGAAGTGTTGGTATACCAGAATGTAGTGATATACCCGAGCCTGTCCAAATAAGCCCTGGAGAACCACTCATTAAGTCCAGAAGAAGACCATCGTTCTTATCAATAGGCAAAGTTTCTCTAAGAGAACTTATATAATCTATTCCTGATGCTAAACGATTAAAATTTTGCATATCATCTGGCGCCTCTTCTAAATGCTTTTTGTGCATTCTTTCAAAAAGTTCTCTATTTTTCGCAGTTATTTCAGTAGACAGAATAAGCTTAGATTTACTAGGAGAAGGACAATCTATCACCGATATGTAAGTATCTTCACCCCTCATTCCCCAGTTAATTTGAAATGCTGGACTAACAATATTCCAATCACCTGATGGAAGCTCTCCCTGCGCAGACGGCACGCCAGCAGCAGATGCATCAACACGCCCTCTTTCTTCCGAAAAAATTGATGTGACAGACCCGCAAGAATAGGAGTAATTTACCCACAGCAGAGCTAATAAAGAGAATATTTTAATCATTAATTAAAAATAAATAATTAATATTGTAAAATATATATAGCACATATGGTTGTTTTTTTAACAACATTTTTTCAGTTTTTTGGGGGTATCTAATTCCGAACCGAGGTTATTATTGGTTGCTAATTTTCCAAAATTTTCACGAACTTCTTCCTTTTTATTTTTAAATTGGTTATAGTGCTGAGATATTAAATGGAGGAACACAATGAAGCGCACGTATCAACCCAGTCGTTTAGTTCGTAAGCGTCGTCATGGTTTTCGTGCCCGTATGGCAACAAAGAACGGCCGTAGAGTCGTTGCCGCACGGCGCTCAAAAGGAAGATCCAGACTTTCAGCGTAAATGTACAGCTTAATGAAAGCGCGCAAGGATTATGTGCGCTTAAGCCGTACAGGGAAAAGATTTTTTTTTGATGGTTTTATAGCACAAGCTGTACCAGTTAACGATCGAATTGGCATGGTGGGTATTACAGTCACAAAGAAACTTGGTGGGTCTGTTGATCGTCACCGAGCAAAAAGAAGACTACGCGAAGTTATAAGACTCTGGAAAAAAGAAAATTCAGTACCTATAACATACGATGTAGTTCTTGTTGCCAGAAGTAAGATTTTTGACCTAGACTTTAAAAATCTTCAAATGCAATGGGCTGAAATGTTAGGAAGACTTGAAAAAAACCAGGATTGGACCCATGAAACGATTAATCGTTAGTTTTATATACTTGTACCGGTGGCTTGTATCGCCTTTTCTGCCCCCGAGTTGTCGGTTCACACCGACGTGTAGCCGTTATGCGATATCAGCAATAGAATGTCACGGTGTCACAAAAGGATTGTGGATGACAGTAAAACGACTCATGCGATGCAATCCTTTCAATAAATCAAATTCTCCCTACGACCCTGTTCCACTCCCAAATACAAATTCGGCAATCCCCTTTCCTGTTCCAGTAAAATCAGATTCTTCTGATACAACGCCTCCTGCTAATATCAGCCGCTCCTTAAACTTGAAAAGAGTACATAACGCATGAATGAAAATCGTAATTTTCCAATTGCTATCGCCCTAATTGCCGCTATTCTATGGGGCTTTTATCAGTTTTATGAAAAGCCAAAACATGAAAAACTTGCACAGCAAAGAGCGCAAGAACAGGCTTTGACGCATGCACAACAACCATCAGCAGCAACGACTCAACACAACCAAAATAAAGAATTAGCTAATGTTGCTCCTGTAAAACCAGTAATCGGAAAAGACTCTCCAAGAATTACGATTTCTACGGATACAGTGAAGGGAAGTATTAGGCAGGTTGGAGCAGTATTAGACGATATATTATTGGTTAAATACACTGAACAAACCGACCCAAAAAGCCCTTCAATCCGTTTGTTAGAAGATGAAACAAGTGATAATGGCTATAGTGTAGTGAACGGATGGAAAGCCGCAAACAACTGTGACGCTGGATCTATGCCCGATGAAACGACCAATTGGCAAATTCAAACTGAAAATGCAAAGCTTACGCCGAATAACTCTGTAAGCTTGGTTTGGTTTAATGACAGAGGCATCAAATTTGAACGCATTATCAGTATAGATAATCAATACATGATCACCATCACTGAAAATGTGACCAATCACGGAGACAAGGACATAAGCCTTCAACCATATAGCCAAATACGCAGAAAAAATCCACCTAAATCCCAGGGATTCTTTATCCTCCATGAAGGACCAATTGGATATTTTAATACAAAATTATATGAAGGATCCTATGAAGATCTGACCAAAACTCCGCATACTCAACAGTCAACCGGTGGTTGGGTTGGCTTTACGGATAAGTTTTGGTTGGTAAGCTTGATCCCTGATCAAAAATCTGTTGTGCAAGTTGATTATGGTTACCATAACGAAGCTCACACGGCACAGTTTACTGCTTCTCCAATTCATATTAAGCCTGGAGAGATATCTACCTACAGCTATAACGTATTTGCGGGAGCTAAAGTTCTGCGCATGCTGGACGACTACCAACCCAAAGTAGGCGTTGCGCACTTTGACTTAGCTGTTGATTTTGGCTGGTTTTATTTCTTAACAAAACCGCTTTTCTACATATTAGAATTTTTACATGAATTCTTAGGAAATCTTGGTTTAGCAATTTTAGGACTGACTGTCTTATTCAAATTGCTGCTATTTCCAATGGCCACAAAATCATACAGGTCAATGGGAAGACTCAAGAACCTACAACCCAAAATCACCCAAATCCAAAACGTGTACAAAAACGACCGAGCACGCCTGAGCCAGGAATTAATGGCCTTGTATAAGAAAGAAAAAGTAAGTCCGGCAGGTGGCTGTTTACCGATGCTAATTCAAGCCCCAATATTCTTTTGCTTGTATAAGGTTTTGTTTGTCAGCATTGAAATGCGTCATGCACCTTTTTTCGGGTGGATTCATGACTTATCAGCGCCAGATCCTACATCATTTGCAAACTTATTTGGTCTGCTGCCTTTTGATGCCCCAAGCTTTTTACAAATCGGTATTTGGCCTTTGTTGATGGGCGCTACTATGGTGATTCAACAGCGCATGAACCCTCAGCCTGCTGACCCCATGCAAGCAAAAGTTATGATGATCATGCCGATTATGTTCACTTACCTTTTTGCTAGCTTTCCGGCTGGTTTAGTAGTCTATTGGACCTGGAATAACCTCTTATCAATGGCACAACAGTGGTACATAACCAAACGCATGACCCAAAAATAGCTCTTGCAACCAAGAACCTCTTTGCAAACCCCTGCACCTTTGTAGCGGGGGTTTCTTCTATTGATATTATTAAGCAATATCCCTTTCCTGAAGTAGCCTTTTGGGGGCGCTCAAACGTTGGCAAATCAAGTTTAATGAACGCTATCATTGGCAGTAAAATTGCACGCACATCAAACACGCCAGGACGAACTCAACAGCTAAATTTTTTCAACCTTGGCGATAAACTGATGCTTGTTGATATGCCAGGCTATGGTTTTGCAAACGTGCCATTGAAATTAAAGCATGAATGGGAAGAGCTTATTTCAGCCTACCTTAATGAGCGTGATCAGCTTAAGCGGGTTTTTTTACTAATTGATGCGCGCCATGGGTTTAAGAAAAACGATATTGAAATCATGCATTTTCTTGACGAAATTGGCTGCATTTACCAAATACTCGTCACCAAAGCTGACAAAATATCGCTCGCGGCCCACCCTAAATTAAAAGCTGCTATGGAAGAAGAATTGCTCAATCACCCAGCAGCAAGGCCTGAGATTATTTTAACTTCAGTTGAAAGAAAACAGGGTATTTACGAATTGCAGCAATACATTGCGATGCTTTAAAAAATAGCTTTTTTCTCATTAAAAAAACACCTAGCTTTTAGAGGCTAGGTGTTTTGGTTGTTAGTTGATACTAAATGGAATATTCATTGTTAAGCCTGAAGGGTTGAAAACAACACAACTATCATAATATGAAAGATTTATGCCATGACATAACAAAATATAACCTAGAGTTCTATCGTTGTTAAATTGTTGAAGTGGTATACGATAATTTCCATATAAATCCTTTTGATAATTATTTATTTGTAAATATCCTATTAAACCTTGCCAATATGCATTCCAATGAAAAGGAGGGTTAAATGTTAGCCTTTGATTATTTGGTAAAATATATTGAACTTGAGAACTGCTGGAAGCACTTGGGGACACACCATAACTGGAATACGTTGCAGATCCTGCAGTTCCATTGTTATGGGTTTGCCCATAAGTAGTTGATGT
This sequence comes from uncultured Alphaproteobacteria bacterium, assembly GCA_903874955.1. Classification (GTDB taxonomy): domain Bacteria; phylum Pseudomonadota; class Alphaproteobacteria; order Paracaedibacterales; family CAITNM01; genus CAITNM01. The sequence continues at coordinate 10,586 of CAIQTY010000054.1, read as the reverse complement.
ATAAGAACTAGGAGCAGGCGTTGGATAAGAAGTTGAATTTACTGGAGCGTTTGAAGAAATAATGAAACATAGACTATTTAGAGGTTGATTATATTTAATACCTGCATTAGAAAAAGCTTGAATTATATCATCACGCACCATATGCAATTGCTCAGAAAGAGCCTGTGTATTATAACCGCTATAATCTAAAACAACATTACCCAAACTATCCGTTTTTGAATTAATATGACTATATTTACTCAAGAGAGTACCAACAACACTTTGCACTGCTCCATTATTGCTATTAACACCTACTGTTCCATTGTTATTTGTTTCACCATAAGCAGGTTTGGAAGAAATAAAAGGTATATATGTTGAACCAGATGAATTCGATGCAGTTGAAGAATTTAATAAAGATGTTGCTGTAGAACTTGTTGAATTTGAAACGTTTGTTTGTTGGATCCTAGCAAGTTGGTTTGTTATAAACTTTTGTTCTTGACCACTATCATTTCTACTCTCCGGTAGACCCAGCTTTTTTCTGGTAACGTCACTAATTTTAGAAGGAGCAACACCTGGAATAGGCGCAATAGGAAGTTGCCCAGTTCTTAGCATATGCCTTACGTGTACTAAAGCTTTGCCAAGCCAGTTACCACCTCGAGAACGATCACCTTGGTAATAGTATTGATCAGAGGAAGTATAACCTCCATCATCCCTGCCCCAATACATATCTGCATTTACGGCATTTTCAACCAAAGCACTCTCACCTGTACTTAGCAAAAGCGCTGCAAGCTCACTGTGCTGCGAAAATTTAGCTTTCACCGCCTCAAACATTATTCTGTTTTTGATAGTATCCCAATAGTCTTGCATGCCCTTAATAACAGTCACTAGCCTGGAAGCTTCAAATATTTGTCTAGGGGGACAGTTTGTAAGATCAATTGAAACACCCACTGTTAAATTTTTGGTAGTTTTTGTTGGAAAAAATGTATCCGAAGTCTGCTGGCCATCTAGAATAAACATTTTTACCGCTTGGAAAAGATTTTCAGAGTATTTATACGTTTTGCCTGAAAGATCTAAGACTTTCCCAGTCATTGGATGTTGAATTTTAAGATTTACTTTTATTGATGCTTCATAATAATTAGCAAATTCATACCCATAATGTTTACTTTCATAAAATCTCGTTTCATTCCTTTCTTCTCTTCCATCAGAACTTCCAAATATGATGGCATCAGGCACCTTAGCAGCAGCTGTTTGACCAATCATTAATTTATGAGCTTCATTTATATGGCCTTGTTTCTCAGGGTCTTTCATATCTGTAGCTTTAATGTGGCCAATTTCAGATTTCTGCGAATTTTCATCAAAATACGGATTAACAGATACAACAACTGATTTGTATTGTTTCATCTCGTCATCACTAAGATTTGCATTAACCACGCCTTTGTCATAGCCAATTCCCATAGTAATAGCCTTAAAAAGACTTTGTAAAAATTCTCTAATTCCATAATCAAAAAATGATGATCGACCTCTTGTTCCTAAAGCTGAGTCCTTAAGAGGATTAAGTTTATTTGAATCTAGAATTAATTGCCCCCTAATTGCTGCAGACAATAAATCAAGGGTTGCGATTGCATCCCAATCAGTGTTCAGTTGGTTTTTCCTTGCTTGAATCTCGGGACCAAAACAACGCCTAAATGCACGAACTTGCTCCTCTCTCGCTTGCAAGGAATGAATAGACTTAATTGATTGCATTTGATCAAGTACTTCAGCACTCCAAATATTCATTGCTGATGTGCAAACAAAAAATAATCCTAAAATAGTTTTTATTTTCATAATAAAATAACTTTCTTTTGTTTTTTGAAATAAATATAGTATAATAATTGGTTTATAGCAATCTTAGTTTAATATTTTTTTGAAAAAACCATATTATAGATCACACCAATCAAAAAACCTCCTGCCGTAAAACACTATCGGGACTTGAATCGATATTAATTCTGGAATTAGCGTTGTCGTATTGATAGTCAAAACGTTGATCTAAAAATTTTCTCAGTTCATCAATTTTCTGATCGGTTAACCCCCTACAATCAATAAAATACTTCAAAGATTTTGACTCAATTTGTTTTAGGTTATCGTTGTAAGTATTGCTGAAACCCTTGGCAGCTAAAACTTTCTGTCTCTTAGCAATACTTTCCTGTTTCATTATCTCAAAAGAACTAGGCTTTTTCAGTTCCTTACTAATCTTTTCTTCTATTACTCTCTGTTCGTTAGTACGGTTATCCTGAGTTAATTCTCTGCAATCCTCAACATAGCTAAAAGTCTCCGATTGCAAAGGAATTCTATATTTTTCTAAAAAGGCTTCTAAAAATACTTTTCCGGAAATGTGTGGTTGCGATAATATATAGTTTTCCGGAGGAATATCCGACATAGACCTTCCACCAGTTGCAGAAGACGAAATCCAGTAAACAGGTGAAGAAGTCGCTGAGTTTACTTGGGAACTTATAGGATCAGGCCCGAAGCTTTCTATTTTTTGCATACTTTTAATATAAACTTGTGGATATTCATAAACATGTTTTTTTCCATCGCCTTTTAGCCTATCTCGATTTGCTGGGCTAATATCAGAACCTGGCACATCTTCAACATTTAGTTGTTGTGTTTTTAGCAATTGCCTTACATGCACTAATGCTTTGCCAAGCCAATTACCGCCAACCCCATTGCTCCGTTCAACGCCCCAATACCCGTCATCAAGATTAACAAGGGTATTTTCATTAGTTCTAAGTAAAAACGCTGCAAGTTTCGGATGCTGAGAAAATTTAGCCTTTAGAGCTTCAATCATTACTTGATTTTTAATAGCATCCCAATAATCTTGTATTTCAGGTGTAGCGTCTTCGTAAAAAGTTTGACAAATAGCGGATAAGTTAGTTGGTGAAAAAGCTGTAAAGTCAATCTCTTGCCCGGTTAAGATAAAATGTTTTACAACCAGTAAAAAGTTTTTAACGGTTGAAAAATAACGATCTGAAAGATCCAATATGTTTGGAGTATCCTCCTGCGAAAGTGGATGCATTATTATAAAATTCACCTTTATCGCCGCTTCATAACAGTTAGAAAATTCGCAACCGTATTCATTGCCTTCCCTGATGGTCATTCTATTTTTTTCATCAGAACTGCCAAAAATTATTGGGCGATGATTTTTATGGCCTTCTTCGATCAGCAATCTGTGAACTTCATTAATATGAGCTTGCTTCTCAGGATCTTTGATACTTGGAGCAATAAGATGATCAACTTTAGATTTTTGCGATGTAAAATCAAAATAAGGATTAACAGATTCAATAACTGATCGGTATTTTGCTTTTTCATCATCACTAAGATCGGCATTAACCACACCATGTTTATAGCCAATTCCCATGGTGATTGCTTTAAAAAGACTTTGTAGAAACTCTCTAGTTCCTAAATAATAACTGTTTCCATACTCTGATTTTCCTGGGTCTTTCGCACCCAAAGCAGCGCCTTTAATCTTATCGAGTCTAGCTTTATCTAGGATTAAATTATCTCTGCCTAAAGCATTTATTGCGTCCGCTAACACATCAAGCGCTGCAATAGCTTCATAGGTAAAACCTTTTTCGTTTTTTCTTTGATTGATCTCATTTTTAAATTCATTTCTAAATGCATTAACTTGCTCACGACTTGCTTGCAGAGAATGGATTGATTTCATTGATTGATCTGGGTCAAGTGCTCCTGAAGCTTTCAGCATAGACATTGATGAGGAGCAGATAAGAAAGATCCTAAAAATAGTTTTTATTTTCATTTTAAGAAGCCTATATTATTTTTATTTGTTATAATAATACAAATAGCAATAAAAAACAAATATATTTATCTATAACTATTTTAGATAATTCAATTAAAACAAAGTTATTAAAATGATATTTATTATTAATAATTTGTTAACTTTTTTTATTTATAATTTGCTTCGTAATTACTTTATTTGGAGTTACGATGACTAAAACCTCATTCAAAAATTTCATAATAGTACTTGCCTGCGGAATCAACCTTTCAAACTTTTATGCTAGTGAAATAAATGACGATGAAAAAAGCTCTTCTTCATCAACGCCTATAAGACAATTTAAACTTAAACCTGACGCAGAACGTGAAAGCCTAAAAAAATTAAGGCAAATGGGTGCTGCGCACATGGACATAAATTCCTTGAAAGGTGTATTTCCACGATCACTTCCAAGTTCAGTCGACCTAAGCACTGGTTTTTCTGAACCCCCTTATAATCAAGGAGATTTAGGGTCTTGCACCGCAAACGCGCTTGTTGCTGCTGTTAATTTTGATCAAGACAGAGGACCACTATCTAGACTTTTCTTGTATGCCCAAGAACGCTTGATGGAACACCCTGTAGGAACCGATGATTCCGATTCTGGAGCAAGCCTTTCTGATGGTATTTTGGCTCTAAGGCAATTTGGAGTATGCGAAGAACAATACTGGCCCTATAGTTCATCGTTCAAAACACCACCGTTGAGCTACAAAGAAAAATTAACAGAAGACCAAAAATTGCATTTAGCTTTTGAAAACTGGACTGCAATGTACAGGAACGCCTCTGAGTGTAGATTAGCGAATCTTTTCAACACAAGCAGAGATTTAGACCCCACTCACACCTCTTCTGTTGCTAGAGACTTATCAAGTATTAAACTACTTCTTTCTTTAAGATCACCCGTAGTTGGTGGCATTCTGCTTTATGATTCCTTCATGCAAATTGATAGCTCAGGAATCGTTAGCATGCCTAAATCTAGCGATGCACTCCTTGGAGGGCATGCCATCGTATTTGCAGGGTATGACGATAATAAAGATCTTGGAAATGGCAAAAAAGGTGCTCTTTTCATTAGAAACTCCTGGGGTACAGATTGGGGGACGAACTTTGCAGGAACATCAGGACCTCGAGGTTATTTTTGGCTGCCTTATGAATATTTCAATTCTGAGGATCAACAGATAAAAAGTCCTCGGGTTTTAGATCTTTGGAAGGTTGGTAAAATTGGTCAAACAGCTTCTTCATCACCAAGTGTATTTAGTTCATCAAGCTCGACAAGAATAAATATGGCGGAGGATCAAAATAGGCAAAGCTCAAACTTCAGCAAATTTATAAACGCTATTAAATTTTGGTAACTATAAAATCGGTAAGAAAAAATATTATCGATTTTTAGCAAGCCGTTGCAATGCAATCGTTTGCTTATGCCACTCACGCACAGGAACAGCGGGCGATCCAGAAATGGTTTCGCCTGCTGCTACGTCTCTCATTAAACCACTTTGCGCTGCAATTTTAACGCCATCACCGATGGTCAAATGACCAGCAATACCTACTTGGCCCGCAGCAATTACAAATTTTCCTAATTTAGAACTACCTGCTATACCGACTTGGGCAACGATAACGCATCCATCACCAAGTTCAACGTTGTGGGCTATTTGCACGAGATTGTCGATACGGCAGAAATTGCCAATGATCGTATCATGCTGGCTTCCGCGATCAATAGTTGTATTGGCGCCAATTTGCACATCGTTTCCAATTCGCACGCAACCGATTTGAGGGATATCAAAATGGCCTTTTTCATCCATGTGAAAACCAAAACCAGGTTGGCCTATTCTTGCCCCAGGCTTAACGTACAGTCGGTCTCCAGCAAGTGAATTTGTAATAATAACGTTATATTCTAGCAGACTGTCCCTGCCAATTTTGACGTTTTCACCAATGATGCTATGACTTCGAATAATTGTATTATCACCAATCTGAGCATCGGCCTTAATAACTGCGAAGGACTCAATTTGGCAATTTTTACCAATCTGAGCAGAAGGATGAATATCTGCAAGGGAAGAGATTTTACCTGTTGATTCAGGTCTTGGATAAAAATATAGTGCTGCTTTTCCAAAAGCTCTGTAGGGCGTGGATGTGAAAAACCCAACAACATCATCACTCAGGAGATGAGCATCTTCTTCTTTTAAAATACAAAAACCTTTTTTAGCTTGCGTTAAAGAAGATTTATACTTTGGATTGTGATAACAGCTAATTATTCCTTGTTCAAGCTTATCCAATGGCCCTACATCTTCAATCATAAGATTGCTATTTTGTATTTTTGCACCAATAATTTCGGCCAATTTTTCGGCAGAGATTGGGAGGGATTTTTTAAAAAACATAACTAACTCTTTAGTTCTTCAATCTTAGGTGTAATTTTATTCAAGATTTCAATTATATCGTCTGTATGATTCAAACAATCATCTGCAACAAGGGCTATTTGTTGATCGTTGGTTGTCGTATTAAGGAAAAGATCTATTTGGTGCTCAACACGGTAAGCTTGAATGATTCTTTCTAATTCGTCCTCAATAGCCTTATGGATTCTCTCTATTTTTTGGCGCATTTCGTCACGTTCTTGCTGAACTTGTTGTTCGACTTCAGCAACTTTTTTATCAAGTGCAGCTTTACGTTCAGAAAGATCTTTAGTTTTTGCGTGTTTTTTTTGCTGTAAAGCTTGAAGTTCTTCATATTCCTTATGCAAATTTTTCTCTAAATTTTGAAATTCCTCCTGAAGCTTGGTGTGAGCTTCAGTAACCTGCTTGGCCAGCAGTTGAAAAGGCTCTGCCTGAGACCGAATTCGCTGCAAATTAACAAGGCCAATTGTTAAACCTGTAGTCTTGTAGTGTGGTTTTAGAAAAAAATAAGCGCTTAAAACCGTACCACACGCTAAAAGAATGTGGAAAATATACGGTAATAAGCGCTTTAGCAACATTAGAATATATTACTGAATTGAATTTGAAACTGTCTTTTTTGGTCAAATTTTTGATAACGATAAGGCACGGAATAGGACATACCAATAGGACCAAAAGGTGACGACCACAGGATACCAACACCAGCCGAAGCTCTTAGCTTTCGACTATCTTGGGTATCACGATTTTTCTGTCCTGGTTCCCATAGACATCCTAGCTCGTTAAAGACGCTCATATTAATTTTCCAGTCATCAGGAAGCCCAGAAGGGAATTTGATCTCAACAACGTTTCGCCATACTCTTGTACCGTTTAATGGGTCTCCTGTTTTACCATCTCGAGGTCCTACACCCTGAAAATCAAATCCGCGGAAGTTCGTATAACCCATACGGAAGCTATCGGCGACTCTTATGGTTTTACCAACTTTTTGTATCACACCAAACTCTGCCATAATCTTGAAAATGACATCTTCAGCATATAGAGGGTGGTAAAATGAACCAGCCCAAAGATGCTCCAAATACTTTACTGTACCTCCTACACCTGCAAAGGTTGTTTGATAACTCAGATCAAAACCTTTTGTAGGATTCGCTCGGCTGTCTAATTTACCAAAGTGAATAGTCTGGCCTATTGAAGATAGTAATGCATTATGGCTTTGACCACGAATAATTGCTGAAGCCTTGTCATTAAAGCCTGTCATTTTCTCTGAACGTATTGTGTATTCTAAGTTTTGCCACCACATTTCGCTGAGGTTATACCCCAAACCAAAAACGGAACCGAGATTGGTTTCTTTGTGAGAACGAGCAAGCTTTGACTGACTTGCTGAGAGAGTTATGGAACCAGCAAGATCCCTATCTAAAAATGCAGGTTCAATAATACCCGCATCAATTCCCATGGTTTTCTTAGAAATCATAGCATTTGCATGCAAGGTTTGTGCTGTTCCCCTGAAATTTCTTTCTTTAACACCAAGTGATGTAAATGGTCCATCCAGTGTTGAATATCCAAGACCGAAATTTAGCTCACCAGTGCGTTGCTCTTCCATAGTTACGTTTAGCTTTGCTTTATCAATCGCTGAACCTTCTTCTGGCTGAACTTGGACTTCCTTAAAATATTGCAGATCTTTCAACATCTGCTCAGCATCTTTTATTTTTTTGCTGTTATACGCATCCCCTTCGTGAATTTTAATCTCACGACGAATTACATAGTCCCGTGTGCGGTCATTGCCTTTTATGTCAATGGATTCTATGTAAACACGAGGCCCTTCTTTGATCTGGAAGTGTATATCAGCAATACCTGTTTCAGCATTTTTCTGAATATCTGGTTCAATATGAATAAATGCATATCCCATTGTACCTAAAGCTTCTGTTAGCGCTTTAATAGATTTATCAATAATCGCACCGCTGAAGTCTTCACCCTTTTCAATGAGAACAACTTCTTTTAACTTTAGAGGATCTAATGATTTAATTTCGGAACTAATTTTGACATCACCAAACTGATATTTTCTTCCTTCATCGATAGTGAATGTTAAAAAATATGCAGTTTTGTCTGTACTAAGCTCTGCAATAGAAGATATCAAGCGCATATCTGGATAGCCATTATTGTTATAAAATCGTTTGATTTCTTGCTGATCATTAAGGAAACGATCAGGATCATATAGATCGTCATTCACAAAAAACCTATACCAGTGCCATACTTTGCTCTGTAAAACTTTTTCAAGGCGAGACCCTTTAAAATTTTTATTTCCAATAAAATTAATTTTACGAATAAACGTTGTTTGACCTTCTTCAATTTCAAAAACTAAATCAACCCGGTTCTCAGGCAGACGGATAATTTTAGGATCAACTTTTGCGCTGAACCGGCCAAGACGTCTATATATTTCTAAAATACGCTGCTGGGCAGCTTGAATTCTTGAATATGATAAGACTTCTCTTGGGCGCAGCTGCAGTTCTTTTTTAAAATCAGCATCTTTTACTTTGTCATTACCTTCATATGCAATTTTATTGATAATGGGATTTTCTTCAACTTCAATAACAAGTGTTGCACCTTCGCGGTGGATTCGCACATCATGGAAATACCCTGTATCAAACAAAACCTTCAAACACTGATCTGATGTATCAAGATCTGCGCTGTCTCCTGGTTTTATTGGCAAATAAGAGAGAATTGTCTGATTTTCAATTCTGTTATTACCCAGAATGCTTATTTTCGAGATTTTCTGACCTTCAGCCCAGGCTAAAGAAATCCCGAACAAAGCAATACAAAAAAAACGTTTTATCATAGGGGTAACCATCCTTTAATTATTTGAAAAACTTTGTAACGCATCAAATCGTTCCAAGTCGTATAGATCATCAAACAGATCACAACAGCAAAACCAGATCCAAAAACATATTTTTGGACTTTTTCAGGAATAGGTTTACCGATCACCCATTCAATGGCATTCATTAACATCTGCCCTCCGTCGAGTACAGGAATGGGGAACAAATTAATGAGACCCAAATTTATAGACATGATAATCATAAACCACAGCATTCCAGCAAAACCAAGCTTTGCACTTTGCGATGCCATGTCACCGATGGCAAGAAAGCCACCCATCTCATCACCTTTGCGCTGACCCGTGATTAGTTCCCAAAGACCAACAACAATAGTTTTGCACATTCTCCAAAAAGTTGAAAAAGCAGTTTTGATGGCTTTTTCAACAGGCATTTTTTCATAGCTTTGCTTCGCGTCAGGTTTAATTCCTAAAATTTTTATTTTGTGAATGACGCTGTTTTCATCTCTAGTTGTGAGGGGAATGTTTAAATTAATATGTTTACTGTCACGTTCAACCGTAATATTTAGGTTTTCGTGATCTCCACTTCGAATGAAGGGAAGAATATCTTCAAAATATTGAATTTTGTGTTGGTTAATTTCGAGAATAAGATCTTTTTCTTGTAGTCCGTGCTTTGCAGCTACACCAGAAGGATCAACAAAACCAATAATAGGCGGTGTAATTGGCTTTCCCAAAACAACAAATAACCCAACCATGGCAACGATTGCAAAAACAAAATTTGCTAACGGTCCGCCCGCTGCAACTTGAATGCGCTGCCAAGGTGTCTTTGCATGCAATGTCTGCTGTCTTTCTTTTTCTGAAAGCTCTTTTAAGACTGCGCCATCTGCAGTTGCACTTGTAGCATCGGCATCGCCAAGCATTCTAACGAAACCACCAGCCGGCACGAGATTAAACGACCATCTTGTTCCCTGTTTATCATTAAAACCGAAAATCTCTGGTCCAAAGCCGATAGCGAATTGCTCAACTTTAACTTTGTTACGGCGCGCTATCCAGAAATGTCCCCATTCGTGAACGAAAACGATAACCGAAATCAAGATGATAAATGGTATAAAATGTTCTAGAATCCAAGACAAAAAACTCTCCTGCCAACATAACCGTAATGTATATTGATACGGTATCTAGCAAGGAAACAAAAGAGGGTTTTTTTAACTAATCTTTAATAAATAGAGTTTACCATGAAAAATGCAGTCAAATATCAATAAATTTTATTCGATATTTAGATTTAAATTCAAAAATTTAAATTTTAAGACATTTAATTAAGCGACTAGTTTTTCAAAAATTCTGAAAATCTTTTTTTGATCAAATATTACATCAATTAATAAGAAAATTAGATTTTCCTTCCCCTCTGGTTCCGTCTCTTTAAGTCTTCACTCAATTTCTTTCGTCCTTTTTTCATCGTTTCTTTTATTTTTTTTCGTTTTCGTTTCGTTCTCGCTTTAGTGGTGCCGTACAATCAACTACAAATGCTTCGAAGAGCAAAGGCATAAAGCCTTAGGCACAAAGGCCGCTGTTGCAATAGAACCTTGTGAAACGCAGGGCTCTATTGCAACAG
>CAIQTY010000053.1 GCA_903874955.1 uncultured Alphaproteobacteria bacterium | reverse complement strand
CTGTTGCAATAGAGCCCTGCGTTTCACAAGGTTCTATTGCAACAGCGGCCTTTGTGCCTAAGGCTTTATGCCTTTGCTCTTCGAAGCATTTGTAGTTGATTGTACGGCACCACTAAAGCGAGAACGAAACGAAAACGAAAACGAAAAAAAATAAAAGAAACGATGAAAAAAGGACGAAAGAAACAGGAATGGATGAGGAAGTCATGGGAAGAAAAAATTATTATATTGTAAAATTATCTATTTTGTGCAATTTTTTGAGCTTTTCGAATAAACATATCGCGTTTTATTGATGATAAGTAATCTACAAACAATTTTCCATCTAAATGGTCCATTTCATGTTGAACACAGGCTGCTTGCAAATGAGAGAATTCTGTTTCACAACTTTCTCCATTTTCATTTAAGTACTTAACGCGAACTTTTTCAGGGCGTTTGATCGGTGCAAATTGACCTGGCACGGAAAGGCAACCTTCTTGGCATGTCGCTATTTGTTCACTCGCCCATGAAATTTTTGGGTTGATCATTTTAAAAAAATTTGGATAGGCCTCAAGACCTTCAATTTCTTCACCATCCACACTTATATTAGTTGGCACATCCATAATTAAAATCTGTTTTGAAATCCCTATTTGTGGCGCTGCTAGTCCAATACCATTTTCAGCTATCATTGTTTCTTCCATATCTTTTAATAATTCTCTGATGGAATTATCTACAACGCTTACAAGTGTTGCTTTTCTGCGTAAAATCGGGTTTGGTGCTATCAAAATTGGTAAAATGCTCATCACTTGTGTATTTGCTGTTCTCTCAATACAGTATATAGTGCATTTATGAACGAATTTTAAGATCTAGACAAATTTTTTATGTCAAATAATTTTGAACAATTTATACAAGAAGTAGAAAGTGATCTTCGCCAGGAAAAGTTTGATCAGCTTTGGAAAAGGTATGGCAAGCAAGTAATCATTGGTTTTGCAGTGGTTGTCGGATTATCCCTGGCCTTTAATGTATGGCAACATCATGAAATCAAGCAACGAGACATCGTATCGCAGCAATTTGTTAATGCTCAGACGTTGCTTTATAACAAAAAAATAGGCGATAGTTTGTCGGCTATGGAAGGAATTTCTCAGTCTTCTCATCGGACTTACGCCACACTTGCTAAATTTAACATTGCCGCCATTCTTCGTCAGGAAACAGGACATAAAGATCTCAATCGCGCAGAAGAGATTTATAAGGAACTCATGAATACAAAAACTAGTGAACATATGTTCCGTGAACTAGCGACTGTATTGTACATAGGTTTGCGTCTCGACCGCATACAAGATAATCATGAAGAATTAGAAAAACTTTTAAAAATGATCGAATCTTGTTCTAAAAAAAGTGCGCCTTATGTTCATTTAGCTCTTGAACTAAAAGGTATGATTGAGCTGCGTCAAAAAAATTATCAAAAAGCAGCTGAAACATTTGTAAGCATTGGTCAGGATGAAAAAGCACCAAAAGATCTTCGTTTGCGTGCTCAGGTAATGACCCAAAGTTTAGCAGGTAAGATTGCAGAACAATCTCAAAAGGCTGAATAATGAAAAACTTTCTAGTTTCAATTTGTTTGCTAGTATTCGTAATTTTAACTGGTTGCAGCGAAACAAAAGAAAAATTAAAAGGCGATCGAGAACCTTTTATTATAGTTGGTAATGCGTTAAAACCTGATCCTTCTATAGAAAAACTATCTGTTACCGTTCCTCCAGCTCAAGACTTGAAAAACTGGAATCACGCCGGCGCAAATCCAAGTCATTTAGTTTCTCCTGTGCTTGTTGGCAAAAACCTTCAAAAAGCCTGGTCAGAAAATATTGGAGAGGGGTCAGATACCTATCACAGGCTGATTACAGATCCTATTGTAAATAATGATGTGATTTATTCTATGGACATTCAGGGCAAGGTTCAGGCAAGAAAAGTTATTGACGGTAGCCTTGTTTGGGAGATTGAGACATCTCCGACAGAGGGGCATAATAACACGATGGGTGGTGGCCTTGCAGCAGATGCTGATTCCCTATACATTACCACTTCGTTTGGTCAAATATTGTGCGTTGAAGCCAAATCAGGCAAAAAAATTTGGACTAAAGATCTTCACATCCCTATAAGAGCTGCACCGACGGTGTTAGCTGGTCGCATTTACACTTTGAATATCAATAATGAAATATTTGCACTTGATGCTAAAACCGGTGATGAATTGTGGGATTATGCCGGAATCGTTGAACCTTCCTCCCTTTTGGGTGGTAGTGCGCCTGCAGTATCCTCCAGGGCTGTCGTTGCTGCTTTAACGTCCGGTGAAATCTACTGCCTAAGTCCTGAAAGTGGGCAATTGTTGTGGTCTGATACCATGACTCCGGCACTTCGAATTGAAACAGTTTCTAGTATCGCTCATATCCGTGCAAGGCCAATTATAGAAGATGGCGTTGCATATTTGGCGAGTCATGGTGGGCGTATGGCAGCATACGAGCTCATGACTGGTAAAAAACTGTGGGCTAAGGAAATTGGTGCTTTGCATACACCGGTTGTAAGTGGGGACTTTATTTTCCTTATTACCACTAATGACGACTTAGTTTGCCTACTTAAATCGACCGGTCAAGTTCGTTGGGCAGTTCAACTGCCTCGCAAACGTGAAAGTGAAGAAGTTATAACCTGGGCTGGACCGATTGCCATTAACGAACAATTAGCGATTGTTAGCACAAGTGGACAAATGGCTTTAGTGAATGTTGCAGATGGTAAGATTGATAAAACAATTGAATTGGATTCACCTTGTCAGCTATCACCAATTGTAGCTGATAAGACAATATTCACGCTGAATGATTCCGGCTTCTTGCAAGCGTGGCGATAAAATAAAGATGTTCACTCTTGCCTTAATAGGTCGTCCTAATGTCGGCAAGTCGAGCCTCTTTAATCGCCTTGTCGGAAGAAAATTAGCTATAGTGCATGAACGTCCCGGCGTTACCAGGGACTTCACGCAAGCACAAGCATACTACGGCGATATGCCTTTTTATATATTAGACACCCCAGGCCTTGCTGACCCCGAAACATCCGCTGCTCATCCTGAACTCGCTAAAAATATGCAGCTTCAAAGCGAAGCAGCTATTGATGGATCAGATATGGTTGCATTCGTTGTTGATGGTATCGCAGGTATTACATCTTTCGATCGGGAAATTGCTAAATTTCTGCACAAGAAAAACAAACCTATCATTGTTCTTATTAACAAGAGCGATAGTAAAAAAGCCCAAATCACCGAATATGATGTTTTTGCCCTTGGGTTTCAAACCGTTATTAGCGTGTCAGCTGAGCATAACTTGGGTATGGATGCTTTATATGAAGCCATTCAACCTCACTTAATTTTTGAAGAAGAAGAGGTTGCTAAAGATCGACCGTTAAAGCTTGCCATTATGGGCCGTCCTAATGTTGGAAAATCTACTTTAGTCAATGCGCTCATCGGAGAAGAACGCCTTCTTACCGCTGATATGCCAGGGGTAACACGCGATTCTGTGAGTTTATCTTGGGAACACAATGGTCAGAAATTTGAACTCATTGACACGGCTGGTATCCGCCGAAAGGCAAAGGTTCAAGATGCTGTTGAGCAACTAGCCGTAGAAAGTGCCAAGAGGACTCTGCAATTCGCAGAAATGGTAGTACTTGTAATTGATGCAACCATCCCAATTGATGAACAATTAGAAAAACAGGATTTAGCTCTTGCCCAGCAAGTTGTTGAAGAAGGACGTGGCCTCATTTTAGCTCTAAACAAGGTTGATAAAATTAACCATCTTCCCGAACTGATGGATCATATCCGTAATCAGTTAAACTACCAGCTTGCTCAGGTGCGGGATGTTCCAATGGTCGCCATCTCTGCCTTGAACGGGCATAACCTTGAAGAGATGCTTAATAAAATATTAAATCTTAATAATTTATGGAACTACCGCGTGCCAACCGCCAAATTGAATGATTGGCTATCTTTCATGTTAGAAAAACACCCAGCCCCTGCGGTTTCCGGCAGGCGTATTCGCATAAAATACATGACTCAAGTTAAAACGCGTCCACCGACTTTTGCGCTGTTTTGCACCAAAGCTAGCGATCTTCCCGCATCATACATTCGCTATCTCAGCAATGGATTAAGGGACGACTTCAATATGCCCGGAGTGCCGATACGCTTCATCGTTAAGGGTATCAAGAATCCCTACCTGGATTAGTGATTTGTAATTTTAATATGTGTTCTGAAGTTTTTTGCTGGTATGTTTTCATGAGTCACCAATAAAGAATTTAACAAAATGTCAGATGAGCAGCGTATTATCGATTGTCTAATCAATGATTATGGCATTGAGATTGTTGAGCTTGCATTGCTTCCTTTGGGTTCGGATATGCATGCGTCTGTATATAAAGCTCAAGGGTATGATCGCTCATGCTATTTTATAAAAGCAAAACGTTACCAAGATTCAGATATAACGCCTTTTATCATTGAGCTTTTGCAAGATGCTGGCATTAAACAGATTGTTCCGATTATTAAAGCAATTCATCTCAAACCAACTTACCGCATTGGCGAATTTACATTAACAGTATCGCCTTTTATAGAGGGGAAAGACGGATTTAGCCAAACGCTAACGGATGATCAATGGATTACATTCGGTAAAACAATAAGGAAGGTTCATGAAATTGAGGTCCCAGCTTCGATTCAAGCTATGCTGGACCTGGAGTCTTATTCTTCCCAATGGCGCGATGTGGTTAAGTCGCTTTTACTTCATATTCAACATGAACCAAGGGGCGATGAAGTTGCCATCCAACTCGTGGCATTTATGAAGCAACATGTTGTCTCTATTGAGCGATTGGTAGGCAGAGCTGAACATCTAGCTCAAAAACTTCAAAAAAAATCTCATGAATTCGTGCTTTGCCACACTGATATTCATGGTGGCAACATAATGATTGATGTGAATAATGCTATCTATATGGTCGATTGGGATGCACCTATAATGGCCCCTAAGGAGCGTGATCTCATGTTTATTGGTGGAGGGGTTGCTAATGTTTGGAATCAACCCCATGAAGAAGCTCTTTTTTACCAAGGGTATGGAAAGACCGAAGTGAATATGGAAATTCTGGCCTATTATCGCCTTGAGCGAATCGTGCAAGACATAGCCGAGTATGGTCAGCAATTGCTCTTAAGTGCTGCAGGAGGGAAAGACAGGCTTCAATCCTACAAACATTTTGTCGCTCAATTTGACACTCAAGGCGTTGTGGAAATAGCATTCAAAACAGATGATGGTCTAGCTATATAGATAGCTATAACTTCTTTGAAATTTTGATTGCGGTTTTGCAAATGCCTTTGACTATTTTTTCCAAAAGTTCATAGCCTGGGGCTTCTCTGCCTCCGCACTCTTGGGCAATTTCTTTATGGTGATCTTCTTCTTTTTGGAATTTCTGAATGATCTCAAGCAGTGGCTGATGTTCAGGTAAGTTAGCAATAGAATCTATTTGTTGTTGATAATGATCTACAATCACTTCTTCAACAGCAATTGTGCAAGCATGGGCTGCCTTTTTACCCATCAGTGCAGTTGCTGCGCCTATAGCGTAGCTCATAACATGCCAGACTGGTTGAAAGATGGTGGGTTTGACATTGTTTTGAATCATAAGTTGGGTAAATTTCTTTAAGTGTTCTTCCTCTTGATTCGCCATGAGTACTATATCAGGGTCGTCACCTAAGATTTTTCGTTGGGCTCTGTAGATTTGACGCGCTCCAAGCTCGCCTGCATGGTTTACGCGCAAAATGGATTTTATCTGTTGCGAACAAACCATTGACGCCAGACCATAAGGGTTATCGAAAATAGAAATGCAAGACAAGTCCACCAGCTTGCAGGAAAGCCAAATAATCTCCAATTTACTTGATCACATCTTGTCATTTTTTGATTCTTCATTTGTGCTTGAAGCGAAGCGAGCATTTCTTTTGGGTCTTTTGAAACTAATTCTACTTTTCCAACACATGATTGGGGCATTGCCCACCACTTTTGTTCGACACCAATATGAAAAGCGCTCAGAACGAAGCCACTAAAAGCACATAAGCAAAGAATAAATAGGAATACCCTGCCATCGTACCCAGAAACAACAACGCCCATGGACAACACGACTAGTGCCATCATCACATAACGCTGGAAATAACACAGGCTGCACGGCTGAATATTAAAAAAATATTCAGCTATATAACCAACGCAAAGCAATCCCAGAAAGTAAACTGCGACAAGCCAGTAGAAATATCTTGAATTATTTAAAATCTCTTTTATCAACCCAAATACTTCACAATTGCAAAACCTATAATAACTATACCTAAGCTCGAGAGAAGCGCCAACGTTAAATATTTTTCTATATATTTTTTTGCTAAAGGACCAAAAAAGTAAAGCATTGCTGAAAGTAAATAAAACCTAAAAGATCGTGCAATTATTGATGCTCCTAAAAATTGAACCAAATCAAATTTAGCAACGCCACTAGCAATAGTGACTAATTTGTACGGAATGGGGGTCAGACCCTTTAGCATTATGATCAAAAAGCCATAGGTTTGAAAATCTGTTTGGAACTTATAAAAAGCATTGTGAAGGTTGTAGGTTTCAATAATCCATTGTCCAAGTGTGGCGAATAGGTAGTAGCCAATTGCGTAACCAAGCATTCCTCCGATGACAGACGCTATCGTTGCCCAAAAAGCGAGTCTCCAGGCAAGTAGTCGATTTGCCAAAACCATAGGGATTAGCATTAAATCTGGGGGAAGTGGGAAGAATGAACTTTCTGCAAATGCCACGGCATACATCACATATTGAGCACGTTTTGTGTCAGCAGCTTCAAGGCACCAATTGTACATTCGACGCAAAAAATTTGGTTCTTTTTCCAAAATATTATCCATTACGATTTTACAAAAAATTTCAGCTATGGACTTTTATAGCACAACAAAGGAGACTGCAGGTATTGAATTAGGAGTTTATATGTGTGGAATAATCGCTATTTTATCAAGTAAACCAGTTACAGGGCGTTTAGTCGAAGGCCTGTCGCGTTTGGAATATCGTGGCTATGATTCAGCTGGTGTGGCTACAGTTCATGAAAACACTATTTTCAGAAAACGCGCTGAAGGTAAATTGCAGTCCTTAAAAAATCTTCTTCAAGAAGAGCCTATTTCAGGCAAACTTGGGATTGGTCATACACGCTGGGCAACTCATGGATCTGCCACAAAAAGAAATGCCCATCCCCACAAAACGGATCGTGTTGCGGTTGTTCACAATGGCATTATTGAAAATTATCAGCTCTTAAAAAATGAATTGGTAAATTCAGGGGTGCAGTTTCAAAGCGATACTGATACAGAGGTTGTCGTTCATTTAATCGATCAGGCCTTACAATCAGGGAAAACACCGGAGATCGCTGTCACTGAAACACTTAAAAAACTTGAGGGTGCTTTCGCATTAGCAATTATTTTTAAGGAAAATTCTAATTTATTAATTGGTGCACGCAAAGGTAGCCCATTAGTTTTAGGAATTGGGGAGAATGAATTATTTTTAGGTTCTGATGCCTGGGCTTTGGCGCCTTGGACACAAAAAATTTGTTACTTGGAAGAGGGCGATATTGTCATCATGAAGCATGATATCGCTTTTGATTACGTTATCCTAAACGAAGACGGACAGCCTGTTACTCGTTCTGTTAGACAGCTTGAACAGGAAGTAAATGTTGCAAGCAAGGGTGGTTACAGCCATTTCATGCTAAAGGAAATATTCGAACAACCTAAAACACTAGCAAATACTATTTCTTCATTGATCGACGAAAAAAATCTAAAAAGTCTCATTAATTTGCCGATAGATTTTTCGAATGAGCGCCTAACCTTGCGTTTAGTAGCTTGTGGTACTTCTTATTATGCATCGCTGACGGCTAAATATTGGTTTGAAAAATATGCGAGAATCTTGTGTGAGGTCGATCTCGCCTCTGAATTTAGGTACCGCGATCCAGTTTTGGGCAGGAATGATATATGTATATTTATCTCTCAATCAGGAGAAACAAGCGATACGCTAGCAGCGCTTAATCTTGCAAAAAGTAGGGGGTGTGAAACCCTTGCTATTGTAAATGTGCCAGAAAGCTCGATGATACGTGCAGCTGACCATCATATTTTAACGCTTGCAGGTCCAGAAATTGGTGTCGCATCGACTAAAGCTTTTTCAGCACAGTTGGCGGTTCTTTGCCTTTTAGCATTAGATATTGCCAGTAAGCGAAAAACTATTGATGACGCTACCATGAAAGAATTTCTGCATGAACTTCTCGAGGTACCTAATTTGGTCGCTAAAGTTCTGCAGGATGTATCAGTTTTTGATCAGCTAGGCTTAAGACTTTCCTGTAGTAGAGATGTTTTATTTATTGGAAGGGGAACAAACTATCCAATTGCCCTAGAAGGCGCTCTAAAATTAAAAGAGCTTACATACATTCATGCCGAAGCATATGCAGCAGGCGAATTAAAACATGGACCAATTGCACTTGTTGATAAGTTAACGCCGTTAATTGCTATTGCGCCAAAAGACTCTTGGTTTGAAAAAACTGCATCAAATATTCAAGAGGTCGCTTCGAGAGGAGCTCCTATTATTGTTCTTACAGATGATGCAAACTTTAATATGTCAAGCAGTGAATTTCACAAAATTTTGCTCCCAACCTCTTCACCGTTTAGCGCATGTTTCATCTATACAGTTGCTGTTCAATGCGTTGCCTATTACACAGCGCTTCATAAAGGTACAGATGTTGATCAACCCCGAAACTTGGCTAAGTCTGTGACTGTTGAATAGTTGAGATGTTGTCAAATGCTGGTGTAAAAAACTAAAACATGCCTCCATTGATATGTAGGGTTGTGCCGGTTATGTAACTTGCTTTTTCACTTAATAGAAAGGCTACGCTTTCCGCTATTTCTTCTGGTTGTGCTAAACGTTTGGCAGGTATGGTTTCGGCTACTTTTGCAAGAGCTTCTTTGTCCATTAAAGAAACCATATCGGTGTTGGTGTATCCCGGCGCTACTGCATTTACTGTAATATTTTTATTTGCATTCTCCAAAGCCAGTGATTTAACAAAACCAATGAGCCCGGCTTTCGCTGCAGAATAATTCGTTTGTCCTATTTGACCTTTTAAAGCATTCACAGAAGTAATGTAGACTAGCCTTCCAAAATTACGTTCTCTCATATCTTGAATAAGCGGATGGGTCACTTGAAAACATGACAAGAGATTTGTGCGTAATACTTTTTCCCAGCGATCAAAAGTCATTTTATGAAAAAATCCATCGCTGGTTATGCCAGCGTTGTGCACTAAGCTATCAAAAGGGCCATGATTTTTTATGATCTCTTGGATTTTATTTTCAGTGTCATTTGGATTTCCTACATCAAAACTATATAGGGGGATATCATGCTCCTTTGAAAAAGCAGATGCTTGATCATGTTGAGCGTTATAAGATCCGATGACATCGTATCCGAGTTTTTTTAAGGTAATGCATATAGCAGCTCCAATACCACGGTTTCCACCAGTTACTAAAACACGACGCATAATTTAAACTTTTCTTAAATTTTTATACTATAGTATAGGCAGAATGCTAGAGCTTAGCAAAGAAAGCTTTAGATAATCTTCTGAAAAGATAGGTCTAACAGAACAAGAGATGCAAATTAAATTGTTTTTTAAATTTATAATACTTTACCTCGTATTGTTTATTTCTGCTTACGCAAAAGAACCTTTGTATTTTAAAGGCGATCAAGCAACTTGGAATCAGAAAACTTCAGATCTTTGGTTAGAGGGCCATGTTTCTGTAATGCAGCATCTTGCTAATGGAACAACAAGAAAGCTAAGTTGCGGTTCTCTCCATTACAATCGTTTGACGGATAAAATTACCGCTTATGGTTCTGTGCAAGTGATCGAACCAAGTGGCGATGTCTTAACTGCAGATCGTCTAGAATTAGACTCTAAGTTTAATACCGGATTTTTAGAAGGCATGAGAGTTCTTACAAAAGATGCGGCCAGACTTAGTGCCAAAAGTGCTTCTAGGAAAGAGGGTAATTCAACAATATTTTTAGATGCTGATTATTCTCCGTGTAAAGAATGTGAAGGTAGTTCACTTACATGGAAGCTTGAGGCTGATACTGTTGAACATGACCAAAAGGATGAAACTATAAAATATCGTCATGTGTATTTAGTTTTTAAAGGGGTTAAAATTATGTATTTCCCTTATTTTTCCCATCCAGATCCTACAGTCAAACGCAAAGATGGAATATTGTCGCCAGCATTGGGTGTAAGCCGAGACCTTGGTTTTTTTGTCACGACTCCCTACCTTTTTACTTCTAAAACTCAAGACCTGACGATAACCCCAATGCTGATGACACGGCAAAATCCATTATTGGCTGTTGAATACCGCAAGCGTTTCTTTAATGGCGAAATGTCTTTAGGGGGCAGTCATACGCAAATGAAAAAAAAGAAAACCAGTAAAATTATAACCATACCAAAAAAAGATCGGTGGAATGTTTCTGGATTGATTTATTGCCACTTTAACGACAGAGATCGTTTAACCGTCGATTTGAATAGAGCTAGTGATACAACCTACCTATCAAGATATAGACTAAATAAGCAGTCAAGTACGTTTAGTCGCCAGAAAAACTTAACGTCTACTGTAAACTTTGAACATTTTGGCGACAGGGCCTATGGCACAATAAAAAGTCAGGCTTTTCAGACGGATACACCGCTTACCACCCCCGTCGTTCTTCCCTATGCTAACTATTCCTATCATAGTGAACAATTTGCAAATCGCAGTTATTTGGTTTGGGATTCTAGCTTATTGGGTATTTTTAGAAGACGTCCTATTTTAGATCAAACGGGAAAACAAACCTTTAGGGCATCAAGTGGCTTAGCATGGAACTTGCCTTATGTAACCTCGAACGGGCACATTTTTAAAACGACGCTTTCGGCAAGGGGTGATGGGTATATCTGCCAATATTACAATCCAAATCAATTAGTAATTTCTGCTCAGAAAAAATACAATAACCAACTTGATTTCAGGGTGTTTCCTCAAGCTTCAGTTGATTGGCGTTACCCTCTTTTATCAACTCAGCAATATGTGGATTGGGTTTTGGAACCAAGAGGCTTAATAGCATTTGCTCCTGTTGGGTTGAATCGTAAACGTTTACCAAATGAAGACTCAAGAATATTCACGCTTGACGATACATCATTATTTCTCCTCAATCGCTTTGATGGAATCGATTTAGTTGATGAAGGTCAACGTGGCGTTTTAGGTGCCGATAACCACATTCGTTGGGGCCAGCACCAGCGTGCCTCGGTATTTTTTGGTCAAAGCTATAGGTTTGATCGCAAAGTTGTGATCGGTCGCAATCAGGGAGAAACAAAATTTGCCTCAGATTATATTTCAAGAGTTCTTTACCAACCCAATGAGTGGTGGGTGTTTTTTGTGCGAAGTGCATTTATTAGAAGTAACTTTCATCCGCGTTACGCAGAATGTGGCGCAAGTTTAGGCAAACCTATTTTTAAATTAGATACATCATATGTGCATGCGAAGAAGGGGTTGAGTGGATCCACATCGATGATTTCACAAATAAATTGGCAGTTAAGTTCGGCCATTAATGAAAATTGGAAAGTATCAGTTGCACAGATTCGCAACTTAAAACGGATCCAAAAAGGGGTTTTAGCCTCTTTCATTGGGGTTACTTACGAAGATGATTGTTTTACCTCAAAGTTTAGTTTTTATCGAAGTCATTACCGAGATCGAGATATTAGGCCTGACACGGGCTTTTTATTACAGTTCAACCTTAAAAATCTTGGCAGCTTTACCCCATCATCGGCTCCAACATACCCTGGTTCAATGTTAACCAATTTGCGGTAAAGATTTAAAAATAGATTATGATTTCATTGAGTTTTACGATGAATTATAAGAAAATCAGATTTTCTCTTCCATTGCTCCCCCCCTCTCATCCTTGCTCTTCCTTCCTGTTTCTTTCGTCCTTTTTTCATCGTTTCTTTTATTTTTTTTCGTTTTCGTTTCGTTCTCGCTTTAGTGGTGCCGTACAATCAACTACAAATGCTTCGAAGAGCAAAGGCATAAAGCCTCAGGCACAAAGGCCGCTGTTGCAATAGAACCTTGTGAAACGCAGGGCTCTATTGCAACAGACTTGAGGAACATCCTCAGTCCCAAACCAGGTATGCAGTTGGCAAGAAAGCACACTGGAATTAGGAACATGTTATTCAAGCGCATACGCACCTGAATACAT
>CAIQTY010000052.1 GCA_903874955.1 uncultured Alphaproteobacteria bacterium | reverse complement strand
TAAATATTATAATTTCTAAATATTACAAATTTTTAAGTAATTACTTTATATGTTCTTTTTTTTATATCTGTGGCGAGTCATAAGACAGCCTTTATAAATCGAACCGTACGTTACAATACCAACCGCAACTAAACCAATAACATAGATGATTTCTTTTAAAAATGAGTCGGGACAACGAACCCTATGTTGGAGTTGATAAACAGTCACTGCCATGCAAGAACTCGCTAAAATCACATAGAACAAATCTTCAAAAAATTTCCCACTCAACTGAATCATCGATTTTTGTGATAATTTCCATGCAAGTAATCCTGTTTGAATCCACGCTGCCAAACCGGTTGCCAAAGCCATCCCGACATGCAAAAAAGGCCCAATCAAGATTAAATTAAGGATTAGATTAACACCAACAGTAATAACGCCTATTTTTAAAGGTGTTTTTGTATTTTGTTTAGCAAAAAATCCTGTTGTAAAAACTTTGCTAAGCGTATACGCAGGAAGCCCTATAACAAATGCAGCCAGAGCAGGCGCAGTAGCCTGAACATGGACCGTAGAAAAATTACCATGACCATAGATAAGATCTATAATCGGGTAAGATAGGATAATCAATCCTAAAGCCGATGGAATGCTTAATCTTAACCCCAAAGACAAAGCTTTTTCTTGTAAATCGATCGCCTCTTCTTTATCCCCTTTTCGAAGAGCTTTAGATAAACTCGGCAATAAAACAGTCCCTATCGCGACCCCAAAAACGGATAATGGAAGCTGATTAAGTCTGTCCGCATAATACAAATAAGACAGAGAGCCAGTCTCAAGCGTTGAGGCGAGCATCATATCGACAAATATATTAATTTGCATAACTCCAGCGCCTATAGCACCTGGCACCATAAGCTTTAGAATTTTTACAACCGAAGCATTCAAAACTGGTTTCTGGAATTTGAGCATAAAACCATGTTTTAACGCAGAAAAATACAACCATAAAAACTGCACAATGCCCGCGATTATAACACTCACACATAATGCAAAACCTGGTTCCTTAACGGTTAGCAATAAAGCACCGATCATGAAAATATTTAAAAGAACCGGCGTGGCTGCGGCGGCTGCGAAGCGATCAAGAGAATTTAAAATACCTGATAGTAAAGCCGCTAAGGATATAAATAAAATGTACGGAAAAGTTACACGCGTAAATTCGATAGCGCATTGGAGTCGGTCTGGAGTACTGCAAAATCCCGGTGCAATTAGGTGAATAATTGAAGGCGTAAAGACTACCACCAGAAAAACAAATGCGCATAGTACCAATGTTAACCAGCTAAAAACCTGATTTGCTAAAGTATTTGCTTTCTCTTTTCCCTCACTTGCAAGCACGCCTGCAAATTCTGGAACAAACGCAGCATTAAATGCACCTTCAGCAAAAAACCGTCTAAAAAAATTAGGAAATTTAAACGCTACAATAAAAGCATCGGCAATAATGCTAGCGCCCAAAAAATGACTCATCAGCATTTCCCGCAGCAAGCCAAAAATCCTACTTACTGATATAAGCCCGCCAACAGTAAAAACAGACTTATCTAAGCCCACTCGATTTCCTTAAGTTAGTTCAAAAATTGCATCTATCTCTACAGCTGCGCCTAAAGGTAAACTACTTACACCTATAGATGTCCGGGTATGCCCACCGACTTCCTCACCCAAAACACCTAATAGCAATTCTGATGCACAATTAATTACTTTTGAATGATGTTCAAAAGAAGATTCAGTGTTAACAAATCCATTTATACGAATTAAAGATTTAATTTTAGACCAATCACCATCGACAGCTAATCTAATGATGCTCAAAATATTTAATGAACACAATCTCGCTGCATCCCCTCCTTGAGGGACAGACAAATCTTTACCAACTGTACCCTTGTACTGTAACACTCCATCAAGCAAAGGCAGCTGACCAGAGACATAAACAAAGTTACCGGTCATCAAGAATTGTTTATAGGTTGCAATAGCTTTTGGCGGATTAGGAAGAACCAAACCTAGTTTTGCTAATTCTTGTTCAACCATATCAACCAAGCCCTGGAATGATCGTGGTTGGATCAATCGGCATTTTATCGGTTCCGCGAATTTGTAAATTTAATTGAGGCTGAGAAACATTTCCTGTGGAGCCAATCGTTCCAATTTTTGCCCCAGCAGCTATTACTGCATCTGATTTAACATCTATAGTATTAAGATGGGCATAGGTTGATATTTTGCCATCTGCATGTTTAATCATCACCATCTTTCCGTAACCTTCAGCTTTAGACCCAGCATACTTCACGACGCCATCAGAAACTGCTTTAACAGGAACGCCTTTGGGTGCAGCAATATTAATTCCTTTGTTAAAACTACCATCGGGTTGTTGACCGTATGCTTTAACAATTTTACCTTGAACAGGAAGTCTGTAACCACCGCCAGATGATGGTATTGTCTGATTTGATGTGTGCCCTAAACTAGGCTTATCAAGAGAGGGTTGTTCAATAATACCCGACTCGTCAGTTACTGGCTGACTAAGATCGTCGAGTGGCTTAGCAACTATATCGTCTGCAAGTTTTTGCTCTTCCTGCTTATTACGGGGTTTAAGAAGTAAGCGTTGACCGGGAACCAAATTTGCCCCGTCACTAAGTTTATTAAGCTTTAAGAGTTCAGCTTGAGAAACGCCAAAGCGCTTTGAAACCGATGCGACTGTGTCACCATTTCTGACAAGATAATACTCAGTTTTCTGAATAACTGGCGTTACTTGAGTTTTTGTCGGCAATGAGGATATAACTTCAGCTGGTTTTTCGTTAGTGGAACAACTTGTAAGCAGTAACAAAGTCAAACATATCAATAAGTTATTCATGCAAATAATTCCTTTAATTGCTCTAAAGTTTTGTAGTGCGTTATATCCAGTGAAAGTGGTGTCACAGAAATGCATTTTTTTCCTATCGCCTCTAAATCAGTTCCTATTTCGGCAAATTCATATGTACTATCATAGCGTTCTTTGTCATGCCCAATCCAGTAGTATGGTATTGCGCACAAATCTTCTCGCTTTGTGATATTATTAAAAATTTTCCGCTTTCCTTGATGGGTTATCTTAATGCCCTCAACAGATCTATGAACAACATTTGGGAAATTTACATTCATCAAAACACCGCTAGGAATAGGCAATTTGAGGATTTTTTCTAGAACGACAGGCCCCCAATGTTCAGCCGTAGCCCATTTTACAGGATGATCATTCTCAATTGACATGCTAAATGCAACTGCTGGCATGCCTAAAATGGTGGCTTCCAGCGCTGCGGCAATTGTTCCAGAGTAGGTAACATCTTCAGCTAAATTTTCTCCACTGTTTACTCCTGACAAAACCAAGTCAGGCAAATGATCTGCCATTAACAATTGAACAGCAGTTAATACACAGTCAGTGGGAGTACCTGAAATAGAATATTTTTTGTAGGATATTTCATGAATTCTTAGAGGCGTTCTTACTGTTAACGAATGACTCACAGCACTTTGGTCTGACGATGGTGCAACAATCCATACATCATCTGATATATTACGCGCTATGGTTTCAAGAACCTTCAAACCGTTTGCGTGAATGCCGTCATCGTTACTAATCAAAATACGCAAGCTACCCACCGATCCTGTCAAAATTGGTGTATTTACGAAGTACTTCAGGAATGGTTATTGATCCATCAGCCTCTTGATAATTTTCTAAAACTGCAATCAAAGTGCGCCCAACAGCTAGACCGGAACCATTTAACGTATGAACAAAATGCGGCTTCCCTTGGTCTGCTCGATACCTTGTATTCATTCGCCTCGCTTGGAAATCGCCGCAGTTAGAACAGCTTGAAATCTCACGGTAAGCTGCTGGCCCTGGCAACCAGACTTCTAAATCATAGGTCTTCTTTGAACAAAAACCCATATCGCCGGTCGATAATAACATTTTGCGATAGGGTAAGTTTAGTTTTTGCAAAATTGACTCAGCAGCCGATGTCATTCTCTCATGCTCTTCGTCAGATTGTTCTGGCGCAGCAATGCTTACCAGTTCAACCTTGGTAAACTGATGATTACGAATCATGCCTTTTGTGTCACGGCCCGCTGAACCTGCTTCTGCCCTAAAACACTGGGTATAAGCAGTAAAGCGCAATGGTAGGTCATTATGATTTAATATATCGCCTGCTACCATGTTTGTAAGCGGGACTTCAGAAGTTGGGATTAACCAATTGCCATGGTGATTCGTGTGAAACGCATCATCTCCAAACTTTGGAAGTTGCCCTGTGCCAAACATCGCCGCATCATTGACCAAAAGCGGTGGTGTGATTTCAGTGTACCCAAAATGGGTTTGATGACTATCAAGCATAAACTGCCCGATTGCCCTTTCAAGTCGACTCAAAGCCCCTTTTAGAAGAACAAATCTTGCCCCTGAAATTTTTGCAGCTGTTTCAAAATCCATTAAACCCAGAGCTTCACCTAATTCATAATGATGCTTTGGCAAAAATGAAAAATCACGCAAATTACCCCAGCGCAATACTTCAATATTACTTGTTTCGTCAGATCCTACTGGTACCTCTTCTGCTGGAAGGTTCGGTATAGCGGCTAGCAAATCGTGAATTTTATGTTCTTCTATGCGCGATGTATCTTCCAAAACGCTAATGTGCTGTTTAATTTTTTCACTTTCTTGTGCAAGAGAATCAGTTGGCTCACCAGCACGTTTTGCGTCACCAAAAGCTTTTGCAAGAGCGTTGCGTTGACTCTGATATGCCTGCAAGTCTGTTAAAATTTGTCGGTGCTGTTTATCCAGCTGAATAATTCTATCAGCCATAGCAGATAGACCTCTACGTTTTAACAATTCATCAAATTGCACTGGATTTTCGCGTATAAACTTAATATCAAGCATGGGATTCTTTATAATTTTTAATCTTTGATTGGGTACACTGTATCACAAGGACTGTAACCCCATAAAGAACAATCATTGGCAATGCTAATGCAATCATACTGAGCGCGTCTGGTGGGGTTATTACAGCGCTAATCGCGCATAATAAAAAAATCACTATTCGCCATTGAGATTTTAATCGCTGAAGACTCAATAAGCCAAAGCTTACTAAAGTGAAAAGAATCACAGGCAGCTCAAATCCCAAGCCAAACACAAACATCAATCGTTGAGAAAAACTTATGTAATCACTAAGTTTCGGTAGAAAATATAAGGGCAAATCTTTGTGTTCAAAACTTATAAAAAAACTAAATGCTCTCGGCAATACTATTAATTGGGCAAATGCAACGCCTGCATAAAACAATATCGGAACAGACACCATCACACCTCGCATCACAAACCGCTCTGCCTTGTAAAGTCCCGGCCTTAAAAACAACCAAGCTTGCATCAGAAAAAAAGGCAAGATAAGTAATAAGCTGGCGAAAAATGTCACATTAATTTCACTAAAAAATGCCTCCGGCAAACTTGTATAAACCAATGACCTACCCTGATTTAAAATTGGCTTTAAGGGTAATATGAGAAAAGCTTGAATTTTATCTGAAAAACAATAACAGCCTGCAAAGGAAAATGCGAAACAAAGCACCACCATAAGCAAGCGGTTCCTCAGTTCGGTTAAATGAGACTGAAGTGTATTTGGTTTGTCAGCTAACATTTAAATGTTTTCCAATTGCTTGAAGGGCTTCATCAAGATTATCAGGGTCTTGAAAAGTTTGTGGCAAAGGTTTTTTGGCTTGAAATTTAACCTGCCCCTGAGTTGTCTTGATAGCTGATATATACGGGCAGCCAAAAAATTGATTCACCCTCTGTAGCAAAGCTGGCTCTGCATAACGAGCCGTCGCCATGCCTGAAGATGATGTTAATAATTTTAATACTCTAGTAGACGAATTATTATAAATTTCAACCGGAATAAATCCTCTGGAAAATTCTGTCCCCACGACGTTTTCCCAATCACAAAAAAGCAAAGCTTCTTTGTAGGCTTTGTGAAGACGCAAAGGCTTTAATGTGCGCGATACTAGGTATTGCAACGACGCCATAAAATTAAATTCAGAAATATCTAGCTGTAATCTAGCATAGTTAGAAAGACCCGATAAAGCTCCTGCTTCATTCTTTAATGTTCTTAATTTATCTTAACAAAATGCTGTCCTGGCTCAGAAGTTCTCATAACGAGCATGCTGCGATACATTTCCTGTAATACGATAGCTTCTCCGTTTTCATTCTTTTCGGTAAATGTAATTGGTATCGGAACAGGGTTTGGGTATTCCATCGTAATCATCACCATTGGAAATTCTTTTATCAAATATTTTTGAAGATTTTTAATTTCTTTTTCGTTCACAGCGGAATCAAAAAAACAAAAAAGAACAAGTTGTGTGAGTTTTTTAAAATTTTTCAGTTCATGTAATACCGAATTCTTATCAGAGTTATAATGATAGCTAAACCCCAGGGTTTCAATTGGAAGGTATGAAATATTTTTTAGGCCATACTCACTAAGAAAAAAGCTGCACGAAAATTTTTTAAGGTTGATAAGCTCACTTAGGAACTGCGTACATGACTCATCAAGTCTATCTCCCTTAAGAGTTAGACCTTGCAGGGTGGTAATTCCTGATAAATAACTAATTGCAGTATTAGTAACTTCTGTATCCATCAAATGGCAATCGTAAATAAATTCTACAAACTTTTGTCCTTTAAAATGACTAAATCCTGCATCCGTAATAAAAGGACAATCGGAGAGCACCACTGCAGAAATCCATGGAAAAATCCTCAAGATAATTTCCAAACTTTCGTCACCAATCACAGCATTTTGTTTACAATCAGCCGGCACATCTCCCCAACTCATATCGATAACACAACCCATGAAGTTGTTATTTACGAGAAAACATACGAGTTCCTCAGAAATACTCTCTAAAGGCGTTGTAACAGCTTTATTCAAAGTTAACAGCAGTCTTTTTCGTGAGAGAATATAGTCTTTTCGTTCGTAATCAATCAAATCATGGGATGATTCAGCTACCAACCGATCGATTTTTCTTTTTTTCCCAGTACCGGCACCTTCAATGAATCCAGGCTCCGTTATTGTTCCCAACCGAATAAATTTAGTTTTTTGCTCTTGCACTTCGGTATGGCATTCTTCAATAACTGTACAGCTACTAATTGGAGTCAACTTGATAAAGAAAACGCTAAAAAAAATTAGTACTTTCGTTTTTTTCATAAAATCTCAAAAAACCCCTAATATTGAACTTACGTATAAAATATGAAGCTTAATATTTCATTAAAACTAATTTAACTCGATCAAAATTTTTAGTTTGTAACCATTAAATTAGGCACATCGTTTAATGCTATTTTGTGTTTTTGTTTTTTTCAATAAAATTTAAGGGCCAATTATTTTAATTTTTATAAAATAAACATATTTATAAATAAGAAAAAAAAATTCAAGATGGCATTAAAATTTTTAATAAATCTTTTGTAGCGTTTTATTCTTCACTAAATATTTCGCATCCAAATACAACTTTTCTAAAAACCCCTCATCATGACACACGATAATGAACGCCCCAGGGTAAGCATTGAAAAATTCCAACACATGCATTTTTGTTGATAAATCTATGTTGTTGGTTATTTCATCAAAAATAAGAAGCTTTTGAGTTTTTGCCGCAATTTGCGCAAGGCTTAGCCTGACTTTTTCACCCCCAGAAAGTGCCATAATCTTGGCACTAACTTCTTCGTTTTTTCGAAACAAAAAATCATTGAGATGACGGCGAATTTGCTCATGGGGCCAATCAGGAACTAGTTCAGAAATTGTTTCAAGAACAGTTTTTTCAGCAACAAGAGTAGCGTAGTGCTGATCAAGATATCCAATATCTGTCGGCACATGCCAACTTCCAGAC
Organism: uncultured Alphaproteobacteria bacterium; assembly: GCA_903874955.1. Classification (GTDB taxonomy): domain Bacteria; phylum Pseudomonadota; class Alphaproteobacteria; order Paracaedibacterales; family CAITNM01; genus CAITNM01. The sequence continues at coordinate 18,057 of CAIQTY010000052.1, read as the reverse complement.
CTGATAATAGTAGAATCTGCTAAAATAGCTTTTATAAATGTTGATTTACCACTTGCATTATCACCTAGGATTGCGACCCGATGTTTAGGGCTTATTGATAAATTAATATTTTCAAGAATAGGTTGTGCATCTTTATAACCTACTAATCCATTCGTGATTGCCACCAAAACTCGATCACTTAAATCAGCAGCTTTCAAAGAAAATTTTGGTTGGATTGTCTCTGGAATAGTTAAGGTTGATAACTTTTCCAAAACATCATCTCGATAATAACGAATCGCTTTTTTCTTTTTTCCAGAAGTCTCAACCGCGCGCCTTGCTTTTTCATCGGAGACGATTGTGGGCCATTTACGTTGGCGAATAGACTTCGCGCCCCTTAGGTTACTTTTCTTTGCGCGCTCTTGTTCCCTCATTAAAGATTGATGGGCTTCTTTTTTTTGACGATCAAGAATTGATAACTCATTTTCAAGGGATAATCGCTTGATATTAGCTTCATGAATGTAATCATCGTAACTACCTTTGAAAATATCAATTTTTCCATTATCGATACACCATAGGGTGTCAACACATGTATTTAAAAATTCAATGTCATGAGATACGGCGATAAGCGTGCCAGGGTATTTCCTTAGCATTCGCATTAATGAATTACGATTATGATAATCAAGATGATTGGTTGGTTCATCAAGCAGAAGAATATTAGGGCTAGCGCTTAGGGCCTTAGTTAACGCCTCATTTAAACGCTGACCACCACTTAAGGTTGCAAAATCACAAATCACCTGAGGAACATAACCAAAAATTAAATCCGAGGAACAGTGAATCTCTCCATTACTTGGCTCGTATTGATGGAGAAGAATTTTTAGTAAAGTTGATTTTCCACAGCCATTTTTGCCTAGAATACCAATTCGATCACCTTGGTAAACATAGGTTGAAAAATCTTGGAAGCAGACTTTATGGGGGAAAGAAACCCCAAGGTTTTGGATATTTATAATCGTCATAAGATTCTCGTTTCATAAAGTGAAAAGCGCTTGCACGCGGCTACTCAGAATTGAAACGGATTATCCATGACACACATTACGAATGTTTACGTAATACAAATATGGGAATTAGAGGTTTATTTGTCAAGTTTGCAAAACAACTTTGCTGTCCCTAGCGATAATAAGCCTGATTAACCTGACAGCTAAATAAAATAAAGGAGTGCTGCAAACCGTAAAAAACAGTTTGAAAGAATAACTATTCAGAACAAGGGTATACATTTGATCTTTAGGTAATATGCCAAAAAATGTCATAAAACCTATCACGATCAAGGTATCAACAAGCAAAGAAACTGCTGTACTTCCGTTATTTCTAACCCACAAATGCTTACCCTTCGTTAGTTTGCGTATGGCCAAATATAAAACAATATCAACAGCCTGAGATATATAACAGGCAAGAATTGACCCTATAAAAGCTATTGTGTACATTCCAAAGGTTTGGTGGAAAATTTCGTTATTAATTTTTGACCAACTCGTTGCTGGAAGATAATCCATGCATGTAATAATCGTTGCCGTCATAATATTCATTACAACGGCAAATCGAACACAAAATTGCGCTTTTTCTTTTCCAAAAAATTCCGTTATTAAATCCGTGATCAAGTAAGTCAGGGGGTATAAAATAGCCCCCACTGACAGTTGAAAAGTATGAAATGGTAAAAATTTTAAACTTACAAATTTTTGATAGGTTAAGTTACCAACGACAATTATGACAGAAAATAAAATACATAAACTTGTATATATTTTATCCTGACGTATCATGAAGCCCTATTTTCATTCAAGGTTTTAAAAATCAATAACATCAATGCTGATAATCCTAAAAAATACAAAGGCATTGGTAATAGTGTAGCATTATGAAGCATCCCCATTCCAAACGACCAAAGAGATATACATATGTAGTAGAAAAAACCAAACAAAGATGACGCTGTTCCAATTGCATACCGGTATTTCTGCAATGACATAGCCAACGAATTTGACGTTACGATACATACCCCCATCATATTTCCCATCATCATGACAACAGTTACTGCAAATAACTTCATGTTAGAGAGGCCTAATAAATTTTTAGCCAAAACAGCGATAGAAAACAAGATATTGCTACCTAAAATAAGCCGAATACCATATTTAATAATTTTTAGACCTTCGATACGATTTTGCATTTTTGCAGAAACAATACTTCCAATCACCGTAGCTGTCGCCATCAATAAAAACGTCATACCGAAAATACTCGGTGAAACATCAAGTAACTCGATAATGAAAAAAGCACCCTCTCCAAAATAACTAAAAACTATTCCATTGCAGATAGAAACGAGTAATCCAAAACCAATGACATTTTTATCTTTTGCGAGCTTTATAAAAATATCCCATAGTTTGGGCAATTCGGTTTGGTCGGTATTCAGGGTTTCGGGCAACCTTTTTAGGGTTGCAATGAAAATTAAACCGCTAAAAATAATTAAAAAAATAAAAATCATCTGCCAACTAAATTGCTGGGTAATCACGCCCCCAATGATCGGTCCAATTGCTGGAAAAACTGCCATAGAGCCCAGGATTGCTGCGTATGCTTTTCCAAGAGCAGGACCTGAAAATGCATCTCTACAAATTGCCTGCGCTAAGACGCTACCAATGCTTCCCCCAAATCCTTGAACGAATCGACTGATCATTAAAAGAGCAATAGAATCTGAAAAGTAACATCCTAATGATGCTAATATGTAAACGCCTAGACCTATCAATATGCAGGTTTTTCTTCCTATGTAGTCAGATAGTCGACCCCAAAATAAGGTCCCCAAACCAAAACTGAATAAGTAAATTGTGACGGTATACTCAACCCACCCAGCATTTACGCCAAGGAAGGTTGCAATTGTAGGTAGTGCAGGAGAATATACTGTTTCAGAGATTCTTCCTACACCAGCAATACTTACGATAAGCCAAATTGGCGGCAGTAAAAAATTTTTCATAATAATAGCCTTTATAAAATATTTTAATTTGATCAATAAAAAACCTACCCTTTAAAAAATAAAGGGATACGAATCAAATTCTATATTTTAAACAATGACTATTTTTTTCATCTATCTAATCTTTAGGTAAAGAATAGAATAATTGGATCATATTTTTAAAAGGGTTGCAAATTCCCCCTCAAATACCTTGTTACAAAATCCTTAAGCGCGACTTTCTAAAAAAATCGGCGACCCCAAAATTTCTTCTCTAAACCCAAAAAGACTCATATTTTCGATCAATAATGGATAAAGAATTCCATCTAAATGATCAAGCTCATGTTGCACGACTCTTGCATGAAAATGCGATGCTTCAGATTTATGTTGATTACCTTCAAGATCTGTATATTCATATTCTATGTAGGTATATCTTGAAACTTGCCCCATCATGCCGGGCACAGAGAGACATGCTTCCCATTCAAGATTTTTTTCATCTGTTAGTGGCCGATAGATTGGGTTAATTAAAACGCGCATGGGAATAGCAACTCCATCGACTTTATACCTTGGATGCTCAGCAGGCACTTCAAACATAACAATACGTTTTAAAATACCAATTTGTGGAGCCGCAATACCAACTGCTCCCATATTTCTCGTAGCATTTTTCATAAGCTCTAGAATTTCATGGACATGAGACATTTCATTTGGCAGCAAAAATGGTGAAGAAATCTGGAATAATCGAGGGTCCCCATAACGCAAAAGTACTGGTTCTTGAAGCTGATTTTTTAGAGTATTTTCCATTAAAAACCGAGAAAGCTTATAACCTATGAGAACTATACTAAATAAAGAATGGGCCCACAATGACTCTAAAAAATAACAAAGCCAACTAGTTTGAGCAAAATCTGAAGAACTATTTAATGAGGCTTTTAGTTGTTGCTAAAGTCTCTTTTATCGCGTCAGCATCATCTATGTATTCTCGAACCTCTAAAGCTGTTTTTAAATTTTCTGCTTTTGGACGACACAGCATTGCAAAAGTTTTAAAGCTTTTTCGATCTTGCATAAATTCCTTATGGCTATCATAGAAATTTTTTAAAATAGAAAATTCTTTTTTTAAGCGATAGGCTGCTGCTAATTGCACTAGTGCAATTTCGCGCATGGGGTCATCTTCCCTATCTTTTAAAGACAAAAGGTAATCCTTTAAACTATCAATGATCTTCGATTGATTTTCTTGACTAATATAAATATCTGCGATTTCTCTTTTATTTTCTTTTGTTGGATATGGGATTAACCACTTAACTGCCTCTTGGTAATTTTTTTTCAAAAGATACGCTTTAGAAATAATCTGAGCCGCTTCTTGTTGAGACTGTTCTGGCATTGTTAAATGCAATGGTGACAAAAATTTAATTGTATTGTCAGGCTTGATGTCTTGGTTATAAAGCCTTGCAATTTTCAATTGTAATTCTACTTTGCGTTTCTCGTCCGTTGTTTTTTCACAAAGCTCTGTTAATAAACTTGTTGCTTTGGTCAACAAATCCAGACGTTCGCACTCTCGAATAACACGTTCTAAGATTTTTTTATAATTATTATGTTTGCTAATCAGACTTAAATGCTTTTCAAATATGCTGATAACCTTAACTGGTGATACTGAAGTGTTTTCTTGATCAAAAAATTTATCAATGTAAAAATTTAATTTTTGATTTAAACCCAAAATTGTATCAAATTTATCAAATCGCCGCATCAAATCTTCTATGATAGTAATAATTTTCTTATAATTTTTTTTCTTCTCAAGTTGGTGAATTAATCTTAAACAAATTTTGACCTCGATATCATTGCCTTTTGATTGTGTTCGCAAAATATCTAACTCTTTAATAATGTCATCAACAGGCGCATCGGAATTTTTATAAAGGTACACCTCCATCGAGGCTTCTGTTTGAAATTCCATTGGAACAACATAGTCAACTTTGTTGTTGGCAATTTGTTCCAACAAAATATACCCCTGTTTCTTATCTTTGTTGTTAAAAATATACATTGCGTGATAAAAGTCTAGAACGGCCTTTGCCAATCCCCTTTTGGGAATAATTTCTTTTTCATCATATATATCGTTAAAAAGAATGAGCTGTTGAGACTCATACAAATGAGGAATAAGCCTAACTAGTATATAATCTCTTAAATTTATGGAGTAATTTCTAAGAATTGACAGAACGCTCTTTCCAAAAGACACTCTTTGACCAAGTTGGATTTTACACAAATTACGCCATAGATTAATCTCGGGAGTGCTAGGAAGGGAATTGAGGATTTTTAGACTTTCAGCATATTCTTCAGATAAACATTCTGATAATCCTAATATAATTTTATAGTATAAAGACTGACAGAAATCTGGAAATTCTTTGCGAAGCAATTTTACCGTTTGATTTGCTTCATCACCTTCACAAAGAGCCAAATCAACCCAAGCCTCTTCAAGCAAATGAAGGGAACGATTATTACGCTCATCAATAGTTTTTTTTGATAATAAATCTCGAAACAAAGCAGTAAAGTCATCTCTAGTCATAAAAGTAATATCGGGAGAGGGATCTTTGGCTATAACCGTGTGTTTTTCGGAATACATCATCGGGTCCTGGGCAGGAAAAAGAGCAAGATCCTTTCGTTGTTTATCCATAAAAATCTGATCACTTTTAAAATACATGCACACGCCTTGCACAGAGTCATAGATATCAACATACTCGTATCGTTCAGGATCAAGACCCGTATCCGGATACATAGTCGCCAAAACTTTTAATTCTTCACCAGTCGGCATGTTCAAAACTATACTAGAAGCACCGCTAGCGTTGAATATTCGCATATACCCAAGCTTTTGGTGATCAAAAGATACCTGATTTGGATTAGGATTATCATTCATCAGATATTCTGAAATAGCGTTAATAGCCCATCCTTTCTCTGTTTTAATAACCATCGGCATCATTTCAGTAGAAATAGTAAGGCACAAAATAAGACAAGCTTTAGAAGTTTTAATATTTTGGGCTTTTTCAATACTAATAAAACCTGGCGGCCAATCGTCTTTTCGGGGAATAGTAAAATTTGGAATTTCAGAACCACAATCCCAAACAAGATAGTATTTTCCCTGAAAATTAAAAACCACCAATCCAGTTTCTGTTGGGCTATTTAATTCTAAGTATTTTGCACGCCCTATTTCGCCACAAGAAAGGCTTATACGTGGTGTTTCAGCGAAAATATTTATAAAACCCACGCTAAAAATTATAAAAAAGAGCTTGGCAACTAAGGAATGAACCATTAATATATATAGTACGCGAGAGCGTAAGTGTTTAGGTCGCATATCTAATAGTATAAGAGCGATTGTAAATTTTTCCAAATCTTATCAATGGTTGCTAATTAACGATGAAAATGCATCATATGCGCAAGCCCAAAATGAAAGGAAGACCTACTAGGACTCCTTCAGGTCAACAAGATCATTACAATAGTAATGCTTTAGGTAGTAATGAAATAGGGCGCATCGACTCCAGATGTCGACACAATGTCCAGTATCTTAGACAATTTGTAGATAAATTTAATAATTTCGCTCGAGAATCTATTACTTCAGGTGATAGAATAGCAGCAGAGGGTTTTTATCAGCATGCTGATCATTACCAGCGTATGTTGAACGAACGTCTGCATGATAGAGCAGCTGCTGAGAAGCTACAACGCGAAGCAATGGAGGGTCAACAAAATGAATCCCGAGATGTTTACTCAATCGATGCAACAAGCGCTTCAATCAGCCCAGAGCCAAGCAACGAACCTGCAGCACCAGCAGTTGTCCCCGTGGCACGCCCTGTACGCGCTCCTAGAGCAAAGCGATCTACCGAACAAGCTTCTTGAAAAATCTAAAGTTAATTTAAATAATTTCAAACAGGACTGTTCTTTAGAAATCGCTAAACTCCCAAAGGTTCAGGGTACGTCACAGATGTACCTATCACGCGAACTTGCGGAAGTGCTAGAGCTGGCTCAAAAGAATTCAAGAGAAATTGATGATAAGTTCACAGGCTTAGATATGGTCATGCTTGCTTTGAGTATGACCTCGCCCACAAAAGAACTTTTTGAAAAACATTCTATTACCCCATCAAAACTAAATTCACTAATTAACGACATGCGAAAGGGCCAAAAAATGGACACGCAAACAGCTGATGAAAATTTAGAAGCACTGGAAAAGTATTCAAAAGATCTCACTGATCTTGCAAGGCGAGGCAAGTTAGATCCAGTTATAGGCCGAGATGAGGAAATCAGAAGAACTATTCAAGTTCTGACCCGCCGCACTAAAAATAATCCCGTTTTAATTGGAGAGCCAGGGGTAGGTAAAACCGCTATAGCAGAAGGTTTGGCACTGCGTATTGTTAATGGTGATGTTCCCGAACTCATGAAAAATATGCGCCTGATGGCTTTAGATCTTGGCGCTTTGCTTGCCGGAGCAAAATTCCGCGGAGATTTCGAAGAAAGGCTAAAGGCCGTTTTAAATGAAATTACTAAAGCACAGGGCGATGTGATTTTATTCATTGATGAACTGCATACGCTAGTTGGTGCCGGCAAGTCCGATGGAGCAATGGATGCCTCAAATATGCTAAAACCAGCACTTGCCAGGGGAGACCTTCATTGTATTGGGGCAACGACGCTTGATGAATATCGGATGCATATCGAAAAAGATCCAGCTCTAGCTCGGCGATTTCAGCCCGTCATGGTTGAAGAACCAAGCGTTGAAGATAGTATTTCAATTTTGCGTGGTCTTAAGGAAAAATACGAATTGCATCATGGTATTCGCATAAGTGATAGCGCAATCGTTGCGTCATGCACCTATTCAAACCGCTACATTACTGACCGCTTCCTACCGGATAAAGCTATTGATTTAATGGATGAAGCTGCTAGTCGCCTTCGCATGATTGTAGATTCAAAACCAGAAGATATTGACGAATTAGATAGGCGCATCATTCAACTCAAAATTGAAAAGGAAGCATTAAAAAAAGAAATCGATCAAGCCTCAAAAGATCGCCTTGAAAAGCTTGAGAAAGAACTAACTGAAATTGAAGAAAAGTCGAATATCCTCTCCCAAAGCTGGCAAAAAGATAAACAATCAATAGCTCAAACCAGACGCCTAAAAGCTGAAATTGATAAATTAAAATCAGATGCTGAAATTGCCCAACGCAGGGGTGATTTAGCTAAAGCCAGTGAAATAATGTATGGGCGGCTACCGCTTTTACAATCAAATCTCGAGGCTTTGCAGCAGACAGACACAAAAATAGGTGTTCAAGAACAAATTACCTCGGAAGACATAGCCCTTGTTGTATCACGCTGGACAGGCATACCGGTTGAAAAAATGCTTGAGAGTGAAAAATCAAAACTGCTAAAAATTGAGGAACACCTATCAAATCGAGTGATTGGCCAAGAAGAACCTATTAGCGCTATCAGCAATGCAGTTCGTCGCTCCCGGGCAGGACTTCATGATCCAAACCGCCCCATGGGATCGTTCCTTTTCTTAGGACCAACAGGCGTTGGCAAAACCGAAGTCTGTAAAGCTTTAGCGGAATTTTTGTTTGATGATGAATCAAACATGATTCGCATAGATATGTCGGAATACATGGAAAAACATAGTGTTTCCAGGCTCATTGGCGCCCCTCCTGGATATGTAGGATATGAACAAGGTGGAGAGCTCACGGAAGCCGTAAGACGTAAACCCTATTGTGTTATTCTATTCGACGAAGTTGAAAAAGCCCATAAGGATGTTTTTAATATTCTTCTACAGGTCCTAGACGAAGGACACTTAACCGATTCACAAGGAAGAAAAGTTGATTTTAAAAATTCCATTATAATCTTAACGTCAAACCTAGGGTCTGATGCCCTTGCTCTTCAGCCAGAGGGAGAAAAAACTATTACTCCGCGTGTGCGTGACCAAGTTATGACAAGCGTACGCGATGCGTTTCGCCCCGAATTTTTAAATCGCTTAGATGAAATTCTGATTTTCAACCGACTCCAGAAAATTGATATTATCAAAATTGTTGATATTCAGTTGAAGCAACTTGCTAAACGCCTTGAAGACAAACAACTAATTCTGACTTGGGATAATCAAGTAAGTAACTGGTTGGCTAACAATGGGTATGACCCTATTTATGGGGCGCGCCCACTAAAGCGTGTTATCCAAAGAGCTGTGCAAGATCCGTTGGCCATGAAGATCTTAGAGGGATCGCTAAAAAGCGGGGAAGAGTTGATTTTAAGCCAAAAAGATGATGGACTGTCAATATTGCAAAATCAGGGTCAGCAGGCTGCTTAATGAAAAATCCGCTAGCACTATTATGCGCAGCATCAGTTGTACTATTATACTTTACATTGAATAGCTTAGGGGCAATTCTTTTACCCTTCATTGCGGGGTTTATAGGCGCTTATATCCTAAATAGGCCAGTAAATGCCCTTGCAAGAATCAAGATTCCAAGAGGTTTTGGCGCACTCATTATGATAGTTGGAGTGCTTTTAATTTTAGGATTACTAATGGTGGTTGCGGTACCATTCCTACAAAAAGAATTTATTCTTTTATCAAAAAACATGCCTGCTCTTGTGCAACATTTTTATAGCTTAATTAACCCTGTACTAGATTTTGCATCAGAACGATTACCCCCAGAAGATATCACAAAAATAAAAACCCAAATAAGCGGCCAGTTCGGCAGCATCATGTCCTGGATGGTTCAATTTATTATCAATATTCTAAGTAACGGGTTAGCTCTTGCCAACGTCGTATCGCTGGTTGTACTCACGCCTGTAGTCATGTTCTATATCCTAAAAGACTGGCCAAGCATTATCGAAAATATTGAGAAGATGCTTCCCAAAAAATACAGAACCAAGATTATCCAACATGCAAATGTTGTTGATAAAAATCTCTCAAGCTATGCTAAAGGCCAAATGACTGTCTGCGCTATACTGGCACTATTATACTCAATCGGTTTACTTACAGTTGGCCTAAAAAATGCCATTTTCATTGGGATCTTTACCGGATGCATTTCATTTATTCCCTATGTTGGGGCATTGATTGGTTTTTTACTAAGTACTCTGATTCATTTGAGCGCTAGCGGTACGTGGAATCCTCTAATATCTATAGGTCTTGTGTTTCTTATTGTGCAAGCTATTGAGGGGAATTTTTTAACACCGCGTTTTGTTGGCAGCAGAATTGGCGTCCATCCAGTTTGGATTTTATTTACTTTGTTAGCAGGCGCAACCTGGTTTGGTTTTTTCGGTATCGTATTTGCGTTGCCCGCAGCAGCCATTATCAGTACGGTTGTGCGGGCGATCTGGAAAGAATATCAGTAACGTTACTTTTTAAGTAAAGATTCTTTCCAACTATCAATAAGTGCTATAGCCTTACCAAATCTAGCCAGGCCACTTATACCCCCTTTATTCATGGATTCTGGAATAGTATCCAAGAGATTTTTCCACTTTGCATCATCCATTTTTTCATGAGGAAATTCCCTTAATAAACTTTCGAGTTTAGCAATATCACTTTTAATATATGGTTCTAATGACTCAAAAAGTTGCCCGAGATTTTTTAGATCTTTAACTACATTCATGAATTCCTGTGAACGTCTTTGCACAAGTTCGTTATTTTTGTCATTAGTAGGAGACGTTGAAGAAGCAGAAGAACTGGCTAAAGACGAAGGTGCAGATTGCGGTTCATAAGCAGGAGGAGGTGCAGAAGCAGAAGAACTAACTAAAGACGAAGGCACAGGAACAGGTGCAGTAAATTGAGCAGCAGCTGGAACATTAGCCTGATTCAGACCAGCATTAAATCCAAAAAAAACGCCTTCAACAAATGAAATGTTAATTTTATCTTTGTTATCATTAAATGTATCAGCAATTAGCTCAATAATCTTTTCAACATTGTTTGGATCAGTTTTCTTGATTAGTTCAACAATTTTTGCGTTAGCAGTTTCCCGGTATTCTTTGGGAAAACGCTGAGAAATACCTGCTGCATGTGCCTTTATTTCCGGATCACTTAATTGATGACTAGAAGAAAAAATTTCAACGCTTGCCAAAACCAACCATAATAATATTTTCATTCAGACACTCTTATTACAACCTACAAGTAGAAAGTACTATAATATTCTTTAATTTTTTATTAATGACATTAATTAGTTTTTTTATTATTTTTGAAAACAAAAAATGTATACGAAAGAGTTATTTCATTAACATCCTTTAAAATAGGATCCTTTGCAAAATCTGGATCTAGGAAGAATTGTACAGGCATCTCCATGGTTTCGCCCGGATCAAGTTTCTGTTGTTCAAAACAAAAGCAAAAAACTTTGTTAAAGTACTGTCCTGCTGCATCGGGAGAAACGTTATAGGTAGCCATTCCCACAACTGGTTTATCGCTATTATTTTTTGCTCTATAAAAAGCCAATCCATTTTCACCAATCTTTAAACGCACTGTATGTTGCAGGGGGGTGAATGTCCATGGTAAATCCCGGTGGGTATTAGCAATGAACCGTACCGTAATTTCCCGGTTAACCACCTTGGTTGAACCGTCACGGGTTATTTTGGGTGTCCCCCCAAAACCGGTTTTTTGACAAAAGACTCTGTACAAAGGAACTGAAGCAAATGCTAAGGCCAACATAGCAAAAAATCCTACCGTCAATAAAATTGCTACGGTTCGATCAGTCTTCTTCACAAAATACCTTGATGATATGATCAACGACACCGGGGTCTGCCAATGTACTGACATCACCGATCTTTTCAAATTCTCTTTTGGCGATGCAGCGCAAAATTCGCCGCATAATTTTTCCTGATCGGGTTTTGGGGAGACCTTTGACGATATATATGGCATCAGGACTTGCGATTGCACCGATCTGAGAGCGAATAGTCCGTTTGATCGTTTCCTTTAACTCATTTGAATTTTGGGTTGTATGGTTTGCTGGAATTGCAAAAATCATGATTCCTTCACCTTTAATAGGATGCGGAAATCCAACAACAGCCACTTCAATAATTGAAGGATCAAGAGTGGCAGCAGTTTCAATTTCAGCTGTGCCAAGGCGATGCCCCGAAACATTTAAAACATCATCGACTCGCCCGGTAATCCAATAATCACCCTCGTCATCTCGTTTAGCACCATCGCCTGTGAAATAGTATCCGGGAAACTTACTAAAATAATTTTGCTCAAAACGACTATGATCACCAAAAACCGTGCGCATTTGTCCCGGCCAAGAAGTTTTTAGAGCTAAATTCCCCTCGGCAGGATTGCTATCTATTTCATTACCTTGCTCATCTAACAGGGTGGGATGAATCCCAAAAAAAGCCTGAGTAGCAGAACCTGGTTTTAAATTATGTACACCTGCTAGAGGAGTCATAAGAATACCGCCTGTTTCTGTTTGCCACCAGGTATCAACAATTCGGCAATTTCCATGGCCAACTTTGTGAAAATACCATTCCCATGCCTCTTGGTTGATGGGTTCTCCTACCGAACCCAATATTCTTAAAGACTGACGAGAAGATGTTTCAAGCCATTCATCTCCTGCTTGCATTAAACTGCGTATTGCTGTGGGTGCTGTGTAAAAAATGCTCACCTTCAGGTGATCAATAATTTTCCAAAACTGATCAGGATTTGGGAAGGTTGGTACCCCTTCAAACATCACTGTGGTTGCGCCATTGGCTAGGGGGCCATAGACAACATAGGAATGACCTGTAATCCAACCTGCATCTGCCGTGCACCAATAAATATCGTCTTGTTGCACATCAAAAATCCACTGATGGGTAATGCTGGCGTAGGTTAAATATCCACCGCTGGTATGCAAAACCCCTTTAGGTACTCCGGTTGAACCTGATGTATACAAAATAAACAAAGGATCTTCCGCATGCATAGGCTCAGGTGGTACTTCCTTAGAATATTCATGCACATAAAAACTATCACGGCCAGGAGTCATTACTACTTTTGTATCTGAGGTATTAATAACTAAAACTTTTTCTATTTCAGGCGTGTGTTGGAGCGCTGAATCAACAGTGGCTTTTATGGGGATTACTTTTCCACCACGCACTCCTTCGTTTGCCGTTACAACAAGTTTTGCATGGCAATCGCGAATCCGCCCTGCAAGACTCTCTGCGGAAAATCCTCCAAAAACAACAGAATGTATGGCTCCTATTCTGGCGCAGGCAAGCATGGCGTAGGCGATTTCAGGAACCATGGGCATATAAATAATCACTCGGTCGCCCTTGCCAACCCCAAGATTTTTTAAAGTTAAAGCCATGGAATTAACTTCCTTAAGAAGCATTGCATAGGAGATATTTTTAGTGATTGTGCCTTTGTCATTTGCCCAGATAATCGCCGTTTTATCCGGTGTTTTTTCTGCGTGGCGGTCAACACAATTACCACAAACATTTAGCACACCGTCTTCAAACCACTTAATTGACACTGGTTTTTCGAACTGCCAGTTTCCAGCTTTTGTTGGAAATTTCAGCCAGTCTAAACGCTTAGCTTTATCTAACCAAAACTGATCAGGGTCAGCATTGACAGTTTTATGCAATACATCAAAGTTCGCAGAATTAATCAGAAAACTTTTATCATTTAATGGCTTTGGGTAGGACATTGCAAAAATTTCTGTTCAAACTAGATCAATCGTAGCCAAGATAGATCATTTGAACAAATTTTGAAATTTATCCTTCAAAAAAGCAAAAAAAGTATTGCATAAATCAACCAGATTTTTATCTGCATCATTTTGCTTCTGATCTATTGGTTTTTCTGCGATCAGTATTACATTTTCGCGTCCATCTAGCGTCCAAGAAATCGATTTTCCTGCATTATAAGCCAGCGGCATCATCTTGCATTCTATAACTTTGAACCCCTGTGATTCAAAAAATTTTTCTAGCACGTTGTCGTCCAAAAAAAAGAAAGGTTCTGGAGAAATGTTTTTAATCTGTTCAGGTGTAGTAACATCACTATTTACATATTCAAGCAGAGATTCTACATAACCAGGATTTTCAATACCATCTTCTACACGTTTCTTATAAATAGGTATAAACTTTTCATAGCGCTTCACATACGGAGTAATTGCTACAACGAAAACTCGCCCACCAGGTTTCAGAAGATTATATATGTTTTGAATAGCAATTTTCATTTCTTTAGGATTTAAAAAATGCAAGACTCTTCCAACTAAAATGGCATCGTAGTGCCCCATGTCCTTGAAGTCTTCTGGTTTTGTAATATCTCCTTGAAGAAAGTTAACCTGTTTAATACTGTCTTCGCTTAACTCCTTGTTTTGAATCTTCTTTTGCAATTTTTTTGCAGCAATAAATAGGTGACGAGGCTCTATATCATTGAGGGTATATTTAGTTTCTTTATTTTGCTTAAGAGCAGCCAACATGACATCGCCATAAGTTCCCCCAATTTCTAAAACCTCTTTCCAGGCGGAAAATTCTATGAATGCCTGAATTGCATAATCAAAAAGAGCTGTAACCGCACCTTTCTTATTCAAAGTATGCGTGCGACCATCAGATTCAGGAATTTGAGGATGTAAATCAAGTTTATCACACTCCGCTAAAGCATGATCGTAAGTAAAAGTTTCTGCGTGAAGAAAAAACAATGAGACGAGAAAAAAGAGGGATAAAAACCTAATTTTTCCAATAATTCTTGTCTCACTTTTATGGTTATAATTAGCAATCATCCTAAACCACACAATGAAAGAAATTACTGTAAGGTAGTCCTTTTTTAGGAAATACTCCATATTTTTTATTGAATCCTAACAAACACAGAAATAAAAATTGCCGTTATCAGAGTTCAGTTTCTCAATTATTGCTTTGCAAGCATGAGCTTTATCTTCAACACATCGTACCATACTTGGGCTTTTTGCCCTGGAGATCGCATTAAGTAAGCGGGATGATAGGTTGCAAAAGAAGGAATGGTATCACCACCACAAGTTTTGTATTCATGAAACTGACCGCGTAATTTAGTAATTCCCTCATTCGTTTTAAGAAGGGTTTTGGCCGCAACTCCCCCTAAAAAAACCAATAATTTAGGTTTAATAAGCTGAATATGCTGCTCAATAAATGGCTGACAAGCAGCAACTTCTTCATTTGTTGGCGTACGGTTTCCTGGCGGTCTCCAGGGCACAATATTAGCGATATATAAATTATCCCTGGTTAAACCAATCGAGCTAAAAATCTTATTAAGCAGTTGCCCGCTTTGCCCAACAAACGGTAAGCCTTGAGCATCCTCATCTGCCCCTGGCGCCTCGCCTACCAGCATCACCTCAGCTTTTGGACTACCATCAGAAAAAACAGTATTAAGCGCTGTTTCTTTGAGCGCACATCCTGTAAATGCAAGCATTGCTGCTTTTAAATCAGCCAAGGTTTTACATTGGTATGCCGGATGGGTAAGCCCATTATTTATAAATCTATTATTTACTGGATTAGATGATACTTTTTTAAGATCAATCGGACTATCTTCATATAAGTAATCGCACCCAAGCGACTTTAAGGTATTACGCATAATGACAGGCATTTAACACTTTAGGAAAATGTATCAGCTTGCTAAATAAATTCCCACCAGATAAATTGTACATCTTTTAGCAAACCACTTTTTTTTCATTAATAGCATTTTTGAAATTTCTTCCCAAATAAAGCGCTATAAAGAACCATAATGCAATTAAAGGGAATCCGACTGCTCCACTTAAAGTAAGGTAATGGGCCTTCCCTGCCAATACTCCAAAGATTGATTGCAAAGGATTAAGTGACATATTAAAAATAGACCCCACTTCTTTAGAGGCACGTGATCCAAACGTTTCAATCCATGCCTGTGCTTTAAAGCGAACATCGCTTGTGGTTGGAATATAAAGTTGCTTGAGAGCTGGGCCGTTCAGTGCGTAGTTAATCGCTTTTGATCCAACCATTAGGGCAAACAAGAATGACAGCGAATCAAGAGTTAAGAAACCAAATAAAGCTAAGCCAACAACAATTGGCATACAAGCCAAAGCCACCCCAACGCCCAAGAAACGTGTGATATTGCTAATCCCCAGAAGCAAACAAAGCAAGGAAACAATATTTACGCTTGATGCATAAAGGCTTAGATACCTGCTTAATTCTACTCCGGCATAATTAGTTCCTGCTGCTAGTTTAAAGTTAAAATCAAATATGGTCACAACAAGTTCGTAAATAAAATTTGCAGCAAAAATACCAATTAAGTAACGATGGGATAGCATAAGCTTTAGACCCTCTAAAAATCCTGGATCTTTTTTATGATCTGTTTTTTCTTTTTTAACGCCAAACGAAACAAGCATTCTCTCAGGGGTTACCTTTAAAAAGTATTTAACTAAAAGAATGATGCACAGACAGAATACTCCCAGAATACCAACCGAAAGAGCATCAGTTTCTAGCCCAAGTCGATGAGGCAGTCCACCAATTGCGTACGGAAAAACAATTCCCCCCATTTGCCCAATGGCAACAACAAGAGGAAAACCCCTTTTAGCAGATGCTGGTTCCGTGGTGTCAGTCGAAAAAGCCCAAAAAAGTGCAACAATGAGGGATCCGAAGCTTTCAACAAACATGTACCAAACGTAACCAAGGGCTTTTGTTGCAATAAAAGGAATTGTTGATCGGGCAGCTATCGTTTCAGGAGAAGCCTGAGCAATTTCCACTAAGGCTGCAAAACATAAAATAGCAACGCCATAAAATGCTGGCAAAATTATTAACATTTTTTCCCGGGATGTACGCTCTAATAATTTTGTGTAAAACATTACCAATGGCAATAGTGCCAAGACAGAAATAGTTTTTGCATAAGGCAGATACATTTTATCCACCAACTGCATAAAAATAGAATCCTTTAAGGACCTCAATGTCCAATACACCCCAATGATAAGGGCAAATATCAGCCCCATGCGAAGAAATTTTTTGAATTCTTCTTTTTCAAACAAGCCAAAATTAAAACGGCAAATACCCATAAAAAATTGTAAGATCATTTCTTAAACTCTTTTTTTCATAACAAGGAAACGTTAGTACATTGCCACTTTTTTGTATTGTCGATATATTTTATATATAATATCGAAAATTTCGATATATGTTTTGATGATAAGATGAATCGCTTAAGCCAACTGAGAATCGCAGACTTAGAGCTGTTTATCACAGCTGCTCATTTAAAAAATTTAAGTAGAGCTGCATCGTTTCATAACTTAAGCCAAAGCGCAGCAAGTACAGCTATTTTAAGGGTTGAAGCCGCTTTTGAACGCCCACTTTGCACCCATGAAAAACGACAATTTAGATTAACCCATGAGGGCTCCGCACTCCTTCTCAAGGCAGAGGAATGGTTGAAGAAATTTCGCGATACTATTCTTATAGACACGCCAAAGCCTATTCGCCTTGCAACCACCCACGCTATAGCTCGAGTTGTGGTGCCTGCTCTGTTATCTATCGAATCAGTAGATCTCAGCTTAATGCGGCCCGACCGCGCTTACGGCGCCGTTATTCGGGATGAAGCTGACATTGCCCTTGTTCCCGATAATGCGCCCTGGGAAGAAGCAGAGTCCACAGAAGTGGGCAAGGGATCTTTCAAACTTTATTCAGCATTTCCTAACACCCCAGTAAAACCGGTAATTTTGCCAGAAAATCAGGTGGAGGTCTTAATTTTAATAAGGCGCTGGGAACAGTTGCATAAAAACCATTTGGAAATAAAAGCGCGCATACCAAGTTGGTCTTTAATTGCAGAAATTTGTGCTGCTTCCGATGAAGTAGGTTTCTTGCCAGACTTCTTGGCAGCTAAATCAGAATTACATCCGGTTTCTTGGCAACCTGAGCCTTACAATTATAGGATTTTAGCGTTGCACCGCTCTCCCGGAGAAAAATTCCAAGTACGTCTTGATAAATTTATCAATCAATGTCAGAAAATTTTTAAGATTCAATCATAAATAAAAAACCCTATCTAAAAAATTTGATAGGGTTTTTTATATTTTTAAAATTAAAAAATAAGTTTATTTTTTAATTTTGGCAACGACACCAGCACCGACGGTACGTCCACCTTCGCGAATTGCGAAGCGTAAACCTTCATCCATAGCAATTGGTGCAATCAATTCAACTTGTACGTTCACGTTATCTCCTGGCATAACCAT
>CAIQTY010000051.1 GCA_903874955.1 uncultured Alphaproteobacteria bacterium | reverse complement strand
TCTTTGCAGGACTATATTGCTGCATTACCAGCAGCAGCACCTGGCGCCGATGATGCTGGGGATCTTGTCCAAGAGAAAATCAAAAGACTTGCTCCACTGCGTGCAAGAATCAGCGCTTTGAAAGCTACGCAAGATCCTAACAGTAAACTGCAAGCAAGCTTAAAAGCAATGCAAGTTTCTCTTGCAGATTTAGAAGCAAAAGCATCTGCTAAACAGGATGAAATCAGAGACTTTAAAGACAAAATCATTGCTCAACGAGCTGCTAATGCTCCTGCTGCTCAGTAGCTAATACCAATTTCAACAAATTCCAGATAAATGATCTTACTCACTGGACTCTATGGTCAAGCCATAGAGAAACTAGAGGGAAAAAACCAAGCAGTTTTCCAAGGCTAGAGCCTAGGATCCAGAAAAACGGAGCTATATTTTCGCGATGCAGACCGCACAGATAGCCCCAAAATTTACAGAAAATAGGATAAATAACCATCAATAAAAAAATAGTACAGGAAAATACGACTTTGCCTGTACTATTTTTAATGTATTTAATTTCAGTATTTAACTTAGTGGCCAGCCTGCAGCACGGTCAATCAATAATCAGCATGTGGTCCATTTATTCTTTTATTATCTGCATCATAAACATCCCAATCAAAATCCATAGTCGGAATAGGCTGAACAGAAAACCTCGAGTGAACGATACTACCTGTTCTCTTATACTCATCAAATCTATAGACTAAATCATCCGCTTCTTCTGTTACCCTTGCATATTCCAAAGCATTTCGAAGTGCTTCTGTTGACGCGTATGTATTGCGGATTATTGCAGCAAACTTCGGATAGTTTGCAGATTCGGCTTGGTAAAAACCATACATATCGCTAATAAAAGCGTTTAATTGACAAGAAAAATCGTCAATTTTTTGTTCCAAAACCCCTTGCTCAATCATCATCAAGTCACGAGGATCACTACCCCCACAAACTTCCGCTAACATTGCTGCCCGTCTGTTTCTTGAAAGAAGTTTCCAAGCTTTGGAAGAAGAACATGAACCTAAAAATGTTTTATGATTAATATCATCGTCACTTAAACATTTCAAAAATTCATCAAGTACATCATTTGTTCCGCTATCGAAATTGCCATCCAGATTAACTGCTTCAATACTCCAGGTTTGTCTTCCCTCAAAATGAAACCTTTGTTTTTCCACAGAGATTATACTAACAAAATCATTAGAACGAATAACTCCCACAAAATTACGATGGGAATCTTTAACTTTTTGGTAAAATTGTTTTATGGAATTTGATGAAGAATCATAGAGATCAACATCATAACCATTATAGCCCTCTAATGTTCTTTTAAGGCCCTGTATAAGAAGGATTTCTCTGAGAGAGTCTGAAGTAAATGCATCAAATAATGTATCTATACCAACGTTAGCGACTTTTAATAGAGTTACGATATTTTCTGGAAAATTCGCCCTCTGGGAGTCACCAAAAGCCGCTGGAAATCTTCTTTTAAAAGGAGAATAACCTAAATCATTATAAGAATCTTGTTCAACAAACTTTTTCGCATCATCAATCAATGTCGTTACACCAGCTTGGTGGTTTTTAAGCACTTCAACAAACCATTTAGCAAGCTTATTTGAATCTATTCTAGTATAATTCTCAAGTATTATAAGGTCTTCCTGCGCTTGCGTAATACCTTCAATTAGATTTAATAAAATAGCTTGAAGAATGTCATCATCTTGATCAAGTAACGTTAAATCTTTTTGAAAAATACAACGTGCAAAATAAATTGAAGTATTCTCCAAGATCTGAATCGACCTAAAATGATTAGCATGATCTCCTTCAAGCTGATACTGACGATAGCGAATTTGCTGCAAATCCCCACTAATAATGGATGTTCCAAAAATCGCCTTTGCTATCTGTTCTTTTTGATCTTCAGTTGCAACCTGTTCAGAAGGTTTTTTTGAAAGCTCATCGTTAATAGAGTCAGTATAATCGTCAACTTCATAATCTGTCGGGTTAAGATTAAATTTAGTGTTTCTTTTAACATTCCACCCATTAATTTTATCCATCGCCATGTTCGAAAATGCCTGAACTAAACCAAACAACCCCAAAACAACAATCTTATGTAACATATTTTCTCCTCGGTAATTAATTAAGTTAAAAAAGACTTAGCATAGTTATATGTGTTAATACTTTTTTTTCAATATATTTTTTAAAAGCTTTGCTATTTTGCAACTTAATGTTTATATTTTATTATTTTAAAATATTTTATGTTGATTTAGGGGGCGCTAAAAGTTTTTTATAAACCCTTAAATACCGATTCTTTTTCCAATAAAATTTGAACTAAATAGTTTGGGATATTGCTAAAGTAGGGGCTTTATTTTTTGGTATGGTAATATTTTTTAATAGAAACATATAAGGAACGCATTATGACTCATCACCTTTTAAGCACAGAAATACCGCACATCCAGCACGTTCTAGATCAAACGCTTCATGAAGCGGAAGAAAAAAAACAAAATGATAAAATCGTTAAAGTTGCCGAACAAAAAATAAAGTTACATCAGATGACGCAAAAATTACAATCCGGTTTAGACGAGGTGTACAAACTAAACATCGATGATATCCCTCTTGAGTGCATGCAAAAATGGATCAAACAGATAGAAGAAAAATTGTCTACAGACACGGACAACACAAACTTTTAAAAATAAATCGACGCATAAGGCACATTGACGAAGCGAGACTAAAACTTAAATCTTTATATCCTGAAATTAAAAAATGGCTAAGGTCTAGAATGTCAAATATGTTTAACACTTTTAACTTGTAAAACATTTTCTTTTTGATATACTCAAACTTAGCTATGCTTTTAATTGAGAATAAAGATGTTGGGAGTTCGTTTACCTAAAGATTTAGACAACCGTTTGTCAGCTCTGGCACTACAAACCAAGCGCCCAAAAAGCTTTTATGTAAAAGAAGCCCTTGCCCAATATTTGGATAAACATGAAAGTACCTATCAAGCCATCGCAGAATATGAGGAACAAAAGCGCAAGGGAACCCTAAAAACTTACACCCTTGAGGAGATAAAACAGAGGCACAGTCTTGACTAAAAGTTGGTCTCTAACTCTTTGCTGCAAAGTTTGATAAAAAATTTGATCGCTTGTCCAATGCAGACCAAAAACGAATCATCAATTTTTTTGAAAATCGCGTATTGAAACATTCTAAACCCAAGGAGTATGCAAAACTTCTTAAGAGAGATCTTGATGGTTATTGGTCCTTTCGTATCGGCAACTACCGGGTTATTGCTGATATTGAAGATAACACTTGCACAATTATCGCGATAGAAGTCGCACATCGACGTGAAATCTACGATTCTTAGTTTATCATTTCTAATTTTCTCCTTGATAAACAATAGCCATAATTCGGGTTTCCATCTGATCGATGCTCCTCACCTCAAAGACTACTAGAATCTAGTAAATCGTAATTTTACGCCAATTGCCTTGATAGATCTTTTAGAAGTTCAAGACGAGCAATAGGCAACGACGTTTCAACGCCTTTTTTTTGCGCACACAATGCTTTAAGAAAACCAAGTTTTTCGGCTTCTTTAAGGCGTGCTTCGGTTTGGTGAACGGGGCGAACCTCCCCACCTAAACCAATTTCCCCAAAAAATACATAGGATGGATTAATCGGCTTATTGATAATTGCTGAAATAAGTGCAGCCGCCACGGCCAAGTCAGCTGCAGGTTCATTAATTTTAAGCCCCCCGACCACATTCAAATAAACATCCATACTGCCAAAAGTAAATCCAGCGCGGCTCTCAAGAACGGCCAAGATCATGGCTAAACGCGCTGAATCCCAACCTACGGTAGTGCGTCTTGGCATGCCCAAATAACTTTTTGAAACCAAGGCTTGAATTTCACATAAAACCGGACGCGTTCCTTCAATACCAGCGAACACTGCCGTACCACTTATTCCTTGAGCTCGATCTGACAAAAACAAGGCAGATGGGTTAGTAACTTCAGCCAATCCATGCTGTTCCATGGCAAACAAACCAATCTCGTTCGTTGCCCCAAATCGATTTTTAACCGCCCTTAAAATACGAAAATCATAGTGGCGCTCGCCTTCAAAATACAGCACAGTATCGACCATGTGTTCTAAAACCCTTGGGCCTGCAATAGTGCCTTCCTTGGTTACGTGCCCAACTAAAATGACGGAAATCCCTTGTTTTTTTGCCAAATGAATTAGGCTTTGAGAACAAGCCCTAACTTGACTTACGGAACCTGCTGCAGCTTCTAAGGCATCGGAACTAATGGTTTGAATGGAGTCCACCACCAATAACTTAGTATTCTTATGGCGAGCCAGCAGATTTTGAATTTCCTCAAGGCTTGTGCAACTACCAATTTGAAGATGCTCAGCCTTTACCCCAACCCGCTTCGCGCGCATTTGCAGTTGTTGTACCGATTCTTCCCCTGATAAATATAAGCAAGGAGTATGCCCTGATACATCACAGGCTATTTGCAGTAATAAGGTTGATTTACCAATTCCAGGGTCACCCCCTACCAAAATTACCGAACCCGGAACAATTCCACCACCGCACACTCGGTTAAATTCACCGAATGATGTGCTATAACGAACCTTCGTTAAATCGACAAGGGTTGGATCATCTATCGTATAAAGGCTTGGAATGGGTGCACTGGCTGAAGCAACCAAAGCTCGATGTTTTTCTACCACTTCTTCAACCAGGGTATTCCATTCTCCGCATCCTTCGCATTTTCCATTCCATCGGTTATGGGAAGTGCCGCAAACTTGGCAAATAAAGCGAACGGCCACCTTAGCCATCGGTAAATGGCCCGTGCGGCAACCCTTTAATAAATTGATTGACATACAAATTATCAGTACTATCCATTTCTTGGACGGTGCCATTCCAAATCAAATTTCCTTGAAATAATAGCCCAACGCGGTCTGCGATAATCCGCAAGGAATGCATATCGTGGGTTATGGTAATTGCGCTAGCGCCAATATCTTTAACGCATCTTCTGATGAGGTCATTAATCGTTGCGCTCACAATCGGGTCTAGTCCTGTTGTTGGTTCATCAAAAAAAATAACTTTTGGATTGGTGGCGATTGCTCTTGCTAGGGCAACGCGTTTTTGCATACCGCCAGATAATTCTGCGGGAAAAATATCTGCAACATTTAGATCAAGGTCCACTGCTTCCAGTTTCTCCATGGCAATTTTACGCGCTTTATCTTTTTGCATATTTTGGCCATGAATAAGACCAAAAGCGATATTATGCCAAACCGGCAAACTATCAAACAATGCCCCCCCTTGAAACAACATCCCAAATGGTTGAATCAATTGCTGACGCTTAGCGCTCCTTGCGCCTACGATATTCTCGCCGTTTATCAGAATTTCTCCCCTATCAGGGCTAATAAGCCCTAAAATGCATTTAATAAGTACAGACTTACCAGTACCAGAACCGCCTATAATACCTAGGGATTCTTTTTCTCCCAGATCAAGACTAATTCCTCTTAATACGTGGTTATCCCCAAAAGATTTATAAAGATTTTTTACAGAAATAATCGGTTGTGACATAAATTTTACCGCTGAAACAAAATACTAGTGAGAACATAATTCATGAATAGAATAAAGATCGATGCGGATACAACCGCGTTAGTTGTAGCCCTGCCCACACCTTCAGCGCCCCTTCCAGAATTAAAACCATGGTAACACCCCATAAGCGTAATCAATAAGCCAAATACAGTGGCTTTGATAAGGCCGGATTGCACATCAGAAAACTCTAAATACCGCAGGGTCTGTTGCATGTAATTTCCACCATTAAAACCCAATTCATTAACCCCGATAAGGTAGCCCCCCATCACGCCGATAATATCTGCTATTAAAACTAAAACCGGTAAAACAACAGCACCAGCTAAGATGCGCGGAAAAATCAGGTACTTGTAAGGGTTAGCAGAGAGCGTCACTAAAGCATCAATTTGCTCAGTGACTCGCATTGTACCAATTTCAGCAGCCATCGATGCCCCTACACGGCCTGCCACCATTAGCCCCGCTAATACTGGTCCTAATTCACGGGTCATTGATAACACAACAACAGTAGAAACAGCACCTTCCGCTGAAAATCTTGAAAAACCTGTATAACTTTGCAAGGCTAAAACCATGCCTGTGAAAATGGCCGTAAGTCCAACGACAGGCAAGGAATAATAGCCAATTTGCACAAACTGATTTAAAATCTGCACCCAATAATAGGGAGGCCTGAAACCATGACGAATGGAATTATAAAAAAACAGACTAATTTTTCCTGTTAATCCAATGAAGTTTAAAAACAGTCTACCCACTGCTGCTAAGGGATTCATGATAATCTCATACATAATTTGTCAAAGTATAACCGAATAGGGTACCAAAACCCAAGGGTCTTCGCTAAAGTATGAAAAACTTTTGTATGATTCAGGCTTTTTATGAAAATAATTTCTATTAACTCTATTGCAATTTCAAACTCAAATCCTTTTGTGCTTATTGCAGGTCCATGCGTTTTAGAAAGTCGCGATCATGCGATGATGATAGCAGAAAAATTGAAGAATTTGTGCGATGCTCTAAATATCCCTCTTATTTATAAAACGTCTTTTGACAAGGCAAACCGTACTAGTATAAAGGGACCCAGGGGGCTTGGTCTTGATGCTAGCCTTAAAATTTTTGAAGAACTTAGCAGCACTTTTAATTTGCCTATTACAACCGATGTTCATTCCCCTGAACAGTGTACACTGGTTGCAAATGTTGTTGATGTGTTACAAATCCCAGCGTTTCTTTGCCGTCAAACAGACTTACTAGAATCTGCTGCTAAAACTGGAAAAGTTATCAATATTAAAAAAGGTCAATTTTTAGCACCGTGGGATATGGACAATGTTGTTAAAAAAATGGAATCATTTGGAAATACAAACGTGATGCTTTGCGAGCGCGGCGCCAGCTTTGGCTACAATACACTAGTCAGCGATATGCGAAGTTTAAGCATCATGGCCCAAACAGGCTATCCGGTGATTTTTGATGCTACCCATTCTGTACAACAACCTGGCGGTCAAGGAGCTTCTACGGGTGGCAAGCGGGAATTTGCACCAATTTTAGCACGTGCCGCAGTTGCTGTAGGCGTTGCAGGTGTATTTATAGAAACCCATCAAGATCCTGACAACGCGCCAAGCGATGGTCCCAACATGATTCGCCTAGAGGACATGCAAAAGGTCCTAACCGAACTTAAGGCATTCGATGCAGTTGCAAAAGAAAACCCGAGATTTTTACAGTAAAATTAACGAAATATTAACCAATAAAATTTAAAGTAATGTAAACGCTTAAATAAGGTATTATTATGCGCATTTTCATTCTTAATGTTTTGTATTTCTTATTAATTTCAAACCAAGTATTTTGCTCTGAACAAAAACAACCCCTTCAAAAAAACCCTAACGAATCAATGCAAAACGAATCAATGCAACATGATTCAGCTAGTGACAAACCTGTTACCAAATCGAAGAAAAATAAACGGCGCCAGCTACTTAATAAGATCCGTGAAGGTGTTGTTATTATAAAAACAAAAGCGCACGTAAATGCTACTCAAACTAACGATCAAAGCTGGTCAGGAACGGGCTTTATAGTTGATAAAAAACTGGGAATTATTGTAACCAACCGGCACGTAGCAGGAAGCTTTAGCGTTTGCAGTTATGAATTAAAATTTAGCAATGGTTCAAAAGCTGTAGGATACAGAAGGTGGGTTCACCCATTTTTAGATTTTGCGTTTATAAAAGTTGACCCAAAAGATATACCTGAAGACTGTCAAGCGCTTGATCTTTCAGACAAAAAATTAAAATTAAACGACAGTGTTAATGTTATGGGGAATGCAGCTGGTGATGAATTTTCAACCCAAGAAGGCACTATTTTTAATACATTTGATACTCTAACAGCTTTTAATGATCAGTCATTCCACTACGCCGGACTAACCGTTGGCGGAGCAAGCGGTAGCCCAATTTTTGATAGCAAAGGAAAAGTTGTTGGTATTGTATACGGTGGAAAATTTGTTTCTGGGACCGGCCTTCCCATTTTATACATCAAAGATGCTTTATCGTACTTGCAAAAAGGCAAAAATCCACCTGCTAGGGGTATCGGAACAAGATTAGAATTTTCCTCAATTGACCAATTAATGGCAGCAGGCTTTGTAACAGAACAATTTTCGAAAAAATATCGACACGATTTTCCTGAAGCAAAAGGAAAAATCTTACGGGTAAAACACGTTATCAGTGGTTTTGATGGAGCAACACTCTTTGAACCAGGCGATATTTTACTCGAAGTCAATAAGCAACCTATTGGACCGAACCTCATTGACCTCAGTCGCGTCATTGATGTAAGCACCGAAGCATTAAACTTCAAGGTTCTCCGCAATGAAATAGAAAAAGAAATATCTGTAACACCTTCTCTACTTATACATGGCAGTGAAGACAAAATGATTAGCTTCTTAGGCACTGTTTGGTTTGAACATCACGATCAACTAACTGTTAGTCTTGGCATTCGTGAAAGCGGTGTGTATTTTTCTGGTATTTCTGCAACATCCCCATTACGCAGTGATGGTACTAACCTAGGTTCTGGATGGGGATGGGGATGGGGATCTAGCATTTACAAGCTTGTCGAAATTGATGGAAAACCTGTTCAAAGTCTTAAAGATCTTGAAGCCATGATTCCAGAAATTGAGAAAAAATCAGTATTTACTTTAAGGTACATAGATTTCTTCGGTAGGGACGATTTTCTAAATTTATTCAAACAAGTTGACCACAATCCAAGGGAAATTATGGTTCGATACGAGAAAGCGTTCGATACGCCGAAACGCTTCGACTGGGATCCAAAAACTTATGTTTGGAATGACACAAGTCTCGGCGGCAAAAAATAAACTTGATTTAAAAACGCTATTCACTTAACACTTTTTTACCATGGGGAATCCTTATGAGAAAATTGTTTATGAATATTTTATTGCTGGCAATAAACAGTAGCTTAAGCCTTATAGTAGGGTCTAGTTCATCGAACATTCCTAGTGATGAAGCAGATAAAGCAAATAGGTTCAAAAGCTTTAGCCATATCCAATCTGATGAAGACTATGCACAAATTCTAGGAATAGAAGAAGCACAGAAGAAATCAGAGGAAGACACAATGGGTTCATTAATTCATTCCTTAAATGTAGCTCGAAATAATGGCTTTTTTATCCCTTTGCATCAATCAACCATTTGCAGGCAAAGTTTAAACCATAAAGATATCGCTAAATACCGCTCAGTACTTACATCAATTACAACCGAATTCACTAAAAATGCTCAAGAATCCAATGTTCATGCACTCGACGCCCCGGTCGCTAAAAATATCATGACACTAGATGCTATCGGTAATGAACTCGGTCTGGGCAACCCATCGCTTACGATCGAACAAATGAAAAATTATCTGCTTAAGAATTCTAATTTTTATAATTTTTATGAAAAAAAGAAAATTTCAATAACTCAATTTAAAGATTTTATCAATCGCGCGTTAACCACAGCATCATCTGATAAAATCACACTTGGAATGTACTCAAGGGTTATCAGTATCCTCGATCGATTAGGAAATGAGCATGTGGAAAATATCACTGACCTTCAAAACTTATTTGATGGGTTTTGCGAAAACTACATAACCAATGGCGGTTGTTTTCAAGGAGTCAGAAATCGTATATGCCTGCGCTATGCCGCACTGCTAAACTCGATCATTCAATAGCTTAGAATTATGGGTGCCCCACACTGTTGTGTGCATGATGCTCTACAAAACGCGGTAAATCAACCGCGTCCGTCCAATAAGCCATGGCTTTATATAATTGGTCTTTAAATTCTTTGTAGGTAAACGATTTTCTGATAAAGCCACTTGCTTGCAAATTGTAAGCTGCAGCTCGATCATCTGTGTTCAAGCTACTACTGAGCACAATAACAGGGATTTCCCTTAGGTGAGTTCTGCGTTTGATATCTTTAAGAACATCTAAACCGCGCACGGTGGGAAGGTGCAAATCCAAGAAGATCAAATCAGGTACAGGTAACGTTTGTACAGTATCTTGACCAATATCATTAAAAAAATTCAACGCTGCTTGACCATCGTTAATTGTAAAAATATGTAATTTTTTCGGAAAATCGCTTAGGGCTTTTCTGAGCAAAAACTCATCGCTGGTGTTATCTTCCACAAGTAAAATATTGTAAACTTCTTCAACTTGTTCTGTGTGTTCCTCAAAATCTTCAAAAAAGCATTGTAAATCAACCTTAAAAATTTTAGAAAGTTGATACACCATAGTGGCAGAGATTTTATTAATACCTTTTTCATAGCGTTGAAGCTGTTGAATAGAAACCTCCAAATTGGCGGCAAGCGTTTTTAATGGCCAATTCATTTTCCTTCTAAAGAAACTAACTTTTTTACCGAGTATTTCGTCTTTATAATCAACCGACATCCTTGCTATCTCCTTCTATTACATTAACTGAATCAATTGATCCGCCATTCAACTAATCGCTGAACTACATGCTGGCAACGTAAATGATACAAGCGTTCCTTTGTGTTTTCCTGAGTGCAATTTAATTTGGCCTTTATAGGCAGAAACAATCCTTTTACAAATCATCAAACCAAGACCTGCTCCATCCGATGCAGATGATTCAAAGGGTAAAAACACATTACGCTTTCTGATATAAGACGGGCAAATACCATGATTGTGTAAATGAAACCTGTAAAAATTTTCATTTTCTTTACACGCAGATAAGGTAATAATCCGATTTTCATCGGGACTATGCTTAATTGCATTCGCGATTAGGTTCTGGAAAAGCTGCATAATGCATGTGCGATTAGCATGCACATTCAAATTCTGAGGAATATTAAAATTAAATTTATAGTTAGACGACTGTAAACTGCTCTCGTAAAGTTCTTCAATTAATGAACGAAGGCAGATTTGCTCGGATTCCGCGGTCAGATCGCCATTTTTGCAATATAAAACAATTCCTTCACTTAAATTTTGTATATGATTAAAACTCTTCTTCAACGCTTCAAACACATCATTAATGGAAGTATTTTTTAAGTTATCATCTTCGTAATGCTCTTGAATAATCTCTAGAAAATTAGAAACTTGGCGCAAGGGCTGAATTAGGTCGTGAGAAAAAATTAAATTAAAACTCTCTAATAACTCATTGCTTTGTTGAAGCTTTTTATTGCATAGCACTAGCTCCTCTTGTTGGGTAATATCCTCAAGAAAAAGGATTACATCAGTTACTTCATGATTTTGGTCAAACCATGGAAAAACTTCACAACGAAGCCAATAGTCAGAATCTTGTTTTTTTGTATTGTGCTTGATTGATTCTGTTCGCCACACTTTTCCTTTTAGCGCATTTTTTATTCCGGACATAAGCGCTGCAGGGGGGGGATTAAATATATCATCAAAGCTTTTACCTAAAATAGTTTCAGGAGAAAATGCTCTTTTTCCTTTGTAATGATGACTTTTTAACCATGCCAGAGCTGATTTACTAACCCCCGTGACCTTCAAATCTTTGTCGAGGCAAAGCACTGCATAGGGAACTTGATTGATTAAAGACTGAAGATATTCATGAGAAACGGCATAGTAATCAAGATAGGGATCTTCCCCGCAAACTCGATCAGACAAAGCCGCAATCATTGGTTGCATGAAAGCTAACAAACCATGCTGTTCATTGTTTTGTTTTGCAACGAGACGTTTGGCCGCCTTTACAGGTTTGTGCTGCGCCATAATAGCTCCTTAAGGTTGTACAGATAACTGCACTATCAACACTATGCACATATCGATACACCTTTTAAAAAGTTTTGTCGCTAAATTTTTTAAAATTGTTCCTAATTTTTAAAATCCTGCGTAATCCTTTATTTTGCAACATTTCTCATGAAAAGATAGGAATTTTGAATTATAAAATTATTAAAAAAAATGATTTAGTGAAAAATTAAATTAAAATTTTTATAATATTTAATTTATTAAGTGAAATCTTATTGTTTTGTGTTGCACATAAATACCAATTTCTAGCAACAGATATTCTTTTTATGCATTCCTGCTATGTGAAATTCAAATATTATTTGCGTTAATAATCCCAGTTCAGGGTCAGATGATCTCAAAAAGCTTGAAATATATTGATCTTATAAACGTGAATGCATGATCATGTTATGAAAACACTGTTCGGAAATGGCAATCCCAAATTCAGGTTAATACTGCGGAAGCAACTGTCGCTTCAGCATAACCAAAACCTATAGATAAATTCCCCATAGATGCGATACCTTTAACCCGCATAGAATCATGATCTGATAAAAAGACCCGTTCTTCGCCAGAGATTAATTTGATTGGATTAGCGCCACCCCAGGTAAGCTCTATAAGGCTTCCGCAACTATCAGGAGTAGGACCACTAATGGTGCCTGTCCCTAGCACATCACCGGGTTGTAAATTACAGCCGTTAGCCGTGTGATGCGCTACTTGCTGAGCAATATCCCAATACATATGTTTATAATTAGTGCGTGCAATTTCCTGATAAGCGTCCATTTTTGGCGTTTTAATTTCCAGATGTAAATTGATATTAAAATTTTCAACGTCCTTTAAAAGATAAGGCAATGGCCTTGGATCTTGGACTGGCCCTGGAACAGAAAAAGGAGCAAGGGCTTCCATAGTAACTATCCATGGAGAAATTGTCGTACCAAAGTTCTTGCCAAGGAATGGTCCCAGGGGAACATATTCCCAACGTTGAATATCGCGTGCACTCCAATCAAGCAGCATCACTGCCCCAAAAACATGATCTGTAGCTGAATGAATAGAAATAGGGGAGCCTAAATCGTTTCCTGTACCGATAATGAATCCAAGTTCCACTTCTGTATCAAATTGTCGCGTTGGTGCATAAATTGGATCATTATCTCCGATTTTAAGTTGACCATGAGGTCGCTTGATTTTTGTGCCACTCACAACAATCGCACTTGCCCTACCGTCATACCCCACAGGAAGATGGCGCCAATTTGGCAACAACGGGTTATTTGCATCACGAAACATTTTGCCTATATTTGTTGCGTGTTCAATTGATGAATAAAAATCTGTATAGCCACTAACTTCTATGGGCATTTTCATAGTTATAAATGATTGAGGGATCAGTAATTCTTTTTGTAATTGAGCATTATCCCGAAGATCAGACGTGTCCGCAGCCAGAAAATGGCGTAGAAATTCTCTTACTTCGCTCCAACAGGCCTTACCAGTCTTTAAAAAAGCATTTAAAGATTGCCCACTAAAGATCTCCCTGCCCTTGAGGGTTTTAACTTTTATCAATCCTTTTGCTTCTAGTGCGGTAAGATCTAAAACATAATCACCAATCGCAACCCCAACCGATGTTTTACCATTATATTCAAAGACTCCATATGGGAGGTTGTATAATGGGAAAGGATGACCAACTGGAATATCAAGAAATGAGGATTGCATATATGATTGAATTAAAAATATTACGCATAGACTAGCCTACCGAGAATTGTTGGTAAACAATCATCTTTGCTATAGTATGATGCTTGTTATTAATTTAGTTTGAATTTTTTAAAAAGATAAAATGGCAGCAGAAGCACCATCACTTACAGCGCGAATCGTCGATGTTTTAAGTCGAGATAATGTAGCTAGAACATTACAATATGTAATTATGTTTCTTGCGCTTTGTTCGTGCGGGGTGACTCTTTGGGTAATGCGCCTTGCGTCGGGTACATTGAAAGCAACGACTTTGTTGCCATATTTGTACGTTAACTTAGGTCTATTGATATTGATGTCAATCTTTATCATAAGACGCGTAATGATTTTGTGGATGGAACGCAAACGGGGAATTCGCGGCACCAAGCTTCATCTCCACCTGGTAATGGTTTTATCAATTACTGGTTTATTACCCGCTGTTGGAATTTCAGTATTTTCTACTTTTTTTTTCAATTCTTCCCTTAAATCGCTATTCACTGAGCCTTTTAAAACCACGATTAATGCAGCAACAGAAATTGCAGAAAACTATATTAAAGAAAATAAAAAAACGATCCGCATCGATGGATTAGGCATGGTTATGCAATTAAGACCGATGACAACGATGCTTTTGCAAAATACAGACGAGTTTAATCATTTATTGACTCAATTAACTGAACAGCGTGGGCTTAGTGAAGCCCTTGTCTTTGATGGGCAGTTAAACATCATTGCCAGATCTTATTTCACTTTTGCTTTAGCGTTTGAAAGTATTACATTGCAGGATGTTGAAAAAGTAAAAGATGATGGTTTCGTTTTATTAACTTATAAAGATAAGGTCCGTGCCCTAATTCAACTTGACCCGGTTAGTGACACATATTTATTTATTGGAAAAACCGTTTCCGAAGAGGTTACAAAAGCCATGGATAAAGCTAAGGGCGCAGTGACTGCCTACTCAATGTTAGAACTTCAACAAGGCGACATTCAGCTAACTTTTCTAGCTTTCTTCGCTATTTTGGTATTAGTATTGATTTTAGCATCGGCTTGGATGGGGTTATCTCTTGCAAACACTTTGTTTTCACCTATTTCAAAACTGATAGAAGCAGCTCATCGTGTCAGTCAGGGGGACCTGAATGTAAGAATAAACAACAAACCTCTCAATAATGAAATGGATAATCTGACTGATGCTTTTAACCACATGACCCAACGGTTAAAAAAACAAAATGAAGAACTTGCTTACAATCAAAGAAAAGCAGCTTGGGCTGATGTTGCAAGAAAAATTGCCCATGAAATTAAAAATCCTTTAACGCCTATTCAACTTTCAGCAGAGCGTCTAAAACGTAAATACTTAAAACAAATCGAAAATGATCCTGAAACATTTCAAAACTGCATTGATACAATCATACGTCAGGTTAATCATATCGGTAACTTGGTAAATGAATTTTCCTCATTTGCGCGCATGCCTGAAGCAAAAATGCAAGAAGAAAATCTTGTTGAGCTGTGCAAACAGACCCTAGAATTACAAATCCTAGCTTATCCATGCATTAGTTTTGAATTTACGAGCCCCAAAGAATTTTTCTGGAAGTGCGACAGCCAACAAATAAGCCAAATATTGACCAATCTTCTTCAAAATTCTGTCAATTCACTACAAGAAAATAAAATTTTAAAACCATTAATTTCACTTAGTTTATTGCCTGAAGCTAAACATTTTTATATGATAATCGAAGATAATGGACCTGGATTCGAGAAAGAAAATCGAGAACGACTTGCCGAGCCCTACTACACAACACGTGAAAAAGGTACAGGGTTAGGGTTAGCGATTGTTTCTAAAATCACAATGGATCACAATGGGAATATAGAATTCAGAGACAGCAGTCACCTTGGGGGGGCTAGAGTTGTCTTGCGATTTTCTTATTCAAAAAAGGAGCAACATGGCGTTTGATATTTTAGTCGTAGATGACGAGAGAGATATTAGAGAACTTATCAGCGGAATTTTAAGCGATGAGGGTTATAATTGCCGATCAGCTGCAGATGGTGTTCAGGCACTTGAAGAAATCAAAAAGCGACAACCAAATATAGTGGTATTAGATGTTTGGCTTGGTGATGGCGAACGCGATGGCTTAAAAATTCTTGAAATCATCAAACGTGACCACCCTTACGTTCCAACAATTATGATCAGTGGCCATAGCACTATTGAAACAGCAGTCACAGCTATCAAAAAAGGGGCTTATGATTTCGTTGAAAAGCCTTTTAAAACCGAACGACTCTTAATGGTTGTTCAACGCGCCATCGAATCCTCCTCCCTCAAACGTGAAAACGATGAACTGCGTCAGCGCGCGGGAAATTCAAGTCTTATTGGCAAAAGCATCGTTATTGAACAAATTCGAAATCTTATCGCCGAAATGGCTGAAGGGAACAGCAGAGCTTTTATAACCGGTCAAACAGGAACTGGGAAAGAAAGTGTAGCGCGCGAAATTCATAGACTTTCAAAGCGTTCAAATCTTCCTTTTAGCGTTTTTCACTGTGGTAGTGCTCACCCTTCAGCTATAGAAGTAGAACTTTTTGGCACAGAAATTCAAGGGCAAGATCAAAACGAACCTCGTAAAATTGGTTTAGTCGAAAAAACCCATGGGGGAACGTTGTATTTGGAAGAAGTTCAGCTACTACCAATAGCTGTTCAGGGGAAAATTGTAAGATTATTGCAAGACGGGACATTTTTCAGATTAGGCGCAAAAGACCCAATCAAGGTAGATATTCGCTATTTTGCAAGCACGTCTGAAAATTTAAATGAACTTGTGCAAAATGGAAACTTGCGCGAAGACCTGTACTACAGATTTACCGCCAATCATATTAGATTACCGTCCCTTAAAGAACGAGCAAGCGATATTCCTATGTTAATTAGCCATTTTATGGATATTATCGCAAAGAGTCGTTCTTCCATGCCCAGAAAAATAAGCGATTCATCACTAACAGTACTGCAAACCTATAACTGGCCTGGGAATATTAACCAGCTCAAAAATGTAGTTGAGTGGCTGTTAATCATGGCTGGTGGAGATCCAGCAGCTGCAATTACACCTGAAATGCTTCCTCCGGAGATTCAAAATGATGCTCCTCTTGGAAACCATTGGCAACAAAAATCAGCTGATATTATTATCTTGCCCCTTCGCGAGGCGAGAGAAACATTTGAGCGAGAATACTTGCTTGCGCAAATTCAGCGCTTTGATGGTAATATTTCTCAAACAGCAAGGTTTATAGGTATGGAGCGTTCAGCGCTTCACAGAAAATTGCGTGCCTTAGGTGTAAGCGATTATCGTGAAGTCTAGCAAGTGAAAGCAATTATTCTTGGGGCCGGGCAAGTAGGATTCAGTATTGCTAGATACTTGGTACAAGAACAAAATCATATAACAATTGTTGATCATTCACCTCACGTTCTCGATACGATATCAGACAAACTCGATGTGCAACCAATTCTTGGCTTTGCCTCTCATCCTGATGTCCTTGACCGCGCCGGTGCTAAAGAAGCAGATTTGATTATCGCTGTCACCTCTTCCGATGAGGTCAATATGATTGCATGTGAAGTCGCTCAAAGCCTTTTTAAAGTCGGAATGAAAGTAGCGCGAATACGGCACCAAAATTACTTACATTCAGATTGGTCAGAAATGTTGGCTCCTCAACGCTCAGCGATTGATGTTATCATTTCTCCTGAACTTGAAGTTGCCCAGACGATAGGGCGCAATCTTCGTATACCAGGTGCTTTTGATGTTATTTCATTAATAGATGAGTCCCTTAAACTTATTGGTGTTAGGTGTTTAGCCCATTCTGGCATTGTTAATACACCTATTAAACACATCAATTCTCTTTACCCAAATCTTGATTTAGCAATAGTACTTATAAAACGCGATGATCATATAATTTTTCCCTCTTCCAGAGACCATCTTTTAGTCAATGACGAAGTCTACGTAATAACCCCAAAAGAGCAACTGAATTTGATCATGGAAACTTTTGGGTATTCCACTTCGGAAAGCCGTGAAATTCTGATCGTAGGTGGCGGTAACATAGGCGTCAATCTCGCAGTTGGTATTGAAAAAGAATATCGCAATGTTCATGCCCGCATCATTGAAAAAGACCCAGTACGGTGCCAGCAAATCGCTGGTTTTTTGAAGCGTACAGAAATTTTGCATGGGGACGCTCTAGACTACGACCTCCTTCAAGAAGCAAACATTGAAAACTGCGAAACAGTAATCGCCCTTAGTAACGACGATAAAGTAAACATACTGGCATCTTTGATTACTAAACGCCATGGAGCTAAGCGGTCTTTAGCACTTTTAAATAATATGCAATATGCTTCAATGGTTACTTCTCTTGGAGCCGATGCGGTTATCAGTCCAAAAGCACTAACAGTATCAACTATTTTGAAACACGTGCGCGAAGGTAACCTTCAGAGTATACACCCAATATCAGAGGGAAATGTTGTGGTTATTGAAGCAAGAGCACGTGAGACAAGTCACATCATTGGCCTTGATATTGAGGATGTAACTATTGCTTCTGAAATTATGGTTGTTGCTCTTGCACGGCAAGATACCTTGCATTTTTTGCCGAATCGTATGAATATAAGTGCCAACGACAAGCTAATTATTGTTACACATAAAGAATCCGTTCATAAAATTGAAAAATTATTTTCTATTAGGCCATATTATTTATAAAAATTATCGAGAATCTGAATGCGCATCCTTTTTTTATTCATTCTACTAATCAATCCTATTTGTGCAAAAGCAAATATTGATCAAAAAAAATTGAAAATTATTGAAGATTTTCTCAGTGATATGACGAGCCTTGAGGCAGATATGACTATGGATATCATTTCTGAAAATGAAAATACTAATCCTGAACATTACCTAGGAAAAATCTGGCTTGATCGTAAACTTGGGCTTTTGCGTATTAACTACGGGAAAAACTTCATGGTTGCAAAAAAAGGGACGCTTAAGGTTGTCCAAGAAAATGAAAAAGAACAGGAATACTCAACGGAAGATACCCCAGCGGGCATTCTCCTACAGCCAAAAATTGATTTTGAAAAAGAAGGCATTATCGTTAAAAGCCTCACAGAAGTTGATGACCTGATACAGCTATTCTTAGTGTATGATAGCCCCGCTGGGAGCATACCTATAACAATGTATTTTAGGCCAAAACCGGTTATGGTTTTAATGGGATGGGCCATTCAAAATCCTAATCAATCAATAACGAATGTATATCTAAATCCCGAAAAAACGCACATGTCGATTAAAATCGATTCATCCATTTTTAAAATAAAGTAAGATTTTTTTAACTTAATTTTCTCTGTTTTTCGCTTCACAGGCTGCGTTTACTAAAAAATTCTTCTTCCAAGATTTTTTACCTAATGCCTTTTTTACAGATTCTTTCATTTCAGGATCACAGCCTAAACGATTAGCGATATCGGTTGTTATATCAGCTAGATAATGATTTTTTTTTAGCCTCTTTAGCAAAACTTTTTTACCATTAAATAACCTACTTTTGGCACATTTTTGGGAGCGCAGTTTATAAATATCCAAAAGCGATAAATTTTTCTTTGGTATAGCAAAGACTGCGTTTGGCAAAATGAATATCGCAAGAAATAAAATTTTCTTAATGTATAAGTTCATAAAAAAGTACCAACATACTATAATAGCACTATAAAACAACCATTTTAAAAAAATATTAACAGTCTCTATTGCTTAAAAAAAGCGCCAAAAATATAAAAAATAATGTTTTTTTATTATAAAAAAACAAAATGAATGTAAACTTTATGTTGAATAAAACAAAAAAAAATCTTAAATAAGAATAAAAGTACAATTTTTATTACAACAAGCACTAAAATAACTTGCTTGTCCTTTGTCGCTTATGGTTTAATCAATCAAAAGCAAAATATAGTGCCAGTAAGCTAACCACTTAATGAAACTGGCCGTTTAAAATCTACTGAGGATAATTTAAATATGAATAAAAAATTACTAATCGATGCAGCCCATGTCGAAGAGACAAGGGTTGCGGTAGTCGATGACTCTTATCTGGAGGAATTCGACTCTGAGCACTTTAGCAAAAAACAACTAAAATCCAATATATACCTTGCAAAAATTATACGTATCGAACCATCTTTACAAGCAGCATTTGTAGAGTATGGCGGTGATAAACACGGCTTTTTATCTTTCGCAGAAATTCACCAGGATTATTATAGAATTCCCGTATCTGATCGGAAAAATGATCAGGAAGATACGATTACTACTAGCGCGGAATCAAGCAATAGCGAAACATCTGAAGAAACCGAGCGTCCACGTCCAAAACGTAACTACAGATACAAAATTCAAGAAGTTATACAGAAACGTCAAATTTTGTTGGTACAAGTCGTTAAAGAACAGCGCGCAAACAAAGGAGCGGCACTGACTACTTTTCTGTCTCTAGCTGGTCGCTATTGTGTTCTTATGCCAAATGCTGGAAGCAGAAATGGCGGCATATCTCGTAAAATCCAGGATGATGATGACCGTAAGCGCCTTAAGGAAGTTTTAAATGATTTAGAGATACCGGAAGGTATGAGCCTTATTGTTCGCACTGCAGGACAAGAACGTTCTAAAATTGAAATTCGCAGAGACTACGACTACTTAATTAATGTTTGGGAAGAAATTCGTCAAAAGACGTTAGTATCTGTTGCCCCTTGCCTCATTCATGAAGAAGGTGACCTTGTAAAACGGGCTATTCGCGATATTTATACAAGAGAAATTGACGAAGTTCTCGTTGAGGGAGAAGAAGCTTACAAAGAAGCAAAAGCATTCATGAAAATCTTGATGCCAAGCCACGCTAAAAAAGTAAAGCTTTATAAGGATCCTCAGACCCCTTTGTTTAACAAGTACAAGGTTGATCAACACATTGAAAAAATGATGTTCCCTAAAGTTGATCTTCCCTCAGGTGGCTCGATAGTGATCAATCATACAGAAGCACTTGTTGCGATTGATGTAAACTCAGGAAAATCCACGCGCGAACGTAATATCGATGTAACAGCGCTTAAAACCAATTTAGAAGCAGCTCAAGAAATTGCAAGACAGTTGAGATTACGTGACTTGGCAGGACTACTTGTAATCGATTTTATCGATATGGATGATAATAATCATATTCAACAAGTTGAGCGAAAATTAAAAGAATCCCTAAAACCCGATCGCGCCCGCATTCAAATTGGAAGAATCAGTCAATTTGGATTACTTGAACTCTCGCGCCAACGCCTGCGACCAAGTTTAATGGAAACGCATACTCTACCCTGCACTCATTGCAATGGCACAGGAACAGTTCGATCAACCGAATCATTATCTTTGCAAGTATTACGCGTTATTGAACGCGAAGCAATTAAAGGAAAGGCTTCTGAAATTCAAGCAGCCGTTCCAGAGGGCATTGCTCTATATCTTCTTAATCAAAAACGCCGAGAAATAACGCAAATCGAAAATCGCTTTAACTTATCTGTTTATGTAGTTAAAGAAAATATAGCATCTGCGCCATTTTTTAGAATTGATGTTTTAAAACAAAAAGATGGACTAACCTCAGTTGATACACAAGAGCCTCAAGAAATAAAAACCACCCCCGTAAACACACAAAAAACAAATGTATCAAGTGAAGATACTGATCAAACTGATGACCTAACAACAAATAAAAAACCAAGACCTAAACAAAACACAAATAATCGTCACAAACATAGAAATTTAAGTCAGAACACAAAAAGTCTTGAAACACCAGAAGAATCAACTCCGGATAAGCCTAACAAGCAGCAACATTCAAAACACCATCAAAAAAACAATCGACGTGATGCTGCTCAAAATGCTGATCAATCTTCACAGGAATCACCTGTTCAAAACAAACCAATAACAAAAGATACTGCGTTACAAGAAAATGAAAATTCACCGGCTCAGGGAGCAGATATTATTGCACCACAATTTGGTAAAAAACGTCGCCGTCATCGTGGAAATCGTAAGAAAAAAGAAGGCACAGTTTCATTAGAGACGCCAGCCCAAGAATCACCTGAAATAAAATCGACTGAAATCCCTAAAAAAAAAAATTGGCTTAGGAGGCTTCTAGATTAGGCTCGGGTTATTTCGCCAATGCGTATCAGAGAACTTTGCAATTAAACTCCTGTCATGATAAACAATAGGCAGGGGTTGATACAAAAGGTGCAAAAATCAGAAACATTATAAGCGCCTCTATTTGGACTGCACTTCTGCAAACTGTTGGGTATTGCCTTGGACAAGTTACCAATTCAAATATGCCTTGGTATTATACAGTAGAAAAATCCTCATTGACCCCACCTGGCTTTGTTTTTGGAATCGCCTGGACACTCCTTTATGTAATGATCGCTTTGGCAGGAAATGCTCTTTGGCGAAGTCGACACCAAGAAAAAATAAAGATTTTATGGACTTTGTTTATTGTTCAATTACTACTCAATTGGTCATGGACAATTATATTCTTTAAAATTCACGCTGTAGGCGTAGCGTTTGCCATAATAGTACTGATGATTTTCCTAAATTGCAGCATAATTAGCAAAGCTTGGAAAGATTCCCGGTTTGTCACCTACATGATGGTTCCGTACACTACATGGCTAATTTTCGCGGCGTATTTAAATTTTATGATATGGAAATTGAATTAATACTATTAAAATTATTGAAACGCACTGTAACGCTTAGTGACTTGCCCCTGTTCTGATTCTATTAACAGATATCCTTGCTCATCTATCCCGATAATATTTCCATTAATTGGCTCACGCAAATGCCAAAAAGGAATAGAATCTTTGGCAAAAGACCACCATGTTCGTCGGATGTCGTCAAAGACCAAAGGATTCTTGAGGTAATTTTCAATATTTTCAATAATCTTAATAAGAAGCGCGTTGATATCAATTTTACAAAAATCCCCTAAATGAGTAGCAGGAGTATTGGTATTTTCTGGATGCGTCGCAATGTTAATGCCAATCCCTATATGTATATCTTCCTCAACTTCAATAATAACGCCTCCACATTTTTTGCGGTTCAACAGTAAATCGTTTGGCCATTTGAGTTCTATACGTTGATTAGGCAAAAAAGATTGTATAATTTTTGCCAAGAGAACCCCAATGCTGATTGAAAGCTTGCCAGGAGAAAATTTTTGAGGTTCAATAAAACAAGCTGTTAGGAACATATTTCCATAAGGACTAATCCAATTTCGTCCACGC
Source organism: uncultured Alphaproteobacteria bacterium (assembly GCA_903874955.1). Lineage (GTDB taxonomy): Bacteria > Pseudomonadota > Alphaproteobacteria > Paracaedibacterales > CAITNM01 > CAITNM01. Next base: position 82,357 of record CAIQTY010000051.1, on the reverse strand, counting down.
TGACCGTAGCCACCATCTTGGCATCCGGCGCGTGTTAAAAATGTAACACCCTTGGAATGCAAGCCTGATAAGGTTTTGCTGTGTATTTGGGTTGAATCTAGCTTGTGAATATAAAAGATTAGCAAGATTCCCTCTTGTCAGGCCCCATGTCCATTAATAGAATGACTTTGTAAATGTTACATTAATTTAATTTTAAGGAGAATACCATGTTAAAGCAACTTATTGCTGTTCTTGCTTTGTCAACAGCTTTTCTAGTAGCTGAAGATGACAAGAATACTGATACTAGTAAAGAACCAACTGCAGAAACTAAAAAAGGTAAAGATGCAGAAACTGCAGAAGCTAGTTCTAAAAAAGAAACTAAAAAAGATAAAGATGCTACTGCGACTACAGAAACTGATTCTAAAAAAGAAAATAAAAAAGATAAAGATGCTGCTGCAACTACAGAAGCTGATTCTAAAAAAGAAAATAAAAAAGATAAAGATGCTACTGCAACTACAGAAGCTGATTCTAAAAAAGAAGAAGAAAAGAAATAATCTAACTTTTAAAAAAGTTTTTTATTTTAAATTGCCCCGCCTTTCGCGGGGCTTTTTTATTTCTATGGCATAATCCTTGCAATCTTCCTAAGTAATATACCAGCTAAGATAATAGGATATGGAGCCTACAGTATCACTTCAAGGAGTGAAAGCTCAGTCTATTCTGCGTAGTCAGTCAAAAACTGCTGAAGTAGAAAAAGAAGCAGCTGTAAGATATTTACCCCCTGACCTGAGATTTATATCTGGGGCAAAAAATGCTATCCGTCCTCCCGTTCATGACGATTTCAACTCATTCATGGCGAGCACTAGCTCTCACATTCAAGAAAAAATTTCAGACTCAACAAAACTAGCATCACAGATACAACATTATCGTTTTAGCCCTGAAAATCATCCCTCACAAAAGACTTCCGATTCTCATTCCCCTTCGAAAAAAGAAATAAAAATTACCCCACCTCAGCCCCTGAATAGCAATACACGAGACCCTATTACAGAAATGCCCAAATTATTAGAGATGCTAAGTTCAACCCAAATCGTAAGACCTGCAAAATTGCAATTTAACTCAGATAAAGGATATGGATCAGGTACAGTTAATGACCCTCTGATTGCCCTTGCGACCTCGGCAAATCTCGATAAAACGTCAATAGGGTTAATTGGAGGTATTAACAAACAGTCTCAATTTCATGATCAAGAGAATGATCCCTCTGATTTTGGTGCACCCAAGCAAAAATCAAAAATGATTGCAGGTAATAAAGAAGCAAGCAGAAACGAGCACGCAAACCTTCTTAGAAGAGAAGAAATTGAGGTGCTGCGAGATGTAAAAGAAAAATTTTTACAACAGCTCAATGCACAGCATCCTCACATCTCAGTTCCGATTAAACACCCTGAGGGAATTGTGGATGTTCATATGCGTTTTGATAGAAAATCCAACACTAATGATAGAATCAATGGATCAGTCCGGGTTATGTTCTCAGGATCAAACCCTGAAATTGTCTCTCTTTTTGCGCAACATCGAGAGGAATTCATGAAAATTATTACCAATGAGGGATACACAATTGAACCTTCTCGAATGCAGTTCAACACAATACGTTTAACAAAACAAATTTAAGGAATACAAAATGTCAGGTCACGCAAGCGTAATAGGGTCCCAGGAATTTAAGTCGAACATTAATTTGTCAAATTACTTCCCCAAAGAAAAAGAACAAGACACCCTTCACCCTTTTGGTGATTTGGTAAAAAAAGCAGATATCGAAACGTTTACTAAAAGCCAAAGCAGCCCGCTGGAAAAAGACATAAAAAAAACCGTAAGAGGTATTCAAGAAATGGTTCTTGCCTATGTAAAAGGCCGCGTACCGCTTGGAGACGATAAGTTTAATACCACGGATATGCTACGCAGCATGCTTGATATGCTTAACGCCACAGGAAACATGCAAAGGGCTGCTATGCAAGAAGATAGTAATAAGATGGCATTACAACAGCTATATCTGTCGATGTCCCAGCAGGTTGGACGAGATGCACTCATTAAAGATAACAAACTCGAATTTAAAGGTAAGCCAATGGACTTTGTCGTTGATGTGCCTGAAGAAGGAGGTACAGTTCTCGTTGTGCTTAGCGATTTATCTGGCAGACCATTAAAAGAATGGACCCTTGGTGATCAACCTGGTATCCAGTATCTCAACTGGGATGGCCGTAATGAAGAAGGCGAAGTTGCGGAACCTGGAAGCTACACCGTCCATAGCGTTAAACAGGACGAAGAAGGAAAAATTGTTCCCGTTGCATTATACGTTCCAAAACGCATAGAAGAAGTAAGATTTGATCCAGCAAAGAACGGTAGATTACCAGTCTATTACAGTGGTAATCAGCCAATCAGACAAATGCTATCCGTTTATGGAGCCGATACATCAGCTGTTACTAGAAGTTCTAGCCCGCAACCGTCAATAGATGAGGCAGTATAATGTCGGATATTGTTTCAAGGTTTGACAGCACAACCCTTATGGGGGCTTTAGGCAGAGATGCGGTTGCATTAAATAATGTTGCAAAAGCCACAAACGACGTAGCCCATAATTTAGCAGCTGAGCAAACTATTGCGGGTCGCCCGAGGAATACTTTTCAAGATGTGTATTACTCTCATTCGGGTGGAGAAGCTGCTGGTTACGTAGAGAATGATGTAAGATATTATATTCGCGGTGCAGGTGCCCCGGTAGACTCTCAGGTAAAAACCCATCTATCGCTTCTTGGAGATGCATCTTTCTTTGCTGTTCAAGGCCCTCCTCCTGGTGGTACAGACGATACAACGCCGCCAACTTCTAGTTCTACCCAATACTTTACGCGTGTTGGAACATTCAACTTTAATGCATCTAATCAATTACAAAATCATTTTGGTATGAAGTTAATGTATGTTCCGGCAGTCAATGGGGTCCTGCCCGCAACGCCATCAGGTATGGAAGTTTTAGATTGCTCAAGTTTGAGCTCAACATCAACAAAAACTTCTGAAATCACCTTCAAATGCGGACTTATTGGAAATGTAGGGGATTCTCTTACAAGAGCAATTACTGTTTATGATTCCTCAGGTACTCCAAGAACGCTTAATTACGTTTTTAAACGGCTCGCTGATGTTAACAATTGCCAAGCTTGGAGTCTAGAAATTCAGGCTCCTTCTGGTTCAACAGTCTCAGGAGCATACAGTGCAGGAAGCCCTTCAAACACGAATGCTGCTGGCCCTGTGACTATCCAATTTGATTCAAACGGTTGCCCAGCAAGCTATACATATAATTTAGTTTCAAGCTCAACTCCACCAAACTTGAGCATCACTTGCCCAGGAAATGCAATAATTAGCACCGCGATGAATTTAGGCACTGTTGGTAAAGCTGATGGGGTAGTTAGAATAACAGGTGGACAATCTCGCCTTCAAGTAATCGTTGATGGCAACCCATCGGGACAGTTTAGTGGGGTCAATTTTGACGAAAATGGCCGTATTTATGCCAGTTTTGATAATGGGCAAAATTCTCTTATTGGGGCATTAGCTGTAGGCACTTTCAATAACCCCGACGGATTAATGATGTTAGATAGTGGCGTATATGCACCAAATCCATCTATTTCCGGAAGTCCAACCTTTTCATACTTAGGAACGCCGCAAGCGGGAAATGTTGCTGTTGGAGCACTTGAAAGTAGTACTATCGAAACGATTCCGAATATGGCAAAAATGATTGAACGTCAGCAACAATTTAATAATATGGTCACTGTTTTTAGCACTATAAACGACTTAATGGAACAGCTCAATAACCTCGATACTTAAGAAAAAACAACTTATTAAGGTTTTAAACAAATTTTAATCTTCTGTTAAAAGCTTTTTTCAGTGTACCATGAATTATCATAAAAAAATAAAATAAGCATGTCTAAACGATTTATTATATTTCCATTAATCGGCGTTGCTATTGGTTTGGGATTAATTTTAGGGTTTTATAAATTCCAACAACCTTCTGGATTCGTATATAAAGACATAAACGGTTCTACCGCATCAATCGGCGGTGACTTTACTTTAACTGACCAATTTGGCAAAAAGCGCTCGACGACTGAATTTCGTGGAAAAATAGTATTGGTCTATTTCGGGTATACCTATTGCCCAGATGTGTGCCCCATGGCATTAGAAAATATAACAAAAGCATTACAAAGCTTACAAAAAGATAGGGATAAAATAGCAGTTTTATTTATAAGCGTGGATCCAGCTCGTGATACAACCGAAGTTTTGAAACTCTACAGTACAAATTTTGATCCAAATATTATCATGTTAAATGGATCTCAAGATGCCGTTCAAGATGCAATGGCAAAATATAAAGTGTATGCAAAGAAAGAAAAAAAAGAGGAATTTAGCGACTATTTAATGAACCATACAAGTGTAGTTTATGTAATGGGAACAAGCGGCGAGTATCTCAGCAGTTTTGCTCATTCAACAAATCCTGATGTTATTAAATCAACCCTTTTGAAAGTTTTACAAAGCCATGTTTCTCTATCACCTCAATGAATTTCGTAAAGCTGCATCAATTCCTGCACAAAACTGGACTGAAGCTAATGATCTCTTTCTCAAATGGGTAGGTGTTGATAACCCCATTAGTAACGCCGTTAAGGCTTCTAACGAAATCATTAAGCGTGCTGCCCTCGATAGCCTGCATCCATCTTTTGGAATTAGAAAAATAGATGTTCTGGTTAAAGGAAAAACTGAAACTGCCAAAGTTAATGAACACATTCTTTTGAAAAAATCTTTCTGTCTACTGCGACACTTTAAAAAAAGGCTAGAAAGCGATACACCTTTAAATCAACCTAAAATCCTTATTGTAGCTCCTCTTTCTGGACATTTTTCAACCCTCTTGCGTGATACCGTTAAAACCTGTCTGCAAGATTTTGATGTATACATAACCGATTGGATAGATGCCCGCTTAGTACCCCTAAAACAGGGGAATTTTAACCTAGATAATTATGTGGATTATCTTCTGGATTTTCTTGAGTTTCTTGGACCTGATGTCCATGTGCTTGCCGTTTGTCAGCCATCTGTTCCAGTACTCATGGCAACAGCTATACTTGCAGAAAATAATAAACCATGCCCAGCTTCAATGATTCTAATGGGAGGGCCAATTGATACCCGTATCAATCCTGGACAAGTAAATACTTTTGCTCAAACCCATGATTTGAAATGGTTCGAACGCAACCTTATCAATTCCATTCCTTCCTATTATCCGGGCGCAAAAAGAAAAGTATGCCCTGGTTTTGTAATGCTAAATGGATTCATGCTTTTAAATATAGATAAACACCAAGAAGCAAGTTGGAACTTATTTAAAAATCTCATCAAAGGTGATGATGATAAAATCGAAAAGCACATAAAATTTTATAACGAATATCGTGCCGTGATGGATGTACCTGCTGATTACTTTTTAGATAGTATCAATCATGTTTTTCAGGAATTTTCTTTGGCTCGCGGGAAAATGCCATGGAAAGGTACAGTTATAAAACCTGCAGCGATAACCTCAACAAAGTTACTGACCATCGAAGGTGAGTTTGATGATATTTCTCCGCTTGGTCAAACCAAAGCAGCCCACGATTTATGCCCCAATATCCCTAAAAAATTTAAAGATCATTATGCGCAAAAAGGTGTGGGACACTATGGGATATTCAATGGTTCCCGCTGGCGAACCATCATTTACCCACAAATTGTTGAATTTTGCCTAAAAAAGCACTGAATATAGAGCCTTCGGATTATTCTGAACACAACTGATCAAGTAAAAATGATTACATCATAACCACAATACGTGATGTGCTAGGTCTGCATTTTTACAGTAATTATTTCAGTAACCAGCTAAATAACGTGGTATACACAAAAGACATTGACAAAAATACAAAAATCTATTAATAATAATACATTTATAACTTTTAAATCATATTATATGAAATATAAAAACTTTTTAATGCCTTTAGTTGTATGTGTAATGACAACAACGACCATTTTCGCCAGCGAGGTTATGCCATTTACCGATAGTCAAGTACGCGCTGTGCGTGATGCTATCGGCTCTAAGATAGCGGAATGGAAAAGTCAAGCGAATACAGATTGGGATGCGATTGCTATTTTACATCAGGCAAAGCAATGGCCTGGAATTCAGGGTAATGATTCTATTCCTTTGAATCAGGTTGCAAACTTCGCTGGCCTGGTAAATGTTTATAAGACAACCGGTTGTCTTAGCTTAAAAGAATTCACGGCGCGATTAACTGTAGGTATTTTGCTAGGCAATGGCTTTAAAAATGGCATAGTGAATGTTGAACTGCCAGCCGATCAACGCTCTACTTATCATGGCGCAGTTAACGACCTTAGCCACCACATTAGCACAACTGGTCTAACCGAAAAGCATCTCAAGACTAGTGAAGCAGCTAGTAGCCTTGACGGTCATGTGGCTGCCATGAATCGCTTATTCACCCCTTTTGGCAAGTCCGATTCAATTATTTTAAGCAGACCAGATACGGTTCCTGCTACTCAGCTGAGCGCCACTCAGGTAAGCGCTACACGATATAGGGATTCTGATCTTAATGTTGATATACAAAGCTTTCAGAAAATCTGCGACCATACAAAAATTGTGTTAGTAGGCCAGGGCATTGGCGGTATTGAGGCCGCAGAAAAGTATATAGACGACAATCCAGCAGTGGTAGTGTTTGCTAACACAAGCCCTATCCACTTAGATAAAAAACCAAATGATGACCACATGATTAATAATCAAGAAGTCTGTATTTTTAGGTGTACAAATGCGTCGGAAGCACTAAAGGCTAGAGAGAATGAATTGTGGCCCTTTACCGAAGAAGGTGGCATTCATGCGAGCGGGATCAAAATTATGCGAACGGCAACGGTGAAGCCTGGTAATTTTAAGCAACTCGCTCACCCAATAAGCCTGATTTTTTCAGCAGCGCCCTCTAGGGGCATACCAAAAGACAAAAGTAACACTGATGCATGGGATAGTTACGTGAAGCGAATTGATAAAATTATTGAACATCAATTTATCATGGCGCTTCTGAATGGCAACCGTACGTTGATTACGGGGAATTTTGGTCTGGGTATTTTTGGAAATAATGGAGATGTGGTTGCTGATGCTTACATCAAATACCTGCGCAAGTATGACGGAAAGATTGAAAGGGTAGTATTCACTTACCTAGAACCCACATCAAGTAAACCGGAGATTGCCAACTTTGCTAAGAAGATTCAGTTAGCGGCTAGAGGCTCTGTTGCGTAAACGATAGAGTATTCTGGCGGTGCTTCCCCCCGCCATGTTCTCTCAGGGTGGTGCCTCACCTGTTAAAGGAAGTTGACTTTTTGTAAGATTTTGTCGCAAAAAAGAATGTCCGATGCTACTTTTTATAATTGGACTAAAACTCAAAACGATTCCCCCTCTAATTTCTCCCCCCTAGTAATTTTTGATAAAAATGCTTACTTTATTAGCATGTAAAAGAGGTGTTATGTATAAGTCCCTATCGGATCGTTTATCAGGAATATTTGACCGCTTAAAAGGCCGTGGAGCCTTATCAGAGGATGACGTTAACGCAGCGATGCGTGAAATCCGCATTGCCCTATTAGAAGCTGATGTCGCGCTGCCTGTTGTTAAAGAATTTATTGAACAAGCCAAACAAAAAGCCATTGGACAAGAGTTAATCAAAAGTATTAACCCAGCTCAGATGGTGGTTAAAATTGTTAATGAACAGCTCATTCAGGCCCTGGGTAGTGAACCTGAGGAAATTAATTTAAACGCACCCTCGCCAATGGTAATGCTGATGGTGGGTTTGCAAGGATCTGGTAAAACCACCACCTCAGCCAAGCTTGCAAAGCTTCTTACCACAAAATTTCGCAAAAACGTTTTGTTAGCATCCCTTGACGTTTATCGTCCGGCAGCACAACTTCAGCTGGAAAATTTGGCAAAACAAGTGGATATTCCGAGTTTGCCAATTGTCGATGGGGAAAAACCAACAACAATTACCAAGCGGGCAATAAACGCTGCAAAAATTCAAAACATTGATGTGATTATTCTAGATACTGCCGGAAGACTTCATATTGATGAACAGTTAATGCAAGAGCTTCAGGAAGTAAAAGCTTTATCGAATCCTATTGAAACATTCCTAGTGGCTGACAGCTTAACGGGGCAAGATGCAGTTAATATTGCAAAAAGCTTTCATGATACGGTTGGAATTACGTCAATTATTCTTACCCGTGCGGATGGTGATGCAAGAGGCGGCGCTGCCCTCTCTATGCGCCATGTCACAGGCAGGCCCATTAAATTTCTTGGAATGGGTGAAAAAGTTGATCAATTAGAAATATTTGATCCCCACCGCATTGCCAGTCGTATTCTTGACATGGGAGATATCGTAGCTCTTGTAGAACGCGCTGCAGCCCTTTCTGAATCAGAGGATCAAGAAAAGCTTGCAAAAAGGATAGAAAAAGGGCATTTTGATCTGAATGATATGGCTAAGCAATTAGAAGGCATGCAAAAGATGGGTGGCCTTTCCAGTATGCTTAGTTTTTTGCCAGGAATCGGCAAAATAAAAGATAAGATACAGGGGGCTGGTCTCGATGACAGCCTGGTTCGGCGTCAGCTTGCCGTCATTAGATCAATGACCAAGAAAGAACGCCTAAACCCTAACGTTCTTAATGGCTCTCGCCGCAAGCGTATAGCATTGGGATCTGGGGTACAAGTAATGGAAGTGAATCGCTTACTCAAGCAGTTCGAACAAATGCAAACAATGTTCAAACGAATGGGTAAGATGGGGCAAAAAGGTCTCATCCGCCAAGGTTTAGGCGCTATGATGAGAGGAAAATAAAAATATTTAGGGAGTAAGATATGGCATTAAAAATTCGCTTAGCTCGTGGCGGCGCAAAAAAACGTCCTTTCTATCGTATTGTAGTTGCTGAAGCAACAGCACCGCGCGATGGACGTTTCGTAGAACGTATTGGTTCATATAATCCACTTTTGGAACATGGCCATAAAGATCGCCTCATTGTCGACGCAGAGCGCGCAAAACACTGGCTTTCCGTTGGTGCACAACCAACAGACAGAGTAATCGGATTTTTGGCAAACTTAGGTTTGGTTGCAAAACCAGAGCGAAGCACTACACCAAAAAAATCTCTTCCGAAGAAAAAAGCGCAAGAACGCATCAAAGCTGCTGAAGCAGCTGCTGCCGCAGCCGCTTAACATAAATGAAACCGTGGGTATGCGTTGGTAAAATTATCGCCGCCCACGGCATTAAGGGCCAAATAAAAATTAAAACCTTGACAGAAGATCCTAAGAGTATTGGACAATTCAATCCTCTTGTTAATAAAAAACAAGAAAAAATAATTCTCAAAAATTTTTCAGTAAAATCACCCACAACAGCCGTGGCCTCAATAGATGGCATTACTACCAGAAATGAAGCAGAAATGCTCAAGGGAACTGAATTATTTATTCACCAAGACCAGCTTCCCCCTCTCTCAGATGAAGAAGTCTATATCCAACACCTGGTTGACCTGCCGCTTATTGCAAATGGTAAAATTTTAGGTCATATCATCGGCGTATACGACTTCGGGGCGGGAAGTTTTTGTGAAGTCCGCACCCCTGATGGTAAAGTCGGCACCGTTCACTTCGCAAGTTGTTCTATTTTTGATGACAAGCTCGAATGCGAAGAAGATCATTTTTTAATTTAAATTCTTAAGCATTTTATAGTTACGCCCATTGCCTTGCCCTGTACCCTTCCTTTTCCATTTGGACTTGCAAGCAATACTTAGCCGAAGGGGCAGCAATAAGACGCTCAACCCCAATCGGATTTCCGGTTGCTATGCAATAGCCGTAGGTTCCATCAGCCATACGTCGTAATGCTGATTCTATATCATGACGCAGGTGCATTTCATGTTCTTGGTATACGCCACAATTAAAACGTAATTCCTCTGAGCTTCCCTGATCAACAAAATCAGCTTCACGGTTCGTGTTTTCAGACAATGACAACGAATGCATATGTTCTTCTTCAAGTAATTGTTGTAATTCCTGATAAAGCATGTTTCTAAAATACGCTTTCATGTTAAAGGACATATACTGTCGGTCATTTCTGGGGTTATAGATCATCGTTTTTGTGTAAAAATCTGCCATATCAGACTCCGAATCAAAATTACTAAGGCATTGATAGTAGTTAAATTTTGTAGATACTACGTAAAACATCGTAGGATTTTCACATAAAGCTTTGGGGGCTTTGTCAATGCTGCGCAAAGTAAAATTACCCCTGGATAGAAAATCAAGATTGATCTTAATTAGGTTTACACAAAGCTAAACCTGCAATATTATGAACTCATGTTACAAGGTGTATTGCTCGATTTTTGAGTAGTGCTTAAATAGGAATTCGGTACTGCCAGCATTAAATTGGCAAATTCCGAAGCTGCCCCCGCAACTGTAAGCGGTAAGCGGTCTGAACAAAAAGTCACTGGGAAACTGGGAAGACGTTTAGACTGCTACGACCCGTAAGCCAGGAGACTTGCCCTGAAACATTTACTAACATCGGGCGGGGTGCACCGGTTGAGAGTTTAGGTCATCTTATGCCTTTTTACTTTCACAACATGACTCTGACCCTTATTTGATATGAGGGACTTTAATGAATAGATCAACAAACGCCTACGATTTTGACCGAAACGGCAATTTAGTACATTTTAACCCGTTCCAAAAGGTTGCACCATTTCCTCAAACCCAAGAACAAAAAAAGCTTTATCAAAAAGCTGCCGTGAAACCAACTGCATATAAAATTGACCCCTCTTCAATTAAGTTAGACTATTCAAGGGATGCCCTTTTAACAAATTTCGGCAAAGCAACGCTTGATGACCGCTATGTTTTAGAAAATGAAAACTATCAACAAATGTTTGCGCGGGTTGCCTGTGCCTATGCTGATGATCTCGATCATGCCCAGCGACTTTACGATTATATTTCGAAACTATGGTTTATTCCTTCAACCCCAATTTTATCAAATGGCGGCGCAAAGCGTGGACTACCAATTTCATGTTTCTTGAACACGGTCAGTGATAATCTAGACGGCATTATTTCAACCTGGAACGAAAACGTTTTACTTGCATCAAACGGGGGCGGTATCGGAACCTATTGGGGATTTGTGCGTAGTCTGGGTGAACCTGTTGGGCGTGCCGGAAAAACCTCTGGAATCATCCCTTTTGTAAGAGTGATGGATTCCCTAACGCTGGCGATTAGCCAAGGCTCCTTGCGCCGGGGGAGTGCTGCCGTTTACCTAGATATTCACCATCCCGAAATCGAAGAATTTTTAGAAATTCGCAAACCTTCAGGGGATTTTAACCGCAAAAGCCTCAACCTTCATCATGGTATTAATATTACCGATGAATTCATGGAAGCGGTACGCGATAATAAAGAATTTGGCCTGAGAAGCCCTAAAACAAATGAGGTCATCAGAACAGTTGATGCCCGTAATTTGATGTCTAAAATTCTTGAAATGCGCATGCAAACCGGTGAGCCATACTTGGTGTTTATTGACACAGCCAATAAGGCACTATCAAAGCATCAACGGGATCTTGGTTTAAAAATACGTATGTCTAATTTGTGCAGCGAAATCTTGCTTCCAACTGGTCCGGATCATTTGAAGAATGATCGCACGGCAGTGTGTTGCCTATCTTCTCTTAATGCAGAAACCTGGGATCAATGGCAGGATAATTCCTTAATCATTGAAGATGTACTAAGATTTTTAGATAACGTCTTGCAAGCTTTTATCGACGATGCACCCGATGGCATGAAACGCGCTAAATATGCCGCTAGTAGAGAACGCTCGGTTGGACTCGGCCTAATGGGTTTTCATTCCTTTCTGCAAATGAAAGGATTACCTTTTGAAAGTGCATTGGCAAAATCCTGGAATATCAGAATGTTTCGCCATATCAGGAAAGCAGCTGATGCTGCTTCGGTGCAACTTGCCAAAGAACGTGGCGCTTGCCCAGATGCAAAGGAAAAAGGCATCCTAGCCAGGTTTAGCCACAAGCTTGCCATCGCCCCTACCGCATCGATTAGTATTATTTGCGGCGGAACAAGTGCTGGCATCGAACCAATTCCTGCTAATATTTACAACCACAAAACCCTGTCTGGAAATTTTGTCGTTAAAAATCCCCATCTGGAAAAATTACTCATCAATAAAGGATTAAATACAGAAGCCGTTTGGCAATCAATTATCGAACAAGAAGGATCAGTTTGCCACCTAGAACAGCTCAGCAAGGATGAAAAAGATACATTCAAAACCGCCTTTGAAATTGATCAACGCTGGGTTGTAGAACTTGCAGCAGATAGGGCGCCGTACATTTGCCAAGGACAATCTGTAAATCTGTTCTTGCCGGCTGACATCAACAAATGGGACCTTTTGATGCTGCACTGGCAAGCTTGGGAAAAAGGTGTGAAGAGTCTGTATTATTGCCGGTCAAAATCCATTCAGCGGGCAGAACATGCTGGAAGAAAAGATCAAAAGATTAGGGTTAAAGAAACAGCGAATACAGATTACGAGGAATGTTTGGCGTGCCAGTAAGGCAAGGGGCACTGCGGAAATCAGATATTACGCACTGTGGATCCTACGATCAAGTCGCAGGGAGACTATAGAATCTATAGTTTTCCTATGGTGTAGACCATATGATCCACATGATTAATATAGTGAGATTTGTAATAAGGGGTATGGGCAGTACTTAGCGTACCAACGAGGTGGAGAAAATGAGTGAAAATCGTAACACGAAATAAAAAAGTTGAGAGTGATTTTAAACAATTATTAACTTTTTTATGGTATTCGTTTCCATCCCCCACCCCCGCCCTTCAGGAAGGGTGGGCCGCCCGCCGCGGCACCAACCTTTTGCGCAGACACAAAAACTCCAACAGAATCCTAAAGGGCTTTTTTAGAGGGATTCTGGTTTTAAAGTGGTATGAAGAACTGTTCTTAAGGTTTAACCTACCACGTTATTTCTAAACAATTGATTAAAGGGAATTTATGACGAAAAATTATGCTGACGCAAATCCACACGATCTTAAAGACAAGGGCGTTATCAACCTTTTAGACTCATCCGGTGCTTACGACATTGACAGCTATCCCTGGGCTTACCAGGCATGGAAACGTCAGCAACAAATCCACTGGATGGGTGAAGAAGTTCCCCTGGGCGAAGACCTGAAGGATTGGCAATCCGAAAAATTAACCCCAAGCGAACGAAATTTATTAATTCAAATTTTTCGATTTTTCACTCAATCAGATGTGGAAGTAAGCAATAACTATTTCAAACGCTACATCCCAATTTTTCAGCCCCTTGAAATTCAAATGATGATGGCGGCATTCACCAACATGGAAACGGTGCATATTGATGCCTATGCGCTTTTGCTAAAAACCTTAGGTATGCCAAAAACCGAATTTTCCGCTTTTAAAGAATATGCTTCCATGCGAGATAAAGCCGATTATATGCATAGCTTTGGGACCGACACCTGCGCTGATGTGGCACGTACTCTGGCGATGTTCGGGGCATTCACTGAAGGAATGTCGTTATTTGCAAGCTTTGCAATGCTAATGAATTTTCCGCGGTTTAATAAAATGAAAGGCATGGGGCAGATTGTTTCCTGGTCGGTGCGTGATGAAAGCCTGCACTGCGAGAGCGTAATCAAGCTCTATCATGAATGGGCACGTCAAACTGGCGCTGTCAGTAAATCTGTTGAGGATGACATTATTGAAGTGGGCAGAACCATGGTGTCTTTAGAAGATAAATTTGTTGAATTAGCGTTCGAGGTTGGCGAAGTCGAGGGGATGAAAGGGGATGATATCAAGCAATATATTCGCTACATTTGCGACTGGCGCCTCACCCAATTAAAGCTGCGTCCGCTTTATGGGTATTTCACCGAAAATTCCGGTGCCTATAGCCAGACAAAACCGCACCCCCTACCCTGGTTAACATCGATTCTAAACGGGGTTGAGCATGCTAATTTCTTTGAAACCCGGGCAACAGAATATTCAAAAGCTGCAACCAAAGGCGAATGGCATGGAGAGCAAGGTATTTGGAATTTATTCGATAATAGGAAAAAAGCGGCTTAGCAAAAAACGGGCCCTCATAATGACGTGAAGGCCTGTTTTAGTTCTTAGTAAATTATTTGCTTGTGTCAGCTATACCAGCTGCGTCTGTGTCACCAGTAGCGCTTTTATTATCTGGTTCAACGTTTATGAAATCGTCACCACTTGCAAATGAGCTTGTTGATTGCGCAGCAGCAGCAGGTGCAAATGAAGCTTTAGCCTGAGTTAAGTCAGCATGTTGAGTTAAGGAAGCAGTTGATTGAAATAAGTTACCAACCAATTGCATTGCACCAAGTGATTTAGCTAAGAATTGAGCCGTTGCACTTCTAATAGCTTGCATATATTCGGTATTCAAATCGATATTCGTTGAAAAATCGGAACTGCCTAAGCTGGCAATAGAACCATCTTTAGCCACAAGAAGTTTTTGATAAGGATCTGGTTGCACCAACGTTGCATGCAAATCATAGACTTTCTTCGTCAAAATATTATGTGCGCTTTGATCTGTCGAAAACGAAATAGGTGCAGGTACAGTCAATGGTTTTACCATAGTGCCAAAAACTGCATCAAAAACCGCATATGCTAAATTTTTCCTACCTTCTAGTTCTTGAAGCTGAAGCGTTTGCAATGAGGATAGCTTCTTAAGCGTAGTACTAGAAAGCCATCCGGACGAAACAACCATATCAGCTGGATTATTATTAATTTCAGTAATTTTTCCCAGGATATATTGTAAATAGCCACCAATTACAGGTACAATTCCCTGCACATGAGGTAAAACATTCACTAAAAATGCTGCTCTTGCTAGATTTTCATCACTACCATTATCAGAAGCAACGTTACGCGTTAATCTTAAAAGCCATCCAAACTGATCTAGCGCTGAAGTGAGTGCATCTGGAGATTTCAACTTGTTGCGGATATCAAGCAAATACAGTTGCTCTGCAGTTGGTAACTTAGATGCACTAGGACTAAATTCAAGATAAGTCTGGTCAAGCTCTACAGAGTCAACAACGCTAGGAGCAGAAGGATCTGAAAAAGCTCTAATCTTATTAGAGTCTAGGTGTTGCTGAAGTGCAGCAATCGCTGCTTTCTGTTCAGTAATTTGTCCGAGCTGAGTTTGCCTCATCTGCTCAAGTGCATGTAATTGCCCTAATAATTGAGATTTTGTAGTTTCCAGTTCACTAATTTCTTCTTTTTGTCGAGAATTATTGTCTGTAAGTTCAATTCCTTGAGCTGTAGCCTGTTCCAAAGCAGTTCGAAGTCCTGTCGTGAAAAGTTCAGAGCTATCAAGCATTTGAGCATAGTGTTTAAGTTGCTCAACCTGCAGAGCCCTCATAGCCTCAGTTTCTGCAAGACTCTGTTCTAAAGTAGTTTTTTGATCACCTAGCCGGCTAATTTGTTTTTGAAGGACTTCAAGTTCTCTTTCATGAGATTCTTTCGACTCCTGAGCTTCATCATGCGCTCTTTGTCCAGCTGTTTTCAAAGTATCATTCTCAGCAATTTTTAATTCTAGATTTCTCTGAATCTCCGTTAATTGCAGCGTTAATTGAGTTTTTGAAGCTTCTGTTTCTGCAAGCTGTTGATTTAGGGGACTAATTTGCTCTCGTAAAGTAATACTCCCTTCTACTACTCCTAAGGCAAAAGATATCATTTTTTTTTGTTGTTTGTTAGCTTGCGTCAATGCACTTTCTAAGAATTGTTTAGTTAAAGAACTTAAAGGGAGTCCCTTAGCCAGAGCATTGCGTATTTGAACATGAGGTATATCGCTGTCACCAGCAGTAACATCTGTGATGAAGGATCGTCTACCCTCTTCTGTATTTGCATAGCGTTTAAAGTGTTCTGGATTTGAAAGCTGATCAGTTAAACTTCCTGATACAGAAGAAGCTGATGCTGATGACGCGCTTAGGCTTGGAACCAATAAAACGCTACTTAGTAATAAAGCAATGGTCGTAAATTTTAGGGATGACTTCATTCAGAAACTCCTAGAGAAAAATAATACTTACCCATCAAGTGTTCTCCACCAAATTAAAAAAATAAACCCCCCTTTTTTAAAAAAGATAAAATAAAGTTCTATCGTTTTATGTGGGTATAGGAATATCGCATCGTTTGGATGAAGACGATTTGATCTATACTAAAAAAACACGCTCTGAACAGAACGTGCTTTTTTTATTAGAACTTTTGGTTATGCAGCAGGAGCTGAGGAATCCACGGGCGCAGTTGGAACAACTGCGGCGTCTGGTTTCGATTTTGTTAAAGCATTATATAAAGATTTTGAAAGACTTTGGGGAGCTTTTTTTGTTAGTTCTTGCAGCGTTAAATCATCAGCAGGTTTTAATGAACTTGAGTCTGGTGAATTGGGTGTCACGTTATTTTCAGTTGGAGCCACTGGAGCACCTGCGGCTGGTTTTACTGCTTCTGGCGAACCACTCGCTTCTGTTGGAGCAACTGGTGCAGCCGCTACATTTGAGGCAGACGCGGTCGCTTGAGCAACTATATTGGTCAACTTTGCCTTATCTTCCTCAGCTTTGTCTGCAGCTACTTTTGCCTGCTCAGCCTGAGTATTTGCAGCATCAGTCTTCGCTTCTGCTACTTTAACTTGACCAGCTAAATTCGCTTTTTCAACCTCAGCATTATTAAGTAGTGCTTGAGCTTGAGCTGCTAAATCTTGGGTTTGTTGACTTGCAAGCGCCGCTGCTTCCTGAGCAGCTTTGGCAAGTGCTGCTGCATTATCTTTTTCTTGAGCAGTCTCTTCTAAAGCTGCTTCAGTTGCAGCTGCTTTCTTAGTCGTTTGTTCAAGTGTCTCAATAGTTGAAACTAGAGCTTGTTTACTATTTTCAGCATCCTCTTTTGCCCGATCAGCTTTTTGTTTTTCTTCATTGACAATTTCACCCACTTGAGCAATGACAGCTTCTGTCTTTTGCTTTTCTTGCTCTAGCTGAGCATCCTTTGCAGCAATAATCTGATTCGCTTGCGCTGCAACTGCTGCTGCTTGTTGTTTCGCAATTTCTGCTTCTTGCGCTTTTTGATTCAACACAGCAGTTAGAGCTTGAGTTTGTGCTTCATGTTCTGCAGCTGCCTGAGCCAATGTAGCATTTAACTCAGCAGCTTTATCGTTGTGCTCATCAAGTGAGACTGATAATCCTTCAGTAACAACCTTACTTCGCTCTGCAGTAGTTTTTAGGTCATTTTCATGATGGTAATATCTTTGTTTTTGATTCATCACATATCGATGAGCCTGCTGATAATCTGTATCGCTTGCAAAAAGAAATTCTGCTACTACAGTGTTACTTTTTTGAGCTTCATCTTTAAATGTTTTTTGAATTTTAACGACTCTAAAGTGCCCCTTCGGCTTTCCTTTATCATCAATACCTTCATCAACAAGAGCTAAAGAACAAAGCTCAGTAAAGGCCTTAGGCATCCCCTTCGCAAATGTTGCAAGCTCAATTTTTAATTTTGCAAATAATTCTGGATTCTCTTTTACTAGTTGAGTATTGCTCAAAAGCGTAAAGCCCATTCCATCAACCATCAAAGTTCCCGACTGTGCTGCATTCGGGTTTACTGGAACTGCTGCTTTGCTTGCACCATCTTTCTTTAATTGTTCTATTTGAGCTTTTAATTCCTCTACTTCTTTAGGATCTGCACTGCCACCCTTGGCTTTTGCTTCTTCAAGTTGTTTTGAGACTTCATCAAGTTTTGTTTGCAGGTCTTGGAGTTTTTTTGTATTTTCAACATCTGGAATCTCGTAGTACCTAGTGAATGCTTGATCTTTTAGGACAGTTACACCATCTTGGCTATACTTCGCCTCCTGAAGAAAATCTTTTGCTTGATCAGGGATTTTTACTTCAGGAATAAATATTTCACCTTTTTCATTCATTAATGCCCAGTAGTGATCAGCAGGTATATTATAACCTTCTATTGTTGCGTCTATGTTTTTTTGTGCACCTTCAATTTGCAAAACAAGGGCTTCTGGATCACCACCTTCTTTTTTATCAAGAAGTTCTTCTGCATTAGCAATAACTATATCACCACTGCCAGCTATACCTTTTAAATTTTCAAATTTTGGATTATTTTTTTGATCTTGATTACCTTTATCAATCTTAACCCAAACGTTAACAAACGTGTAACCTTCAGGCAAACTATCCACACCAGGAACATATGGCCCAGAATGGTGTTTACCGCCTTTTCCATTTAGTACAGTATCTGGCATATCCTGAGTAATTGCCGAATCCATTACAGGAATTTTTTGGTAAATTGTTTTATCGTTTTTTTTATAAAAAGAAATTTGTTTTTTGGCAGCCTCTTTAGTATATGTTTTGCCATCATTTGATGAATATACAACTACTTCATATTTTTTTTGTTCTTCAGCAGGTTTTGCCTCAGTGGACTTCTCGACTGCTGGATCTTTTTTATCCGCTGTAGATGCACCAGGTTCTTTATCTACTTTTACAGCTTTATCCTCTGGAACTTCAGCATCTTTTTCTGCATACAAATCATTCATCAAAACAAACGCAGACCCCAATAACAGGGAAAACAGTAACCTTTTTTTCATAAATTAGCCCTAAGTCAAGAATTTCTAACCTAGGTTTATTTAAGCAAAAAGGAATTAATAAAACATTAAAAATGCCCACTAAAAATTAGTGGGCTTGATCGAAGCAATAAAATCTAAAAAGATTTAGGCGGCTTTTTTAACACTATCAACTAAAGACTTAAAGCTCTCCGGTTGATTCATTGCCAAATCGGCCAAAACTTTTCTATCTATTTCAATATTGCTCTTATGCAACATATTCATAAATGTTGAATAGGTTAACCCTAATTCACGAACAGCTGCATTAATACGCTGAATCCAAAGGGCGCGGAAATTACGCTTTTTAACCCTACGGTCGCGATATGCATACAACAAAGCCTTCTCAACTCTTTGTATGGCAGAACGAAAGCAAGTACTTGAACGACCACGATAGCCTTTGGCCATCTTTAAAACTTTTTTATGACGTGCGTGTGTTGTCACGCCCCTTTTTACTCGTGCCATGGTGACTCCTTATACGTGGAAATAATATGTTTTAATGCGTTTTGTTTCCATAGACGCACAAACTTTCATACCTCTGGAATTACGCAAGAACTTATTCGAACGTTTACGCATACCATGGCGTTTTCCCGCAGGAGTCATTTTTACTTTACCGGTACCGGTAAGGCGAAAGCGCTTTTTAACGCTACTTTTTGTTTTCAACTTGGGCATTTTATCTCTCTTTAAAAAATTAAATATCTATTTACCACAGCCAAGGCATGCCCGGGCAATCTGCCCTAGCCACGCTGCTATATTGTGTATAGAAGGTTTTCTTTGAAAAATCAAGAAAAGTTTAACGATTAAGAAACTCAGAGGTAACTATTTACCACCGATGCCGCTAGATCACTTGCTTTAACCACCGGTATGCGCAATTTATCAATCGTTGCAGCGTATTGCCCACGCATGTGTTTTTGATATTTGCTATCTGCGAGGATGCTTTCTAGCTTTTGACTCAATAAGTTAGAACTGCATTCCCGTTGCAAATACTCTGGAACCACTTCTTGGTCATTCAAAATATTGACCAAACTTGCATACCTAGTTTTCACTAAACATTTGGCAACGCAATATGAAAAAGAAGAAATTCTATAGGCAATGACCTGAGGCACACCAGCATAGGCAAGTTCTAAACTCACAGTCCCACTCGCGGCAAGGGCAATACTGCTTTGCATAAAGGCTTGCCATTTTTGCTCGATAGACGTAACAATTTTAATCGGTATCCTTGCCTCTTTCACTAAAGGCTCAATAAGCGGCACCAAATGCGGCAAGGTAGGCAGCACCACCTCAATTCGCCTGGTCAGCGGTAGCCTGCTCACCGCATCTAAAAATATGTTCAGCAGTTTTATAATTTCACTTTTGCGACTTCCGGGAAGCAAACAAACCAATGTTGACTCTCTGCTAATGCTCACTGATTCACGAAAACTAGTATCATCTGGAAGAATTACTTCAGTTATTGGATGCCCCACAAAAGTTGTGGGTAAACCATAGCGTGTAAAATAAGGTGGTTCAAACGGCAGTAGACATAATAAATGATCAATGCCTATTTTTTTTGCAAGTTTCTTGGCGCGGCCCGGACGCCAGGCCCAAACAGAAGGCGCAACATAATGAACGACTGGAATACCAAGCTGCTTCGCATATTTTGCAATCCGAAGGCAAAAGCCAGGAGAATCAATTGTTACCAAAACATCCGGTTTAAATGCGCTGATCGCTTCCTTGGTTTGTTTAATCCGATTAAGCAGATTAAAAAGATGCGGTAACAGTTCAAAAAGCCCATAAAGAGAAAGATCCGCCATAGGAAACAGGCTCAGAAGCCCCTGGCTTTCTAGATATTGCGCCCCGATTCCTGCAACTTCAATATTAGGATTCAAATTCTTAAGAGAAGCCAAGAGCTGCCCACCTAGAAAATCTCCTGAAGCTTCACCTGCAATAATAAAAATCCGTTTAGCCACTATCCAATCCAAAATGTGCAAGGCACTCTAGCATCTGACTGTAATATTTTTAATCTTCGAAAGAAATACTTCTGAAGAAATGCATATGTTCATATCAAACAAGACTCAAGCCGCAAGAGGAGAAAACTGTTGTTTATCAGCCCCCACTGAATCTATTTTTTGAAAATGATGAATTCCCCACAAAAAAGCAATGCTAACTGGAAGTGTAATAAACCATAGTCCATAGTACCCGAATTTCTCAGTCAGAAAGACCAAACTAAAGGAAGTAAGAACGAACATAAAAGCCCTGCTCACAGCAAAAATAAAGCTAGCTGTTGTAAAACGTCTTAGTGTTGGAATACTCCTAAATAAAATAGAATTAGCCGGAACTGAAGATAATGAGGTAAGCGCTAAAAAACTCTGCAATAAAAAAATCGTCGTGTAGGTTTTTGAATTAATAATTACGAAAGGCAAAACGAGTAATACCAAAGCCCCCACACTTGCTTTGTACTTTACTATTTTCAAGGGATTAACACTATAGCTAAGTATTGTAACAAAAACAAAAATACCAAGAGAAATAATTGATAATAGAAAGTTATGAAAAATGATTTCTTCTGAACTGCAATGATAATCTGCTTTCAATGTAGTATTGAAATATATGTAGGTTATGTAAAATGACAAAGGCATTCCTGGTGTCGTTGCAAGATAAGCCCAAAATGTTTTTCGGTCCATTTTTTCCTTATTTATAAGTTTCTGCGTTCTAATAAAATTAGAAATAACTCCAGAATCCACCTGGTCTACTTTTATTTTTTCACGTATGTACTTAATCTTCTCGAGAAATTCAGGCGTTTCACGAAGACGGATTCTAGCCACAGAGCCTACTACAGCCACGCCTGCCCCAATCCAAAAAGCAACACGCCAATTAAGTCCAAAGTGTGTAACCAAAGATGCAACAGCCAAGGCAAAAACTGTTCCAAACACTGAAGCGACTGCTACTGATGCAACTGCCGGATATTGGCTTGGCGGTTTTACTAATTCAGTTACATATATTTCCGCACCTATTACTTCGCCCATAGAAGAAAGACCTTGCATAATTCGGCACAAAGTTACAAACCATGCCGCTGTAATGCCTATTTGTGCATAAGTTGGCAAGCTTGCCATAATCATACAGGAAATGGCCATCATCATCGTGGTGATCACTACAGTTGTTTTTCGGCCGATATGATCCCCTATGTAGCCAAATAATAGAGCACCAAAGGGTCTTAATAGATATGTCGAACAAAATGCAAAAGCTGCAACCAAAGCTTGTGTATGCGGATCGCTTTTTGGGAAAAATAGTTCATTTAACAGGACAGCCATATGTACATAGAGCATCAGATCGAAATACTCTAAAAAGGTTCCTATTTGTAAAAGCCCAATCGCTTCTTTTTGATTGCGTGTCAGTGAGCCAAAAATTTTCATAACACTACCCCTTAACGGCAAGTTTCAACTTAATTTATGCAGCAACCAAGTCAAGTTTTTCCTCAATTTTTGCATTTTCCAATTTTTCAAAGTGATTAACAGCCCAAATAAATCCAACAGTAATTGGCAGGGTAATTAACCAAAGCCCGTAATAACCAAAAGTTTCAGTCAAGAAAACAAGGCTAAATGAGGTTACTAAATACATAACCGCTCTACTCAATGCGTATATAAAACTAGCTGTAGTCAGTCTTTTTAGTGTGGGAATGTTTTTCAGAAAAATGGGATAAGCTGGCAGCAATGTCATACCAGATGCAAGCAAAACTATTTGCAATAAAAATATATGAATGGGGCTAGAGCAAATATTTATAGCAAATGGCAACAATATCATTGAAGCTAAACATACCTTGCCTCTGAGCTTCACTATTTTAAAAGGATCTATTCTAAAACTAATCACACTGAATAAAATAAAGAAGAATAATGAGAAAATAGATAATATAAAATTGTGAAGAATAATTTTTTCCGGAGTATATCCATACAACAACTTAAGAGGTTGCGTGAAATACATGAACACCAAATAGAACGACAGCGGCCACCCAAAAGATGCAACAATGTATGACCAAAATGTCTTTTTCCCCATTTTTAATTGATTTATAAGTTTTTGAGTTTTGACAGCCTTAGCAAAAATTGATTTTTCCTGAGCATTTTCAATATCCAATTTTTTTCTGAGTTGTTGAATTTTTTCAAGAAATTCTGGTGTTTCGCGAAGACGGGTTCGAGCTACAGAACCAATAACTGCAATACCAGCCCCTATTCCAAAAGCAATCCGCCAGTTAAATCCAAAGTGCGTGACAAGAGAAGCTATTCCCAAAGCAAAAACCGAACCGAGTTGTGAAGCAGCCCCAATAAAACCAACTGCCGGATAGCGAACTGGAGGATTGGTGATTTCAGTCACGTATACCTCAGCCCCTACAATTTCCCCCATGGATGACAATCCTTGTACAATCCTACAACCTGTAACAAGCCAAGTTGCTGCAATTCCAATTTGGGCATAAGTAGGAAGACTAGCCATAACTGTGCATGAAACAGCCATCATTAAGGTGGTGATAATGACCGTTGTTTTCCTGCCGATATGATCTCCTATGTACCCAAACAACAAGGCACCAAATGGTCTGATCACATAAGTAGAACAAAATGCAAAAGCTGCCATCAGCGCTTCTGTATGGGGATCGCTTTTTGGAAAGAACAGCTCATTTAAAAGAACTGCCATGTGCACGTAAAGCATTAGATCAAAATATTCTAAAAAGGTTCCTATCTGCAAAAGCCCAATCGCTTCTTTTTGATTTTGATTAAGAGACCTAAAAATACTCATAAATATTACCTTCAAACGCTAAATTTTAATTTATTCAATCAGCAACCATAAATCCAATTAACTAAATAACAATACTCTATAAATTTCATTAAATTCTTTCTGGACCTTTCTCAATAGCTCAAGCATGTTAACAAACCCCAGTTTTAAAAGACTTAAGCATATGTACATACAAACTTTAACGTTTTGATAGGGCGAAATTTTTATGAAAATTACCCATTTACTTTTTGATATTTATACACGACGACCTTTTATACTGTCCATAGAACACGCTCAAACAATCAGGGCAACCTCAATAAAAGAGAACCTCCAATGAAGTGTGTCATGTTCAAATAATTACCCCTTATGCTACACAACCTGTTAATACAAATAAGTCTCAACATAATCATAAATACCAAATCAAGATTACTGGCCCCACTGGCATAGCCCATATTTTTTGTGACCAACCCCATGGGGCACAGCTTAAAAAAGGCAGGTTAGCTGGATGGTTCTTAAACATGAAGGCTGGGCTTGAAAGAGCTGGTTATATTCACTAGCTAATAAAATTGAATAACTTGGCATTTTGTTACTATTTTTATATTGAAAATGCAATATAATGATGTTATGTTCCCTATCAATTATAAATTTAGGATATATCATGCGTTTTTTAGTTTTATTTTTTTTAACCTGCCAATCATTAATGGCCTCTTCGAGTTCACCTAGCTCAGAGGATTTTTCCTGGGAAAGAGTTGCGTCAAGGGTGGCAGAAATCAAGAGTATTTTAGATGGTCGTATTTGTTACAATAAAATATTAAAAGGTGCTTTTGATGAGTCCTCCATATCTAGCGAAGAATTTTATAATCAATACCCTGTTCAAAGGACTGCAGCATTTAGGGATTTATTATTAGACGCAATTGAGCAAGATATGAAGCTTCTTGAAAAGACATTGCTCATTACAAAAAGTGCAGGAGACAAAAAAACTAGGTATGAATTTTTATTTTTAGCAATGGATATCGACATAACATACAAATTTTTAAGTCTTCAACTTCCCAAAACAAAGGAAGAATCTGCACATGAAGCTCCATATTTAAGAGGTTTCAACGAGTATAGTTTTTATAAAGAAATGCGTGATATTGTCCTCTCTCAACTTCCTGATTCTGTGCTATTTGTGCTTGATGCTATGCAAGTAGAATTGCTTTCCTCTAGACATGACGGTTCAAAATCTTTCAAGACAACTAATATTAAAACTCATAAAAGGGCAGAGATGCTTCATGATAAGATTACACCAAATATATTTAATTATATTAAGTCTAAGGATATTAATAGCATTTTGGAACGCACTGAAGAGCTAGCAAAATGCATTGATGAAATTAAAAAAATTATTAACAATTTAAAAATATCAAACAATGTAGATGAATACAACTTTCCTAATATGTATAAATTATTCAGAGATCTTTTTATACCATTGGAACAGATTGAGCATACAAGGGCATTTCAAAGAACAATCAATGAATTAGAAGCATTAATAAACCAAAATGAATATTTGATAAATCCAGATTTGGAAATTGAAAAAAGGCAAAAAGAAGCTGACGCGGAAGCCCTAAAAAAAGAACAAGAAAAGAGACGAATTAAATATAAAAAGAAAAGAGAAAAAAGAAAACAAAAAAAACTCGCTAGTTTAGCAGCGGGAAATTTAGATAGTGAAAGTTCTAGTGATGATGAAGATTTAGCAGAAATATCTTCTTCAACATTAGAATCATCATCATCATCATCATCATCATCATCATCATCATCATCATCATCATCATCTTCTTCCTCTCCGTCGAAAGAGGTTTTGAAAGATACTGCAACGCTGACCGTTATAAAATCGTCTTCTTCGTCTTCAACTCTTGATTGGCTAACAGCGTTTAATGAAAAAATGATGCCTGACTTTGATACAATGCTTAAGAATTTGACGAGCATTGGTGCTGCAATAGAGAGAAACAATCATAAATATAAAATCAAGATTACTGGCCCTACTGGCATAGCCCATATTTTTTGTGACCAACCCCATGGGGCACAGCTTAAAAAAGGCAGGTTAGCTGGATGGTTTTTAAACATGAAGGCTGGGCTTGAAAGAGCTGGTTACCTAAGTTAATGAGTTGCTGATGTATCGGCCTTGCGGTGTAGTTTTGGGGCAAGCCAAATTGCAAAACCTGCAAGAGCAAAAGTGAATAATGTAATCATGTTGCTGCTGATTTTTTGAAACTCTTGCGTATTTATTTTGCGAAAAAATCTTCGCAAAGTATCATCGCTGGCGGTTCCATTTGCATATGGCAAAAATTTTCGTAAATATTCTAGTTTTTGTTTGCCATATAACTCGATGTCTTCCCAGTCCTCCCGCATAGATAACTGCGGCTAACTTTAATAACAGGATATTATCGACACTATAGAGTTTCTTTCTATCTATTCTTGGGTCCGGAAGATCTTGGAAAAAATCCAAAAATCTTCCTGATGACTTTTCATTCATTATTGGGGTTTGCTTAAAATATTCTTCCTCTAGCTTCTACACTTTTTTTACTAAAATTTTAATGAGGTTGCCCTGATCAAACAATCATGCAGCACGAGTGAAAAACATAAAAATACTAGATATTTAAATATCTTAACCGATCGTCCTTAGGAAATTTTTCTATAGCATAACGTAGCATTGTTCGTGGCATATTAGGACCATGTTGATCAAGAAAATCTATCAATTGATCCATATTTTTCTTACCAGCTTCACGAAGCATCCATCCAACGGCTTTATGGATCAAATCGTGCCGATCTTTCAGCAGTTGTTCGGCGATTTTAAAGGTCCATTCACAATCAGAATTTTTAATAAAATACCAAGTAGAAACCATAGAGATTCTTCGTTCCCACAAAACTGATGATCTGGCTAGGTCAATTAATAACTCTCTATCACATCCTGCTAAATACCTGCCTAGAATCAAGTGGGCAGATACATCAACCAAGTTCCAATTGTTCACTTTCTTTAGGTTAGCCATGTAAAACTGATAAACAGCATCGGGATCTTTAGGGTATTGCTGAATTAAAATAAATAAGGCAAGGAGGCGTTCTTCATTGAAAGGAGAGTCCATAAGAATTTGGATATTTTCAACATTAAGATGCTCAAATTTTTTTGCAATTTTTCGAAGGTTAGGTGTAGTAACACCTAAAAATTGATCATGCTCCGCATAGTCTCCTGGTCCTGTTTTAAAAAAATATGTAGGGGGTCGAACGGATTGAGTAACTGACTGCCTCAAAAGCTGCTGAATACGCTTAATTTCAGTCATTGTTATGCTTTTTTTCATGGTCAATTAGCCATTGTTTGCGGGCAATACCACCTCCATAACCACCTAATTTTCCATCACTGTTAATGATGCGATGACAGGGGATTACAATGGCTAATTGGTTGGCGCCGTTGGCGTTTGCCACTGCTCTGAATGCTGTTGGATGCTTAATTGCCTTGGCTTGATCCGCGTAGCTTCTGGTTTTTCCATAAGGAATAGCGATTAATTCCTGCCATACAAGTTTTTGAAAAGGACTTCCCAAAAGTTTGATAGGAGTCTGGAACGACCTCAGTCCTCCTTCAAAATAAGACTTTAATTCCTGCTCAATTGCGTTTATTGGTGCTGTCACCCCAGGAATAATCGCTGATTGAGTTTTAATTCTAAGTCGTTCAATTTCTCGTTCTAGACCTCTACGATCTACAAATTCCAATAAATATAAAAATTGATCATCAGCTACAGCTAGCATTGGCCCAAGAATAGTGTCTAACCATGAAGCTTTTAAAATGCTTAAATGCTTGGCAGATTTTGCGGGAGCGGCGCCCATAATTTTTGAAAAGGCATCTCTAAATCCACTGCTTGATTCATACCCTATTGAGAGCTGCGCATCAATAACAGATTCACCTGATCGGATTTGTTTCATAGCAATTCCCATACGCCTAGCCCTTGCGTATTCAATAAATGTCATACCAAATCGTTTTTTAAACTGCCGACGCGCTGTAGATTCGTCAACACAAAGGGACCTAAAATCCTGCGTTTTCCATCTTTTTTCAGGATTGACCTCCACAGCATCGATAAGTGCAGTTAGTAAATCAGATTGATGATTAGGAAATGATAGAGGTTTACAGCGCAAACAAGGCCTAAATGAAGCGAACAATGCTTCTTCGGCCGTTTTAAAAAATTCACAGTTTTCAAATTTTGGTTTTCGAGCTGGGCATGTGGGCCTGCAAAATACACCGGTTGTTTTAACGCCTACGAAAAACACCCCTTCATATTCCCTATTTTTAGCAATTAAGGCCTTATAATATTCGTGGACTAATTCATTTTTAAACATGGAATATTTGAAATAATAAAAAAATTAAGCTTGATTTCACTATAACCATTTGGAAAAAATCTGCGACCGAAAATCAGGCGTTGATTTTTTTATTTGATGCGCTAAGCTCGCGATGGTTTATGGCAAATCCCTCTTTTATTTCTAATCTGGTGGTGATCGTTACAGGGGTTATTGACACATTTTCCTTCAGAATCCTTTATCTGATAAGGTTTACATCTTTGTGCACTCGTCGAGGTTGCATAAAAGCATGTTAAAATTAATAATATAAATTTAATCATGAAGACAAAATTATCTTTAGTTGTTCTTTTACAATTCAAACATAGAAAAAAATTATTAACATAAGATTAAAATATAAAATCATAGTTTTAGAATGAAATTAGATTGATTAAACCTTTAAATCCAAATTAACTTTAATTTAATTTATAATTGCTAAGTTTTATTTAGTATTTATTTCGAGATTTCAGAAATGAAATGTTTATTTTTATCATTATTAATGACGACTCAGTTAGTTGCAGCAGCAAGCACGAACACTTCTGGCATAACTGTAACTCAAGCAAATCCAGCACCTGCTGCTTCGCAAGTAACAGCAGTTGCAGCAAGCGCAAATAATTCAGCCCCTACAGATCTTAAAAATTCTCCCACACCTGCAGATCCTGGCAATACTACTCCAGTCAATTCACCCGCAGTAGCACCAAGCGCAAATAATAATGCTCTGGCAGTTGCTAAGGATCCTGTACCTATAGGAAATAAAGATTCTGATAATACTGCTTTAGCAGCTCCGGTAGCAATAGCCAAACCAAATGAAGAAAAATCAGCGCTCGCAGACTCTGAAAAAGGCGATTTAGAGGAAAAGGAAGAGGAAGAGGAAGAAGAAGAGGAACCAAATAATTCAGAGAATACAGATGAATCAGCCGGCACACCAAAATCGGCTGCTGATTCTAATGTTACTGATGAAACCACCCCACCTTCAGAAAATGCAGCGACAACACTCTCTAGCCCATTAGCTGTAGGGAATGCATTAAATAAGGCAGCGGTAATAGAGGAAAAACCTGCAGCACCTCAAGTATCTCAAGAAGATCAGGAATTTTTTAAAGCAGGCGATCCTGAACTGCAGCAACCAAACTCAATGAACCAAGTAAATCAAATGGGGCAAAGCTCCGGTGACAATAATAATCAACCCTCGGCTTTTGCAGGCACACTAACAGCACAGTAAACATTTTTGTCACCCCAATAATTTCAAAAGAAAATAACTAATAACATTCTCCTAAGCTAGGGAGAATGTGTTTTTTATATGTATATTTTTAATAAAATTAGATGGGACATTTTCATATATTGACCAAGTATGTAAGTTTCTATCAAACTATCCATATAATAATTGCAATACTGAAATAACTTTTTAGCATAGGAGAGTGCATGGGCGTACAGGAATGGACAGCCGAAGATATAAAAAAAGCCAGAGAGTATTTTTTAAGTGGCTTTAGTATAAAAGATATTGCGAAACAACTGGGCCGTTCACCCACTGCGACAAATAAAGCCTTAAGTCGTTTTAGAATCCGCATTGAAAAACCTAGAAGAAACCCAACTCAGGAATCAATGAGGTCAAAATACCAAGCAGAAAACCCTATAATATCGCCATCATTTGAACGAAAAGAGCTCAGAAAAGAACTAGAAAATTGGATTAGTTTCTGGCAATTGTGCGAATTCTTAAGCAACGAAAATATCTGTATTTATGAAGTATCACCAACTTATGTGGACTTAAAAGATCGTCAATTCAGGGTAGGTACAAAACTTCTTAATGCAGCTCAACTTTTATTAACGGCAAATAAAATTCGTACCGAAAAAAATATGAACGCGTTTTTGGTAAAGGACTTGTCATGGTAAAACCATCAAAAAAAAAATCTAGCCACATCACCTTAAAAAAATTCACAAATGACAAACTTGAAGATCCCTTTCAACTTATTATCAATGCCGCAAATGAAGGATGTCTTTTGCATCAACTTTATATCGAAGAACACATTAGTGAAGAACTATTCCATGCAGGACTAGCCTTCGCAAAACTGTATAGCTTGTCTATGCGCAGTTTTGGTATCCACAATCGAATTCGCACAGCATCGCAAACTTGGGACCAGCTACATGGAAAGATATACGATCATTTCAGCAGTAGAAAAATAGAAGGGATATGGAGGTACATTCTAAAATCTCTAGATCCAATTTATCACCAAGGCATACCTATGCGACAAGTTGCCTTCAAACTAGTATTAATCGATCAAATAACTTCCATTCATACAATTGATCAGATCAGAAAAACTTTGACGTATTTACTGGAAATATGGCAAAAAATTGAATCAAGCCCTTATCGATTAGGACTGTTCAACTTTAAAGAAAAGCCTTGCCATTCTAGGCTCAATTAAAATATCTAGTCACATCTTTTGAGAAACCGTATGATTAGAAAAAATTGTAGGCGTATTCTTGAAGAGAGTTTGTATGCTGGGTGGCGGACGGATGGGAACCGCCATTTCAGCGCTTTTACCCAATTCAACTAAGGTACATGTTTTTTCGCGCTTGAGAGAAGATAATCTGAACGCATTTAGTGAAATTCTTCAAAATTGCGATGGTGTCATCGATTTTAGCAATCCAAATAATATTGAATTTGCTATTACAGCTTGCCTTCAAACAAAAAAACCTTTTTTTTGTGGGACAACGGGCTTATCTGAAGCTCAAAATAATGCATTAAAAACCGCTGGTGATCATATTCCAGTCCTATACGCTGCCAATACAAGTCTAGGGATTGTAGTCTTAAAAAAAATAGCCTCCCTCGTGGCAAAAACTTTAGGAACGAATACAGATATAGAAATAGCTGAGGTTCACCATCGCCATAAAAAAGATGCCCCATCAGGAACGGCTTTAGCGATTGGAGAGACCATTGCTGATTCTTTAGGGTATAAGCTGGAGCAAATCCAATCGTGGGATAGGCAGCATCCACGCTCATTAAATGTTCCAGAAATCGGATTTACAAGCCTGCGTGGTGGCAATGTTGTTGGGAAACATAGCGTGCATTTCTTCCACGGTGATGAAACAATTAGCCTAACCCATGAATGCTTAAACCGAAATATATTTGCTGAAGGCGCCATAAAAGCATCCACTTGGTTGTTCGCACAAAAACCAGGATTTTACACTTTAGAAAATATGCTAAATCTGGAATAGGGATTATCAAACATGCAAGAACAAGAAATTGAAAAGCCTATCCTTATTGCACCATCACTGATGGCAGCTAACATGTTATGCTTAAAAGATGAAGTTTTAGCTGTTCAAGCAGCAGGAGCAGACTGGCTTCACCTTGATATCATGGATGGACACTTTGTTCCAAACCTAACTTTTGGTCCTGATATCATAAGCCAAATAAGAACTGTCTGTTCTCTGGTGTTTGACGTCCACTTAATGGTAGAAAATGTTGCGTTATGCATTGATCTATATCATAAAGCAGGCGCTGACCATATTACGATCCACGCCGAAGCAACATCAAATCTAAGCCGTTTTTTAAAAGATATTAAAGACCGTGGATGCAAAGCAGGTGTTTCAATAAATCCAGGTACAAGTATCGATGCCATATTGCCTGTATTAGAGCTTGTTGATCAGGTGCTCATCATGAGTGTAAATCCAGGATTTTACGGACAAAAATTCATCCCCTCCACCTTAGAAAAAATATCATCGCTAGCAAAAATAAAAAAACAACGGAATCTTAATTTTGAAATTATTGTTGATGGTGGGGTGAACCCGGAAAATAGCCCCAGCATCATCGAAGCTGGAGCAAGAGTTCTCGTGGCAGGAAATAGTGTATTTAAACAAGATGATTATGCTAAAGCCATCAAAAGCCTTAAATAGAGTCAGTTTGAACCATTATAGATTCAAACCCACCTCCATAGTTTTAATTAGTGTTTCTTATATTTAGAAACGTGTTCTTTTAATTCTTCTTTTGCTTCGTCAAGACGACCATGCATTCTCGCATGAATTTCTTTTCCCGAACTGGAAAGTACGCCACCAACGCTTTTAGCATGTTCCATGGTACGTTGAAACGAATTCTTGACCGATTCTGAATGCGCAACTAAATCAATTGGTTGGCCCGGTTTTTGGGTCATCAAACCGCGCATCATTGAATTTAAATCTTCAAATGTTTGTTTAACAAATTGACTCTGCAGATTTGCAATTGATTTCATGACATCAGCTGCCATCTTGTTTGCATCATTAAGTGCTTCGAGATTCTTTTTGTGACTTGCGATCGTAGCAGCATGGTCTGGCTTTAAAGTGTGTGCATGGGATGAAAATTTTTCGAAGGCATCTTTTGCAGATTGCGTATACTTATGTTGGTGTTCTTTCCAAGCTTCATGAACCGCGGCATGCTCTGGTTTTTTCACATGAGATGAAAACTTTTCAAACATATCCTTAGCTGAGTGAGCATACTTTTGCTGATTCTCTTTCCACACTTCTTGAGGATCGGGCCTCTCAGCATTAGCCGAACTTGATTTACTTTGAACTTTTTCAACCTTTTCTTTTTTCACGGCCTTAGGTTTACTAGCTTTACTTCCATTAGTTTTTGTTTCTGCCATCGGATTACCCTTAAATACTTTCCATTATTTATTGTTACGTACCTGCGCTCCAAGGTCAACAACGGCAATTTTATTTCAGTCAATCACGATCTAGGGAAAGTAAGGACCACCCGAAGACCACCATAGGGCGATTGATCAAGACGAATTCTGCCTCCGTGACTTCTAACCGCATCCCTCACAATACTAAGGCCTAGTCCCGTTCCACCTTCATCTAAATTACGCGCAGAGTCTTGCCTATAAAAAGGCTGAAAGACCTGTTCCCTTTTTTCTTCAGGAATTCCTGGCCCATCATCGTCCACTATAATTTCACAAGTCCGTAACGTTAATTTTAAACTAACCCAAGTGTGCGAAGCATACCTATTAGCATTTAACAACAAATTAGTTAAACAACGGTTAAATAGATGAACTTTTATTTGAACTGTAGGATTGTCAATTGGCAGAAACTCAATTGGGTTCTTCTTTCCAGGGAGGTTGTCGATAATTTCCTGAATGTAACTGGCGATGGGTACGGCATGACGAGACTCATGAGCTGTTCCTTTAGCATAAGCCAAAAACCCCTCAACCATCAGCTGCATTTGTTTTAAATCTTCTTGAAGCAATCTGCTATTTTCTTCTTCGGGCATAATTGCTAGCTGCAGCTGCATTCGGGTAATCGGCGTTCGAAGATCATGAGAAACGCTGGCAAGCATCTGCGTTCGCTCGTGCAGGTGACGTTGGATACGTGCTCGCATGACATTAAAAATACGACTTAACATCCGCAGCTCAAGAGCCCCTTCAATTTTCAATTCGCCAAGCTCATCACCTTTACCAAATCGATCCGCCGCCTCTGCCAATCTCCGCAAGGGCCTAATTTGGTTGCGCATAAACAGAGATGCAACTAAAAATAACAGCAGGGCAGATGATGTTGTCCAAATTAAAACCAAAGGCGTTGTACGACTAAATAGACGTTTTCTAGGCAACGAGACTTCCAGAACCCCCTTCTTTTTAACTTCTACGGAAATAAAAATTTTATCGGCACTCATTCGCAAATAATAGAATTTTCCACCTGTGGATTTATTCGCACCCTCTCCATTTAAAGCTTCATTCAAAGCGTCTTCCATAAACCCATATAACCATGAATTCTTGTGTGCACCGTATTTTTCCAACGTATTTTGTGGAACAAAATTCACATCTAAACGCATAAATTTTTGAGCCGCTTTTTGAATAGCTTTAATATCCTTCGGATCACGCTCAACCCAGTCCATCACCAAGGCAACGTCACCGGCTATAGTTGTGGAAAGCTGACGTAAAATTGTTTCTGTATGGCGGTCAAAAAAGATATACCCAAGCACAACTTGGACCAACAATAACGGTGTTAAAAGAATAATTAGCGCCCTTCCAAATAAACTTGTTGGTAGGGTTTTTCTTAACAATCTTTTTGGATTCATTATCAGTTTTAAGAATCGGGACATAATGCATAACCTACATGTCTAATGGTTTTTAAATACTTGCCGCTTTCATCTTCTAATTTGCGACGCAGTCGATTGATTTGCACATCAATACTACGTTCGCTAATTACAAACCCTATGCGGTGAGCTAGATCAGTTCTTGAAAAAGGTTGGTAAGGATGCTGCGCTAAAATCCGAAGAACCATTTGTTCTGTTGACGTCAACCGAATATCTTCATTGTTTTTAAACAATGCCGCTTTTTCAACCTTAAAGACAAAATCCCCTAAGGATAGATCAACCACAATGGAGGGTTTAGTTTTTGTACGTCTTAAAATGGTTTCAATTCTTGCAATAAGTTCTTTAGGTTCAAAAGGTTTTGTCAAATAATCATCAGCACCAGACATGAGACCATGGATTTTTTCATCCAAACCATCTTGGGCCGTTAATAAAATAACTGGCATATGCTTGTAAGAAGACTGAGCGATCCTAATCGTTGTTAGCAACTCAAGGCCCGTTTCTTTTGGCATCATGATATCGAGAATCATGATATCAAAGTGCTGTGATGCAAGCAGCACTCTCACCTGCGCAGCATTTGCAGCCGTTTGCACCCTGTAGCTATAGTCGCTCAAAAACTTTGCGAGAAGTTCCCTAATGCGCATATCGTCATCAACAACTAGAACCATGGGCATCATAACTAGTAATTCTTTTGTGGAGTTTTTAGAGTATAACGCGCCGCATGTAGCCCCTGTTTAAAAAAGTTATCCAGCCATGAATTGACCAAACGATGTCTATCTAAGGCGGCAAGACCATCAAATCCATCCCACGTAATTTCAATAGCAATATGAGATGTTTCAATTTCTGGATTATACCCATCATGCCCCTTATGCTTATGGGATTCATCGATAATTTGAAGCTGTGCATCATCTCCCAGATGATGCTTCAGCGCAATTGAAATAGCTTCAATGTTTATTTGCACCAATGGCCTCTAAACTTTCTTGAGAAATTTTTGCCGTGTACGCAAGAGCTATGGCAGAAATAATAAATGTTACATGAATAATCACCTGCCATTTAATCGTGACTTCTTGCATCTGCGCTGCGTTAATAAACGTTTTTAAAAGATGAATCGATGAAATACCAATCAGCGCCATGGAAAGTTTAATTTTCATAGTATTGGCGTTCACATGATCAAGCCATTCAGGAAGATCTGGATGATTATCCATGCCAAGCCTGGTTACAAAGGTCTCATACCCACCAATAATGACCATAATCAATAGATTTGAAATCATCACCACGTCAATCAGACTTAGAACTACCAGCATGATTTCTGTCTCGTCAAATACCCTTAAGCTGGTCAAAAGGTGCCAAACTTCCTTAATGAAGCGATGCACATAGATCCCTTGTGCTACAATCAGTCCAAAATACAAAGGCGCCTGCAGCCAACGGCTTGAAAAAATTGTAATAGCTAAACCACGTTCAAAAACAGTTTTAGATGAAGGCATAATGTTTTTTCTACAATGAACATTTGCTATAGGATACTTCAAAAATCAAGAAGTCTCTAGGGGTGAGGAATTCAGATAGAAATAGGATAAATGAGAACCTTTATGGTTCCGTCCACAAACCTGTTTTATATCATATGAAACTCTAGAGTTTAATACGATGAATTTGCCATAGGTTTATTATAAGCCCTGATTGCCTGGGCATGATTACGTCCCAAGTCCATTTTTTTTTTCATTTCGATGAGTTCTCTTTCAGCCACCGAAAACTTATTTTCAACGAATTGTTTTAATTCCCTTAAACATGGCGTAATCAGGTCTTGGTCATGAGGGGAAAGCATTCTGCATTGATCTAAAAGCGCTGCAAAATCTGTTTCAACTGCTTCAAAGTGTGCATTCGTTAATGCCATAACTTCAGCACGTTCGCTTTCTTCAGTTATGTTGACCCCTGGCCAAATATCCATTTTTTGCTGCAGTATCGTTATTTTTTCTTTTATCGTTGCAACAGTCATTAATACCCCACTTTAGCTCATATTATTAACTTCTACCCCGAAGGCAACAGGTTGTTGAAACTCCTTCATCACAATTTTGCCCCGAACACTTACATATAAACATTGACTTTGACCATCAAAATGATCAAGTGAAACATTCACATTTTTCAGACGAGGTTCAAAGTAACCAATCGCATTTTCAAAAAGTTTAGCGATACTAACCCACTGGTTCTTATCAGCAGGATCTATCGAGTTAAAATCAGGGATGCCATACATCCACGGCAATCCTAATCCATAATCCTGATCCCTATATTGACTATAAATTTTTGCTGTAGCGCTTAAGCGGGTATTTAATAAACGACCCACTTCATTGACGATTGATTCTAATATCTGAGCACGGTTAAGAAGGATTCTTTTTGGGTGTTCATTTTTGTTGTCCATTGAATCGTTGATAAATCTATCAAACAAAGGAGCTTTACTACTTTTTTTTGGTTTTGGCTCTGGCTTATTAAGATACACGCTAGAACTTTTAGATTTTTTATATTCTAAATTAGCTGAATCTTTCATTCATCTTATGTGTAAAACCAACATTAACATTATGATACTCTATCAGTTACAAAATCAATTCTCTATTTACTTGTGTTGGTCACAAAATCTATTAGATAAACATTGCTTCCTGTTGCTGTTCCTTGTGCGTCATATCCAAACCTGGTGATTTCAATTTGTTTAGGTTTAAAGCGAATAGTAACAGAAGGGGTTACAGCAGTTTGAATATAAAAAAACGTACTGACAATTTGAGCTTTCATGAATGCAAATTGCTCAATCGACACATTATGACTTTGAATATTTCCAGTCTTCATGAAAGTTATATCCACTATTTGTCCTTTAGCAATTGTCTCAACAGCAACAAGATCCACATCACTGCATGGCAGAGCAAATTGAATTTCATCCATCCCTAAATATGCGGACGAGTTCACTGCCGTATTTGAAACGTCGCCTGTTTCTTTACGCCATAAGTTCATCACTAAACCGTGAATAACTGCCCACTTTTCGAAACCTTTAACACTACTAGAAGTTATCTCTTTGCCCGCATAGACGATTTTTGCAAATAAGTCAGCTGAACTTGACTGCGCAGAATCCCGACTTTCGGGATTACTGATGATACGAAAATTTTCTGGTAAATTATCAATTGCTATACCCATTTATTTATCTCCTTACGCGGATGGTGCTGGTAATTTTGCGACTAAACGAATAGAAACCGCTAAATCTTCCAACTGGAAGTGTGGTTTTATATAAGCAACTGAGGTATATGATCCTGGTTGCCCTGGAACTTCAAAAACATCGATCCTAGCTTCGCGAAGAGGATATTTTGCTTTAATTTCTTGAGGAGCACCATCATTCAACAGTACGTATTGTGCAATCCAAGTGTTAAGATAAAACGAAACATTATCTTTGGTCATGAAGCTGCCAATTTTATCTCGCATTATAACTTTGATATAATGTGCAAAACGTGAAGCAGCTAATATATAGGGAAGCCGAGCGGAAAGATTCGCGTTTGCCGTAGCATCATCAAGATTATACTTCTTTGGTTTTTGTGACGTTTGTCCTCCAAAGAAAGCAGCATAATCAGTCCCCTTGCAGTGACATAGGGAAATGAACCCATTATCGCTTAATTCTTTCTCGCGGCGATCTGTAATACTAACTTCGGTTGGACATTTAAGAGCTATGTCTCCGTCTGGAGTTTTAAATGTATAAGGTGGCAATCCTTCAACAATACCACCGCCTTCAACCCCACGAATTGCTGCTGTCCACTTGTACAGACTAAATGCATTACATATGCGCTCTGCAAGAACGTACGACGCATTACCCCAGCAAAAGAGATTGCTATCAGCTAAACCTACATCTTCTTTAAAGTTCAATCCTTCCACAGGAGATGTATCTGGACCATACGGTAGACGCATCAAAACTCTTGGCAATACCAAACTTACATAACGAGAATCTGGAGAACTTCTGAAACTATGCCATTTCACAAGTTCAAGACTTTCCATTGCCTTGCCTAAATCTCTTGGCACGCCTAGGTGTTCAAAACTATCTAGATCAAACAGCAGTGGATGAGCTGCACTTATAAAAGGTGCATGAGCTGCGGCTGCAACGCCTGAAATTTTCTCAAGCAAGTCCATGTCCATAGGTGAGCGACCAAATTCAAAGTCTCCTACCAAACAGGAATAAGGATGTCCACCAAAAGTGCCATACTCTTCTTCGTAAACCTTTTTAAACAACTGGCTTTGATCAAATTCAACTGCTCTATCTAAGTCGTTCTGCAATTCTTGCCTGGTTAAATTTAATAGCTTTAACTTTAGAG
The DNA here is from genome assembly GCA_903874955.1 of uncultured Alphaproteobacteria bacterium. Classification (GTDB taxonomy): domain Bacteria; phylum Pseudomonadota; class Alphaproteobacteria; order Paracaedibacterales; family CAITNM01; genus CAITNM01. The sequence goes on along the minus strand of CAIQTY010000051.1, from coordinate 44,233 downwards.
ATTCACCTGTACTCGCTCTACTAACCAGGTAGAACAAACCTCTCCATGACCCTTCTAATTTCAAAAAATCAGGGTGGTGCATTATCAAATTAACTTGTGTACTAATAAGGCTTTCTATCCTATCAATATGGTAAGCTAAGTAATGCCCTAAAATTTTGGGATCGTTTTCATCTGGAACAGCTATTTGAATTAAAAATTCATTTAATATACTAATGGCAATTAGCTTTTGCGATTCATCACGGGCCATTTTTCCTTCAGTTAAAATTTTATCGAGATCATCACCAGAACCAGCCGCTATTTGATCAGCTAAGGGTTTTTGCTTTGCTGCATCAGCCATCACATCGGTCAGCATGCTAGCAAGGGTATCGTTACCATCAAGCTTGCTCATCAAATCTTTCAAGTGACAGCGAGAATCATATAATTTACTCAAATCATCTATTCTTTTAACGATGTTAAGCGGCTCAAAATCATCCATAGAACTAAAGAAAAGCTCTAAAGAAGTCTCTGTTTTATCGGCACTCAATTTATAAGGAACTGTAATAGTCAAACGTGGACGAATTGATTCAAGAACATCTTGGAAATTATCTTTATCAAGATCAATAAATTTTCTTTGCCTTAACGGAGCAAGAGGATCAGCTATATGTCCAGATAAATCAGCAAGAATTCCAACAACAAATGGTAATTCACGCATTTCAATAGCATCACCTATCTCTACATCATATGTAATTTGGACACGTGGTGGGCGCACCCGGTCGAGCTTATGCTGAATACTTTCGACCATATTTATTTCCTCGTTTTATGTTTTGAGTGATTAAACTCAATAATCCTTAGATTAATTAGATCTTATGTTTATTAAAATTTCGTTAAATTTTATAATTATATTTACTTCTAACATGTCTTTTCTTGTGCTAGACGTTAGTGGTATTTGGCCTTATGGTTAAGCAATTGCAGCCCAAATAAATTAATAAAAAATAAAAAAAGAAATGAAAAAAAAAGAAAAAAATATTTCATGTTGGGTGTGTGTAGACGCGTTAAAGGTCGGCACATGGAAACAAGCAGAAGCATTGGCTGAAAAATGGATTAAAAACTATCAAAAAAAACCTGTTTCCCTGCCCTCTTGGTGTAGGTTAATGCCTCCATTCGTGTTTGCGCTTCTTCCCCAATTTTTAAAACAAAAAGCAATTAAAACTATTTCAGATCCTCTGCCTGATATTATTATCGCCGCAGGAAGACAAGCTGTACTCGTAGCACTGACACTTCGTCATCAAGTAAAAACGATTGTTTTAATGGATCCAGGCGTATCTGCAAAATATTTCAATGTTGTCATTGCACCTATCCACGATGAACTTCAGGGAGATAATGTTATCTCCACCCAAGGAGCGATCCATGGAATTGACCCACAGAATTTAACATTTCCAAAAGATTTACAAGGATACGCTTCTCCCAGAATCGCTGTGCTCCTCGGAGGGAACAGCATTCACGGTACTTATGAAGAAAATTTAGCCATCAACATGGCAAATGACCTTAGAAATTTACTAACGTCAAATCCAGCCCTAAAAGGTGGCAGCTTAATTATCACCCCCTCTCGCCGCACGCCTTTGAAATGGCTTGAAATTTTTGAAAAACACATTGAAGGAATGAACTACTGGATTTGGGATCAAAAAAATGATAACCCCTACCCTCACTTCTTGAAAGGTATTGATGCTATCGTTGTTTGCGAAGATTCAATCAGTATGGCAAGTGAAGCATGCGTTATGGAAAAACAAGTCCTGATTTATCCAACCGGTATAAAAAAGGAAAAATTCAAAAGATTTTATCATCAACTTTTCTCAAACGGTTATGCACAAAAATTTGACGTAGATGCTGAATTCACCACTCCCCCTCGGCTAAAAGAACTTAACCGAGTTGTACGTGAACTTAACAGATTGGATATTTTATAATGTCAGCAATTCTTTTAGATTTTTCCATGCCAATTATCACCAAACGCCTTACAATACGACCTATGCAACCAGGTGATGGTAAGCAGTTATTTGCCCAAGTCGAGAAAAGTCGGGATAATCTAAGCCAATGGCTTCCCTGGGTAAATCATGTAAGGTGCGAGGATGATTGTGAAATAACCGCACGAACATTTTATGCTGAGTACATTTTGCGTAAAGCTTTCCATCTGGTGGTGTGCCTTGATGATAAAATCATCGGCGGAGTCGGAATCAGTCAGATTAACTGGACAATTCGCCGAATGAATGTCGGCTATTGGTGTTCGTTAAATTATCAAGGCAAAGGCTATGTTACAGAGGCATTAAATGCGTTAGTTGATTTTGCTTTCAAACACCTTGGGGCCCAAAAACTTTATATTTTATGTGACAGCGAAAATACAAAGAGCATCAATCTCGCTGAACGGACCGGATTTAAAATAGAATTAGAAGCTTTGGGTGTTTTAGATCATCCAGGCAATGGAGCTCTGCGATTAGGGCGACAGTATGGTATATATGCCTGATATTTTACAAAATTAGTATCTATGCTGATTATTTAAAAAGTTATAATCTGTTTCAATGTGGACACTTCTTGCGACATTAAAGCAATACGTCATTGGAACGTTAAGAAGTTTTTAACACCTTAAAAAATACAATAAGAGAAAAATTAAAATAAATTATATGAAAATGAAGAAGATCGTATTAATCGCATATATCGTTGTGGTCAGCATATCGTCTGTATTTGCTGGACCTTTATTTGATAAATTTAGAGAAAAACAACAGCAAGAACTCATTGATTTTGGCAATGAACATCTTCAGCACGTTGGAGGTCATGTTTTTTACCCCTTCGGTGGACCTGATGTTACCTATCCATTATTGATGTTTCCCAATTTTAAGGTCCTAACTTTAGTTGGCCTTGAATCAGCCAAACTAATTAAAAATTATCCAGTTTCTTTAGACAACGGATCTTTGAGTAATTTGTCCTCATTATATAAGCGCAGTTTTTTTATAACTGACCAAATGGCTTCCAAAGCTATAAATGTAACGGCACTAATCTTAAAGCAGCTAGAAAATCTTGGTGCATCTGACGTTTCCATATCAGAAATTAAGGATAGGCAAAACGCCATCGAAATAAAATTTTTCTATAATGGCAAAAATCGCATCATACGCTACTACAAGGCTGGCCTTGATAACAAACAAATTAACATTAAGTTCCTTGAATCGTTAGAACCTTTTGATGTGGTCTTGTTCAAGGCTGCTTCATACTTGCCGCACCAAAAAAGTTTTTCAAAATTTAGAAAATTCGTGTTGAATAATTGCGATACGTTCGTGCAAGATAGCACTGGCATCCCTTACGAATATTTGAAAAAAGGTTTTGACCTAAACTTGCATGGGAAGTACTTAATGCCCTACAAATTCCCTGGTGGTTTTGAGCAAGTGAGTTTTCGTAAATATAGTGAAAAACTCAATAATGAAACCTTAAACATTTGCTTTGGTTATGGTTGCAAAAAAGTGCCAACGAATATTTTGATCGCAACCCGAAAAGAACAAAATATCTTGTAGTAAACAAATAATACCTGCAATTGATTGACAAAAATAAAGGAAGGCTTTCTCAGCACTCCCTATATGGTACTACCTTTTTTCATAATGACCTTCACAACCCAAGATTTGAATCTGCCTTGGCCCGAGCACTTTGTATACCAACCGATCTCCTCCAATCAAACGCCTAGAGAAACACCCTTTGTGGAATATACCAGTGTAGTCTCTATATTTTCCCTTTAAAACTTCTGGTTTACCTACACCGGATGTTGCCCAGGTTTTTTCTGAAATATCTTCAAAAATTGTTTGAATTTTAAGCTTAAGCTGCTCGTCGGAGGATCCTAACACGTTCTCAAAAGTTTTTTTAATCTGAGAGCTTAGATAGCTTATTTCAAGAGGTTCAAGGGTTTTAGTTTCTTTGCTATCTTCCCTAGGAGACGATGCCATATAATTCATGGAATGCTTTTTCGCTTTTTCATGAGCCAATTCCAATTTTCGTTCGGTCCTTTTCATTCTTTCTTCTGTTGTAGATAGTTTAGTTTTTTTTAAGGAAGAAGAAGATGATGATGATGATGATGAGGGGGATGAACTATCATCGGCTTCTTCTTCATCACTGTCAGAACTTATTTGCTCATCGGAGGATGAACTTAATGATGAAACTGGACTTTCTGCAACCTTAGAGACCTCTTCTTTTTTAGAAGAACTTTCTTGATCAGCTAACACAAGAGTCGCTTGGGTACTTTTTTCTTGATCGATACTACCTTGTACTACGACGGCATTTTCTTTTTTGTCATTTCTAACTGTAGCAGTTTGGTCAGATGCTTCTTTTTTTTTGAGTTCTTCCAATTTATTCTCATAATGATAAATTTCTTCAACCAATTTTAATAAATGATTGGCATCTTTATTACCTAAAACAACAGCCTGTGAAAGATGAATTATTGCTTGTGCGTAATTATTATCTACGTAGGATATTAACCCCAGAAGAAATAGCCTTTTAGGCGCACTACAATGAGAAATTTTTTGTTGAATTGTTATTTTTACAATTTCTTTATCTTCTAATTCAATTGATAGATGCTTATGCATTAATAACAAATTCATTAGCCCCACTAAGCTGCCAGATTGCCTGAAAAATGCCTCAGCTTTCTTAAATCTTTCAATTTCTCCCAATCCAAGATCTATTTTTCCTAAATAAGACAACCCAGCCAAAGCAGTCAATGATTGCTCATTTCCTGATTTTCTAAAACACACCTCTGCCCTCAGTAACCGTTCTTCTTCCGATAAATCAAGTCCTATTTTTCCATCCAAATACAAATGACCCAAGTTACACAATGCTTTTGCGTTTCCTGATTCTGCATAATACTGGGCTGCTTTTTGGTATCTTTCATTGTCTGGTAATTCAAAGGGTGCATCACCAAAAGCAAAAAAAACACCCAGGTTAAACAATGCCTCTGGATTTTTTGATCGTTCGAGACAAATCATACAAATTAGCGAGGGCTTGTAATTATTACTACTGAAATATTCAATCGCCATATCAAACCATGGTTCTTTAATTTCATTTAATTCATTTATTTTTGCTTTGAATCTGAGCCTCCTCAATTCTGCCTGTTCTTTATTTAAATATGAATTGTAAATATTTTTTGTTATTTTATTTAAATTAACTACAGAGTCTTTATTTAAGCTATTTCCTGTAGAATTTTTAAAGTCTGAAAAATAGCCTTTTGAATGATGATTAAAATTTTTAAAGTATTTTCTTTGATCACGATTTAGCAATTCTAATAAGTTTTTTAAAAAAGCCTCGTTTAATTGCTGTTTAGCAGCTTCATGATGTTGACCTGTATTTAACCAATGTTCTTCAAAAGCTAGAGTGTACCAGCCATATGCTGTACGATAGTCGCTACGTTGCTGGTAAATCTGGCCCAAAGTAACCATGCTATCAAAATGTCCGTATCTTACAGCCTTTTCTAGGAATTGAATCTCCTCTTCCTTACGCTTAAGTTGTCTAGAAATATTAATACCTTTAAGAATTCTATTAAGATCTGTATGGTCAGAAGTTTTAAAATCAGCAAGAAGCATATCTTTATCAAAAGGACTCAAGCGGGCAGGTGCCGTAGGTGATACGCTAGACGAAGAACTGGAAGAAGGTGATGCGCTTGCAGGACTAGCAGGCGCAGCCCCTGGTGAGGAAAAATTCACAGCAGCACCAGGATTTAGTTCTTCACCGGTTAGGCTGGATCCATAAACCTCTGGCACCATAGCAGCGCACAGCATACAAGATAGGGATAAGATTCTTAATCTTTGGTTTTTTTTATTTACGTATAACATTCTGGGGACAATATATTGTTTTTATATTAACACCTATAGCAATTAAATTTTATAATTTCAATATTAATTAGAAAATGAGTTTTTTAAATCTAAATCAGTGATTTTTTAGCAAATTAACTTTTACATGAAAAATTTAAAAATTTTGCCTGCGTGTATTACATTTTTTAACGAATATATAATAAAATAAAAGTGTCTATATAATTATATTAATGCGATGTGTTTTAAATACTGTATTTTTTATTGTGTATGGATGAATTTTACGCTTTGGGCCGGAAGGTTTGACTCCTTCCTTGAGTATCAAAAGCACCTCGGGAATATGGTGGAAATTCCCAAAAATGCGAAAATGTACAGGAAACATAGTATTTTGTTATCTGAACTTCGAAAAGATATTTTAAAAGTCTCCCGCAAAGCAACAAATGGCATAAGTCGCCAAGATTATATCTTTTTAAAAAACACTTCTGCCCAGGCTGCAGCAATGGCCCCTTTTGCCCATGAACAAGGCATTTTCGGCAATGGCGTAACGATCTTATTATTAGAGGATTCTGGCATCACTCATCATGAAGTCAGGAACTACGTTGAAACCAGATCACGAGATAAACCTATTGAAAACTTTGCTTACAGCACTGATCACGGATCCTCAATGGCAGCGTACATCCATGCAATTTCTCCTGGTGCGTGCATTCGTGTCAGGCCAACCAGTGACTTTTCAAGTATGGAAAATGTAAGAATCATTAACGCTTCATTCGGCAATCAAAAGCAACAAGGTTTTAAAAATTTATTTAGTAATCTACCCGATAAGAAAAACATTTTAATTGTTAAATCGGCAGGTAATCATAAAGAAAATTTATCAATTGATCCGCACACCGATAATTGTGATGATCTTCTTCAATCAACAATTTTTACAGGCAGTCTTCGGCAAGATTACAAACCCAGAACTTTCTCTGCTTTACCTGGCTCTATGGAAAAATTTCAGCACAATTTTTTATGGGTACTGTCTGATGAATCTTTATCAGCTTCGGGCCCTGAAGGATCTTCTGAGTACTCACCCCAATCAGGCACCTCTGGTGCAGCAGCAATACTATCAGGAGCAGCTGCCCTTGTGCTATCAATGTATCCAACGATCTCTACAGCCCAGCTAAAAGAAGTTCTTCTTGAATCAGCAGATCGTGATATCTTTCAGCTTTTCAACAATGGCTATAACGCTATATACATAAATGATCCCAAAGAAAAACCAAAAACGACTAGAAAAACTGATTACTTAACATTCAAAGAATATGATCCTGCCTTTTGGGGAATGGGATTACTGAATATAAAAAATGCGTTGATTTATGCAGCAATAAAAAATCTATACCCAAGTTTACAAGTTCCTGAATTGCGCAAGTACACCTTTGATGTTCTTAATTTTGAGAGAAAAATAGCTGCTAAAAAAATTCAAAAAATATTTCAAAAAAGAACAAAACATGATCTTGGCAGACGCCCAAGCCTTACTATTAATATAGATATCCCAAATCGCATTTTTGCAAAAGCTCCAGGGGTACCATCTGGAGAAGGAATTCCTGAACAAAGTGACGCTGAAATATTAAGCAGTCAAAGTATAGAGTTTCCCAAACCCCCACGGGAACTAACCGTCATTTCTAGTAGTGCATCGGCGTCAAATATGAACGCTGAGGAGCAACCTTGGGTAACCTTTAAAGCGCCCCGAGGATCATCTGTGAATCTTTGCAGATTTTTAGGTTCTGAGAAAACTGATTTGAAGTATCATTTTGATCAATTTTTTCAAAAGGAATTACTACCTTTATTTATGCTGCCTGTACCAACTGAAATTTTAGCCAATGAAATTATTCTTAAATACAGCAATTTGCTGAATCCCTTTAAAGCAAATCGTGTGATTTATACAGAAAAACATTCAAATTGTCTGTCCGGCCAGTTTTACACCATCCCTGACACGATTACTATTTTGGACTTAGTCTATGACGGCCTGAGGCTCAATAGATTTCTATGGAATGAGCGTTTCAAAGAACGTATGGAAACATTTCCGATAATGCTATATCAAAAAATTCAACTTATTTGTGTACGTAATCAAGCAGCAAAACAAGTAGTAAAATCTGGAATTCTCTCTATTTTAGATGAAATTAGAAATCATGGTCCCTTCGCCCCAAATTCTGATCATGTCTTATTCAATTTTTTAACTGATAATAACCTACTTGATGTTGGTTTCAATTCTTTCAAAGGAAAGCATGGCGGTGATGAGCTAATAGTTGAGGAAAACCTAGGTATTAATTGTCTATTTACCCATGAAATAAGCAAACATTTAGAAATAGCAACTAGTTGGCAAAAGGAAAAATTCAGAAAATTTTTCCAAACCCCCGTCGGTACAAGCTATTGTGCACAAATAGCAGTTGAAAAATTCAGACAAACCTTTGACGTTATTGTTGACTATAAAAAAGAAGACTTATCCCAGCAAATACAAAAATTCTTCGCTGAAATATTAAGCAATATGGAAATCTATATTCCCGATTTTGTTGATTTTCTCAAAACCTATGCAAAAGGTAATCCTCATTTTACAAATGCGCTTATTCAAGAATTTCAAGGAACCATTTTGTTCAACGAACAAAGATTAATTATGGGAAATCATTTGGTAGCAGCTTGCAGGAATATTTTAATTTAAATTGATATTTTTGTGCTCGAATATCTATAGTTAGTCGTTTTTAGTTAGAATAACAAAACCTTTCACAAAAGGGTGTTGTTTGCCATGAATTTTTGCGTAGAGTTCTTCGGCATGTTCCAGGTATTTCCTAGATTTTTCTAGACTCACAGAAGGGTAAAACTCAAAAACTCCTTTTGCTTTTAATGAATTATAGTCTTGTGGGTCAAAAAAATTACGACAAAACGTGTCCATTAGTTTGAAAAATTCCTCAAAGTGTTTAGAAGCTTTTGAATAGTCATTTTGTTTAAGCTTTATGACTGCTGCGAAGTAGAAAGTCGTTAGATACAAAATCGAAGTATAATTCGTTTTTGACATAATATTCATGGTAAATACTTTTTGGCAATTTCTATAGGCTTCTTCTAATTCACCTAATCTTATATTTGTCTCAATCAAGAAAATTAGCAGTGAGAAATCTATAGCATTATTTTCTCCAGCAATTTTTTCAGCAGCCCTTAAGGTTTTTTCGATAGTGAATTTAGCTTGATTTAATTGTCCTCTTCTTAAGTAAATTTCGCTCATACCTACTTGAATATAAACCTTTAAAAGTTTGTGCGGACAATCATCAAGACGATGATCAATGATGTACTCCGCTTCTTTAAAACCCTCACTTTCGGCTTGATCGTAAAGACCAGCACGACAGTATGTGTCTCCAATATCTAGTCTAATTCTTGCTATAGAACTTGATATTACCTTGTTTTTAGGTTGTCCTATAACGCTTTTTTCAGCATTTATTAATTTAAGGGCTTTTTTCAAATAACCGAATGCTGGTTGTGCTTTTTCTAATGCAATGAAAGTTGTACTATACAGCCAGCCTAAGGAAGCATAGATCTCAGACTCAAAGTCAAGTAAAGAAAATCCTAGAGAAGTTTTTAATTCTGCTTCAAAGCTAGAGCCATTTGTTTCTTTAAAGGTATGGAGTATTTTTAAGGCTTTTTCATAGTACATCTTTGACACATGAAAATCGTTTTTATAATTGTAGGCTCTTGCTAGGGCATATAGATTGGCAATTTTTAGTGGATCGTGGCCTTCTTTTTGTTTTAGGAATTCTTTGGCATAAAAAATTGCTTCATCGGGTTGTTCTAGATCATTACAAATAGTTGTAAGCCGATTTAAAAGAAGTTTTATCCTAAAACTATCCAAATCTTTTCCTCCATCAATATGAGAATTAAAAGCTTGGATGAAATAGTCCTTAGCTAAAATTAAATTGCGCGTGCACCTAAAATGTGTATTGCCAATAGCATAATAAATTTTTGGTATATTAGGTTTTAAAGAAGGGAGGTGCTTAACTGCTTTTAAAAGACTCTTCGACAATTCTTGTAAATGAGGCAAAAAGAGAATTCCTTGGTGGAAATTTCTATTAATACAGTTCTCACTATAAGTTAATGCTTGCGTTACAATTTTATTGATGGTTTTAGCCGCATTATTGTCTATTTCTTTAAGGAGAAAATTTCTCCCGGTGTTTTGCGTTTCCCGGTGTAATGAAATCGTGGAAATGGAGGTATTTTCGAATTTGTGTTGTCTGGTTGTTATTAAAGAATGTTTTTTCAGAACTCGAATAAAAGTATCTACGACATGTGCTGGTTTGTATGCATACAAAAGGTCTTTAGGAATGTCTTGAGAATCAAATAAAATCAGCAGTAATAATAACTCCTGAAATTCAGTATTTTCTTCAAGGATTTTTTCAAAAGAAAGCGTTAGTAGCTTATACCTGCTAAATCCATAGTCAATGGAGTACTTAAACAAACGTTGCTGAAATTCTTCAAAGTCTTGATTGGCTGGCGTGCTTATTGTCTTGAGGTATTGTTCCACACTGATATCTGTATCTTTTATGTGGTACGCCGCTGCTGCGATATCTAGAGGAAAGCAAGGAATATTCTTTAAAAGCAGGGATACTCTCTCTCGCTGTAATACGGGTAACTTTTCAACGGGCTGGTCGTAAAGGATTTTGCAAAAAAACGTAAGGGCTTCAGTTGCGCTTAATTCTTCAAGCCTGACGATATTTTCTGCCCTTATCTGGTTTGTGTTGGCAATGTTGGAATCTCGTGTTGTAATCATTACTCTGCCATTTCCCCAAACTTCAGGGTCATCGGGAAAATAGGATTTCATGTCCGCAAAACTGTCCACATTATCGTAAATCAACAACCAATCTGAAATCTCTTTCAAACGACTTTTTACAAATGCAAGGAGCTGCTTCTCTTTGAGCTTAATATTGATGATGCTTTGAATCTGATGGAGTTCTTCTCGTTGCTCTTTAGATTTTGCTAGTAAAGACGCTAATTCATTAAAAGAATTTAACAAGTGATCTTTTGTTTCTGAATTGATTTCCCACATCACTTGAAATTTGTGGGTACGTGCGTAAATTCTTGATAAAGTCGTCTTTCCTGCGCCACCTATGCCAACTAAAGCGACATTTCTAATACCAGATTCTTGAGTGTTAAAACAAGATTCAATCTTTGATAATAAATTTGTTCTCTCAAGCAGAGCACTTTTATGGGGTAGCACGAAATCAGACCTAACGAGATTATCTTGTTTGGAATGGTATTGACTTAATCCATATACGATAGCGATTAAAAGAATGTATAATACTAAAACTCCTATCCTTAATCGAGGTAAAAAACTTAACTTCAACGAAATCGGAGAACGTTCTTTTGCATCCGGTATACTTTCGGAAAAATCACGTTTTAAAACTGTCGATGGACTTCGATTGTGATGATCCAAAAAATCAGCTGAAATTGAATCCACAGGGGTTTCGGGTAGGATTTTTTTTAAGACCTCAAATGTTGCTCCGTAAAAATGTTCAGCGTTACTTAGGGTGGAATCTTGCGCAAGGGAAAAATCAACAAAATCAATATTGTTAATCTTTGGTAAAAGATCAGAAGCGAAAACCGATTCATTAGACACAAATAGTAGCGGAGTATTTAAGCTACCTTCTTGTCTGCAAATCACTGCCACCTCTGGCGTAAGTTCCACTACGGAGAGGGATGATGCCGGTGTTTTATAGGTAACCGTAATGGCAAGACCGGCGGTTTTACAAAAACCTGCAAGCTCTTGCAAAAAAGGCGACTGTTGTTGCGCTCCATAAATAACAAAAGAAGCTGCCGGATTTTTTTTAGTAAAACCAGCGATTTTTTCCAGGGTTTTTTTAAAAGCAGACTCCCGCAATAATAGCGTATAGTGGTTTTTTAAAGACGAAAACTGCAGAGACTTTTCGGCGAACTCAATAACTTTCTCGCGCGAACCACATCCGAATTTAAGCATGATAGACCGCATATGGGTTTCAACGGTTCGAGGGGAAGTTGATAAAAGAGTCCCAATCGATTTCATTGCCTTGCCGCTAAGCAGGCAAGCCAGAACATCGATCTCCCTAGGAGAAAGTGATACTCCCCGAATTATTTTTAATTGCTTAAAATCATCGGAACCAGAGCGAGAAGGATATTGCACGTTATGCATCTATAATGATCATACGCAAGAATATATGCCTAATCGTTATCGAAGTACACCCTAGCCCACCTTAAGTTTTTATTTCTAGGGGTTTTTTACCTAAGGGATGCTTTTAGGGGGATTCTGCGGATAAAATACCTTTATCTTTTTCCTTACGGTTGCCTCGTCAAGAAGTGGAACGCGCTGATTACTTTAATTGATCACCGCATAACACCTAACACATGAGGAAACTTATGAAAAAAGAGGCATTAAGGTTAATCGGATTCTTTTTGCTGCAGATACTTTGTATTTTATACTCGTCCGTTGAGAACTCACTGGTGAATGAAATTCGCCAAGTTGTTTTCAGTAAAGGGACCTTTTCAGGACGTAAAAACATAAAGAGAAATTTGTAAAAAAGTTCACGGTTTGTTTTTCTATAACTTTCAAGTGAAAAAAGCTTGTAATTTCAATTGGCTGGGATCGTTTTAATCAGTTTTTCTAAATGCTAGAAAGTTACAGCATCCTGAACATGAAGAACAATAAATCATATTTTACTTGCAAAAAACATTTCTTATTAGGGCTTCTTTCAGTAGCTTTTTTCCCGACAGTTCTTGATGCCGGAAACACTAATGCTAAACCAAATCCTTATAAAGAAGCACCTAAATTTCCTGTAGGTTCGGATGAGAGATTACATAGTTATCTTAGTTCTCTGGGAGCGATTGTTGGTAACAGTGGACCAACGTGTTTTATCGCTCACTGTAATGACGGAGAAGACCTAGATGTTTTGAGAGAGCAAAAACGCATAGTAACAAACCTAAAATTAATGGGAATCAAAGCTATTTATGATGAGAATGGAGATCTAGAGCCTGGCGAAAATATCTTTGAGTTTATGAAGAATGGCGTTGAGAATAGTGATTTTGTTTTGTTTATTTTAACTCCCTTAGGCAAGCAAAAAGTGCTTGATAATGGTCCGTTTTATCCTGAGGAGCTGAAACACGTTGAACGACGAATAAGAAAAACCAAAAATACTGATTTTTTAATTCCTGTGTTGATGGCAGGAAAACACGAAACAGCAGTACCTGAACAACTAGAAGAGTATAAATATTTGGATTCTATAAATCTTGAAACTGGAAAATTTGATTCAGCAATATTTTGGGAAGAAATGTGGCCTTTATTTGAACAACGTTTTTTTAGGAGTCACCCAAAATTAGTTGAAATTAAAACTTTATTGGATAGAAGTGCTCTAGAAATTGAGTTTAGAGATAAAAAGAGACCTAAAATTTTAGCGAATGTGTTTCAATCTGGGCAAAGTGAATTGGACGAACCTTATCTAGTTGATAGAAATTGGAGGCAGATTTTTCCTTACGTAACACCTTTTTACCTTCCCCCAGAAAATGATTCTTTTATTGAAAGTTCTTCTCCTGGGGCAACAGAAAGTTATTTGACAACGGTTTGGAAATCTCTTGTTGGTGATTTTGTAAAATATACAATTACTGGCATGGGTGGAATAGGAAAAAGCCAACTAGCGCTAGCTTATGCTTACGAAGCGTACAGAAATAATGGCTATGAGGTGATATACTGGATTCGTAGTGAAACAGAAGAAGCCATGGTTCAAGATTATAAAACACTTCTTGAGGCTCTAGGCATTACTGTAGGTTCAGATAATAGATCCATAATCAGCAGTATTATTCAAAACCTCCCCAAAAAAAGGTGGCTTTTAATTTTGGATAACGTTCCATCTACGACGTTTATTAAGGATAAAATTCCTGCAAAGAATGGTCATATTCTTATGACTTCTCGTGACCAACATGGATGGTTGCCATCTAACGCCTTAAATCTTGGCGTTTTCCAGGAGGAAGAGGCGGTTAGATATCTTTTCGGTGTTACAGGTATAGAAGAAACTGAAGAAAATTTATTGCAAGCTAAAAAACTATCAGAGACGTTAGGTTACCTTCCTTTGGCTTTGTCTCATGCGGCAGGATATATAAGGGAAATGTTAGAACCAAGCTTTGGTGAATATAACCAAATTTTTATACGTAAAGCCGCTGTTTTACTTTCTTATCATCCTGAAGGGGAAGATTATCCTCATGCAGTTGCAACTACCTGGGCAATAAGTACAGAAAAATTATCTCCATTAGCGAATCAACTTTTAACATATTTTTCCTATCTTGAGCCGGATCATATTGATCCTGAATGGTTTGTTTTTCTGACCGATGCTGGAAGCATTGAAGAAATAGAAAAAGCCGTTAAACAGCTACAGCGATATTCTATGGTCAAATATGGTGCACAGGAAAAAGTTACGGTTCATCGTCTGGTGCAACTGGTTGAGAGAATTGATCAACAAAATAAGGGAACGATTCAATGGACACTAAATGAATTGCAAGAGCAATGGATAAAGCTTTGGAGGGTAAAAGATGGACAGTATGGTATGGGTCTATTTTCTATATTCCCGAGAGAATTATCAATTGATGAGCTTATTAGAGTTAATTCAAGTTCTCACAAAATTTATAGACATCTTAAAAGCATAAAAAAATATATAGAGGAGCTAAGCGCTCAGCAGACAACAGGAGGTATTCCAAACGAAAACTTGCAAAAGGGCCATGTAGAGCTAGAATCGCTGGTTGAAACCATTATGGATACGACATATCCAATGGTTTTGTCCAGGTATAGAGCGGAATCTAGAATGAAAAGCAATAGACAAGATTTTAGTTTCGTAAATTCTTTAGCTGAAGGTCTTAGTGTTTCGTATAAAGACTGCGAATTTTTGTTAGAAGTAGCTTATCCTTTTTTGCCTGAAAATGCTGACGGGCAAGAATGTTTCGAAATTCTTCTGGCGCTAGGAGGTCGCTATGGTGGTTACTTGGATTCAACAGTAAAAGCTAATTTAAAAGAAACTGTAGCAGCTTCTATTATACTTAAGGATAGATTGATATCACCAAATGGTGCTAAACATATCTTTGAAGCCTTGCGCCAGATTTCTAGGGGCAAAAAAGAGAGTGCTGCTGCTAAGTCAGCTCAGATAATCACTAAAACTATGAATGGACGAAATATAGAGAAAATTATAAAAGCCGTTGCTAAAGTTCAAGACCGTGCTGATTGGCCAGAATTTCTAGAAAAAGCTGAAAATATCAAACGAAATGCCAGAACAGATGATGAACTAGGCTCACAAATTATTGCTTTTTCTGAAGTTTTTCCAGATTCATGGGAAGTTTTTTGTAATCAAGTATCACAAATGAATATTTATGCTCAGAATGAAGGGCAATATCATGACATTATGGAGATTTTCTCTAATGTTGCAGCACAAAAAAGAGATGACATTTTATATTGTACGAAATTGCTTTCAGGGAATACTTCAGAAGCTGAAAATGTCAGAAAAATCATTCGAACTCTTGATTCCTTGCAAGATGATATAGCAAGAATAACAAATGTTATCCTGCGGCATCCTGAGATATCTTCAACAGATACTAAATGCAGGCTTATGGAAGCTTTACAAGGATGGAGTGACAAAGATACTGATGACACTGATAACGCAATAGGACATGCACTTGCTTTTTCAGAGACTTATGAATACCGTGAAATTTTTGAAGCTATTGCTTCGATAAGAGCAGATGAAAGAGAAGAAATTATGATTTATGCCAATTCGTTATACGAGATCAAGAAATATAGGAATGCTCCAGATCTTATAAAACTAGTAATCTCAATTGAATCAAACGACAGAGCTAGTATTATTAATCCTCTGAAAGAAATTCTTACAGAAAATAAAAAGTTATTTAATTTCAATAGCCTCAATGGTTTTGTTGAAATTCTGAAACAAACACCAGAAGAAGGTAGGAACGACTTTGTTTTACTTAGCCATTTAAAATATGCGGAATAGTCTGTGCAAAAAAGGGATTCTATCCATAGTTTTAGAAATTATAAAGAGCGATTGTTTACCAGGGAGCCGCATAAAATATAAGTATTATTATGTTCTCTACAGACTTATTAAGACTTCTCATAGCTCTGTAGCATCGAGTGACCAACGCATCTAAATATAGTACGTCCATCTGTTTTGCAGCATCCTAAGGCACACCACAGTTTCTCCAATTAGAGGCAATGATCCTAGCACGATAAGTAAATAATTATCAAAATTTCAATTGACTTTAATTATTTCATTTGAGGTGTAATCTGGTTATGATTATTTATTTATTTAATTAATATGAAAAATTGTAAGACGACTGTCCTTGTGCTTAAAAAGTTCATTTTCTTAGTGCTCGTTGTGCTGACAGTTATCTTTCCACTGAAGCTTAGTGCAGCAGATAGTTCAAATTTAAGTCTACTTTATGAAGCAGATGATCTTCCCGTATCAATTAGTCCACATTCAATGACACAAGGCATAGGATATGAAAGGGTTTTATCTCTCGCTAAGACCTCAATTGGAGATAGAAACATAAATTGTTTTATTAGCCGTGCATGGGAAGAAGATCTAAGACATCAACATAACAGATTTGTACTTAGGCTTAATAACGATCTGTTGCGGGCAGGTGTTAAAACTTACTTGGATGTCAAAGACCTTTCTACAGGCAGTAGCATACCTGAATACATAAGCAATATAGAACGACCAGATTTTTTTGTTGTGTTGGTAGTAACCCCACATTTATTAGAGCAATACAAGCAAAACTCGTGGATAAAGAAGGAAATAGATATAATCAAAAAAAGATTAAATAATGAAAATTTCTTCTATATTCCAGTTTACATTGGCTTATCTGATGAACAAAGACTGGCTGTTACTGACTTAATTCAGCCTGCTAACCAAACTAAAAAAACCACTAAAGAAGAGTATTTGTATAAAGATTTTTCAGTTGAAAAAAATTATCAGGATAATGTCATTGATATTCTAATCGAGAAAATACTTGTTGATCCAAAGCAGAAAAATAAGCCAGCCTTTGTGAATCCCACAAGCAAAAATTTTAAGGTCGATCCTATTGTGTATCAGTCTTTTCAGGACTACTGGAAAGACAAATTTGTGAAAAATCATCCTATACTTGAACATACAAAAAGTTTCTGCATTGCGATAGGAAGCGCCATAATTACGATTTTTGTAATGAGATTTTACGATCAAATCAATTAACAAGGAGAATAAAATGAAGATATCAAAACTGCATACTTTTGCTATTATCAGCTATTTTTTTGCAATAAGAATTGAGGCATCGACCGCTGAGAGATTTGGTTATTATGACCCTTTTAGTGATGGATTTCTTGCAGAAGGGGTTTCGAGTGTTAACGTGCTTATCTCTGAGGATTTACAAAAACAGCTTAGCAATGTGATTGTTGCTGTTGTCTTCTCAGATACTATCCTTGAACCCGTGTCTGATACTTTTTGTCTAAGATCAGGAGAAGTTATTGTAGAACAAAGAGTTTCTATTCCAGACTTTCTTGGAGTTAATCTTGTAAGAGATGATAATGATTTATACCAAAATAAAAATAAAATCAATTTTTCCTATCCGAGTGAAACTGTAACATCAGATATAAATATAAAACAAAGCTTTCGCATCCGCTCAAATGATAATGGCTCTCCTTTTAAAGATAGTAGGTTCTATTGTATAGGCTTTAGTCTAGCCGACGGTCAGGTCCAAATTATTGATTTTGAAACGATAAGAAGAAAGATGTGTCCCAATCATGAACCAGAGAACGGTAAGGAAGTTTTTTATAAAACGTTTTTTACAAAACCAATTTTAGCGATTGATGCAATGAGAATCACCCAAAAAGCGTTAGGGGATCAAAAGATACCTAAACTAAAAACAATGTTTGGGTATAATAGAGCCTCACATTCTTATGCTGTTGAGTTACTAAGGGCGGGAAATCTTAATTTTCCTAAATATTTAGGTGGTTGGGGTCCGACATTTGACTATCCTTTTATATCTGATATGACGTCCTTTTTAAGAAAAATGGATTATGCGGACGATAGAGATTGGTATAAGAACAGACAGCTCTTAAAAAACCAATTAAGGTCATAGCTACAGGTCCTGTGGAAGAATCCCCATTATAGTCCCAAAAAATTGGACAGCAAAAAGGACATGAATAAGACATATTTCGGGGGACTCTAATGGAACTTAAGATATAAGTAAAAATACTTAATACACTGAGTAAAACAAAAAAAGATGGGTCAATTAGTAGCTATTTCTGGCACAATATCACGCTCGTCAACATTGGCTGCCGTAAGTTAATAAGCAACAGCATTGCCACGCTGCGTAATAACAATATGCCCATTGAAACCAAAAAAATGGTCATCTTTTTTTGAACGTTTGTAACGCTTGATGTGGCATATGGGTATTGGAAAGCCATCACATATATACAGGTTTTAATGATAAACTCTTCTAGGATCATGGGTCGTTTGGATGATTAAAGTTTTAAGCAACTTTATCTAAATAATTTCCTATGAGCTTTGCAATTTCTCATCACAAAAAAACTTGCACAATTCGTAATCTTATTTGTTAGAAGAAAGACTAAAATGTCTCTTGGGATAATTTAAAATTTAAATTCTCGTTGTTTTGACAAAGTTACATCCTTTTGCTTTTTGGTAAAAACCCTTTTTGGACTCGTGATTTTGCGGCTCGCAAGTTTTTGTTTAACAATGTTAGCATCGTCCCTAAAGCCCTCTGTTTTGTGATGGCTACTTATTTGATCTCGAGCATATTTAGTAGCCTGGACAAGGTCAACAATCGGTTTAGGGTAGTCTTTTGGAGGACAAGGATTCCTCCAAGATTCATGAATCCAAGTTTTGGAAACCTCCCCAAGCTCAGGCACATAACGTTTAATGAACGTCCCTTCTGGATCTTGGTCGATCGATTGCTTAATCGGATTATAAATTCGCACAGCATTAATACCTGTTACTCCTGATTGCATTTGAAACTGACTGTAATGAATGCCAGGTTCATAATCGGTAAACAGCTTTGCCATAAAAGGAGCTGTTTGCCGCCAATCAAGCCAAAGATGGTAACTTGCAAAGCTTACAAGCATGGCACGCATTCTAAAGGTAATCCAACCATTTTGATGAAGAGAACGCATACACGCATCTACTAATGGATAACCCGTTTTACCTTCTTGCCATGCCCTAAAATACCGATCGTTAAATTGATTTTCTCGCATTCCTTCAAAAGCAGGATGCATGCATGAAAATTCAATACTAGGTTGTTGTTCAAGCTTTTGCACAAAATGACACCGCCACGCGAGCCTTGATAAAAAAGCCGATAAATTACTTACAAAGCTGATATTAAATTCGTTACGGGATTGGCTTAACTGTTTTATTTTAAGGCGTGTTGCTTGTTCGATTTCTTTAATCGATAGAGTCCCATAGGATATATGAGCTGATAATCTGGAACAATTTCTAGCCGATACGCCGGGTTTCGAAATCGTTTGCATATAACAGCGACCACGCTCTTTTAAGAAAGATTCTAGAATACTTAATCCCTGTGCACGCCCTCCCCTTTGGACATTACCTATCCCGGTTGCACCAAACATCAGGTGATCTTTTGTTGGAATTTCTTGGGTTGGAACACTCGGTAAAGCATAGATTTTTTGTGGGGTTGCTATAACTAGTTTGCACATAGCTGCGTTCCTAAGATCCGCCCAAAGGTCGCGATTTACAAGTTTTCTAACAACACCATTCGATTGAAATTCCTTCCAAAAAATTCCATGGGAACTGCACCAGGCAGCAACTTCCCTATCACGCTTATAAGTCCAACCATTTCCGGTCTCCTCATGGGAAAATAATTGGAATTTACCAAATTGATTGCGCAGGTTTTCAAAAATCTCAGTGACATCCCCTACCCGAATAATAAGAGGAACTCCTTTTTGGACCAGCGCATTTTGAAGTTCGCATAAAGAATCGTAAATAAAATGCCAATGACGGCATGATACATCAGGTAGCATCCAATAGGTAGGCTCTAGAATGTATAGGGGCAAAATAGGTAGGCCAGTTGCGCAAGCCTTTGCTAGCGGTTCGTGGTCAGCAATGCGTAAATCACGCTTAAACCAGACAATGCAAAATTTTGCATTTGTAGCACTCATGCTTTCGCCTTTTTACACTTTTGTGAGCAGTATTTCACCTCGTCCCAGACTTTTTCCCATTTTTTCCGCCAGGTAAAAGGACGCTTACAAACAATACAGATTTTTTCCGGAAGATTTTCTTTTTTATGGGCCATTAAGTTTCACCGTGTTCTAATTTTTCGAAAAAATTCTTGGCATCCTGCTTAATCATCTCAATAGCAGCCGAATCTTTTTTCTGCAAAAGAGAATATATCATGGTAAGGCGATGATTAGTTTTTAATTTATCTTGCTGACGAATCAGGAAATCCCAATACAAATAATTAAACGGACAAGCTTTGGGGCCATTTTTTTCATTCACATTGTAATGGCAATTTTGGCAATAGTTCGACATTTTATTGATATAGGCGCCGCTTGCCGCATAGGGCTTGCTGCCAAGATATCCCCCATCAGCAAATAAAATCATGCCCGTCACGTTGGGAAGCTCTACCCATTCAAAGGCATCAGCATAAACAATTAAGTACCATTCATTCACTTCCTGGGGGTTGATTCCAGCAATTAGCGCAAAATTTCCAAGAACTATCAGGCGCTGGATATGATGCGCATAGGCATTTTCTTTAGTTTCGGTAACGCATTGCTTCAAGCAATTCATTTTGGTATCGCCCGTCCAAAAAAATTCGGGCAACGGCCGTGAGGCTTCAAGAAAATTCATTTCTTTATATTCAGGCATTTTAAGCCAATAAATACCGCGGACATATTCGCGCCACCCAAGTATTTGCCTTATAAAACCTTCAGCACTATTAATCGATACAAACCCATCGTAATAGGCTTTTTCAACTCTTTTTATGCATTCAATAGGGTCAAGCAGCCCGATGTTAATATAAAAACTAATGTGTGAATGGTACATCCAGGGTTCATTTTCAATCATCGCGTCTTGATAATCCCCAAAAAAAGCGAGTCTTTCAGCAATAAATTGATCAAAGGCTTGGTGTGCTTGGCTTGCAGTCACCGCAAAATGAAAGGGAGATATGTCTCCGAAATTATCTGGAAAATGATATTCAACCAGTGCTATGACCTCTTGCGTGATGCTATCTGGCTTTGATGTATAGGGTTGAGGAATGCTTAATTTCCCTTTGGGGACTTTGCGATTTTCAGCATCAAAATTCCATTTTCCCCCTTCAGGATCTTTACCATTCATCAAAATTTGATATTTTTGGCGCATTTCCCGGTAGAAATATTCCATGCGCAGTTCTCGGCGCTTTGATGCCCAAACCTGAAATTCACTTATTGTTGCTAGAAAACGGTCATCTTCCTTTATAATTAAAGGGGTGGAAATTGAAGATTTTATTTTTTCAAGAATCTTTAAAAGACGGTACTCACCTGGCCAGGTTACAACGATGTTATCAAATTTTTCCAAATTAATGGTGCGACTGATTTCCCCTTCAAGCGTATCCGTATTAAGGGAGTCATCTAGTTTTACATAAATAACCCTAAAGCCCTTATTCTCAAGTTCTTTTGCAAAATGCCGCATCGCAGACAGAATAAAAATAAGCTTTTTCTTGTGGTGCTTAACATAGGTGCATTCTTGCATTATCTCACAAATCAAGACTGTATCATCTTGGGGATTGCTATCGCGCAAACTCGAGATTTTAAGGGATAATTGATCCCACAAAAGTACCCGGAGCGTTTTCATGAAGCTTGAGTTTTCAAACTCGATAAACCGCCATCAACGCTTAAAACTTGTCCCGTAATCCAGCTATTTAAGGGATCTAGCAAAAAAACAACCGCCCTTGCGATGTCATCAACCCCACCAATTCGCCCTAAAGGATGCATATTAAGGGAATATTTTAAAGAATTCAGATTAGCTATAATCCGCTCCGTAAGGGGTGTGTCCGTTAAACCTGGGCTTACAACATTAAACCTGAGATTAGATGCTGCATAAGTAGCAGCAGCTGATTTTGCTAACCCAACAACCCCTGCTTTTGCAGCGGCAATCATTTCATGATTGGCAAGGCCAATAGAATGCACCGCCGATGCCATTAACACAACCGACCCTCCCTTCATATATTTTGCAGCACTTCGAGTTGATGCAAACGCTGTTGTTAGGGAACTTTGGATAACATCTTGATAATTTTGCTTTGTCGTTAAATGGGCTGGCTTTAATAATAATGAGCCAGCAAAACAAACTACGCCATCAATTGTTCCAAACCGTTCAATAGCTTTTTCAAACGCCCCATCAACTGCATCAAAATCACTAGCATCAAGTAACAAATCCGGTTGAATTTTCTCACTTGACCGAGCGGTTTTAAAAACTTGATGACCATTTTTTTCTAAAATAGATGCTGTGGCTACACCCATTGCACTGGATGCTGCAATCATCAGAAAATTTGCCATTTTACCCTACTTGTGTTTTGAGTATTCTTATAGCGGTGATACTAACATAAAAAAAGAGATAGCAAATGAAATCTCAATGGTGTGTCCCCGCCAATCTTCCCATTGAATACATTTCAAATTGGATAACACTTGAGTTGGCTGACTCTCTTTTACATGGACTACTGAACAAGGTGGATTGGCAAACAGAAGAAATTACCATGTTTGGCAAAAAAATTATTGTGCCCAGAAAAATTGCATGGTTCGGAGAAAAAGATGCCCTTTACCGTTATAGCGGAGTAGTTCATCATCCCCTGACCTGGCTATTATCCTTAAAACACATTCAAGAAAGACTAGCTCAAGAACACAACATCCAAAGCAACAGCGTACTCTGTAACCTTTATAAGGATGGCCAAGATTACATGGGCTGGCATCAGGATAACGAAAAAGAGTTAGGAAAAAATCCCGTTATTGCTTCAATAAGTTTGGGAGCATCAAGAAAATTTATGTTTCGTCACAAACAAACTAAGGAAAAACATTCTATTATTCTAAATTCAGGAAGCCTTTTAATCATGAAAGATGCATGCCAAGAAGAATGGCAACATAGTCTTCCAAAAATGACTTCTATAAATTATCCTCGCATCAATCTTACGTTTAGGAAAATATTTTCTTTATGACGAACAAAAAATAATCCTTAGTCGCTAATATGAAATATCTCAGATAAATTTTCGGGTTATTTATTTGAAGTATACCCTAAAGTGAAGGTGTTATCTTCCCAAATGTATGCATTTAAAAATGCTTTCCTCTTTTATGGACAGATGCTAGATAGGGTCCTAGAGACTTTTCTGACAGAAAAATAGGATGTTATGAAAATGGATTCGTTCCATCTACTAAAACTTTTAGATAATTTTTGTATACGTATATTTTATCCCTTTGCATCCCAGTAATTTCTGTTGCTGTCTCTTCTATGACCAAAGTAGCTAAACAGCTTCTGGCGTTAGGCGCACTTATTCCTAGTAACTTTGCCAATAAAGGCAAAGTTACTTGCGGTAGTTCTTTCATATATTCCAACACTTTAACGCAGGAATATTTAATGCGACCAAGAGAGTTAATTTTAGCAAGATCATCTTCAAATAAGGAATGTGGATTGTTTCGAATAGCACATGCGCTAGCCAAGCTCTAATAAGCATAGGTAAACTAGAACTCTCATACGGTCATTATTTGATTGGTGTATTTCTCTTTACCTATTTGTTTTAAAAAATTTGTCCGGGAATTGCTGTTGATTTTCTGAAACCCCATGCAAAAGGTAATTCTTATTTTACAAATGCGCTTATTCAAGAATTTCAAGGAACTATTTTAATCGATAAACATCAAACAGCAATGGTTGATTCTTTAGCAAAAGCCTGCGGGCGTTTTTTAAATTGATCAGTATTTTGATATATTCTAAAAGTGAGCCATTACGTCCCACCATCCTTATAGTCCTTTTAGCCAATGTTATTTCACGAGCTAGGGTTCCTACTTTGACGACCATACATGACTTTTATTTCAATGAATTATACCTATACCTACTCAATTTTCATAAGAGCAAGAATTATTCTAAAGTCCTTTATGTTTTTAACGAAATATTAAAAAAAACTAAGTTAAAATTGTATATTAAAAATCATTTAAAAAAATATATGCAAAAATACTTTATTCTGTTTTTTCTAAATATGACCTTAAACGCCGCAGGAAGCAGCGATCCGTACATTGATTACCAAAAGCGGCTAAGTAAGATGGAAGATGACTCTGGAAAAACAGATTTAGAGCTTCGCACCGAACTGCTCAAGAATGCTCGCAAGCAAACCAATGGAATAAGCGAAGAAGACTATAAATTTCTCAAAGGTACTTCAGCATTCGCTGCCTCAGGCGCTGGGTATGCGCAAAAACGAGGCATTAAAGGTGCTGGTGTCAACATCCTATTGCTAGAAGATTCTGGTATTACCCACCAAGATGTTAGAACTTATGTAGAAAGGGACTCACCAACAAATCCAATTTTTGGTTTTGAAGAAGGTCAAGATCATGGTTCTTCAATGGCAAGCTTAATCCATGCCATTGCCCCAAGTTCAGCCATTCGCGTAAAACCAATTAACGATTATAAAAATAACCTAATTAATGTAAGAATTATCAATGCGTCGTTTGGTGACGATAAGCCAGACTTTTATAAAACAACATTTCAAGAGATTCCGCGTGATAGTGATGTCCTTATCGTAAAAGCTGCAGGTAATTCACAAGAAAACTTGTCTAAAGTTCCTTCAATGAACAACTGTGATCTCTTAATACCGCTTTCAATTTTTGCAGGCAATTTACGCCAAGATTATAAGGGCAAAACCTCGTCAGGATTTCCTGGCTCTAACAAAAAATTTCAAGATAGTTTTTTATGGGTAATCGCTGATGAGATCTTTACCGCATCCGGACCTGAAAATTCAAACCAATATTCACCTAAATCTGGTACGTCAAATGCAGCAGCTATTCTATCGGGTGCAGCAGCACTTATCTTATCAAAATATCCATCTTTAACCACTGCTCTGTTAAAAGAAATTTTACTAGAATCTGCAGATAGAGATATCTTTCAGCTTTTTGGATCAGGTTATGATGCCGTCCATGTTGAAGACCCTCTGGTCAATATCATTCAAAAACTTCAGCAATACAAAAAATCTAATCCAGGTAAATCAACTTTAGACTTCGCAGAATTATTAGCAGATTCAGGAGAAATCGAATTAGCACTGCAAATTATTGCCGCAGGTAACGGCGTGGGAGGAATCAACCCAAGACCGGCTACAAATGCTGAAACAGATCAATATAAACGTATTTTAGAAAAATTAGTTAGCAACGGAATGAATCCTAATAGCATCAATCAGCTTCCATTTAGGACAGGTGATCAACTTGAAAAAGATCACCGCACGAAGTTACTAGAATTAGCTTCAAAAATTGCCCCAAGCGCTTCACCTGCCCCTGTAAAAAAACCCTCTGCTTATGATCCAGCCTTTTGGGGCAAAGGCGTTTTGAATATAAAAAATGCCTTACTCTATGCTCAGTTAAAGGATCAAAATCCAAGCTTTGCCCCTGGAATACTCCGGGAAAAAATGCTGCAGAAACTTAATGAGGAAAGGCAACTTGCTGCTAAAAAAATTCAAGATCAATTTAAAAATCGCAAACATAAACTAACCGAAAATGAAATCGATAATCGTGAAAGCCTAACCGTCAATACCTCACTTAGCGACAGAAAGTTCGATAAAGCACTTGGTAAATCACGCACGCAGCCAATACAAGATGAAACCGATCAGGATATGCTCAATAGACTTGGAATCAAATTGCCTGATGTGGCTGATCGTAAAAAGATGAAAATAATTTCAGGAATTGCTGGTAGTGGAAGTTCTTCTTCGACTAGTTCAGATATTACCCCAATTAGTGATAAGGAAATACCTATCGGGGCCCCAGCTACACTAGCTACTTTCTTAAAATCCGATAAACACAACATATTTAAGAATCTAGGCAGCCTATATATTAATTGGCTCAAACATTTAATTGATATGAGTCCAGAAAAATTTGCCAATGAAGTTGTTGAGAACTATCCAAAATTACTGCAACCATTCAAGGCAAACAGAGTAATAAATTTAGGAAAAAATTACAACACTTTAAATAGCTATAATACTATGAAATATAAAAATCAGGAAATCACTTTAGTAGACTTATTACACGATGCAGCAGTCAATCAGAATTGCTTAGATTATGGATCAATTGAAGATAAAAAAATGCTCAATTTTGCTATCGCCCTATTTAATAGGTTGAAGCAGAATGACAAATTGTCAAAAGAACTAAAATCCGGAATATTAAGTCTTCTATATAAATACAGAACTCATGATACTAATGATACTAAATTAAGCACTTTCATTGTTGATAATGATTTACTTGATACAGTATTTAATTACCTTGAAGACGGTGGACTTGAGAAAAAACAAGCTACGGATATTATCAATGCCTATCAGTTTATTGAATTTTTAAAAACAGCAAAACCTGACCAAAAGTCAAAAATTAAGGAATTTTTTGCTAATCCAGTGAGCACAAATTTTTCTGCCGAAATAGCTTCTCAATTATTCTCGAAGTATTTTTATGAGAAAATGCACACATTTAGTTCTCCAGATTTCGGAAATAATATGCAAAAGGCGTTAGAAGCAGTCTTGTCTGATATGAAAACTAACGCTCCCAATTTTTATGCATTCTTTAATGAATACGCAAAAGCAAATTCAAATTTCATTAGCGCTTTTGTTGCTTTGGCCGAACTAAGATTTTTAAGTGATGCACCAGAACGAAAAGAAGCAATGGCCCAGCAATTAGCAATCGCATGCCAGGCCATTAGATAATGCTGCAACTTAACGCTACGGCAATTGGATATACCCCATCACTTTCTTAAGGGGAATTTTTGTTAAATCCTTATCGATTTCAAGAGTAATCTTCGATGCAACATGAGGCGACAAATGCTGGCGCAAACAGCCCAGCACAACCGGCGCCGCAATCAGAATGAGCCTGTCGTAGGTTTTAACTAGATTGTATAAAACCCTAGCAATTTCTATAGCAAAGGCTTCCTTTTTAAAATAGTACCAGTCCGCATGTTCATAGTAACTATGCAACGCTTTAATACCTACTCTTCCATGGCTTGGGTGTTTGTGTTCAAGGTGCGTCGTCACAGTATCTTCAGCATGCTGGGTTGGAAGAATAGGCAGCAAGGCATTGGTGTTTTTCGTTAAAAACTTTGCCCTTGCTCCATCGGCTATCATTACGCAAGTGGTTGGTTCTTTCATGGGAATCTCCGTGTTGTTTTATAAAATGGTAGAAGCTTAAATTCCTAAAATACGGGAGAAAATTGATGTGTTTTTCTCGTTTTAAGAAAATGGGTTGCTTAGCCTTACCCCCCAGTTAAAACTAGTTAAATCAACTCTCCCCTTGCGTTAACACTCGCGTTTAATCAATAATGCAGAACACTATTGAGGATGGTTTCATGACTGCTGTTGTTCCGTTGTTATATAACGCAAGACGCGAAGATAGTCCGCCCTTTGAGATTTACTCTCCTTTCCAGCCATCGGGTGATCAACCTACAGCAATTAAAGAAATTGTTAAGGGACTAAGTGCAGGGGAGCATAATCAAGTACTGCTTGGCGTTACCGGTTCGGGCAAAACTTTTACTATGGCCCAGGTGATTCAGCAACTGCAACGCCCATCCTTGGTTATGGCGCCCAATAAAATTTTGGCAGCCCAGTTGTATTCGGAAATGAAAGAATTTTTCCCTCATAATGCGGTTGAATATTTCGTATCGTACTACGATTACTATCAACCCGAAGCCTATGTGCCAAGGACCGATACCTTTATTGAAAAAACCGCCTCTATTAATGAACAAATCGATCGCATGCGCCATGCCGCAACCCGTTCAATGCTTGAGCGCCACGATGTGATCGTGGTTGCCAGTGTATCGTGCATCTACGGTATCGGCGGAGCTAATACCTACAGTGAAATGACAATCCCCGTTAAGCTTAATCAAAACTTAGATAAGCAAAAACTGATTCAAGACCTCATCCAAATTCAATACAAGCGCAACGACTTGGCGTTCACCCGGGGGACCTTTCGCAGCCGAGGCGATGTACTTGATATTTTTCCAAGTCACTTTGCCGACCGTGCCTGGAGGCTTAGCTTCTTCGGTGATGAAGTCGAAAGTATTTCAGAAATGGATGTACTCACCGGTGAAAAATTTAATAGTCTTAGCGAAATTCTTATTTTTCCCAATAGTCACTACGTGACCCCAGGACCTACCATTCAGCAAGCGATTAAGAATATCCAAGGTGAATTGGTGCTGCGTGTGAATGAACTGGAATCCTTAGGCAAATTATTGGAAGCCCAACGTCTATCCCAGCGAACAAAATTTGATATTGAAATGATGCAAGCTACCGGAACCTGCGCCAGTATTGAAAACTATTCCCGCTATTTAACTGGCCGCGCCCCGGGTGAGCCGCCACCTACCCTATTTGAATATCTCCCCAAAGATGCACTTTTGTTCGTTGATGAAAGCCACGTTGGAGTTCCGCAAATAGGCGCCATGTTTAAAGGTGACCGGGCCCGCAAGGAAGTATTATCAGAACATGGCTTCAGACTGCCGTCGTGCAAAGATAACCGGCCGCTGATGTTTGAAGAATGGAATTCCTTCCGCCCGCAGACCGTGTTCATTTCAGCAACCCCTGGCCCCTGGGAACTCGCCCAAACCGAAGGTGTATTTGTTGAACAGCTTATTCGCCCAACCGGTTTAGTTGATCCGATTTGCACGATAAAACCATGCGATCACCAAGTTGATGATCTGATGGAAGAATGCCGCATCACGGTTTCAAAAGGATACAGGGTGTTGGTGACAACACTTACGAAAAAAATGGCAGAGGCGCTGACCGAATATTTAACCGAAGCCAACATGAGGGTGCGCTATTTGCACTCCGACATTGAAACATTAGAACGCATTGAAATTATCCGCGGCCTTCGTTCAGGAGATTTTGATATTTTGATTGGGATCAACCTTTTGCGAGAAGGATTAGACATTCCCGAGTGCGGTTTAGTTGCAATTTTAGATGCAGACAAAGAAGGATTTTTAAGATCAAAAACATCCCTGATTCAAACCATTGGACGGGCTGCAAGAAATGTTGATGGTCGTGTAATTTTATATGCCGATAAAATTACGGGATCTTTAGAATATGCTTTGGGCGAAACCGAACGGCGCCGAAATAAACAAATCGCCCATAATGAAGCTCATGGCATCACCCCTGAAACGATTCGCAAAACCATATCATCCTCGCTTGATTTACGTGATAAGAAAAAAGAGGAAGACACTCCTATTAAAAAGCTATCGGCAAGAGAGTTAGAAAAGAAAAAGAATCAGCTGCTAAAAGATATGAAAGCAGCAGCGGCAGATCTTGAGTTTGAAAAAGCCGCGACGCTTCGCGATGAATTGCGCACCTTAGAGGCTCTTGAGATTAAATTTATGTGATTTCAAACATCAAGATTAGTCCTAGCCAATTCTTTTGGATTGATATTCATTATTAATAAATAATTAAATGACTTTATCCATATTTGAGATGGAATAGAGAGCTTACGCTATGATATGGTCAAAAAAAACAAAGAAGCATCATATTTACTTATTATATTATTAAAATTTTTAAAGTTTAGAATAATAATAATCCTTATTTGCCATTCAACCAATTTTGCACAAGCTGAGATAAATAAACCTATTGACCATCAAGATTCAAAAGTTTTTTCACTTCCAAATACTACAGCTCCTCATAGAGATAACTTATACTTAACAAAAGATTTGCCTGATTCTCTTAAATTCAACGCTAAAGCAATATTATCTAATTTATCCGCAGAGCATTTTTCGCTTATTGTACCCTCTTTAAATCGTCTAACAGCGGGTATAAAGCCTGAATACAAGCTCACAATAATTTCAGCGCTGTGCAATATACCATTGGATAACATGACACCAGAATATCTCAAACTTATTGAAGAGGCAGCTAATTTTCTAACATCAGGAATCGATCAATATAATAAAGTCGTTATCCTTACCACGTTACCAAATATACCAAAAAAGTGCCTGGTTATAAACCATCTCAAGGCAATTCAAGCTGCTACAAACCAAATAACACTTGGCATGAATACAGATGAAAAAACACGCGTAATTTGTGCACTACTTAAAATATTTCCAGAACATCTTCAAGAGACTGAAGCAGCTATATTTCGCATTACAAATAAGATGAATATATTGCAAAAAATAAATGTGATTACTGCATTGTCTGAGATATCGCCAGAAAATACTTCTATAGTTGAAACAGCTATAAATCATCTTACACCTGGATTAAGCATTGATTTTAAAGCTGGCATAACCTGCGAGTTGTCTAAAGTGCCTATAGAAGATATTCCCCTACTAATAGATCCTATAACGGATCTCATAAAAAATTCAACAGACCCAACAAATGATTTAAATAAAGATATAATACTAAATTTTAAAGGTGGTTTAATTTTCTCATTAATTAGAATATCGCCAAAACACATCATATTAATTCAAGAAGCATTTCATAGCTTAAAAAAAGGAGTAGATACATATCATAAACCGCGCTTAATTTTAGCGTTATCTGATACACCCTATGAAAGTCTTTCCGTAATTTTAAAGGCCGTTAATAACCTTAAAATAAATTAGATTGACGTTGCATCTAAAACAATTTGTGTAGCGAAAGAAATACAAAACTAGATAACTAAAATGAATTAATTTTAACGATAACTCAGCTTCATAGCAGTGTTATCTTGAACTAATGGTTCAGATTTTGGGAACTTAATAATTGTAAAAATAAATAGGTATAAAACACCAAAAATGAATAATGGACTACATAGCAAAAAGTGTCCTTTGAAAAACCCCAATTCTTTACTCAATAAGAATCCAAACATGTGACTTAAACTTAGTCCTAATCCATACCAAAAAAGGCTGTTAAAATAAGACTGACCATTTTCAAATAATTTAAAAACATATGTAAGACTCGGCGCTAAAAAACCCGAGAAGCATAAGGAGAACAAAACTTGATATAAAATATAGCCTTGACCAATTGAAACATCAAACATCCTAAATCCCATTAAAAGTATTAGAACCCCTATAAGTGATACGAACATGAGTTTTAAAAAATCAACATAATCAGATATCTTGCTCGCTATGACTAAAAAAATAGATACTGAAATATAAAAAAATAAATAACCAAGGTTAAATTTATTTTCATCTAATATCAGAATATTCAAGGCATAAGGCCCGATAAAGAAATAATTATGGGTAATACCAGCACCACAAACACCACCTGCAAGTGTTGCTAATATTTTTTCGCTGGTCTTTGGCAATGATTTTTGAGTCTTTTTAGCATGCTCAACTTTTTTAGAATCTAGTGAATTTTTACTAAGACAAAATATCACCCCGAATAAAGCCGCACCAGCCATTATAGTCATACTCATAAACGGTCTGTATTGCAAAATTTGATAAGAAAGTACATAACCAATAACAGACGCCAAAATTATCAACATGCTTATCTTGACATGCGTTTTTGGTGGATGAATTTTCATTAAATATATGGCCGGCAAAACAACCATCGCAGGATATAGAAAAACATTAAGAGAAGTTAGAATAATCATAACAGGTCTAATATAAGACCAATGACTAGCATAGAAATAGGTTATAAAAAATAAACAAGTTGTTAAAATGTACCCAACAATAAGAAACTTTTGTGTTCCTAAAAATCCCTTGTTTTCGGCTATTTTGCCAATGACATACCCCCCCATAATTTTTGCAAAAAAGACAAACAATACCCAGATCAACAAAAATGAGTTGTGCTTATTTAGCATAGACGTTTCATCGAATGGACTATTTGGCAGTCCTTTTAGCCAGACCAATTTTGCTGTACAAAAAGCCTGTAACACGACTCCCAGAAAAAGAGAAAGCGTTCTGCGATTCCAAATAGTATCCACGATGCAATATCCCCAATAAATAATTAATATCATATAAGTGGTTTTTTACATGCACTGCAACAAACATTTTTAATTAAATTATAATAATTTTATCGCAATTTTATAAAAACTAAAATTTATAAAAAATGTGGCATTAAAATTCAATTTTTAGAACCTAATTAAGAGTTAGTTGACAGCAAACATATTATATTGATATGTTTTTATGGAAAATATTAAATTAAAATATCTAATTATGCGAATAATTAACATTATAACCACATTAACCTTTATAGCAACGGCAAATTCGTCAGACCAGAACCTAACGAATAAGGAAGAAAATCAACCAAAAAGCAGAAAAATATTAAAAACATTCGAAGATAAAACTCAATGTATTTCAGATGATAAACTTTTTGAAGAATTACATCGAAGTCACCCCTATACAGAAATAGTAAACTGTGAAAGACCAGCTAGCTTAACCTCACGAGGGATTACTGGTGGCGGAGAAATAAAAGAAAATACAAAAGACACTTTTTTACATATTAGTGGGCTTGCTGATTGTGTTGGTGTAATCTTAAAAGGCGTTGCATATTCAGGAGCTTATCACGTATACCGTGCCGACTTGCGTGAAACTTATCAATCACAAGAAATAAATAAAAATGGTAATTTTGCTAAATGGCTTCGCGAATATCGAGAAAAAGAAATTGATCCCCTACAGACTCAGGTATTTATTGCTTCATCTTGTTGGACGAAAAATGTTACCGATGTAATAACTGTTCTAGGAGACCAAAGTTACAATGTGCACTTCATGTCAATTCCAGATTTACAATTAGGCTCTTCTCTACCATATCGCGAGATTCTTATTAGCTCCAAGTCACCGTACTTAGAGCGTATACTCAGATTAAAAAGCATATATGATCATTCTTTAACAACCGAACTTGCTATTGATACTCATACAGGCGCAGTTTGGCGCAATCACTTTTTTTATCAATAAACTGTGCGTATCTATTCATAAAAAAGCAGGCCCCGAAATCGAGGCCTGTTTTTGTTCGTAATGACGAGGTAGTGGAAAGATTAATAATCCATTCCCATACCACCCATGCCGCCCATACCACCTGGCATACCTGCAGGCGCTGAAGCTTTCGCTTCAGGCTTTTCTGCAATCATTGCTTCAGTTGTAATCAATAAGCTTGCAATTGATGCTGCATCTTGAAGGGCTGTGCGCACTACCTTAGTTGGGTCAATAATACCGGATTTAATCATATCGGTATATTCACCAGTTTGCGCGTCAAAACCGTAGCTGAATGTTGCGTTATCTAGGATTTTCCCAACAACAATCGAACCATCAGCACCAGCGTTGATTGCAATCTGACGACAAGGAACTGTAATCGCTTGACGAACAATGCGAATACCAACTTCTTGGTCACCATTAGCTGGCTTTAAGGATTCAATCGCTTTAAGGCTGCGAAGCAGTGCAACACCACCACCAGGAACAATACCTTCTTCGATAGCAGCTCTAGTTGCATGCATAGCATCTTCTACGCGGTCTTTGCGTTCTTTCACTTCAAGCTCTGTCGCTCCACCAACACGGATTACTGCAACACCACCGCTAAGTTTAGCAAGACGTTCTTGTAGTTTTTCACGATCATAGTCAGAAGTTGTTTCAGCAACTTGCGCGCGAATTTGGTTACAACGAGCAGCAATTTGATCTTTGCTACCAGCGCCATCTACGATAATGGTATCATCTTTGCTGATGACAACTTTTTTAGCTGTTCCAAGCATGGAGATCGTAACATTTTCAAGTTTAATGCCCATATCTTCAGATACAACTGTACCACCCGTTAGGATTGCGATATCTTCAACCATCGCTTTACGGCGATCACCAAAACCAGGTGCTTTCACTGCAGCAACTTTTAGTCCGCCACGTAACTTGTTTACAACCAAAGTTGCAAGCGCTTCGCCCTCAACATCTTCAGCAATAATCAAAAGTGGACGACCTGATTGTACTACAGTTTCTAGAACTGGAAGCATAGCCTGCAGGCCAGAAAGCTTCTTTTCAATGATCAGGATATATGGATTTTCAAGTTCGCAAACCATTTTCTCAGAATTGGTTACAAAGTATGGAGAAATGTATCCGCGATCGAATTGCATACCTTCAACAACATCAAGCTCTGTCATCAAAGATTTTGCTTCTTCGATAGTGATAACGCCTTCTTTGCCAACCTTTTGTACTGCTTCAGCAAGCATCAAACCAATTTCACGTTCACCGTTTGCAGAAATTGTTCCAACTTGAGCAATTTCTTCATTAGTAGAAACAGGTTTGCTATTTTTCTTAAGGTTATCGATGACAGCTTCAACAGCCATATCAACACCGCGCTTTAGATCCATGGGGTTCATTCCAGCAGCAACAGCTTTCACACCTTCGCGAACGATCGCTTGCGCCAAAACTGTAGCTGTTGTTGTGCCATCACCGGCTAAATCACTAGTTTTGCTTGCAACTTCACGCAGCATTTGCGCTCCCATGTTTTCAAAACGATCAGATAGCTCAATTTCTTTAGCAACGGAAACACCGTCTTTTGTAATGCGAGGTGCACCATAGGATTTTTCAATTACAACGTTACGGCCTTTTGGACCAAGTGTTACCTTAACCGCATCGGCCAAGATATCGACACCACGCAACATTTTATCGCGCGCATCTGTATTAAAACGTACTTCTTTTGCAGCCATGTTATATTCTCCTTAAAAATGTAGATGGAAGTTAAGCGGCTTTATCAACGATGCCCATGATGTCAGATTCTTTCATCACAAGGTAATCATGGCCTTCAATTTTAATTTCAGTGCCTGACCATTTACCAAACAATACTCTATCACCTGGCTTTACATCTAAAGCTATAACAGCGCCTTGCTCATTGCGAGCACCAGATCCAACCGCTACAACTTCACCCTCCATAGGCTTTTCTTTTGCAGTATCGGGAATAATAATCCCTCCAGGAGTTTTTGCTTCTTGTTCTATGCGTTTGACCATGACACGGTCATGCAAAGGGCGAAATTTCATATGTTCTCTCCTTTTTTGTTTTAGTTTTACAATTCGGGGAAAGCTGTTAGCACTCACCCCTTACGAGTGCCAATATCGCTAAAATTACAAAAAGTGTCAAGGGACAACGGTAAAAAATTAACAAAATCCATTTTGCTTTTTGAAAAGTTTATACAATTATTCCACAAAAGGAAAAACTGAAAAAATACATATCAATATTTAAAAATTTAAATTAAAAACATGATATCGTTTTTAATTTAATTTCTATTTAAAGAACTGAGACAATAATGAATTACCCGCCGCAAGCGGACAGGGTATCAAGTTCGGGAAAAAATTTATTTCTTAAATTTAACGCAGCAAGCTGCAGGGGAATAAATCCCCAAAAAGATTCAATTTTCACGATTAAAAAAACTTAATAACATAAAAAAGTACAGTTTTAATTCAAAAAACTTTACAAAATTTTTTTTTAAAATTATTATTCAAATAAATTTATTGGATTTTTACTGTGATTATCAAAAGTTTTATTTTATTAACAATTATTTCTATTTATTACCCAAAAAATGAGTTGTTAGCGTCGTGGACAGATGACCAGGTCAAACAAGAGTTACAAACTCACAAAACAGAAATTGAGCAAGTACGAACAGAAATCAATGTGCAAGGAGACAGATATAGTTTTCCACTTTCTTTAGCGATGGCAAAATGGGCTTCAAAAAAGGCCAGAAACACTACTAGCGCCACAGAGCAGAAAAAGTATGCTTCGCTTGCTAGAGAAATTTTAAACGAAGCAAGGGGATTCGGCTGGCAAAATCGTGCACCAACAAGCAAAGAGGGTGCGTGTATGGCTTCAACAAGCGTAGACATCGCCCTTGCCACTAATGATAACATAGACACCTTGTGGGATGGCATGCCACGCACCGCTGGAAAAGCAAATACACTGCACTATGATTACCTAAAACGAGCAGCAATTGCTGCAAGGTTTATTGGATCGAAATCAGAATACTTAACCGAATCAGGGCTTATAACTTGGGCGCGGTTACCAGGGGTGAGAAACTCCCTAGTTGATCCGTTGGAAATGGAAAGGCCAGAAACCATAAGGGCTTTTTTAACCCCCACTAGAACCCTTGAAACTGTTGTAAAAACTGGCCCTGATTGGAGATCTAATCCCTCCCCCAATGGTTGGGAATTGCCTGAGGATACCAAAGAAACACTGCGTATTGCAGATATGGTTATTCAAACTAAAAATCCTGCATGGCCTACGCGAGATAATTCACCTGCAACCCTTGCTAGTGTAAGGAATACGTATGCTGAACTACTTCGACTAGGCACTAATGTATCAGAAGATTTACAATCATCAGGTAATACTTCTGAAGCTTCTAGAAGAGGCTACGCCACCTTAAGAATTACAAGATTAATTCCTCTATTTTCCTTGCTTGATCCACAAAATTATAATCTGACATTACCACCACAAGATGGATTTAATAGGGATAGGTTAAATGTTGCAAATATAACCATTGAATCTGCGATATTTCAGTGGTCACAAAAAGCTTCAATTCCAGCGTTTAGAAATGACCTTAAAAACACCTCATCCCTTCTTGACAAAATGGACCCCATTATAAAACGGGGTGGTTTTGGTGGTCAGGGAGTTCATCAGCTTGATAATTTTCAAATTAAACATACAAGAGAAATGTTAGAACTAGGACGAAAATATTTTAGCGGGCATTATATTCCAAGGAAAACAAAAGCAGAATTAACCAAAGATATCGACCAACGTTTAACAACCTTAGGTACTAATTTAACCGCCCATTATGACGGAAATGCCCTTAATAAATCTCAGATCATGGATCATTTAGGCTATATACTTAATGGGTATCCTACTGGATTCACAGGAACGATCGAATCTGAAAGTAGCAATGATAAGATTACCGAAGCAGAATGGGTAGAAATACTTTCAATGATTTTTGATTTTTCTCAAAAGCTTGATACGTTTTGTTTAAATACTGGTATCGATCAAACACCCTTCAATTTGGAATCTAATTTTTATAGCCAACTTTTTGAGAATCAACATACTCGAGGAGGATGCATTCCAGGTCGCAAGGATAGGATCCTTTATAGGCTTGCTAACTTACTAAGGCAATGGATGAACTTTGGTTATAGGCTTGCTTAGCCACTTGATCAATTTCTCATTCAAAAGGTCTTTTTTTATTCTGTGAACTTATACAAAGCGTTACTAATTTTTAAAAAAAGGCTGCAATGCATCAAGTGCCAGTTGATGTCCTTGCTCTCCCCTAGTAGTTGGATCATAAACCAGCGCATAAACTGTAGTATCGTGTATGCGGCCATACCCAGTCGTAAAGTAGTCACGCATCCTCAGCACATTTTCTGCATTATCATCCACAAAAATAATCAACTTAGGATAATGATCTTCAAAATATTTTGACTTATATTTTTCAATTAAGTAGTCCAGTGCCAAATCTTTTTCGTAAGAAAATGAACCGCCCATGCTTGCAAAAGCCAGTTGATCAAGGATTCCATAGCGTATAGATTGCGATTGGCCTTTGTAGTAAACAGTTCGAGTTTCTTCCTGCAATAGACCTTCTAGTCTAGACTGAACACTTGATCCTTGCGTATCTCTAAATTCATTCACCTCATTCTTTATTGACTCTAAGGTAGTTGGGCTGATAGTTCTGGCCGATAAAATACCCCAAGCTATTCCTCTTTTATTTAGTGAGTTGATAATGGTATTGTTAATAGGGGAACAATCAACAAGGCGTCCGGATTCCATAATCTTTCTTCCTGTTAAAGTTTGATCAAAATCAAACACTACAAGAATTTCATTCGGCTTTATGCCGCTGTTTTCAATACTGAAATTAACAATATCTTCAACCTTTTTAATCGATTCATACTTTTCTATCATATCAACATGAATTTTTGCATTTGTTGGTAGCTTAGCAAACTCTTCTTCTTTTTGTTTTGCTACTGCTGCTTCTTGTTCTGCTTTCAGCGCCTGATCAATTTTCCATTGAGGTGTTTTGACTGACGAAGTGATTGGTTTGGAAGAATCTTGGGCAACTGGGGGGAGCAGTTGGAGCTGGCGGAGGTGCATCCGGAACGGTTTCAAAGGAAGGAGCTTCTGGTATCTCGCTGTTATAAGTAACAACGTCCTGTGACGCATTTAGACCAAATAACAATATTATAAGCGTCAAAATTATTATATTATTTTTTACAATTGATCCAATCTTGTTTGTATTACAAATATAAATCTACACAAGGCTAGTTTAAAAATAGTTAATATTAGATACTGTCGACATAAATTGAACCTGCAAGAAGAAGTACAGAATATCCCAAATAGTTAATAGATAAACTCTCAATGCTTATGGTCGGATTATTACTAGTTTTTTGCGAGCTTCTTCACACGAATCGTACTTAAGAGGTACAACGATGTCGCCAGCAGTAGAAATGACACCCCACTTCCCGCCTTCAATTTTTCCATAAACATCCGTGGCGCGTTTATGAGCAACAGAAAACTTTGTACTGCTTGGATAACTTAACCAGCAACCATTGCAAACATTAGCAAATCCATGCTCATCGAAAGGACTCGCAAAATCATAACAAGGCTCAATAACAACTTTTCCTTGAGTGTCAATAAATCCAAATTTTTCTATATTTAAGATGCGTGATAGACCTTTTTGGAAATAATCAGGTCCGTTATCAAAGTAGAAAGATTCAAATAGCTTCTGCCCCCTTCGATCAATCCACCAAATCTGACCGTTATTCAAAACCGGAAGCATTGTCGGCAAACAATACTCATTTTCAGGCTTGAAGTTAGTCTTTATAAAAACTGGTCTATCATCAATGTAGTCACCCACATATACGTAGTCATATTGCGCCTGAATAACTGTATTTCCTTGCGCATTTTTAAACCCATACAATTTAGTTTCCATATTTTGATAAACATAAATTGCATCTTCATTATTTCGATGCACAGCAGACACGCAAGACACCAAAATAAGAAACAAAATAGATGGAGGCAAAACTTTGAAAAATTTTAATTTATTCAACAAGGGCACACTGACTGCCAGAAAAATTGAAATATGGCTAGTCTATCTTATTTTTTGATAGGTTTGGTATTTATATTAATTTGGATAACTTAATGCTTAATGTGCGGCAGAGGTGTCAGCCGTACGTTGAGGTTTGGGGGCTAGCCATATGGCTGATGCTGCAAAAGCGAAAGTGACTGAGGTAACCATAAATATATGATTGGTTGCCATCACCACAGCCTGGGCTTGGACAAGTTGATCAAGTAAATAGGTAGCCATCTCTCGGCTAAACTCACCTGCCCCACCTAACATAGATGCTATTTGATCAGGCATAGATACTTTATCCACCAAATCATTTCGTAAAATATTAGTGCTGTTATCCCAAGATGTTGTTACAATTGATGTTGCCATGGCGCCAGCCAAGGTTCTTGAGAAATTCATAAGACCAGCCGCGGAAGCGGTTTCCTCTGGGTTAACACTTGAAAGCGCTAAGGAGGTTAAAGGCACAAAGAAAAATGGTAACCCTATTCCTTGAATCAGCAACGGAATCGAGACTTGGAATTCTGCCATGTCTGTAGAGCCGAAGGATCGGTAAAAAGTTAATAACCCAAGCCAACCAACACCGCAAAAAACCAGTATTCTTGGATCATATTTTGTAGACATATTTGCAGCAAATGGTGCTGCAAATACCGCCAAAACTCCCATCGCTGCCGTTGTAAAACCAGACCATGTCGCTGTGTAAGCCATATAATTTTGCAGCCATAAAGGCGTTAAAACGATTGAACAATTAAAAGCACCAAACGCCAGACTAATCGTCAGAACACTTGCCATATAGCCCCTGTGACGAAAAACTCGCAAATCAACAATTGGTTTTTCGTGGGTCAGTTCCCAGATCAAAAAACTGATGAATCCTAAAATAGCAGTAATAAGTAATGCGCATATTTCGGTAGACTCAAACCAATCATAGTTTTTACCTTCATCAAGCATAATTTGTAATGCCGAAACCCATATAATTAAAAGGATCAACCCGACAAAATCGACTTTATTTTTAACAATTACTGATTCAAAACGTCGTAGAAAATTCATGAGCACAACAGAAAAAACAAGAGCAAAAGGAATATTGATAAAAAATATGTATCCCCAGCCCCAATTATCGCAAATATAACCACCAAAAACCGGTCCCAAAACTGGCGCTACTAAAGTTGTAATACTCCATAGAGCTAAGGCTATTCCTCTTTTTTCTTTTGGAAAAATCAGCAGCATTAGTGTTTGCGACAAAGGCATGAGTGGCCCACCCATAAGACCTTGAAGAACCCTTCCTGCAACTAACATGCCAAGACTATCAGCTAAACCGCAAAGAGCAGAACACACTCCGAACATCAGCATACAAAAAGTAAAAACACGGACTGTTCCAAATCGACTGGCAAGCCAGCCGGTAAGAGGAACACAGATTGCTTCTGCTACCGCATATGATGTTATGACATAGGTCCCTTCATTAACTGATACAGCAAGTCCACCAGCAATATTAGAAACCGAAACGTTAGCAATGGTCATATCAAGCACAACCATAAAGTTAGAAAATGCTAACAGAAGAGCCGATATAATGAGTTTTGCCCCAGTAAGAGGCTCAATTTGATCAACGGCTGATGATGATCCGCCGTTCGTGCTCACTTTTCAGATCCAGAAATATCTATATCAACCTGCATAGACAAGCCAACTTGCAGAGGATGCTCTTTGAGTTCTTTTGGATCAAGTTCGATTCTAACCGGCAACCGCTGGACAACTTTAATCCAGTTACCTGTTGCATTTTGCGCTGGAATAATCGCAAATGCCGAACCGGTTCCACCTGCAATACCTGCAACTTTTCCGTGGTAAACAACTGAACTACCATAAAAATCAGCCGTCAATTCTACGGGTTGTCCTATCTGAACTTTTTGCAACTGCACTTCTTTAAAGTTGGCATCTACGTGCAAGCTTAATATCGGAACCACAGACATTAAATTTGCCCCTACCGGGATGCGTTGGCCTAATTGAACTTGGCGCTTAGCAACCACTCCATCTACAGGCGAGCGAATTGTAGTGCGTTCAAGATCAACCTTAGCTTGATCAAATGAAGCACTCGCCGATTCTAAAACTGCTTGTGCTGACTTAAAAGCATTTTTTGAGTTAGTTACTTCTTCAGCAGAAACCGAACCAGACTTTGAAAGAGTAGATCGCCTATCACATTCTGTTTTTGTTTTATCAAAATCAGCCTGAGCCTTGTCTAAGTCAGCTTTCGCGCGTGCTAAAACCAGTTTAGCGTCCGTATCGTCAATAC
This sequence comes from uncultured Alphaproteobacteria bacterium, assembly GCA_903874955.1. Taxonomy (GTDB): domain Bacteria; phylum Pseudomonadota; class Alphaproteobacteria; order Paracaedibacterales; family CAITNM01; genus CAITNM01. The sequence goes on along the minus strand of CAIQTY010000051.1, from coordinate 2,955 downwards.
TCACCAAAACATCACCTTTTTTAACTGTATCGGTGTCTTTAAAGTGAACTGTTTTTACAATGCCACCGGTGGGAGCGCACACTTGGGCAATTTCCGCTCCAACGTACGCATTATCCGTTGTGACATGTTTTGAGCCAATAAAAAAATAATATAAGAAAGACGCTACCGCTATAAAAGCAACACACAATCCAAAAATCACAAATAATTTTTTGCGTTTTTCTTGATTGTTGTGTGATTTTGAAGGAGTGTTCATTTATTTATTCCTTAGGCTTTAGATTTAGTTTAAAGCCTCCACCAAGAGCTTTAGCAAGGGCGACATCAAGTGTAAAGGCTCTTGCTTGTATTTGAGCCATCGCACGGCGACAGGTTATTAAACTATCTTCAGCTTTCAAAACCTCAAGATAGGTTGAAAGTCCTCCGCTGTAACGCTTTTTGGAAACGGCATATGCGCGCTCCGCAGCACGCAGAGCCTTAGTTGTTTTTCGAACCCGTATATCAAGAGCATTATGACTAGTAATTGCGTCAGCAACTTCTTTTAAAGCTTGAATAATTGAGGATTCGTAACTAGCAAGACTAGTTTCATAGTCTGCACGAGCCCCGCGATATTGGCCTTCTAACAGCCCACCCATGAAAATTGGCAAATGGATTGCTGGTCCGTAAGATCCGATTAATGAACCGCTTTTACTAAAATAATCCCAACTTAAAGATTGGCGCCCCACATAAGCAGTCAGGTTGATATTAGGATAGTACCCGGCTTTTGCAACATTAATACGGCTCGCTGTGGCTTCTAAAGCAAGTTGAGCCGCTATAACATCGGGTCTGCGACTAATCAAATCGGCAGGAATAACTTGAGGAATACCAATTGGTGTCATCTTTTCGAGTTTTGGTCTCTCAATTTTTAGAGCTCGTTCAGGTGAAGCCCCTACTAGGGCAGCGAGGCTATTGCGGGTCAAATCAATGGTTTCTTCCATGGCTGCTAAATCAGCCTCGGCTGTTGCATGATTTGATTTTGCCTGTTCGATGCTGTTTTCGTTTTCAAGGCCATTCTTAAAGCGTTTTTCAAATAGCTCAAGGGTTTTAGCACGTACATCAACCGTTTCCTGCAGCACTTCAAGCTCTGCACTGTATTGCGCCAGATTCGCATAGGCTGCTGCAATAGATGTACTTAGGATAATTTTAGCCTGATCCAGCATTAACGCAGCACTTTTTGTATCAGAAATCGCCGCTGATAATGTATCGCTGTTTTTCCCCCAAAAATCTAGCTCGTAGTTAAAATTAAAAGTAGCATTAGCATATCTACGGAATCCCTCTGGGACAAATGCAGAAGGAACGCCCATGTTATAGCTTTGCTTGTATCTGCTTATATTTCCATCTGCAGTCACCTTTGGAAATACAGGAGCACCTACTATCAGCGCTTGAGCATTGGCTTTTTCAACTCGTGCAACTGCCTGAACAATTGTGGGCGATTGAGAAAGTCCTTCTTCAATAAGCTTGTTCAGTTGCGAATCATTATAAAGTTTCCACCAGTCTTGCTTAGGATAGAGAAATTCATTCTTGCCATTTTTATAAGCAATTAAATCTTCTCGAGGTTTAGATTCAGGCCCCAAGTCTGGCGGAACAACGCACCCTGATAATAATAGAATCGGAATGCTTATGAAAAATAATTTATTTGACATGAATTTGCTGATTTAAAAAATTATTTTAATTAAATTTTATACATTAATTTAATCTAACCCGAAAGACATTTAAAAATGGTTAATAGCACACTTCAAGAAACTCCTAACCTAAAAAATCTTAAAATTCAAAAAGGCATTACAATTTTTACAAACAAAAAATTTATCTTGAATGAATCAATCTTGCCAAAAAGGATAATCCGTGGGCAAAATTTCAATGGTAACTATAAAAAATATATTTTATGAGTAATTCTTTATTTTATTTCAATATTGAGAAATTTATGCGGCTTATTATACTGTTAATTATTATGGTACAAAGCTCTTTAGCAGTTTATAGTTCTCCTCCAAAAGGATTGATAACAGAAGCTGATCAAGAACAAATTACAATATTCTCTGCGGTTTGCCGAAAAGAGTATTTGGCTATATTTCCAGTTGATCTAAAATTTTCTAAAGATATAAAAGTATCACTCGGCATAAATAAAGGAGACGCCACTTTACATCACTCACAATGGATTCAAGAAAAAATTACTGAGTTAGAAGACGAAATTATAAACATTGATGCATCTATAGGAAGTAAAAACAATGCACGAGTCTGGCTTTCTTATCCGAAAGACAAAAATTCTTCTGACGTAAAAGTGCAAATAGAGGCTATTGATAATGCAGCCAGATTGATCAAAAAAATTAGAAATGAAAAAAGTAAAGAAGCCAAAAGCACAATACTTAAAGAATGGAGAGCACAAGCTAAAAGAAAAAAAAACATACAAAAACTGATTAAATTATTACAGGATTTTTACAATGCTCAAACTAAAGAATTTAGTGTTTGTCTCGAAAATCAAATGAGATACATTTCAACAAAAATCGATCAATTTTCACCAAAATTGCAAAAGTTGTATAAACAAAATCCTAACGCAATCGCAGATTTTTTAAAGACAATCCTCCAAAAGCCAATGCAGCACATACTTTGATAGTTACTGTAATTTAACCAAAAAAATGATAACAAAGATTGGATAAATTATTCAATATTTTGCTGATCATCTTGGAAATAATGAAATAGCGAAAGAGATCTATAAACCATATCGAGACTTCGACCAGAAGCTTTCGAGCGCCGTTTGAAGCGAGCTAATCGATGTCTAATGTCACCAGATGCGGAACCACATCTCTCGCAATTTATGATTATTCATTCTTTTATAACGTTTTCTGCTTCACACCTTCGCATAAATCATTTTTTGGTTAAATGTCTCAAAAATTCTTGCAAAATAATAAAAAATAATTATATAAATAT
>CAIQTY010000050.1 GCA_903874955.1 uncultured Alphaproteobacteria bacterium | reverse complement strand
TTTCAAGCAGAAGACGGCATACGAGATGCGCATTAGTGACTGGAGTTCAGACGTGTGCTCTTCCGATCTCCCCAAAACCCCAAAACCCCAAGAGAATGAAAAATAAATAATAATAAAATACCGTTAGATTGTATAATAAATGTAATGAAAATAGTAAAAAAATATTAATAATTTCGCCATATAAAAAAATTAATATTATAAATAAAAGTATTCCAGAGGAAAAATAGGTAGCAATTGGGGAATAATGGCCATGGAATACTCAATTAAAAATAATCAAGAGAATTAATGAATTAGTTTGTATTAAAATGTATCTATGAAGAATTAAATTATGATTAACTTAAAGAATTATTTATTTATAGTTTCTTAAATATAATATCGTTATTGCTAAAAATAAATCTTTTTTTCATTTCATTTCCATGTTTTTGTTATTAAATAAAAAGTTTATTTTCTGTGCCCTTTATTTCTCATTGCTTTTAATTTATTTTTTAGCATGTATTATATAGAATGACCCTTGATATTTTAAAAGCCATTCATTCATCTTTGTCCTTAGCAGCCTTGATAGAAGCGTCTTTGATTGACGAGATTTCGTTTTGGATCATGGCTCCCATAGGATCGGCACTATACACTTCATGAGGTGTGTGTCTCTCCTCGTCTGGAATAACTTGATTGTAGACGACTGGTGTAGCTGGCTCTGAATCTTCAGCGGCATCAGCAATAACGGACGAGTATGCTTTTATGGCTGCTTGATCCATTGGAATATCTTCTTCTTCCTTTTGATCAGCTTTTTTGGCTGCTGGTTTGGCTTCAACTTTCTTGTCTGATTTTTGAGCAGTTTTCTATTCGGGTTTCTTTTCAACCTTAGCAGCAACTTTCTTCTCAACCTTTTATTAAGTTTGGACTACGGTTTATTCTTGTTTCTCTGAATCCTTTTGGAGGTCTTCAGCAAGGGATTTCATGAGGTCGTCAGTGAATTTGCTTGTTACTCTAATGGCTTTGACCTCTGATTTTTGTGATATTCCGAGGAGAGCAATAAGTACTAGTGCAGAAGTAAAATATTTCATTATTTTCAAAATGTATAAATTTATAGTATTTTAACTACTTATTATTATATTTCTTTATAATGGGGTTTAAAAATATGTTCAGGATAGTCTATGTATTTCTTATGCTGACAATTACTACAAGTAATTTTTTTCTTAATGCAGAAGCTCCAGCAAACGGTTGGGCCGTTAAATTTTTCAGGGAAAAAGTAGATGTTCAAATACAACAAAAAATACATGATGATCCTAATTGCAGAATTGAAGCGGTTGCCTGTTTAGCAATAATCAATGATTGGCTTGATGGAAAGGCTACCCCTCCTTCAGAAATACAACAAAAAATTAAAGAGGAATCCAACTACTTAACCAAAATTGCCCTAGCAATTTGCCTGGGGTATGGCTTTGAGAAAGGAATTGATCCGAGTATCTCTCTTCCTCAACCACAATATAATTTTTATAGAGGCATTGTAGAATCTATAGGCAAATATATTAGTAAAGACTCTAAAAATTATGCTTTTGAACCTTTTACATATGCTAGATCATATCTAAATGAAACCCCCGCAACCCCTGCTCAAATTGAAGACCACGTAAAAGCTCTCAAAGAACTCTTATTTAGGTCAAATAATCCACATCACCCTATATTTACCGGAAAATTACACGATAGGATCAAAAAGTTTGAGGCAAAATATGGAGGGGAGATCCAAAAAGAAAAAGCAAAAATTCTTTACGATAATACCTTAGGTAACGTGAGTTCGTTGTCAGGTTCACGAGCAACTGCAATTTATCGTTTAAAAACACGTACCCCCAGTGGTAACAAAATGAGTTATATCATTAGAGAAGGTTATGATGTTGCTGATGAAAAACTATCTGAAAATATTGAGAAATGGAAAAAAATAATAAGTGAATACAGTAAAAATAACAGTGCGGTCAAGCTGCCGGAACTTACCTCTTATTACGATACTCAAAAAATACAAGAAAAAAATGACCGATCTGGTGGGAACGAAGCTGAGCTGACTTTAATACAAAGGGCATACGGAAAACAGCTATGCCAGATTCAAGAAGAAATGCAAACTCTATCAGACGATCAGGCCATTGAAATGGGTAAAACTATTGGTGAGCAAATGGGCCATTTAACACGGGCATTTTTCCTCAAAAATAAAACATTTCTCAAACATGGCGACCTAGGTGGTCAGAACTTTATGTATAGCCAACGTAAAAGACAATTTTATTGGATTGACCTTGATGGCACCAGCGAAATTCCTTATCAAGAAAATAAAGATATGTGGGGAAATTATCCATACCTTTCAAGTGAAGGCACTACAATTCAGTATATTTGGAGTGCTTTTGACGTTTCACCTAGCAATATATTTTATGTAAAAGAACACGATCCTCAAAATTATCAGTTAATCCTGAAGGTAATGAGACGCAAAGTATTAGCACGTGATGCATTTTACAATGCTTATGTGAATCTTGTGAAAGATCTTACCCCCTACCAGTTTCAAATCAAGAATGAGGAAAAAATAACAGATTGTTTCATTAATTTAATTAAAAATCTTAAAGATGGTCCGTATGGTGAAATTAAAAAGTTCAAAGAAATTTTTGATAAAAAAAATATTAATTCTGCAGAAGCTAAACAAATTATTGATTACATCTACAATGGTGGACAACTTCCTAGCTGATTGTGTTTTTAAAATTTTTAATGATCCCATATTATTTAGGTGTTTATTGCCTGAGGCGATGCATGCTGCAAAATAATTAAAACAAAATAAGGGGCCGTCTTAGATAACTGGTTTAGTTGGCTCTTACTTTTTGTGCGGGCGAAATGTTAACTTTCTTAACCTAATCCCAAACGGAGTTAAAAATAAAATAATGTCTGAACGCTATCGTAACAAATACAAGCGTTACGTGATTAAATTTAACATTATTGCTTGAATCGCCGATGTCAAGAATGGATCTGTATGAATCAGGTTTTGGGATAAGGAAATATCAATATAACACAAAACAATTATAATAATTTTGCGCTTACTGCTTTTTCAACAGATCTAATCTATTGAAAATATGTAGATTAATGACTTTAAAGGCGAAATAATAAATTAGTAAAAGATCTTTTTTGTTTAAATTTTTTTTTATTTTAACTCAAAGTGCTGAAGCTCAAACGCAAGTGGCGGTTAGAGATTTATTCGATGAAATAAAAAGAATGCAAAGCGATTACAATATTGCACCAGCTATAAAAGTTGTTGAAAAGCTCATTCAGAAGAAGTTCAAGTATATGCTGTGTCTCCTAACCATTGATGAAGCTTACTTAAGCTCTTGGTTTTTATTAGGTCCTATTGTAATAAAAAATCCAGGAAGTGTTTTCTCAAGCAGCCCACTTTGCCACGGGGGGTAACGACATCAAAATTGCGTCTGGGTTACCACCAGTTTTAAGCCCGAATTGGGTTCCGCGATCATAAATTAAATTGAACTCGACATACCTTCCACGTTTTTTTAAAAGAATATCTTCTTCAAATGCTCCCCATGGCATTTCCATGCGTTTTCGAACAATAGCTGGATAAGTCTTAAGGAAAGTCTTGCCAACATCTTTGTTGAAGTTATCGTCGGTGCTGAAATTTTCAGTATTAAGATAATCATAAAAAATACCACCAACACCACGTGCTTCATTACGATGGGGAAGATAAAAGTATTTATCACACCAAGCTTTAAATTTTTCAAAATATAGTGGATCATGAGAATCGCAACATTGTTTGAAAGCTTGATGAAATAACAGGGTATCTTCGTCAAAAGGTATACTCGGTGTCAGGTCAGCCCCTCCTCCAAACCATGATTTTGTTGTGACAATATGGCGGGTGTTCATGTGAACAATTGGTACAAACGGATTGCGCGGATGAATCACTAAGGATATTCCGCAAGCCCAAAAACGCGGATCTACAGCAGCTCCTGGAATTTGTTCGGCGAACTCCTTGGCGAACTCTCCCCAAACACAGGAAACATTTACCCCAGCTTTTTCAAACACTCTTCCATTTTGCAAAATGGCCATTTGTCCGCCACCTGATTGATTGAATTTCCATTTTTTGGGTTCAAAATGTTGAGCCTGCCATGACTTGTAAAGATCTATCTTAAGCGATTCCTGTTCAATAGCTTCTAATGATTGGCAAATTCTAGTTTGTAGTTCTAAATACCAATTATGAATTTTATCAGCATAAGGAGGAACGGTCATGGTGAACCTGGCGTAGGCTTTCTGAGAGAACCATAGCACCAGCTATTGCCATGTTCAAGGAGCGTCTTTCAGGCAGCATTGGGATACGCACTCGCTGCGGAATTAAGTTGTAGACTTCTTCAGGTACACCTGAGCTTTCTTTACCAATCATAAGAATATCATTTGGTTGGAATGTAAAATCCCAGAAGATAGTGTCGGCTTTCGTATCAAGTAACACAATCCGCTGGGTCTGCAATAATCTATATTTTTCAAAATTTTCAAAACGCTGCACATTGGCTAAATCAACATAATCCATACCAGCCCTTTTAAGGTGCTTATCTGCCCAGACAAATCCGGTTGGTTCTATGATATCAAGGGGTATCCCAAGGCATGCGCCCAGCCTTATCAAGGTTCCGACATTTTGCGGAATTTCTGGTTGGTAAAGGCAAAGGCGCATCAAGTTAAAATATTGATCTAAAGAAATTTTTAATTTTTTCCATAAATCCGATTGAGTTAGTTTTTGAATCCTTTGTTGCTTCTGGTTTCCATCCATAAGCTAGAACATTCGTCGCAACTTTAGGGTTGATTGCTGGGAATGCCAGGTTGTTGACCCAATATGCATAGAGCGTATTGTTGTCGTAGAACATGGGAACTTGGTAGTACATGTTCATAATATAACGATCTAGCGTATGCACACGAGTAGTCAATTCTTCAGGGGTTTTTGCATCAGCAACGCTTTGGGCTAACTGCTCCGCAATAGGATCTTTAAGTCCCATGTAGTTACTGCTGCCACGAACATCAGCCATTTTTTGTGAAAAGTAAAAGACCTGTTCTGCTCCTGGTGACATACCATTTGCCCAAGTATGAATGATCATATCAAAATCACGATCCTCAACTTTAGTTTCATATTGAGCGTTATCTATAATCCGAACATCTAATTCAATACCAAGCCTTCTTAAACTTTCTTTGAAGTTAAGAATAATTTTCTCAAGCTTTGTATCTTTGTACATCAGTTCAAGTTTTAAAGGCTCACCCTTGGTATTGGTACGAATACCATTAACAATTTTCCAGCCTGCTTCATCAAGAAGTTTTCCGGCTTCTTCAATATTTTTGCGTTGATCACCATCGCCACTTGTGCGTGCTGGAGTAAATCCAGTTTTGACCATTGAATCGTAAAGTTCGCTTGGAACTTTACCTTTGAAAGGTTCAAGTGCTTTTGTTTCTGCTTCAGTTGCTGCTCCTTTGTGTGCAAGATAGGTATTGGCAAATAGGCTATCTAGCGGTTGCATTGAACCTGAGAATACAATTTTATTCAATGTATCAAAGTCAAACATAAGCGCAATTGCTTTACGTACTCTCCAATCATCAAAAATGGGGCGTTTCATATTATACAAGATAGTGCGTACTGCAACTGAACGTTCATGTTTCATTGCAATTCTCTTAACTCTACCATCTTCTGCAGCCGGGAAATTATAACCAGTTTCCCAATTGCTTGGGTTTGTTTCAAAGAAAATATCAAACTCACCGGCAGTGAACCCTTGGAATTGGGCTTGAGTTGTAGAATAGTAATCGATGCGGACCCTATCGAAGTTATTCATACCTTTTGTAATATTCAAATCTTTTGCCCAGTAATCAGCAACTTTTACATAGGTTGCGCTGCGACCTTGATCAATTTTTTCAATTTTATAAGCTGCGGAACCAGGGAATATGTCAAAGTTGAACGATGCTAATTCCTTGCCTTCCAGAACATGTTTCGGCAATGGGCGCATCAAAGAAACATTGAATGGAAGCTCGGGGTTGTAGGTGCCATCTTCCTCTTTTTTAAGGGTGATACGCACCGTTAATGGACCAAGAATTTCTATTTTCTCAATTTTACCGTAGTAGTGACGATAAACCGGAGGTCCTTGTTCAAGCAGATATTCATAGGTAAACTTTACGTCTTCCGCGGTAATTGGTTTTCCATCGTGAAACTTGGCATTGGGGTTTATATAAAAAGTGACCTGGCTATTGTCATCCGATATTTCAACGTATTCAGCAATTAACCCATACAATGTAAAAGGCTCTTCTGTATTTCTATACATTAATGGATCAAAGCACATATCAAGTATGCCAAAAACTTTAGTGCCTTTTATTGCATGCGGATTTGCAGTATCAAAGGTTCCTATGGTGCTAAGGCGAAGAGTTCCACCTTTGGGTGCATTTATATTTACATAGGAAAAATGAGGGAAATCCTTCGGATAAAGAGGCTTCCCAAAACGGGCTATTCCATGGGTTTTTTCAGCATTTAAACTTAAGAAAATTGAAAATACTATTACGAATAAACGATTCATTTGTTTATAGATTATTAAAATTTACTGGTACACTTATAGCCGTTCCCAAAAATAAAGTCATGGATAAATTTGCTAGAAGATGAGCAGATTTAGATGTCATAATCTGAATTTAAAACACGACCATAACGTGTGAAATTTTTTATTTAGATAATTTAATTTTGAAAACTGTAGCATAAAGAACTGATCTTGTTTTTTAATTTTACTTTTATACTTTCATTTGAAATTTTGTGGGTTGTCGTAATGCTCTTTCATACTGTAGAATAATCACAAATTGTAATGTGGAGTTTTTGTGAAATCAAAATTATTTGTAAGTTTAATGCTAGCATCATCCTTAAGTATTTTTGCTGATGCGGATGTTTCAACGCTTGCTGACCGTGAAGCCTTGATAAAAGAAGCTTTTTCAAACGATCCCGAGGTAGCTATAAAGTCTATCAATGAAGCAGAGCAAAGCGGAAAAACCAAAGTAAATGATAAATCCTATATTGTCGTTCTGAAAAAAGAGGGTGAAAAGTATATTAGGGTTGCGCATTTTGAAAACGATAAACTTAAAGATGCGAATAAAACTGTTGAAGATTCTTTAGTGAGCGTAGTGAAAGGAGCAGAAGAAAAATTAGCAAACAATTCTGGTCCTTTGCCTTATGAGTTTACGGTAGGAGAAAAGAAATACTTTGCTGCTATTACTAAGCATGCAGACTACATAATCTTTAACGTATCTTCAAAAAAAGAAGAAGTTGATAAACTACTTGCAACTGATAAACCAGTAGATGCAAGCACGCAAACATCACCTGATCCTGCAAAAGAAACCTCAAAGTCTGAAGAAAATAAGTCTAACGCAGGTGTGTCTGCCCCAGCTACGGCTACGGCGCCTGAAGCAAAGCCCGCTGAAAATGCAGAAAAGAAGGAGGAAGTTAAAACAGAGACTGATTCAACGTCTTCACAGTTAAAAACTCCTGAACCTGAAGTAAAAGATGGAAAACTTGTTGAGCCTGTTACAGATAAGTCTTCTTCGGTTAAGACTTCTGGAGATAAGCCTGCAGAAAAAACTGCTACTGACGCAAAGTCTGCTGATGGAAATGCTGGTACTGAAAACGCAGATAAGTCAAAATAGAATTTCTTGAAATAGCATTGAGTGAAAAAGGGCCTTATGGCCCTTTTACTTATTGATTAAGATTTTGACTTTTTAGCGTTGATCGAGTTTGAATTCAATTCTTCGGTTGCGATCAATGCCTTCTCCTTCCACGCTCAAGGGCTGAAATTCCCCAAATCCAGCAGCAACTAAGTGGTTGCCATCTATTCCCTTTTGAATCATGTATTGTACTACCGCAATAGCACGCGCAGCTGAAAGTTCCCAGTTTGAAGGAAACTGAGGGCTTTTGATTGGGCGTTTGTCTGTATGACCATCGACCCGGAGTATCCAGTTGATTTCAGGCGGTATCTTTTTTCCAATTTCTTTTAGGGCTTTGATGAGCTCGTCCAATTGTTTTTTACCTTCATTGCCAAGTTCGGCAGATCCAACCGCAAAAAGAACTTCCGATTGAAAAACGAATCTATCATCGACAACTCTCACATCACTTCGTGTATCTAGAATATTTTTTAACTGTTCAAAAAATTGTGATCGAAACTGCCCAACACGAATAGAATCTTTATGTTTTTCTTGTTCTTTTTCTAAGGCTTGTAAACTAAGCTGCATTTTTTTTACTTCTTCATCTTTAGCAATTGTGTCTGTTTGAGCTTGCTGCAAAATAGATTGAAGTTGGCGCAGGCGTTCTTCAAGTTTTTCTAGATCTGTTTTTAAACGTTCGTTTAAAGTGCGTTGATCTTCGTGCTTATTTTTTTCAAAGCTGATGTCTTGAGTTAGTTTTGCAAGTTGCAGGTTTAGACTTTTAATCATTTCTTCAAGAGACGTTACTTTTGTTGTGGCATTCTTGTGCTGAATTTTTGCATTATTTAGGTTGAATTCCGCAAGTTTAAGTTGATTGTGTAATTTAGCAAGTTCGCTATCGCGATCGTTGATTGTTTCAACCATGAAAACTTGCGCGACTACAAAGGTCATCAAAACAAAAACGATAACCATTAACACGGTGGATAAGGCATCAACAAATGTTGGCCAAACTTCAAGGCGGGTTGAGGTGCGTGGTCTAGCGAAGAACATTAAAGGAATTTTAAAAAGCGGCTAGGTAAATTCTCGCCCATTTTTTAAAAAACTCCAAAAGGTTTTTGCATATTGTATACCAGATCCAATCGTAAATAGGCTGGTCAACACAATTAGTACGCTCTCAATGAACAATAATAGGGAGCTGATATTGAGTGTATGTAGTCGGTATGTAACTGTCAAAATGCATAAAATCTGCAAAAAAGTATTGATCTTGCTAGCTTTTGTAGGTGAGAGATGAGATGCAAAGGGAGTACGAATCATTGTTAACGCTCCAAGGATAATTAAAACATCTCGTGCCAAACACAAAATCACAAAAGGTGCAGGCAATGCTTTTAAATAACCCAAGGTTACAAACATTCCAATCATGAGAACCTTATCTGCAATGGGATCGAATACTTTACCAAATAGTGATTCTTGGTTCAATTTGCGAGCAAAAAATCCGTCTAACCAGTCGGTAAGACCAAGAATTAACATAAGCCAAAACGCTAAAAAATAACGGTGTGAAAGGTATAACTGTACAAGTGCCGGCGTGCCAAAAAAGCGAACGCCGGTCAGTGCATTAGGAAAATTAAGCAACAATTTCTAATTGACTAAAGAAAAAAGATATTTCAACTGCAGCATTTTCAGCTGAATCTGAACCATGTACAGAATTTGCTTCAATTGATTCTGCAAATTCTCTGCGAATTGATCCTTCTTTTGCATTTGCTGGATTTGTTGCTCCCATAATATCTCTATATTTTGTTACGGCATCAGTGCCTTCCAAAACTTGGACAACAACAGGTCCGCTAATCATAAATTGGCAGAGCTCACCAAAGAATGAGCGTTCTGCGTGGACTGCATAAAATGCTTGTGCCTGGGGTAAACTTAATTGCAAACGTTTTTGCGCAATTATATTTAAACCTGCTTCTTCAATCTTAGCATTGATTTTACCAGTAATATTACGTCGTGTTGCATCTGGCTTTAAAATTGAGAGCGTTCTTTGTAAGGTCATATAACTTTAATTTTGTGCTGATGGACATGATTATATGATATGCTGGCATTGTTTTCAAGTTTGCAAATTTTGCGGTTGTGTGTGGTAAGAATATTAGGAATTGATCCGGGTCTGCGTTGTTGTGGTTGGGGTATCATTCAGACAATAGGAAATTCCTTGAGCTACGTTGCTCACGGGGTAATTAATACAAATTCAGCATTTTCTTTGGCTGAACGTTTGAACACGCTTCATCAAGAATTAATGAAAATTTTGCAGCAATATAATCCAATGGAAGCATCTGTTGAAGAAACTTTTGTAAATAAAAACCCTGCATCTGCATTAAAGCTTGGTATGGCTCGTGGGGTCGTTTTGTTTACCCCCGCGGCTTTTGGGATAGAAGTATTTGAATATTCTGCGAATAAAGTAAAAAAATCAGTGGTTGGCTCGGGTCATGCTGAAAAACATCAGGTAGCTTTGATGGTTTCAATGCTTTTGCCTAGCATGCCTAGGGGTGTTTCAGCGGATGCAGCAGATGCTTTAGCAGTAGCTATTTGTCATGGGCATCATCGGGATTTGAACAAAAAATTAATCGCCTAATCAACAGATTTTTGATCATTTTAGTCTTTTGATATTGCTCATGTTTTTCATATTTATCAATGTTCGTTGAGCCAATGACTACTTGGCATCAGCTGCTTTCTCGCTTATGTTTATAGTACTTAAATAAAAACATACCAGGAGTTTTATGTCTTTAGCTGCTCAGGAATCTTCAATTGTTGATAATGTCGATTTACATCTCCAAAATCCAATGCAAACTGATGGTTTTGAATTTGTAGAATTTGCTTGCCCTGAAGGCGACGAAACAATAGAAAAAACTCTTACATCAATGGGATTTTCTTTGATTGGAAAGCACCGATCAAAAAATGTGTTTTTATACCGTCAAGGTGAAATTAATTTTATTGTCAACAAACAACCTAATTCTTTTGCCTCTGATTTTGCTGCAGTCCATGGCCCTTCTGCATGTGCTTTAGGAATTCGTGTGAAAGATTCAGAGCTTGCATTAAATAGAGCAATTTCTCTGGGTGCAAGACCATATAAGACTCAAACTAATAAAGGTGAAATGGAAATACCCGCAATTTATGGGGTGGGTGATAGTTTAGTTTTTTTTGTTGATCGCTATGACTCAAAAACTATATATGACTACGATTTTGAATTCATGCCCGGTATTGACCAGCATCCAAAGGGGTGTGGCTTAGAAATTATTGATCATCTAACAAACAATGTTTACAAAGGCCAGATGTCTAAATGGTCTGATTTCTATGAAAAAATTTTTAATTTTCGTGAGATTAGGTATTTTCATATTACCGGAAAAAAAACTGGGTTATTGAGTAAAGCAATGACAAGTCCATGCGGAAAAATTCGTATTCCGATTAATGAACCCACAGAGGATTCTTCCCAAATTGCAGAATATCTCAGGGAATACAACGGTGAGGGAATTCAGCATATAGCGCTTACAACGAAAAATATCGTCTCGACTGTTGAGTGTATTCGAAAAGCTGGGATTAATTTCTTGGACATTACTGAAACGTATTACGAGGTTGTGCGTGAACGTTTTCCAAACTTGAGTGTTGATTTTGATGCTATTGCTAAGCATAAAATTCTAATTGACGGTGAAATCGATGGTGACCGTAAGGAAATGCTGTATCAAATTTTTACGGAAACAGAGATTGGGCCAATATTTTTTGAAATTATTCAACGAGAAGGCCACCAGGGTTTTGGCGAAGGCAACTTTTCAGCTTTGTTTGAATCTATGGAGAGAGACCAAGAACGTCGAGGTATTCTCTAGGAAATTTTCAAAAGGTTAGTTGTCCCTCCTAAAAAATTTTTTTACTTTTCTTTTTCTTTTGAGGAGATGAGGCGGTTTGCTTAGTGTTGTCATTTTGAGGATTTGCTGTGTCACCGGTTTTTTTAGCTTGAGCATCAGGCTTAGTGGTTTGGTTTTTTGTTGAGCTATTTGTTTTGGTATTTGATGCTTTTGCAGTGTCACCGGTTTTTTTAGCTTCGGCATCAGGCTTAGTGGTTTGGTTTTTTGTTGAGCTATTTGTTTTGGTATTTGATGCTTTTGCAGTGTCACCGGTTTTTTTAGCTTCGGCATCAGGCTTAGTGGTTTGGTTTTTTGTTGAGCTATTTGTTTTGGTA
>CAIQTY010000049.1 GCA_903874955.1 uncultured Alphaproteobacteria bacterium | reverse complement strand
TCCGTCGTAAAGGACGTATGTACGTCATTAACAAAAAGAAACCTCGCTACAAAGCTCGTCAAGGCTAGTCAATAAACATGCATACCACCGACGTCGCTATCATCGGTGCAGGTCCCGTAGGTCTATTCGCTGTATTTGAATGTGGCATGCACAAGCTTAAATGCCATATAATTGATTCATTTGAAAAAGTAGGCGGTCAATGTACAGCCCTTTACCCTGAAAAGCCTATATATGATATTGCGGGCTATCCGTCAATTTTAGCTTCTGAGTTAGTAGCTCAGCTCGAAAAACAGGCTGAACCATTTTCACCAACTTATCACCTTAATCAGCAAGTCACTGAAATCCACCCTGTGGATAATACTGGTTCAAAATGGAAAATTCTTACATCTAACGGTACAGAAATTGAAGCAAAGAGTATCATGATTGCTGCTGGAGTCGGTGCATTCGGACCAAATCGTCCCCCGCTTGCTCATTTAGAAGATTATGAAAAGAAAAGCGTTCACTATTCAATCAGTAGCAAAGATGTTTATAAGGGGAAGAATATTGTTATTGCAGGTGGTGGAGATTCTGCTGTTGATTGGGCCATAGTTCTTAAAGATATTGCAAAATCAGTCAAAATTGTGCATCGGCGTGCTAAATTTCGGGCAGCTCCTGATAGCGAAAGAAAACTAAATTTAGCCGCTGCGAATGGTGAAATTGAATTGGTAACTCCCTATCAATTGTCAGGACTGCAAGGTGTAAATGGTGTTCTAAATCATGTAGAAGTAGAAAATCTCAATGGCGAAAAGAGACTTCTTGAAGCAGATTACCTTTTGCCGTTCTTTGGACTTTCAATGAATTTAGGCCCAATTGTTGATTGGGATCTTACTTTAGAAAAAAGTTATATTGCTGTTGAGCAGAGTACATGCGCTACAAGCCGCAAAGGAATTTATGCTATTGGTGATATTGCAACGTACCCGCACAAGCTTAAATTAATATTAACCGGTTTTGCTGAAGCTGCTCATGCAGCCCACGCTATTCGGTCGCATTTGTATCCTGAGGAAATTGTTCATTTTGAATACTCCACTACTAAGGGTGTGGGTTTCTAAAAATAATCATTTAACTTTTCTGAGCTTCAAGATTTCTCTTGACCTTACCATGGTAAATTGTGTTATAAATATGAAAAATAGATTTTAGGGGATAATATGGCTCGTCGTTGTGCATTAACTGGAAAAGGTGTTTTGTTTGGTCATAAGGTTAGCCATGCTAACAACAAATCAAATCGTCGCTTTTTACCTAACTTGCAAAATGTTTCCTTTTTAAGTGAAGTTCTTGGAAGGACTGTAAGCCTAAGACTTTCCACCAGAGCCATTCGTACTGTTGAGTTTCACGGTGGTTTAGATGCGTATTTGACATCAACACCTAACAGAAAGCTAATGGCAGAAATTTTACCTTTGAAAAAAGTCATTGCTAAAAAGTCTTTAGCAAAATAAAGAATCTTAGTGAAGTTATTAAAAAATATAGGGCGTGTTATCACGCCTTTATTATTTTTAATGGTTCTCTTTTAAGCGGTTGTATGGAATGTAATACGGTAAAAGATGCTCTCTTGAAAATTCACCAATTAAAGGAAGGTGATTGTTTAATTCTGGATATAGACGACACAATCATTATGCCAGAAGCAATGATGTTCCATCCTTGCTCACCCTTTTCTAAATTTATTGATGATTTAAAGAAAAAAAAACATGAAAAACTTCCGCAAATTTTATCAAATTGGAGATTAAGAAGAAAAATAAAGCTTGTAGAGGAAGACTGGGTAGAAATTATTAATCTGCTCAAATCAAGAGGAGTGAAAGTTATTGCCCTAACAGCAATGCAAAGTGGAGCATTTGGTGGAATTTCTTCAATGGAAGAATGGCGGGTCAAAGAATTAAGAGAACATGGCATAATATTTAGTCCGTTTGCGCAAAATTCTATAGAAAAAATTATTGATAAGGAAAATGCTGCAACGCTTCATCAGGGTGTCCTTTTTACTGGATCTCATCCTAAGGACAAAGTGCTAAATGGATTTATCAATAAATACACTAAGCCAAATAAGATTATTTTTTTTGATGACCGTCTTGAACAAGTTCAACTACTACATGATTATTGCGCTAAAGCTAACATCGATTATAGAGGCTATCACTACACAGCAGCCAGTAAGCGTGTTTATGATTCTGCAAAAGACCGTGGGGCTTTTCAAACAAAAGAGCTTATAGAAACAAATCGATGGTTTGAAGACGAAGATATTGAGAAAAATTTAAGGAAATAATGGACCAGTTTTTTGTGCATTCAGTTCAAATTCTTGGTCGTTTATCGCCAGAAATACTTTTGTGTGTTGGATTTTTTACATGCATTTGCTTCATTTTGTTTTTATTTCGTTTCTTTGGTGCTATAGGGCTTGTGTGCTATAGCATTGCGGCTGTAATCATCGCAAATATTCAGGTGTTAAAACTAGGTGTGTTTTCTTGGATAGAAGAACCTGTTGCGCTTGGCACAGTTGTTTTCTCGACTCTTTTTACGACAAGTGATTTGATCACTGAACATTACGGACCTAGTCTGGCTAAGAAAACAATATACTTAAGCTTTGTGGTTCAAATTTTTGTCATGTTTAGCATGCTTGTTGTTATAGCGCATCCAGAATTAGGCTCCTCAAAAAGCCATGTTCATCAGGGTTTAGAAGTTTTGTTTACGCCTTCATTACGTTTGTTGCTTGCAAGTCTAATAGCATTTGTTGTCTCGCAGCATATTGACATTAATATCTTTTCTGCTTTAAAGAAGCTTCATGGGAGAAATTTTTTGTGGCTTCGAGGAAATGTATCGGTGTTGATTTCAGGATTTTTTGATACAGTAATTTTTAGCTTATTGGGATGGATTGTTTTTGCAAAGACACCGCTGCCATTGAACACTGTATTGATAGGGTTTATAGGTTTTTCTCAAGTCATAAGAATCTTTGTTTCATTTCTTTCAACGCCTTTGCTCTATCTTAGCTATCGATTGAAGCCTAATGACATTTGATTTCGGTATTTTAAAAGCAACAGACTTAGGGCGTCTTGGTCGCTTAATAACCCCCCATGGCGTGGTTGAAACCCCTGCATTTATTTTTTGTGCAACTAAAGCTGCTATGAAAGCTGTTAGTCCTTTGCAAATGAGGCAAGCTGATACGCAAATTATTTTATCAAATACCTATCACTTGATGCTTCAACCGGGAGGTGACGTCGTCAAAAATCTTGGCGGACTTCAAAAGATGACAGGGTGGAATGGCCCCATGTTAACCGATTCAGGTGGGTTTCAGATTTTTAGTCTGGGTCATGGGTCTGTTGCATCTGAGGTAAAGGGGAGGCGGCTAACAAATCGCCCAAAGACTCTTTTACATATTAATGAGCAAGGCGCTAAATTTAAGTCCTACATTGATGGAAAAACATATTTTTTAACACCTGAAGAATCGATTCGTATTCAGCGTAATCTTGGTGCGGATCTGATAGTCGTTCTTGATGAGTGTACACCTTATCACGTAGATAAAACATACACTCAAGAATCAATGAGAATGAGTCATCGCTGGGCTTTGAGGTCTCTGAAAGAATGGGGAACTCACGATGATGGTAGGCAGAAACTTTATGGTATTATCCAGGGGGGAGTATACCCTCAACTTAGACAAGAAAGTTGCGATTTTGTAAATGAGCATAATTTTTTTGGAATAGCCGTTGGGGGATCTTTAGGCGCAAGCAAAGAGCAAATGCATGACGTTGTAAGCTTTACAATGGAAATGATAAGAAAGGATCGTCCGGTTCATCTTTTGGGAATTGGTGGTGTTTCAGACATATTTTCTGGTGTGCGACAAGGAATTGATACTTTTGACTGTGTGCATCCAACCCGTTTAGCTCGCCATGGTGGGGCGTTGGTGAAGCCTAAAAATAATCCGAGCGATACAAGAGAGCATATTAATTTACGAAATAGCATGTATTGCAATGATTGTGATCCAATAGAAAATGATTGTGGCTGTGAAACATGCGTTTGGGCTAGTAGGGGCTATATTCATCATCTTTTAAAATCTCAAGAAATGTTAGCCTATTCATTAGTTTCAATTCACAATATATATTTTATCAATAAACTTATGAAATCTATTAGAGATGCTTTGGGTAACGATACTTTTGATAGCTGTCAAAAAGAATGGTGTTTAATGGAATCCAAGGGACAAAAGTAATATGGTTAAGAACTTATTAAAATTGGTCGTCTCTAGCAATAAATAAACTATTCGTTAAAAGGTAAAATTTTTGATAATATTTACATATGATAGATTAGTTATGGTTTCACTATGCGTATCCTGCTTATAGAAGACGATTCGGCAACAGCAAAAAGTCTTACAAATACCTTGCAGTTAGAGGGGTTTGTTGTTGATTGTACAGACTTAGGTGAGGATGGGCTTGAGATCGGAAAAATCTATGAATACGATTTAATTGTTCTTGATCTTATGCTTCCTGATATGGATGGCTTTGAATTATTAAGAAGGCTTAGGGCATCCCAAATCAAAACGCCGGTGCTAGTGCTTTCTGGGCTAAGTGATACCGAAGACAAAGTGAAAGGTTTTGGCTTTGGAGCAGATGATTACTTAACAAAACCTTT
Source organism: uncultured Alphaproteobacteria bacterium (assembly GCA_903874955.1). GTDB lineage: Bacteria > Pseudomonadota > Alphaproteobacteria > Paracaedibacterales > CAITNM01 > CAITNM01. The sequence goes on along the minus strand of CAIQTY010000049.1, from coordinate 9,621 downwards.
TAGTAAAAATGAACTTTTAGCTAGAATTCATGCAATTGTGCGTAGGTCGCGTGGGCATAGCGACTCAGTGATTCGTGCCGGAAAACTGGTTGTGAATTTGCAAAATCGCACAGCAAGCGTCGATAAGCTAACTATTAACCTAACAGGCAAAGAGTACGCTATTTTAGAATTATTAGCTTTACGTAAAGGAACGACGCTGACCAAGGAAATGTTTCTTAATCACCTTTATGGTGGCATGGATGAGCCAGAGCTCAAAATTATCGATGTATTTATTTGCAAACTTAGAAGGAAGCTTGCAGAGGCGCTTGGTCATGACAGTATCATAGAAACTGTGTGGGGTAGAGGGTATGTGCTCAGGGACCCCGAGATGGATGCAATGTTTCCTGAGGGGGAAAAAGTTATACAGGCAAAGGCTTTACCAATTGTACAACAACCTCTTTCCTGAACGTGCTAGGGTATTGGTCGGTGCAATAATACAACAGGCTTCTAATTTAAAGGCTCAATCCTGCTGATATATATAGAGCAAAACAGCAATATCATATATTTTCATAATCGATGGTTAATCTATTTTATTTTTAGGAGATATTATGAAAAAATTCGCAATGGCTGTTGCTACTGCTTCAATGCTAGCTGGTGCACACGCTGAGTCATGCGCCAGCGCATTCAGTGGTTTCTATGCTGGTGTTCAAGCTGGTTTGGCTAACACAACTGGAAACTTAACAGTTAGTGATTACTATGGAAACACTGAATATGATACTGCAACATCTACACATAAAGGATCAACAGGGAAAAAATCATTTTTAGGCGGCTTGTTTGTGGGTTACGGAATGGGTGTTGGTTCATGTGCCTACGTTGGTGGTGAGCTCTATGCTAATTTTGGAAAAACAAGTGCAAACCTCTATGATAGTTCCTCAGCTTCAGATTATAACAAAAACTATGTAATTAAAATGCAACGCAACTTCAATTTTGGAGCAAAAGTGCGTTTGGGCTATACAGTTTCTCAGCAAGCAATGGTCTTCCTTGGTCTTGGTCTTGAATACGCTAAAATACAATTAAAATCAGAGAATATTGCAGTTGTTTCTCAATCCAAAGTTAGCACAACAACCACTTCTAAGAGCAAAAATAAACTAAGCTTTGCCCCTTCTGTGGGAATGGATATTTTCTTGAATAAGAATTTGTTTCTTCGCGGTGAGTATACATATGTTGTAGGAATTAATCAGAAAATCAATCCTCAAATCAAGAGTTTCCAGAAAACAAATCCGGCAACATCTACTGTAAAGGTAAATTCAACTCAACAACGTTTCACTCTAGGTTTAGGATACAAATTCTAAATTTAACTAAAACTTTAAAACCCGCCTTTTGGCGGGTTTTTTTATGCCTTTAAAAATAACCGTAATTTTTCTATAGTGCCCTGAGTTGCATTAACCAATGGAAGCCTTACATCGCCTGAACACTTTTGAATGACTTCCATAGCTGCTTTAACGGGTATCGGATTGGGCTCGGTTACCATTGCATAGTGCACTGGCATTAGCTCACTGTTTAACCTGCTGAATTTTTCCATGTCTTTACTGCCCCAAGCGCTTACAAAACTAGCCATTTTTTCTGGTAAGACATTTGCCGTGATTGAAATTACGCCATCTCCTCCTTGTGCTAAATATCCCGCAGCATAAGGGTCATCTCCACTTAATAAACATACAGCATTTCCTGCGCCATTTCGCATTAAGGCAGCGCGACTTGTATCTGGTGTTGAATCTTTAATGCCAACTATTCTCTCTAATCCAAACAGTCTAATTGCAGTTTCAGTCGAAATTTCCGTTACTGTTCGTCCTGGATTGTTATAAAGCAATATAGGTATTTGGGTTGCATCGTGAGCCGTTTTGAAATGCTGATAAACACCTTCTTGGGTTGTTCTGCAATAGTATGGCGCCACCACAAGTACAGCATGACTTTTTAAACGTTCTGCCTGCTTAACTTGTTCTATGACCGCCCAGGTGGAGGGGGCTCCGCATCCAACAATAATTGGTATATTCGATTCTTTGACAGCTAATTCTATAATTAATTCGCGCTCCTCATTTGTAAGAAGTGCTCCTTCGCCAGTAGAACCGCAAACGACAATTGCTGATGTGCCCGATATTGCATGCCAATGAATCAGATTGACAAAGGCATCCCTATCCAGGCTATTGTTCTTCCATGGAGTAACTAAAGCTACAATTGATCCTTTAAACATGATGAACTCTTTTTTTTTAACTGCTTCTACCCTAACCTATAGGCTTGTGTTAGCCAATATCATATGCCTATCTATGTTTGCAAAAGACCCTGATTATATGAGCATGAATTATTACGATGCAGCAAAAACCTGGCATTATTTTCAAGATTCAAATGTTGTTGAGACTTTTCGCCAATACCGAAAGTTTATTCATGCTTTTGCTGGAAAATTCCCACTTGATCACGTCAGAAAACGCGCTGAAGAGGCTGCCTACCATAAAGTTGATGCTCATGAAAAGGTTATTAAATATTTTGAGTTCAATCCGGTATTAACCTCTAAAGGGCTTATTGTTTATGTAAAGGCTTTATTGAAAACGAATCAGCAAGATCAAATTCGCGACATCGTTCGCAAATACTGGTTGGGTCTCGAGTTTAAAAAATCAGAAATTGAACAGCTAATAAAATTTACGAAGCCACACCTGAAAACTGATGATTACAAGCAAAAATTAAGCGCTCTCATAGCTCAGGAAAAACATGAACTTGCTGAACATTTTTGTAAATATGCAGATGCACAATCTCAAGCAATATGTATGGTCCGATTGAGCATACAAAAAAGTGGAAAAAATATAGAGTATGCGATAAAAAATGGTAAGAATGCTGATCAAGCTGCTTACAAATTTAAAAGCCATATTGAAAAATATCTCAGTAATTATCAAAATAATTCTGATGTTTTGCTTGATATTGTTCGATGGTATAGAAGGGCTTATCAAACAAAAGAAGCTATAAAACTTTTGAAAACACTTAATTCTGCAAAAGAGAGTGAATCTCCTTTGCCTTGGTGGAACGAGCGTAATATTTTAGCCCGTCGGATGATGGAGGACGGAAACTGGAAAGAGGCTTATAGAATCATATCCCACCACAAGCTAAAAAAAGGAGAGGCTTTCTCAAATGCTGAGTGGATGTTGGGGTGGATTGAGCTTACAAAAATCGAGCAACAGCCAAAAGCGGTGAATCGTTTTATAGAGCTGCACGGAAATGTTGGTATGCCGATCAGCAAATCGCGCATGGCGTTTTGGGCAGCGGAAGCGCTTGAGGAAGATTCTGCTGAGCAAGATCGAGCAAAGGATTTTTACAAAAAGGCAACAGCTCGTCCAGGAACTTTTTATGGTCAGCTTGCTATTTCACGCCTAAAAGCCATGGGGGAAGATGAAAGCGCTCTCGACCTTAGAAACCACAAAAATGTGTCCGATGAAGCAAAGGAAACATTCGAAAAACGATTTATCATTCAATGTCTAAAAGCATACGGTAAAAAACTTCCTATTGATCTGCAACTTAATCTTTTAGGTTTTGTAAGTACGCAGTTAACTGTTCCCGGAGAAGAAATACTCGTAACTGAATTTGGGTATAGTTTAGGGGGAACGCATTTGGCAGTTTTTGTGGCAAAGAAGGCTCAATACCTTGGGACTGTTATTACTGAACATGGCTATCCACTATTAGAACGTAATATTCGGCAGGATGTTTTTTCAAAGCTTCCACCTTTAATTCAATGTTTTGTTCACGGAATAATTCGTCAAGAGAGTGATTTTAGTGAACATGCGGTAAGTTCCGCAAAAGCAAAGGGACTTATGCAACTTGTGGATAAAACCGCTAACGCAATGCGTAATATGGCCTCACGTTATGGACTCAAATTTTCAAAAGGGGATATTCACGATAAACATGTTAATGTCACGCTCGGAACTACGCATTTTCTAGAGCATCTAGAAAAGTACGATGGTTATCTTGTTCTTGCGCTTGCAGCATACAACGCGGGTGAGTCAAATGCTAATAAATGGTTGGAACTTTTTGGGGACCCAAGAGTGACTGGTAACTGGATGGATTGGATAGAAAGTATACCGTTTGGTGAAACTCGCAACTATGTTCAGCGCGTTGTAGAAAATTCTGCTGTTTATGCAGCAATGCTTATTCCTGACCAGAGTTATGAAATAATTGACTGGATATCAAAGCCAGTGCCTCATGCAAAAAGAAAGTAAGAAACTAATCTATCAGGTTTTTATTTTTGTTGCATTTGTGTTACACATTCATTTTTAAACAAAATTATAAAATTTTATTCTTAATTTCGAACACATTTTTCTGCTAAAATCCTTACTTATGTTGACCAATAAAATCGGGTTACTATGGAAAAGAAAATACCAATGACTCAACAGGGATATGTCCTGCTTGAAGAAGAATTACGTCATTTAAAAAATATAGAACGCCCAGCTATTATAAAAGCTATTGCTGATGCCCGTGAGCATGGTGATCTCTCAGAAAATGCAGAATATCATGCAGCACGAGAGCGTCAGGGTTTTATTGAGGGAAGAATTTCTGAATTGGAAGATAAAGTCAGTAGAGCTGATGTCATAGACCCCACCAAAATCACTGGTGATTATATAAAATTTGGTGCTACTGTTACATTACATGATGATGATACTGATGAGATTGTTGCATATCAAATTGTTGGCAGCGATGAGTCTGATATAAAAAAGGGATTGCTCTCTATTACTTCCCCTTTAGCACGTGCTTTAATAGGTAAAACTGTTGATACCTCTGTAGAAGTAACTACGCCAAATGGTGGAAAAGGTTATAATATAAAAAAAATAGAGTTTATTTAAACTGGTGCGTTTGTAAAGTTATTTTTTTGGGAATTAATCTTGAAAAAATTTTTGTGAATTACTTAGGGTTGTTTAATTTGTCGTATTTAAGTGATCGCAATCTTATTTTTGCTATCACAAGTGATAAACATTTCTAAAATTGGTATATCGAGCTTCATCGACAGAAACAGTATTTTTAAAAAAGGTGCCTAAAAAAATAGAGAACTGAAACTATGTGTTGCAAAAGATCTACATGCATTTATATTGTATTTTCCTTTGTCGCAGTTCTCTTGGTGTTTATGCAAACATTTGATACCTTTTAATAGGTTTAATTTAAATAAATTTCTTGGGAAGGATTATCCAATGAAAAAAGTATTATCTTCAGCAGCGTTAGCGTTGCTACTAATCGGTTGTGAGTGTACAGACACTTGCCAGAACGTAGATGCGAACGCTGCAGCTACTCCAGGAACTCCTGGCCACTTTAAACACGCTGTTAAAGATCGTGTAAACTTCAATTTTGATAGCTCAAGCGTATCAAGCGAAGGAAAGAAAACTCTTGAAGCACAAGCTGGATGGTTGAAAGTATACTCATCTACAACAGCAACTGTTGAAGGTAAGTGTGACGCTCGCGGAACACGTGAGTACAACTTGGCTCTTGGTGCACGCCGTGCGAATGCAGCTGAAAAAGAACTTGTTAAACTCGGAATCGATAAGACTCGTTTGAAAACGATTTCTTACGGTAAAGAGAAATTAGAAGTTGTCGGTGAGACTGAAGAAGCTCACGCTCAAAATCGTGTTGCGGTTACAGTTATTAACTAATATCGCTTCCTTCCTGAAAAAACCCGCAGCAATTCAGTTGCGGGTTTTTTTATACCTACTATAATGCATATCAAGAGAGTATTTGAAGAAAAACTATGAAAATATCAGGAAATGAAATTCGCGTTGGAAATATTATCGAGTACCAAGGAAAGTTGTGGGCTGCAGTTAAGACAGAACATACCCAGCCAGGCAAAGGTGGCGCTTACATGCAGGTCGAACTCAAATGCTTAACAGATGGTACAAAACTCAATGAACGTTTTCGTTCTGCAGAATCAGTAGAAAGAGTTCATCTTGAACAAATGCCCTTTCAATTTTTATATGCAGATGGTGATGATTTGGTATTGATGGACCAAACTAATTACGATCAAATTAACGTTTCAAGAAAATTTGTTGGTGATGCGGCGGCCTACCTACAGGATAATATGATCATAGAGCTTTGTATGTATGAGGGATCTCCTATTTCTGTAAAGCTTCCAGACACAGTTATTCTTGCTATTACTGAGGCTGATCCGGTCGTAAAGGGCCAAACAGCAACATCATCATTTAAACCAGCTGTGCTTGAAAACGGGGTGCGTATAATGGTTCCTCCGCATATTGAGTCTGGAACCAGAGTTGTTGTCCGTACCGCAGATGGCACATACGTAGAACGTGCGAAAGATTAGTGATGGCAAGAACATCTCAAACTCCAAAATCTGCTCTAATTAATGTCATGTCACAAGCTGTCTATAAAGCAGCTAGAGGTCTTGTGCGTGATTTTGGGGAATTAAGTCATTTGCAAATCACAAGAAAATCCATAGGCGACTTTGTCAGTTCGGCGGATAAACGTTCTGAAAAAATTCTTATTGATGAACTTAGCAAGGCAAGACCTGATTTCTGCTTTTTGTGTGAAGAATCTGGTGAAATAAAAGGTAAGGACCCCAGGCATCGTTGGATTATCGATCCGCTTGACGGTACGACGAATTTTTTGCACAGCAACCCTCATTTTGCAATCAATGTTGCTTTAGAATTTGATGGTGAAATTATTGCAGGAGTTACCTATCAGCCGATATTAGACGAGCTATTTTGGGCTGAAAAGGGTAAAGGAGCATACTGCAACCAAAAACGATTGAGAGTTTCTGGACGCAGAGACCTGGAGACACTTCTTGTATGTTGTGATTACGATCATTCCATGGTTAAAAAAATTGATGACAAGATATCAGGAATTAGATACACAGGGGCAGGCGCTCTAGATTTAGCCTATGTGGCTAGCGGTAGATTTGATGTTTGTTTTTTGGAAGGTCTAAAACCATGGGATATGGCATCAGGGGTACTTTTGGTTAGAGAGGCTGGGGGTGCTATTACAAATAAGAATGGTCAGCCGTTAGACATCTATGAAAGTTCTGTTTTGTGCGCCAATGAGTCGCTACATAAAACCTTTTTGCCACTTGTTAGCTGATCCACGATGAGGTTTTCCTTAAACAACGAGGAGCCTCACATTCCAGTTTATCCTTACATTTCAATATGCAGTGTGATGAAAAAAGTATTTTTTAGTAATTGCTTTTTACTATTTTTCTAACCAATTCCTCATTAAAAGTGAGTTGAAAATTTGCAAAAATCGCTTCGTCTTTATCCAATAATTTTTTAAGGGTTTTTTGGTCCCAAAAAAGACAAAATGTCTTTTTAATTGCTACAACGTCTGCCGTTGCAAGTGTACCTGATAGAAAACTTAACTCACCTATTATATTTCCAGTCTCGCAGTAAGCCACAACTTTATCTTCACGAATAATTTCAACTTTTCCATCGTAAATAATTGAAAGAGTTTCAACCGGCTTATTGATTTTAATTAAAAACTCCCCTTTTTCAAAACTCGAAAATCGACCAACTTTTAAAAGTTTTTTAAATTGTTGAGGGGAAAATCTAGAAAATGAATCATTATAAATTTTTAATTCTTTATCTGTGAAACGAATTAAATAACGTTCACATGTAATGATAATGAGTTGATAAATATTAATAGTGGAGAAACATATCTCCCATCCAATATTAATTAAAAGAGGTTTATCAGCGCACAAGCTGTAATATAAAACTGCTGATATACTAGAAGCAAGAGCTATAAGTCTCAGATAAGTAACATTTCTAAACATAAATGCAGTTATAAGAAATATATATTCAAGGTGACCCAAAATAGACACAAAATTAAATTCCATAAAAAATAAAAACAAATATCATATTTAATATTTACAATTTTTATATTGATAATTTATTAATTTAAAAAAGAATAATAATTCTCTATTTTTAAGAACTTTATAAATTCAAGCTGAGTTTTGTAAAAATAAAAATCAATTTCATGAAATATATAAATTTTTACAAAAAACTAAATTTATCTGTTTAGCTATTTAATTTTAAAGCTCTAGAATAATTATCTGTGAAAGTTAGAGCGCGAGACCTTTTTTGCTTACCGAAGATTTTGTTAAAGCTTTTGATCGTTTAGTTCCTATAGATAAAAATGTTGGAGCAGGTGATGCTGAACCAAATAAAGTACCTAGTTGGCTTGTAAAAATTCTTTCCTACACAGAATCAGCAGTACATGGTTTTGAAGATTTTAGTGAACTTCGCGGCTTTTATGCTTTAAATTCGCGTGGAAACGATATCGCATCTAAAATTGATATGATGTCTTCCACGGCTCTTCGTCACAGTAATGTTATTCTCTATCTTCCAAGAGGAAATTTACAAACTAAGCTAGAAGGTCATCTTTATAAATCGATCCCTATAGATCAAATAATGATAGTGAACGTTGCAGAAATGAATGGGGTTATCGATAAACTTCAGGAGATTTTGTATGAACAATGCTACATACAAAAATTGCAACCAAAAATGGACTGGCTTTTGGTTGAACTTAAAATTACGAAATACACAAATACCCTTTTTAAGTATGGAAAAGATGGTGTGCTAATGGGTAAAGATGTCGCTTCTACGGATTACAGTCTTAATAATTTAAAATTAGATATCCATATTTATAGTGAAAAGGAATCTGAGGAAGATAAGCACGAAGATATATACGAACCAGAAGATGATGATACTGAAGCCCAAGATAGTAACTTTTCGGGTGATCATTCGGAAGATGATTCTTTGAAGAAGGGCAAGGAAACTACACAAAAAGTAGAGGAGAAAAATTTCAAGCCAAAAAATAAAAAAACGGATGATGAAGAAACACCGCAGCCCACTGGAAAATCTGCCAAAGATGAAGAAAAAGATGAAAATCCTGTAGTGAAGGCTATTCATGCACTTGTTGGTAATGGTGATAACCAAGCAATAGAAGCCGCAAAAGCTCAGGTATCAGAAGACAAACAAGAAATAGCAAGCGCCGCGCTTAATGAAACAAAACCGTCCGTGGGGTTAAGTGATGACCAAGCAGCGATAGCAAAGAGTGCGCTTGCAGCAGCGATGTCAGGGGATAAAGCAGGCTTAGTAAACGCTGGTGCTGATGCAGCAATGAAGGCAGCAGGTTTGGATGAAGATCAGGCAGCGATAGCAAAGACTGCTGTTGCAGCAGCGATGTCAGGGGATAAAGCAGGCTTAGTAAGTGCCGGTGCTGATGCAGCAATGAAGGCAGCAGGTTTGGATGAAGATCAGGCAGCGATAGCAAAGAGTGCGCTTGCAGCAGCGATGTCAGGCGATAAAGCAGGCTTAGTAAGTGCTGGTGCAGATGCAGCAATTAAGGCTGCAGGTTTGGATGAAGATCAGGCAGTGATAGCAAAGAGTGCGCTTGCAGCAGCGATGTCAGGCGATAAAGCAGGCTTAGTAAATGCGGGTGCAGATGCAGCAATGAAAGCAGCAGGTTTAGATGAAGATCAGGCAGCGATAGCAAAGACTGCGCTTGCAGCAGCGATGTCGGGGGATAAAGAGGGATTAGTAAATGCGGGTGCTGATGCAGCAATGAAGGCAGCAGGTTTGGATGAAGATCAGGCAGCGATAGCAAAGACTGCGCTTG
>CAIQTY010000048.1 GCA_903874955.1 uncultured Alphaproteobacteria bacterium | reverse complement strand
ACAATTCATCAGACATCATCGAGACTTTACTGAGGATACAAGTTTCTTACCAAATTCTTCCTCATCGCACAGCTCATCCTCTTCTTCGACTTCATCGAATGCAGACGGTTTAGTAAGAATGATTAGAAAAACTGCTGCTCCTGTCCAGTAATTTTAGGCTTCCCTGCAGGTCTTTTAAAGGCGTTGCTGGGGTAACCTTTGAATTTCATGAGGGAGCCAAAAATGGCTAAAGTCAGGTTAAAAAATTGTGAGAAAAATAGCCACTATCTTGAGGGTGTTGTTTTGATATTTCTGGGTGCTTGTAATATAAAAAAGCTTTCCATACTAAACCATTGCTTCTGGTTTTACGTGCTTTTCAAATTCTTCCCGGCTGAGCAACCCGAGTTGTTCAGCAGCCTCAGCTAAGGTAATATCCTCATGTAGTGCTTTTTTTGCGACTTTTGCGGCATTATCGTACCCTATGACCGGGTTAAGGGCTGTCACCAGCATAAGAGACTTATCTAAGTTGTCTTTTAATCGATTAGCATTAACCTCAATGCCATCGAGGCAATTGACTCTGAAGCTTTCGCAGGCATCGGCAAGAAGTTGAATCGATTCTAAAACGTTATAAATGATGACAGGTTTAAAGACATTAAGTTGAAAATGCCCCAAACTGCCCGCAATGGTGATAGTTGTATGGTTACCCATTACTTGGCAGCAAACCATTGTCATCGCCTCCGCTTGGGTTGGATTAACCTTTCCTGGCATGATCGATGATCCCGGTTCATTTTCCGGCAATAGGAGCTCCCCAAGGCCGCATCTTGGGCCAGATGCAAGAAAACGAATATCATTAGCGATTTTCATCAAGCTTGTCGCGATGACATTCAGTACGCCAGAAACTTCAATAAGCGTGTCATGGCAACTAAGTGCTTCAAATTTATTAGGTGCCGTTACAAAGGGTAGTTTTGTGTAAGTTGAAACCTCTTTTGCAAAAGCTTCAGGAAAGCCATCAGGGCAATTAATACCGGTACCGACTGCTGTACCTCCTTGGGCCAATTGAAAAACCCTTGGCATGACACTATCTAAACGGTCAATGTTATTACTAATTTGCATAACAAACGCGGAAAATTCTTGTGATAGTTTAATTGGAGTTGCGTCTTGTAAGTGGGTCCTGCCTACTTTTATATACTTTTCAAATTCTTTGGTCTTTTTTACAAACGATTCCTTCAATTTTTCAAGGGCAGGCCTTAAGGTATTGACTATAGCCATAGCAGTTGCAATATGCATGGCAGTTGGAAAACTATCATTTGATGATTGACCATAATTAACATGATCATTCGGATGTACTGGCTTTTTCGATCCTAGAGGAAACCCGAGTAATTCGTTAGCGCGATTGGCGATGACCTCGTTAAGGTTCATATTTGTTTGGGTCCCTGAGCCAGTTTGCCAAACAACCAAGGGGAACTGATCTGGAAAATTATCAGCAATAACTTCATCACAAGCTTGGATGATGGCTTTGGCTACACTTTCATCAATTTTACCAAGACGAAAATTGGTTTCGGCTGCACCTCTTTTTAAGATAGCAAAAGCTTTGATAAGCAAGGGCGGCATTTTATGGCCACCAATTTTGAAATTTTGCCTAGAGCGTTCGGTTTGAGCCCCCCAATAAGCGTTACTCGGAACTTCAACAGCCCCCATTGAATCATGTTCTACTCGTGACATAAGGGGAGCTCTTTCATTGCTTTTGAAGTTCGGTCTCTAATACCTTAAGGACGCTATTTACATGGTCTTTTACGCTGACTTTTTTCCAGATGTGTACAATTTTACCATCAGGTGCAATTAAAAAAGTTGAACGTTCAATACCAAAGTATTTCTTGCCATACATACTTTTTTCAACCCATACACCAAATTGCTCGCATACATCACTTTTTTCATCACTTAAAAGATCGAAAGGAAAGTTGTATTTCGCAATAAAATTGGTGTGACTTTTGGGAGAATCTTTAGAGATACCAAGCACCATGCACCCCTGTTTTTTTAAAAGCTCTTCAGAATCTCGAAAGTCGCAAGATTCCTGGGTGCATCCTGGCGTGTTGTCTTTTGGGTAAAAATACAAAACCACCCAGGAGCCGTTTAAGTGATCGGAAGAAACAACCTGCTCAAGCTGATTAGGCAAAGAAAAGGTTGGGATTTTGTCACCTACATTTAACATGGTTACTCCATCATTTGACTCAGCATCTCTTGATTAATTTCAATCTTATGTTGCTCTTTCAAAGAGTTGATCGTCGCTGCGCAGATATCTTCTTGAAACATATTATTAATTTTGCTGAGAAGATCTTGGATTTCTTTTTTACTTGCCTTGATATCACCTACTTTTTGCAGCATCACGACAGTAAATCCACCAGTCTCATTGGGCCCCGCAATTGCTTTTTCAGGAGCCAACATAAATGCTTTTTCTGCCAACGTTACAGGGAAGAGGGCATAGGATTTTCTCTCAGGGTTACCTATATCAAACCTTGAAAGTGTAAGATTTGTTGAAAGTGTAAGGTTATGCTTATTTGAGAGGCTAACCAGCGCATTTAAAGATTTGGCTTCAGAAGTAATCAATGCTGCTAGTCTTGAAGCGAGTTCAAGCTTTTCATCCATTTCCCAATCTTTACGAACTTTCCGTTCAATTTTTGAAAATTCAGGATCATGCGCTGAATTCACCTTGTTTACGGTCAAAACGAAAGCTCCCTCACCGGTCACATCAACAAAACCGCTATCAAGTCCTTGTTCAATAGAAAAGGCTTTTTCAATAATAGAGTCACTCAACCCCTTAGAAACTGTTAATACGGATTTGCCCTCGGCATTTTTTCCTTGGGCATCAACTTCAAATGTTTGGGCAGTTAATTTCAGTTTAGCTGCAACATCACTGAGGCTCTGTCCTGCGGCAATAGCATCATCAATTTGGCTACGAATTTCATCGAGTTTTACTGATTTTTGTTCTTGAATAATCTGTGATTCCAATTCGCCCTTTACTTCTTCAAATGTTGCTATTCTTGGCTGTTCGATCTTGTTCACTTCAAAAATATGGAAACCAAAACCGGTTCGAATAACTTTTGTCGTTTTTCCAGCTTGCAGGGTAAATACTTCTTCAGCTGCAAATGCAGGAAGTTGTTGTTTTCCAACCAAACCTATTTTTTCAAACTCACCACCAGGAATTTCTTTTTCAATTTTTTTAAGCGAGACTCCCTTTTCTGCCATTTCTATAGCTTTTTGAGCCTTGTCCTCTTGGGTATAGGTTAGGCCGTTTATATCTCTGCGTTCTGGATATTTAAGATTTTCTTTTTTGCTTTCATAGGATTGAAATATTTGTGAGTCAGTAATACCAAGAATTTGGCGCAATGCTTTATTATCAAGAACAAGAACAGTGACGTCACGATATTCAGGAACAATATACTTGTTCTTGTTTTGCTCATAGTAACTTTCAATCTGTTCCGCGCTTGCGGTCTGATCAAGAATTTGTCTATCAGCACGAATCTCAACGATGGCAAATACTTTTTCACGCATTAACGCGTCAATCAAACTGTTTGTGTAAGACTCTGGTAATTTTCCAGCAAGACTTATACTTGAAAATAGCTGCTGCGCTAACAAACCATAGCGTGCTTCTTTTAAAAAATTAGCTTCGCTCATGCTTTGTTGATTTAGCGCACTTAAAAATTTCTCTGGATCAAATTGCCCATCAGTTTTAAATGCAGGCATGTTATGAATTTGCTCTTTTAAAGCTTCATCTGATGTTCCCATATCCATTTTTTCTAGTTGATCAGATACAAGCAAATGATTAACCAGTCTATTAATTACGGAATTGTGAACACCTAAAGCTTTTAGTTCCTGTTGAGGAATTTTGCCTTTTGTAGCTTCCTGTATCCGGGCGTGTTCTTTTTGAAGATTGTGTGAAAGCTCTTCTTGACTAATTGTATGTTTACCAACTTTGACAACAGGTCTGTGGGTTAGGAACTTGTAGATCACATCTCCTATTCCCCATAATCCGAAGCTTAAAACCAATATCCAAAATAATAACTTCACAAACCATTTGTGTGCATGGTCACGAAAAACTTGTAGCATATACTCATAACGCTTATATAATTCAACATTGTAACAGTACTGAAAAACTTAACGCTCGGCAAGGTTATGGGTGAAGGAGAATCAAATGCAAAAATGGGTTGTAGCTAATTGGAAGATGAACGGATCGAAGAACCTTTTAGAAGAATACAAAAACGCCTTTAAAAAATCTAATAATCTTATCGTTTGTGCGCCTTTTACCTATTTAAATGAAACAGCTGAATTAGTTTTTGGAGCACAAAATATTTATCATGAAGCTAAAGGGGCTTTTACTGGCGAAATTAGTGCCCAAATGGTATCGGAATTCAATATAAAATACTGCTTAGTTGGCCATTCAGAGAGACGTCAGTATTTTGGTGAAAGAAATGACATTGTACGCAAAAAAGCGGAGTTGTGTATCGAAAATGGAATAATCCCCATTATCTGCATGGGTGAAACCTTAGAACAGTATGAAGCTGGCAAAACCCAAGAGGTACTTGAACTTCAGCTTCGCGAATGTATCCCAGGCAAGAATAATTTTTGGATTGCTTATGAGCCGGTATGGGCGATTGGTACGGGGAAGACTCCAACCATTGAAGAGATTAGATCTGTGCACTTAATGCTGAGAGAGAAATTAGAAAAAACCGTACTTCTGTATGGTGGTTCTGTGAATGCAAGTAATGCAGAAGCAATCTTTGGTATTGCAAATGTCGACGGAGCATTAATCGGCGGAGCAAGCTTAGATTTAGCCGCAATCAGCGCTATTTATTCTTTAGCCAGTGGCTAACACCTTACGCAATAATAGAAAATTCAGCGGTGTTAACCTAAAAACTTTATGCTAACATTTGTAAAAATTAAGAAGAAATCTGAATGAGTATTGCATTTGTATATCCTGGCCAAGGTTCCCAAGTTATTGGGATGGGCAAGGATTTGTATAATAACTTTAGCGCTGCCCAAAACGTACTTGATGAAATTTGTACTTCTTTAAGACAAGATCTAAAAAGCCTGATGTTTGAAGGGCCGATTGATGAATTAACCCTTACAGAAAATACACAACCCGCAATGCTTGCAGCGAGCATGATGGCTCAACGCGTTTTAGAAGCTGAACTTGGCAAACCCATTGATATACTATGCAAAGCAGTAGCAGGCCATTCATTAGGGGAATATTCGGCACTAACAGCTGCTAGAGGTTTTTCTTTAGAGGATGCCGCAATTCTTGTGAAACTTAGGGGGAATGCTATGCAAAAAGCGATTCCAGTTGGCACAGGCGCTATGGCAGCGATTATCGGACTTGAAATGTTAGACCTTGAGGATATTTTGGAACAACGTCCTAACAAAGAAAAAATTGCACAAGTGGCTAACGACAATTCCCCTGGTCAAATAGTTATAAGTGGCCATACAGAAGCTATTACATGGGTTATAGAAAAAGCCAAAGAAAAAGGTGCAAAGCGAGCACTTTTATTGCCAGTCAGCGCCCCCTTTCATTGCGAACTGATGCAGCCAGCAGCCTATATAATGGAACAAGCATTAAGCAGCATTGAGATTAATCCTTGTAAGGTTAATATTTATGCAAATGTAACAGCAAACATTGCAGAAAACGTTCAGGATATTCCACCACTGCTCGTAAAGCAAATTACTGGAAGGGTTCGCTGGGTAGAACTTATCAAAAATATGGTTAGCAGTGGAATTGATACCTTCGTTGAGATTGGCACAGGTAAAGTTCTGTCTGGACTAATTAAGCGTATTGCTCCGGAAACGAGCGTTTATAATTTTGGTAGCAAAGAGGATTTAGAAATTGTGAGGAAATTGTGGGCATAAAATTATGATCATTATTTATACGGTCATCGAAAAATTTGAGGAAGCAGAAAATATTGCTCAAACTCTTATTTCTGAAAAATTAGTTGCCTGCGTCAATATGTGGCCAATTAATTCTATGTACATGTCTAATAAAAAATTATTAAAAGTCAATGAAACAGGTGTTTTCTTAAAAACAAGTGCTTCCTCTCAGGAAGCTGTTTACCAACGATTATTAGAACTTCATCCCTATGAATGCCCTGCAATTATTACAATGAATATTAATCAAGCTCATCCTGCATTCGCACACTGGGTACAAGAGCAAACTCATTAATGGCTTTACTCGATGCGACACCTCCTTTTGCACAAAAAAATGAAGAAGGATTTTATTTTTGGGTGAAAGTTACTCCAAAAGCCTCAAAAAACCGCATCGGTGATTTAGTCGATTCAACCATGGGGAAAAAAGCACTTAAAGTTTATGTAACAGCTGTGCCTGAAGATAATCAGGCTAACATTGCAGTTATTGAATTACTTGCGCAATATTTACACAAACCAAAGTCAAAAATCCAAATCGTTACAGGTCAGACAATGCGAGAAAAACGGATTCAAGTTTTAACCTGAGTTCGGGATTACCATTCCCCAACTGTGTTCTTACGGCTTGATCCTGACAATTGATTTTTTTACATGTGGACCCAAGGCTCAAGGCCTAGGAAGACTATAGAATATATAATCTCCTTCTGACTTGATCAGAGGGTCCAGTGAAACGAATCTATCATATGAATACTCGTATCAAGCACAAGGAAAACTCTAATGGTGGTTAGCGTCTTCTATATTTTTTAAGATTTTTGGGAGTATCTAATCCAAAACTGGGTTTTTAATATAAGCTAAGGCTTTTTTATACATTGTCGGCAAGCCGTAATTTCCTAAATTTTCAAATTCCACCCAAACACCCTGGTTTACATCCGGTAAAAATGTTTCCCATAAAGTTAGCTCTAGCTCAAAGTGGGTAAAAATATGACGGACCGTTCCAATAGGTTGCCATAGAGACTGAAATGGGAATTCAGGAGCCACCTGTGCATTTAAAAGTTCACTCGTGGGAAATTGATATAAACCAGCAAGCAACCCTTTATCGGGACGTTTTTCAATAAGGAGTTGATTTCCATGACGTATAACGAAACTATGCCCATAGCGTTTTGGCCTATCTTGTTTTTTGGGTTTGTAAGGCAAAATATTTTGCAAATTATTAAGGTAAGCAAGACAATCAGTTTTTAAAAAACATTCACTGCATCTGGGAGTTTTTGATTTACATAAATCAGATCCCAGATCCATCAGGGCCTGACTTAAATTCCCTGAGTATTTAGGGTGAGCGAACTGATCAGCAATTTCTTGAACCTGCAGTTTTTGATTTTTTCCGATGCTACTGATACCGAATAAACGACAAAGCACACGATTAACATTTGTATCAATAGCAATTATCGGCTCCTTAAAAGCAATAGCCGCTACCGCAGCAGCCGTATAATGACCGATTCCAGGTAGTTTAATTAATTCCTGATACGAATCTGGAATGATTCCATTAAACTGATCTGTAATAATTTTTGCAGTTTTATGTAAATTTCTAGCACGCGAATAATAGCCTAGACCTTGCCAACATTGCATCAGTTCATCATGGGAACTTGCGGCTAAATATTTAATGGAAGGCCAACGTCCTAAGAATTTTGCGAAATATCCTTTAACTGTAGCAACAGTTGTCTGCTGCAACATAATTTCACTTACAAGAATATGATAGGGATTAACAGGCTTGTTTCGCCAGGGCAGATCTCTCTGATTTTCGCTGTACCAATTGATTAATTTGTTTTGAATCGAATGGATTAGTAATGACGATTGGGTCATCAATTTGATTTTTAAACCATGTTATTTGGCGCTTAGCATACTGTCTTGTAGATTGTTGAAGCAAGGAAATTGTCTCTTCTTTGGTTGCTTTATTTTCTAAATATTGCCAGATTTCTTTGACACCTATTGCTTTACAAACAGGCGCATCAAGAGTGACATTTTGACGAAGCATTTGGACTTCTTGTATTGCACCATTATCTAACATTTTTATTGTTCGAATATTAATAAGCTCATGCAGTTTTTGCCTTTCAGGCATTACCAAAATAAATCGATGGAGCTTAACAATAGGCTTTGATTTTCCTTGAAAATATCTAATTGACTGGCCAGTCTCCAACATCACCTCTAAAGCACGCCCCAAACGCTGCGTATCGTTTTGATGTAGGTAATCTTTAACGCTGGGATCTTGGGCAATAACCTGCAAGTAAAATTCTTCTTTTGATATTTTTTTTTGCAGTGAACGGACGTGATTTTTAATATCACTCGAAATATCAGGTATAGGCGAAAGCCCCTGTATTAGAGCATTTAAATACATTCCAGTGCCCCCGACTATAATCGGTGTTTTCTGACGTTTTATGATATTTTCAATTGATGCCTGCGCAAGCTGAACCCATGCCTGGACTGTTGAAACTTGATCGTCATGGTATATTCCAAATAAGTGGTGTCTTGTTTGTGAGAGCTCTTCATTACTAGGCGCTGCAGATAGAATTGGGATATTTTTATATAATTGAAGACTATCTGCATTGATGATTTCGCCATCAACGTGCTGCGCAAGCCACAAAGCTAACTTCGATTTTCCACTGGCTGTAGGACCACCGATAATATAACACACTTTTCAACTAACCTTTGCTATTCGAACCATATTTGTACCACCTGACTGCCCAAAAGGAAGGCCAGCGGTTATAACAATGTAGTCATTAGTGTTTGCAAAACTTTCTTGCTTCGCAAATGCACAAGCGGTTTCAACCATTTGGCCCACGGAAAAGATATCAGCAGTTAAAGCCGAATGAGCACCCCACACCAAGGTAAGCTGCCTTGATGTTTTCAAAACTGGCGTTAACGCCAGAATATCGCAATGAGGACGTTCACGGGCAGCGTGGAAAGTTGTAAGCCCTGTTTCCGTAAAAGTAACCATCAGACCACTTCCAATTGTCTTAACCGCAGAACGTGCGGCAGAAGTCACAGCATCACTGACCGTTGGGGCCGGCGGAGTATAACTGTCATCAACCAATTTTTGATAAAGTGGATCTTTTTCAGTGCGATGAATAATTCTGTCCATCATCGAAACTGCTTCGATAGGATAACTTCCAGAGGCAGATTCAGCAGAGAGCATTACAGCATCTACACCGTCATAAATTGCTGTAGCTACATCTGAAGCTTCAGCACGTGTTGGCGACGAAGCATTTATCATTGATTCCAGCATTTGTGTCGCAACAATTACAGGTTTCCCTAGGTTTCGGCATTTTCGAATAATCTTACGCTGCATCACAGGAACGTCTTCTGCTGGCATTTCCACGCCTAGATCTCCTCGAGCAACCATCACGGCATCTGAATGAGAAACAATTTCCTGCAAATGCTGCATAGCCATAGGCTTTTCAATTTTCGCAATAAGCTTAACTTTGTCACCCACAAGTTCACGAGCTTGGATGAGGTCATTTGGCTGCTGAACAAAAGACAAAGCCACCCAATCAACTCCCAACTCAAGGCCAAATTTTAAATCAATGATATCTTTTTTGGTTAAAGCATCGATAGGCAATACAACATCCGGGACATTTACGCCCTTTCGATTAGAAAGCTCAGTTCCCGATAAAACAATTGTTTCAGCGAAGTCAGTACCACATTTAGTGATTTTCAGACGAATTTTTCCATCATCAAGAAGAAGTTCCACATTTTCTTTGAGAGCTTGAAAAATTTCCGGATGGGGCATGCAAACCCGATGATTATTTCCAGGCGTATTATCAAGGTCAAGCCTAAAGGATTGCCCTGGCTTTAAAGAAATTTTTGTATTTGAAAACGTTCCTATACGCAGTTTGGGACCTTGTAGATCGAGCAGAACCCCTATTGGTCTTTTAAGCTCTTGCTCAATCGTTCTGATAATTTTATATCGCTCTTCTTGATCAGCATGCTCGCCATGAGAGAAATTTAGGCGAAAGACATCAGCGCCAGCCATGAATAAAGCTTTGATTGTCTCATAGCTCGATGAAGCAGGACCTAAAGTGGCAATAATTTTTGCTTTTCGTTGCCTTCGCATAAAATTTCTTTTAAATACTGATACTTATCATTATTTCAAACGCCCGCTAAAAAACAAGGGGTATTGGAAAATTAACCATTAAATAATAGCTTCTCTCATACATTAACCGAAGGAAGGTCGTATAGTATCGGCTTTCTAATTTATAATTTTTAGCGCTTTTACTATACATTCCCTCAGGCAATTTCTAAGACCACAAATATTTATGTCAAAATACAATATGCAAACAGACTGCTAAGCAAGATTGCTTGCATAAATTGACAGGTCAACCATTCGGTTGGCAAAACCCCACTCGTTATCATACCATGAAAGTACGCGAACCAAGCGCCCGTTAACGACTTGTGTTTGGGTTGAATCAAAGCTTGAACTGAAAGAAGAATGATTAAAATCAACTGATACCAGCTGGTCAGTAACGTATTCTAAAATCCCATTTAACTCTTTTTTCGAGGCATTTTCCATAATTGCGTTGATCTCGCCGATAGTGGTATCTCGTTTCACCACAACTTTTAAATCAACCACCGACACATTTGCGACAGGAACACGGATAGCGGTACCATCGAGCTTTCCTTTTAGTTCAGGCAAAACCAAACCTACCGCTTTTGCTGCGCCAGTAGAGCTCGGAATCATCGACATTGCTGCTGCCCTAGCGCGTCTTTGATCATTATGCAGGGTATCAACCAATCGCTGATCACCGGTGTAAGCATGAATCGTTGTCATATAACCGCATTCAATACCAAGTTCTTTATGCAACACTGATGCAACTGGAGCCAAACAGTTAGTTGTACAAGAAGCATTTGAGAGAACCTTGTGTGATTCATCAATTTGAGTGTGGTTAATACCATAAACGACAGTTATATCCGCTCCATCACATGGGGCAGATACAATAACACGCTTTGCACCAGCGTTTAGGTGAAGCGCTGCTGTGTCACGTTTTGTGAAACGACCGGAACATTCGAGCACAATATCAACATCAAGGTCAGCCCATGGCAATTTTTCTGGACTAGGCTGCGCAAGTATTTTAATTGGTCCCTGCCCCACATCAATTGAACCATCTGCGATTTTAACATCCCCATTAAAACGACCGTGAACAGAATCAAATTTAAAAAGATGTACATTATCCTCTAGTGAGCCAAGGTCGTTTATCGCAACCACTTGAACATCTTTTACATTGCGTTCAGCAATACTTCGAAGAACCATTCGACCTATACGACCAAAACCATTAATGGCAATTTTTTTGCGACCAAGCCTGCCAATACCAATTTTCATAACACCCTCATTCTTTTTTTGCACAACAAAATATTTCATACTATACTGGCTCACGATGAGCCAGGAATTATTACATAGAATTAAAAAACTAAATCCGCATTTAGTCAATCAGATTGCGGCAGGGGAAGTAGTCGAAAGACCGGCAGCGATTCTCAAAGAATTAGTTGAAAATTCTCTTGATGCAGGCGCTTTACGAATTGATGTTGAAGTCGAAGATGGTGGTCGTGCATTAGTTGCTGTTCATGATAATGGCTC
This sequence comes from uncultured Alphaproteobacteria bacterium, assembly GCA_903874955.1. Classification (GTDB taxonomy): domain Bacteria; phylum Pseudomonadota; class Alphaproteobacteria; order Paracaedibacterales; family CAITNM01; genus CAITNM01. The sequence continues at coordinate 36,134 of CAIQTY010000048.1, read as the reverse complement.
GGGAATTCCTTATGATGATATTCCTTTAGCATTCGAACGCCATGCGACATCAAAACTATCTGATCAAGATTTATTTGCCATCAACACGTTTGGGTTTCGTGGAGAAGCCTTGCCTAGCATTGCTTCGATAAGTCGGACAGAGATAGTTACGCGCACCAGTGAAGCAGAACATGCATGGAAAATGACAATCGAAAATGGTGTTACATCGGCGATTTCACCATATCAAGCTTCTGCCGGAACGTCTGTTGAAATACGTGATATTTTTTATGCTACACCAGCGCGTTTAAAATTTTTAAAAAGCGCTACAACTGAATTAAATCACTGCAAAGAAATGTTTAACAGAATTGCGATGGCAAACCCCTTGGTGCATTTCACCTTTAAAAGTGATGGGAAAATTGCATTCGATTTAAAAAAAGGTTCGCTTACAGAGCGCGTAGCCCAGGTAATGGGAAATGATTTTTCCAAAAATACCGTGCCAGTTTTTTTACAACGCCAAGGATATAAACTAGAAGGCTTGATTAGTCTTCCGACGTACTCAAAATCGCAACCAAGCGATCAGTACATTTACGTTAACAATCGTTGGGTGAGAGACAGAAACGTTGCTGGTATATTACGCGTAGCTTATCAGGATGTGCTAATGAATGGGCGCCATCCGATGGCTGTACTATTTTTTGGCCTTGATGGAAGAGAAGTTGATATCAACGTACACCCTGCAAAAACTGAAGTACGTTTTCGTGATCTGCATTTTGTAAGAAATTTCCTAATTCAAGGCGTCAAACAATCCTTACAAGCTGCACAACATACTTCGGCACCAATTATGGAAGATATTATATTTGGTGCTTTTCAGACCCCTCAATCTCCGGCAAGAAATAGCTTTAGCGGAACAAAATTAAATACAAATCTTAGCAATAAGCCCATCCTGAGAGATAGCTATCCTTCGGCAAGGCCCCATCCCATCGCAGCTTTTATCAAACCAAGTTATGGCCCATCTCTAGAATTAACTTCAGAACCGGAAGCCACAATCAGTGACTATCCCATGGGACTTGCAAAAACTCAGCTGTTTGAAACATTCATCGTTGCACAAACAGATGATGCGTTACTGGTGGTTGATCAACATGCCGCCCATGAACGAGTTGTTTATGAAAATCTCAAAGCCCAATGGAGCAGCGCTGGAAAACTTCCTTCTCAACCGATGCTTCAACCAGAATACATTGAACTTAGCGAAACTGATTGCGAACTCTTTATTGAAAATAAAGATCTCTTCCAGGAAGTTGGCTTTATAGTAGACGTCTATTCTTCTAAAACTTTAGTTGTTCACTCAACACCGATCAGCTGTCATTTGAATGGTTCGAAAGAATTCATACGAGATGTTTTAAGTGATATTAAAGCTATTGGAGAAGGCGTGAGTGCAAGGGAAGTTTTATGGGAAAAACTCGCAAGTCAGGCATGTCACAACAGTATTAGAGCCGGAAAAACCTTAAGTTTAGCTGAAATGAATTCATTATTACGGCAGATGGAATCAACACCAAAATCAGCTCAGTGTAACCACGGTCGCCCGACTTTTGTAAAGCTTGATAAAAAATCTTTAGAAAAATTATTTGAACGGTAAGTGATATAATTTACATACGCTGTTGATATTGTATTTGTAAATGCAAGAGCGTTTTGCAAGAATTTGGCAAAACTTGAATATCAGAAAAGCAGGATCTTATGGTTTCTATTGCTATTGGCGCTGATCATGGCGGATACAATCTTAAAGAAAAAATAAAACCCTTAGTAAAAGCCAACTGGATTGATGTTGGAACCGATAATGAAGAAAGCTGCAACTACGCCAAATACGCAAAAGAAGTAGCCAAAAAGATTCAACGGGGTGAGGCCAATTTTGGAATCTTGATTTGCAAAAGTGGGATAGGCGTATCAATAGCGGCGAATCGCTATAAAAATGTATACGCCGCTTTATGCTTCAATAAAGCCATGGTAAAAAGCGCAAGAACCCATAATAATGCAAATGTTTTATGCTTGGCTGCAGATTACATTACTCTTGAAGAAGCAATACAAATGATTGAGTTGTTTCTGGTAACTGAATTTGAAGCAGGAGGGCGTCATGAGTTTCGCGTTAATAGTATAGATTTGCCCAATTAGAAAATAAGAACTCTTTAGGCATAGATTACGCACATGTTCTTTGTTACTCCTTGCTTTTTTCTAATTGCTTTCTTACATTGTAAGCAGCGCAATACTAAGAGACCTTCAATATGCTCGCAATACTTATTCTAATTGGATTTTCACTGCTCTTGACAGGCTGCGATAGCGTAAAAAGCACTTTAGGAATGGATCATTACCAAGCTGATGAATATAATGTGAAAGAAAATGAATCTCTGACGATCCCCCCGAACTATAAACTTATGCCTCCTCGAACGAAAGATAAGGATGGTAAAAGTGTGCCGTTGACTCCTTCTGCACAAAAAGCAAAGAAGGCCATTGGAGCCGAAAGCAGCGAAACGTCATTATCTGATACAAGCCAACAAGATCTAAAAGATAAAGTTGGTTCTGAAAGTGATGATATCCGCCAGAAAGTTGATGAAGAAACAAAACAAGAAGGCGACACAGCGTTAGATAAAAAACTTAGCGCCTGGAAAAAAGAATTCTCTGAAAATGCCTCATCGATAAACAAGAATAAAAAAAGTGATGACGATGAGACTCCGGTTAAAAAGTTAAAAGAGGAATTAGCTGAAGAAAAGAAAACAGTAGAACACGATGAAAATTTAAAAATGAAAGTTGAGGCTGATCTAGAGCATCAAGCAGCAACCCAGAATGCAGAAAAAAATATACTAGATATCAATAGCGTTACGCACGTGAAGGAAGATTAACTGTAACGATGATAAAATTTTTAGTTATAGCTTTTACTTTCTTTTTTTGCATAAATGCCGAGAACGATCCTCTTGGCGGATTTAATGTTGTTTTTAAAGAATTAGTTGTTGGCGGAAAGACTATAAGAATTTCCCCCTTCAAGGGTATTGGGGTTGTAACTATTAATCTTTGTTTTAAAAATGCCGGAGAGAAATTAGATCCTAAAGATAAAGAAGGGTTGGTTTCTCTGCTTGCTAAAAGCATGGGAGAATCAACTGAATCAAGAAGTAAAGAAAAACTCCAAGCTTACAGCCGTGAACACAACGTTAGCGTATCGGTAAGCACTACTGATGATAATGTTACGATTACTGGAAAATGCCCATCAAAAAAATTACATGAACTTTTTATTTTAATAGAAGATATTCTTCTTCATTCAAATTTTAAAGTTGAAGATTTAAACCGCATAAAAAAAGAAAGTATTTCTTCGACTAAACAGTCTATGCAAAATCCTGATCATCATTTAGAAGAACTCATAAACCACACAGTTCTAAAAAATCATCCTTATGGCACATCTCAGCAAACGTACATTAAAAGTTTAAAAAATGTTAGCCCAGATGACCTGAAGAATTTCAAGAAAAAATATTTCACCCAAGAAAATCTGATTGTTTCTGCATGCGGCGAGATAGATGAAGACGTGCTTTTAAAAGAAGTTGGCGCACTTATTACCAAGCTTCCAAAAGATTTTAAGGCTCAGTTACCTCAGGATATTAAATTGAGCGCTCCCTTTGAGAAATACTCAGGCCATTTTCCTGTACCTCAAACATTAATACATTTTTTGCATGAAGGAATTAGCCCTCAACATCCTGACTTTTTTGCGCTGCACATTGCAATAGGCTGTTTATCAAATGCTCATACTAGCATATTGTGGAAAAGAGTGAGAGAAGAAAAAGGACTCACTTATGGAATAGGTGCAGGATTTTCAATGAAAGACCACTACAATTCTTTCCATATAGCAACATCAACAAAGACAAAAAATGTCGAAGAAACTATTCAGCTAATTAAAAATATTCTCAAAGAAGTTTATGAGAATGGTTTTTCAGACGAGTTAGTTGAAGTTACCAAGAAAAGTTTTCTTGGCAATTATAAACGATCTTTTGCTTCAACGTCCCACATTGCAAGCAGATTAACAAATTATCAGTTATATAGCCGTCCTGTAGATTTTCATAGAATACTAATTGAAAAAATTTCGTCTTTAACACCAGAACAAGTTAATGAAGCGTTCAAGAAATTCTTAAAACTTGATCAGTTCAAAATATTTACGGTGGGCGAATGAGATATATTTTTGTTCTCTTTTTAGGGATATGTTGTGGTAATTTGCAATCAAAAATTTCTGTGCAATCATCAACCTTAGCTAATGGTTTAAAAGTCGTTGTTCTAAAAAATCCCCTCCTTCCTTGCGTGACTGTCTACACTAAGTACGATGTTGGCACAGCCGATGACCCTGCCGAGGTTGTCGGGTTGTCTCACATGCTTGAGCATATGATGTTTAAAGGGTCTCGCAAATACCCTATTGGTTCTATTGATAATGTTCTAAATAGTTGCGGTGGGCACAGTAACGCACATACAACTTTTGATACAACAGTCTATACATTCTCGCTCCCAGCAGAGTATCTTGATACCGCTCTTGATATTGAAGCAGATCGTATGGAAAATCTTGATATCGATGAAAAAGCATTTCTATCTGAGCAAAAAGTTGTACTAGAAGAACGTCGGATGCGTTTAGGAAATCATGCTTTTAAAACAGCTGCAGAAATTCTACGGCGCTCGATGTTCACGGCTCACCCTTATGGTATTTTTCCAATTGGTTATGAAGCACATATAAAAGCCTATACAACTGAAGCGTTAACTGCTCACTACAAAAAATGGTATGCGCCCAATAACGCTACGATTATTGTTATTGGACCGTATAATTTAGATTATGTTTTACCAAAAATAGAAGAAAAATTTGCAAGTATTGCTGCACGCGATATTCCCGAACGTAAACGAATTGCGGAACCAGACAGGGAAGGCTTAACCACAACGATAGAGCAAGAAAATGCAAGGTCTGAAAATATATACATAACTATTTCATACCGAGCACCAACATTAATCAAAAAGCCAGAAGCTTTTTTTGTGATGGGGCTTTTGCAAGCCACTTTGTGTGGCAATCAAAATGGATCACTTTACCAAAAAATGGTAAAAGAAAAATCTCTAGCATTAAGTGTCTCTTGTCGATACGCTTACGGTGAAGATGACATGGATTTTAGTTTTAGCTTAATGCTTGATCCCGTGATGAATGTAGAAAAAGCCGAGCAATTTTTATTTGAACAACTTGGTTCTTTTTTAAAGAACGGACTGCTCAAAAAAGATTTTGAAAATGCAAAACTTGGTAAAAAAAATGCACTTGATTTTGCCTTGGATGGTGAAAGTTTTTTAATCGCCGTTGCTGATCGTCTTGTTGAGGGACTTCCGTTTGAAGCAGTGACTGATTACGAAAAGCTGCTAGACGCAGTTACTCTTGACCAAGCACACAAAATGCTCAAATTTATTTTAGCAAAACCACCTGTAGTAATCGCCCGTTATTACCCGAAAGGTAAAATGCCAAAAAGAAGTTATCACAATGCCTTGGTGGAATAATGCAATATAGTTCATTTTTTAAAAAACAAGAGATTAACCTTTCAAAAGATTTTATTGATTACGTACAAAGTTTGCCTCTTTTCAACTATATTGATTCTGCATTTTCAGCAGATCTTTATACGCAAGCCTTTAACAAATTTTCAGGTTTTGATTCGATCATCCACCTAGGTACAGGAGGGTCAAGTCTGGGACCGCAAGCCCTTTATTCAATTGCACCAACCAATAAAAAAAATTTTAATTTTTTTGATAATATTGATCCAATTACTTTTAAAGAACGTCTCAATTCCGTTGATTTTAGTAAGACAGGGATTTTAGTAGCATCAAAATCTGGAAACACTGCTGAAACATTAATGCAACTTGCAACGATCAAGAAAATTTATGACGATCATAGGCTGAATATTAGGGATAATCTGGTCATTATCACGCAGACCGATGGCAACGCGCTGGACACCTTCGCTAAAAATAATGAAATTGTTGTCGTTCCTCATCATAACCAAATTGGTGGTCGTTTTGCAGTCTTTGCAGAAGTAGGTATATTGCCTGGTATTTTAATGGGACTTGATATGACTGCTTTTAGAAGTGGAGCCCAAAATATAATCGCGCAGCTTAAAGAATCACCAACAACATTCGCTCCGATTGAAGCGGCTAATTTTTTAGCACACTCGAAACTGAATCCGGTGATATTCCCCTACACAGATAAACTAAAGCTATTTGGCGCATGGTTTGCTCAACTTTGGGGGGAAAGTTTAGGAAAAAAAGATGATACTGGGGAAAGATTCGGCTCAACGCCTATTCAAGCAGTAGGTGCCACCGACCAACATTCACAACTGCAACTATATATAGACGGTCCAAAAGATAAATTTTTCACTTTTATCAGAGCGAATAGCAATACAGATCTTGAAGTTAGCGATTTAGGTATAGATCATCAAAGTTATAACGGTTTAAAGGGACACACCTTAAAAGATCTTTTAGACGCTGAATTAAGTGCAACTTACAAAACTTTGATCAAGCACGAATTACCAGTTCGTTTGATTGATATTCCTGAAATTAACCCCTTCTCGCTCGGACAGCTAATGATGAGCGCAGTAATAGAGACACTTTATGTGGCAAAAATTTGGAATGTAAATCCTTTTGATCAACCAGCTGTTGAAGAAGGAAAAATTTTAGCAATGCAATTTTTGAATGATAAATAAAGAATCACATGATAGGTAAAGCAATCGATAGTATGCAGTGGATCCTGACACCTGCTAGGCGAGCTCAGCATGACGAGAATTTTTCATGAAGACGGATAGTTTATGAATACAAAAAAAATATCATTTCAGCAAATCATCCTGCGTTTACAGCAGTACTGGGCAGATTATGGTTGCGTTATTTTACAGCCCTATGATCTTGAAGTTGGCGCAGGCACTTCTCATCCTGCAACATTGCTTCGCGCCCTTGGAGAAAAATCATGGAATACAGCTTATGTACAACCATCCAGGAGACCAACTGATGGACGATACGGTGAGAATCCAAATCGAACGCAGTTGTATTATCAATTTCAGGTTTTGCTCAAACCATGCCCAGCAAACCCCCAAGAACTTTATCTTGAAAGCTTAAAAGCAATTGGTCTTGATATAACCCTTCATGATATTCGTTTTGTCGAAGATGATTGGGAAAACCCATCTCTTGGAGCAGCTGGTCTAGGTTGGGAAGTTTGGTGCGATGGGATGGAAATAACTCAGTACACCTATTTCCAACAAGTCGGTGGTATCGCATGTGACCCAGTGCCTGTTGAAATCACTTACGGCCTTGAGCGCGTTTCAACAATCATTCAAGATATCGAAAGTAATTTTGATATTAATTGGAATGGGAAAACCGGTGATGCTGCCCTTACCTACCGGGATGTTTTTCTGAGGTCTGAACAAGAATTTTCCGCTTATAATTTTGAGCATGCGAATGTTGAAATGTTACTGAGACACTTTGACGATGCAGAAAAAGAATGCCTACAGTTACTTGAGAAAAAATTAGTACTCCCTGCTTATGAGCAATGTTTGAAAGCAAACCATTTGTTCAATATGCTCAACGCAAGGGGGGTCATTTCTGTTACAGAACGCGCCGCTTATATGGCAAAAGTACGCAATTTAGCAAAATCAGCTTGTGAAACCTGGGTGGGTCATTAATGGAACTGTGCCTTGAAATTTTTATGGAAGAAATTCCAGCTAGAATGCAACGTCAGGCAAAAATTGACTTTCAGGAATTATTTGCCAAGGAATTTAAAGATCTGAGGATTACCTGTACTGACCCTGAAGTTTTTATTGGTCCAAGGCGCATTGCGCTTTATGTTAAAAACATAGCAGGTTTTTCCGAAACAATTATAGAAGAAAGGCGTGGTCCAAAAGTTGAGGCCCCTGAGGTTGCAATTCAAGGATTTTTGAAATCAACAGGACTTACAAAAAATGAATTAAGTCAAGAAAATGGCTATTGGATTGCAAAAATTGAACACACTGGAAAACCAATAAATGAATTATTTCCATCAATAATTGATAAGGTTTTGCGGACTATGCCTTGGCCTACATCAATGCGATGGCCAGGAGCATCTCATACTTGGGTTCGTCCGATTCGCAATATTTGCTGTGTGCTTGATGGTAAGCCACTAGTTTTTGACGTTCAAGCAGCTGGTATTAAAACAAATAACTATACGTTTGGTCATCGATTCCTAAACCCAGAAAAAATAGAAGTTCAAAAGTTTGAACAGTACAAAAAAAATCTTTTGGACGCTAGAGTTGTGCTCGATTTTGATGAGAGAAAAAATAGTATAGAAAAACAACTTCAAAAAATTTGCCAACAAAATTCGTTAACATTTTTAAAAGATGAATCACTTCTTGATGAAGTCGCAGGCCTTGTTGAATATCCATTCGTAGGACTTGGTAACATCGATAAAAAATTTATCCATTTACCCGCTGCAGTGCTTAGTACCTCGATGCGCGTTCATCAAAAATATTTCACAATTTTAACTAACAGTGGTGACTTCGCGCCATTTTTTGGATTCGTTGCAAATGTTCCCATCAATACCGATTGCATGGTGCCAGGTTACGAACGCGTCCTTAGGGCAAGACTAAGTGATGCTGCTTTCTTTTATGAGCAAGACTTAAAACAGAAACTTGAAGTGCATTTAGATCAATTGAAAAATATTATTTTTCATAACGATTTAGGTTCTGTTTACGAAAAAGTAAAACGCCTGGAATTTTGTGCACCAAACGACGATGTTAAGCAGGCAGCGCACCTTAGTAAATGCGATTTGCTCACCCAGATGGTTGGTGAATTTCCAGAATTACAAGGAACAATGGGAGAAATTTATGCAAAAACGCAAAATATATCACCCAAAATTGCAGAAGCCCTTAGAAAATATTATCAACCACAAGGCGCGAACGATACTTGCCCGGATGATGATGTAAGCTGGAATTTATCTCTAATTGATAAAATTGATAACCTAGTTGGTTTTTTTGGTATTGGCATGAAACCTTCAGGATCAAAAGATCCATATGGACTTCGCAGAAGCGCTTTGGGCGTTATTCGATTGATGCTGCATAAGAACAGCCCCAATAATTTGATTGATCGGCTAAAAAAATCTATCGAATCCTATGCTTCCCAAGGAGTGTCTTTAAAACTAGATACCGTAGAAATTGTTGTCGCGTTTATTACCGAGAGACTATCAGCTTTCTTAAAAACTGAAATGCCAGCAGATCGCGTTTATGCCGTTCTTGATAAGCCGCTAGAAGATATTTGGTTAACTGTTGAACGCGCCAGAGTTTTAAAAGATTTATTACAAACTGAATTTGGCACATCTCTTCTTGGAACATACAGAAGAGTTATTGGTATTTTAAAAAATATTCAAGTTAATCAACCTGATAGACAACTTTTTATGAATGATGTAGAACATGATTTGTACAATGCGTTAATTGAAACAAAACCAAAGATAGATGAGTATTTAAGAAATTTTTCTTTTAAAGAAGCTATGGTAATGTTATCAGGATTAAAATCGGTTATAGATAACTTTTTTGATCAAATAAGGGTGATGGATGATAATTTGCAAATTCAGCAAAATCGCCTAAACCTTTTAGGCATGCTACAATCAGCGCTTGATGCGTTTGCGAATTTTTCCAAGCTGGAGGGCTAAATGAAATCAAAAAAATACTTATGGATTTTGGCCATAGTTCTCAGTGGTTGTTATCCAACTATTGATCACAGAGGGTTTAATCCGGAAGAAGTTCATTTTGAGAAAATCAAAGTTGATGTAAGCACCAAAGAAAATGTAGAGGATATTCTTGGAAGTCCACCTACGACGTCTTTATTCCCAGTAGAAGGAAAAAATTGGACGAACTGGTATTATGTTTATAGAAAAACAGAAACAGTCTCATTTTACTCACCTAAAATTGTAGATCAACTTGTTGTAAAAATCACAATCGATAACAACGATATTGTGCGGGGCATGGAAGCTCAAAAGGGTATTCAAGGCGAAAAAATTAAAGCAAGTAGCGAGAGAACACCAACATCTGGATATGAGAGTTCTTTAATGAAAGATATCTTTGGAAATTTCGGTAAATACAGTCTTGACCCAAAAAAGAATGATAAATAACCATGCAAAAAATTATGAAGACTCTAATTGGTTTTTTTCTTTTAGCGATCATCGTATTTCTTTATGTAGATTCTTCGCGTAACCATTCTCATTTACCTAAAAAAGTATACGCCATATACGACAAAAATAAGGTTGGTGAATTGGCTATGGTCAACGCTACTATTAAATCTGTTAAATTAGCTTGTCCGAAAGCAGAAATCATTGTTAAAGCAAATGCCAAATTTAATGATTTGTCGTTCGATAATTCAAAGACTTATCTCATTATCACGGCAGGACAATTTGGTGTTGATCTTATCAAATCTGTAAACAAACCAAAGAACATAAAAATTCTAATTTGTACGCACCAATGGTTTGACGGCATGGAAAATCTTCATGATATTTTCATAACGCTTCCTAAACATTCTATTGATGACAACATACAAAAAATTGCAAAACAAAATCGCATCACCCTCATTCCAACATTAGGCGTGCTGCATACTATGTCTAGAAAGACTTTAAAGCAGCAAGATGCATCTGGCATCAATCTTCATGATGCAAAAGTAGGATTTGTTTTGGCTGGTGATGCAGAGATGCCCAACGGCAAAGACTGGTCACTTTTCACAGCAGATAATGCGCGAAAGCTAGCAAAAGAGATAGCGGAATTCTCAAAGAAAACGGGATACAAAATACTTATCACCAATGGGCCAAGGACAGGGGCGTACATTAACACATCAACGAAAAATCTTGAGGCCCATAAAGATGGTAAACTCGATCCAATTTCATCTGTATTTATAGAAGAACTACAAAAAGAAGGTCTTCAGTCTGATAAAGATTTTGAGTTTCATGATTTTCAATTTGGAAAACCATCGGCACTAAAGGCAATAATGGCTCTTCTAATGAAAAATAAAGGTTTCATGATAGTTCCTGGCGAATCAACGAGTTTTATTTCAGAAACCATCGCCGTTATGCCAGCTGTAATTTACGAAAACTCAGCCATGAACAAAACGCATCATTTATTTTTGAAACAAATTACAGGACACAAACTTGCTTACATATGGACAAGCACACCAAACCAATCTGACATAGAATCATATGAACCGCCAAAATCACAGGCGATTAATGTCGTAAAAGAGGTTTTGAAGTCAAACAGCTTTGGATAAATCGATGTTTTGCAATGGTTCCTCTGGTCAAGCCAGAGGAATACCAGGGTATTATTTATGCCGCAACAGCTTTTTCATTTTGATCAATCAAATATTTTCCTTTTAGGTATAGAGAGTGATTAATTTCGCTGAGGCGGATTTCTACATAACCTGAATTAAATTCTTGAATTGCCATACCTTGGGTTGCTTTTTTAATTTCATCTAAGAAAACTTCCAAGCTGATATTATTATCCTTAGCCTCAAGTTCCAAAAAAGTACCAAAATCAGCGAATTCATCCACTGCTATTAAGAATATATCGTCTTCATAGGTGGAACGCTTTTTATCCAGTGTTAGTAAAGATTCAAGATTATTAATCTTTAAGAATGCATTGTAGGTATAAGGCGCTGGACATTTTATAGGGATCATTTTTTCCAAGGTTACAAACACCACTGCACTCGCTGGATCAAAAGGCATGCTTATATTGTATTCATGGCAAGAAGTGTGGTCATTAGAATCTTTATGGCCCAAATGATCAGGATTAAATTTTATATCAAGAGATTTTTTATTTCGAACCCTAATAAAAATTCCTTCTTGATAAAATAGCCCTTCAGGGGTGTCGAGGTATTCATCCACAATAGTTTTATTGGAAATAAAGTTTTTATTTTTTAAAAATTCAGCAAGATCTGCTGGATTTACTCTAAATTTTTTTTCCATTTCAATTGGGTTAGTCATTCTTAAAATCCTTGAACTTTTACAACAGCTATAAAATTACAAAAAAAATTTCAAAAAAATAGGCTATAAAAATAAATGTTTGTCTGCTAACTACTGCACATAAAAAAAGCGACCTAAAAAAGGCCGCTATTTAATTTTCACGTTTTACAATCTATTCTGTTTTTTGCTTTTTATTAGCTTCTGATGTTATATTTTCTGAACTTTTTCTTTTTTTATCCGTTTTTTCTTGTTCGAGTGAAAATTTTTGTGTTGGATTATTTTCTTTATCCTTAGTCCATTCTGCAATACCACCAGCATAATGCGCAACGTTAGTGTAACCTAAGCCCACAAGACGTTCAGCCAACGTCATACTTGCAGGACATTTTACACTCCCGCAGTAAACAATAATTTCAGCTTCTTTTTTTGTAAGATGTGCAGTGATTACCTTATCATCAGCGTTTGCTGGAATCACAATAGCGCCCCTAATAATATCGTCATCTTGCTTTACTGAACGAGCGTCAACAATAATTGATTTTCCAAGTGCTTCTTTAACATTAGCAGTTTCTTTTTCTTTTATTTCAACAGTATTTTTAGCTTCAGGACTATCTATTGTCGTTGTTTCTGCTGAAAGATCTGCACTTAAAATTACCGATACAGCTAGGCTAACAGCTGATATTAAACGAATCATCATTGGGTTCATAATATTCCTCACATCTTAGTTATTAAATATGTTGGTATTAAAAGCCAAAATTGAGTTAAAATCAACCTAGCATGTTAATTTAAATCGATGTGAATAAAAAAGTCGTACTTTGTATTTTAGATGGTTGGGGCATAGAACAATCAGAAATGTTCAATGCTATTCATGAAGCAAAACATTGGCCATCAGTTTTAAAAAAATATCCACACACAATACTCCAAGCTTCCGAGCAGCATGTTGGTCTTCCAGAAGGACAAATGGGTAATAGTGAAGTTGGCCATACGACTATAGGACTGGGTAGAATCATCATGCAAGATTTACCCAAAATTGATCATAATTTTTCTAGCGGGTTGATTAGAGAAAACGCAAAAATTACAGATATAATTGAGAAACTAAAAAGAACAAATAAACCCTGCCATATCATGGGTTTGCTATCTTCTGGAGGAGTGCATTCCCATATAAGTCATATAGTTAATGCAGCAAAGATTTTAGATAACGCAGGTATTAAAGTTTATGTACACGGATTTCTAGACGGACGCGATACTCCACCTAAAAGTGCTGAAACATTTGTAAGTGAATTTTTAAAAGAAACAGCATCCCACAAAAATATTCATTTAGCTTCCTTAGGAGGACGCTATTATGGAATGGATCGCGATAACCGATGGGACAGAATAGAATTGGCTTACGACGCAATCATAAGCGGAATTGCACCAAAATTTACAAGTGCCCTAGAGGCAATTAAAAAATCCTACGATGCAGATATTACTGACGAATTTCTCATCCCGACAATCCATCAAGACTACCATGGAATCAATGATGGGGAAGGACTTTGGATGATTAATTTTCGTTCAGACCGCGTGCGACAAATCTTAAGAAGTTTTTTGGTTGATGATTTTGCGCATTTCGAACGAAAAAAAATCATTACGTTTGGCCCTACCCTTGCGATGAATGAATATTCAAAAGATCTTAATGAATTGATTCCTTCATTATTTTCCAAAGATGCGGTTGATAATAGTCTTGGCAAAGTTATTGCAAACCATGGGCTTAAACAGCTACGTATAGCTGAAACAGAAAAATATGCCCACGTAACCTTTTTCTTAAATGGGGGTCAAGAAGCGCCATTTAATGGAGAAGAGAGATTCATGATACCCTCTCCCAGCGTTACGACCTATGATTTGCAGCCTGAAATGTCAGCAAAAGAAGTGACCAAAAAAGTTACAGAAGCTATGGACCGCGATGACCTAAGCCTGATTGTTGTAAATTATGCAAATACAGATATGGTCGGTCACACTGGCGTTATAGATGCAATTATAAAAGCTGTGGATTTCGTTGATGGCTGTATAAAGATTATAGAAGAAAAAGCACTTGAAAAAGCATGGACACTCCTCATAACAGCTGATCATGGCAACGCTGAATGTATGAGAGAAGATGACAAAATCACCCCGCACACTGCCCATACATGCAACCCCGTACCCTTCGTTATGATTAATGGTGAAGCAGATTCTTTAAACCCCGGATCTCTAGCAGATGTTGCACCAACTATCCTAGATATAATAGGACTTGCTCAGCCAAAAGAAATGACAGGTAAATCATTGTTGTGTTCAAAATTGTAGCACTAGTCATCTTTTCCTGCAGGCTCATGTGCGAGTCACACACTGGACTTATCGAACAAGCTCAGAAGTGGCAAAATGTTCAACAACAACTTGCTATTTTGAGCATCGAATACAACAGAATTAAAAAAAATCGAGATTTAGATAACCAAGAATTTTTCAACATACAGCAACAGCTCGGAGCAATTTATCTCGCTCAAAAACGTTATCGTCTTGGTTTTGGAACAGCCCTTCTGCCATCAAAAAACGCAGTCATTAACTACGTTAGGAAAAAAACTTTTCTGAATTTAAAAACAGATCAACTTTTGCCGATTTACAAAAGGTATGTGAAAGACTACCAAAAAAAATACGGATCTGGGGAGTTTGATCGCCTTCAAAAAAAAGTTAAACATCTTGAAGCGTTGAATTTATTGCACATGAAATTGTTTGAACAACAAGAATCAGAGCATGGAAAAAAAGATTGGATTAACAAAGAAAATCTTGAAAAAGTTTCTTCTATGCAAAGTTTTATTAGTAAATCAGCCCCCCAAAAATTAAAAAAATCCAAAAATTTACTAAACTGGATCACACCTGTTGCCGGCATAAGAGAAAGTAGTGTAAATCCAGTGTGGAGAGTTTTTCCTGGAGCTATTGTGTTGTGTCCCGATGTTGGAATAGTGTCTTCGATTGTTCAATTCGAAGAATCAATAGCAGTGTTTATAAAACGCGACCATTTTACTTATGTTATTACAGGACTCAATCGCTGTTGCGTTAAAGTTGGTGAAAACGTAGTGCAAGGAGAGCCTATAGGTTTTTCTTCGGATAAAAGCCCAACTTTTGTTGAACTACAATTATGGCTACAAGATTTACCTCTCGATCCTGAACCTTATCATAAGGTATTACAGTTATGAAAAAAGAATTACTGTTACTTTTTTGTCTTGTTGGCTGTGTTGATCCTTATCAAGATCTACACAAAAGCCTAGATGAAACTTTAGAAATTATAGATAAACTCTATCCTGAAAAACCCAACATAGAAAAAATGCGTCAAGGCATGCTCAATGGCCTGATTCAAGGCACTGATACTCATGGCTCTTACCTGGATGAGATGTCACTTAAAAATCTTGTGGAAAGTGTTGATGGTGGAGACCTCAAATTAGGAATGGTCATAAGTAAACATAAAAACGGGCTATTTGTAAAAAAAGTCTATGAAAATTCTCCTGCTTATATCGCAGGACTTGTTGATGGAGATATTTTAACTAACTTTGACGGATATCCTTTAAAAGACATTACATTAGATAGTTTTCTTAAGCTTATAAAAGAAAAAAAATCTTATCTAATAACCCTTATTAGAGACAAGACAACACTTGAAAAAAAAGTCACACCCGGCACTTTTATAGCACCTTCCACAGAACTAAAATGGCTTGATAGTATCGCGTATTTGAAATTTGGTTGTATTAATAAAAATGCAGCAGACGAAGTAGCGAAACATCTTCAAACAATTAAAAAAAATAAAAAATCAAAAGGTCTCATCTTAGATCTCCGTGACTGCCCAGGAGGAAGCTTTGAAGCAGGAGTTGGTATTGCAAGTCAATTTTTGGATGGACATGTTGTTGTCGAAATGCACAAAAAAGAAGATAATTCTAAATTTTCATCTGCTGGATTTGACACTATCAATAAACTTTCTGTAATAATATTACAAAATAAAAATACTTGTTCAGCAGGAGAAATTATTTCAGCAGCACTAAAGGCCCATAAAAGAGCAACTCTAATGGGAGAAAACACTGCAGGAAGTGCAACAGCTAAATCTGTTATCCATTACCCCAATCGTAAAGATGGACTCATTCTTACGATTGCTTTTTTAAACGATCCGAATGGAAAAAGGATCGGCAAAGAAGGGGTTGAACCAGATATAACATTAAAAGACAATGAAGTTTCAAAAATAAAAAAGATGGACTTTTATATTTCAGAGGCTTTAAAATTTTTAAACAAGAAACAATGAAAGAATTTATGATGAACCACTTTCCAATGCTCAGCAGAGAATCTGTGAATTTATGTGAAGCTGACTATTTAAAAATAACAGGATTAGAAAGCAAAACGTTAACAGAAATTTCTGGGTTTGCATGTGCTAAAGAAATCTTAGCGCACTGTGGGCCTCTAGATAATGATCATGTTGTCATATACGCAGGACCAGGCAAAAAAGGTGCGCATGGGGTTAGTATTGGGCTTTATCTTGCTGGGTATTCAAAAAAGGTAACGATTGTTCAGCCCATTCAACCAGAATATGAACTTGATACTAATAACAAGAATCGAGCAAAAGCTTTTTATTCAAATATTGAATTTACAGATAAACCTACGGCTGGTGATATATTTATTGATGCCTTGTTTGGCAGCGGCGTTAATAAAAAACCAGATGGAGTTTTTGAACATTTTATAAAAGTATTGAATGAACAATCAAATACTATAATTTCTATAGATACACCTTCTGGTATAGATGCAAATACTTCTGTAAGCATTAGGGATTTTGTGAAACCAGACCTTACTCTGGCTATAGGTTGTTTAAAACCAGTTCACAAACACCCAAGAGCTGAAGGAATTTGCGGAAAAATAATCTGGGTTGATCTTGGGCTCCCCCACAAATTTATAGAAAAATATGCTGAAATAGAGAAAGTAGCGTGTTAGCGTTGTATATGATCTGAAATCTGTAAAGTTAAAGTGATACTCTATACTTTTCCAAGTTCCCCTTTTGGATGCAAGGTTAAATCAGTTATTTTAGCTTGCGCAGAAGAAAAGAATATTACGATTGAGGAATTTCATCCTTGGCAGCCTGATTCTTTTTTTAGGGAACTTAATCCTTTGGGTAAAATTCCCACACTTAAAATTGATAACAATGAATCAATTTTTGATTCGGCTGTTATATGTGAATATATAATTGAAAAGGCAAAAAAATCTTCTAAACTAATGCCAAACAGAATAAAGTCATTGAAAATTCAAGCTTTGATAGATGGAATGGCAGACGCAGCCGTTTCTATTCGCTACGAACGATTCTTCAGACCGCAGCATCTTCAGTGCGAAGATTGGTATAACCGCCAATACTTAGCATTAGAATCTGGTCTGAAATATCTCAATTCAAATCTAAAAAAATGCACCGAGGAAAGTCTATGTTTTGAAAATCTATGCATAGCAACGTTTCTATCATATATAGATCTTCGGTTTTCTGACTCCACCTTTAGGGAAAATTATAAAAATATTTTTAGTTGGTATGACCAATTTAGGAAAGACCAGCCAAAATTTGAACCCGCAATGGCAAAAGATAAGCCTGTGCCAGATAATATACTACGTTTAAATAAGTGATTATCAAATCATCTTTCACAAAATCATTAATTAACTTTTTGTTACCCCCTCAGTGCCCATTATGCCAGGAGATCGTTACAGAACCTCATACGGTATGTGGTATATGCTGGCCAAAACTAAAATTCATTACTATTCCTAAATGTTCAATATGCAGCGTGCCTCTAGAAAACGTTGATAGAGATATGCCTTGTACAGATTGTTTAAGATATCCTCCCGTTTTTTCAAGAGCATACGCACCACTTGTTTACAACGATTCAATCAAAAAATTAATCTTACGCTATAAAAATTATGACGGCTTACATTTGGGTCCTATGTTTTTTAGCTGGATGCGACACCACATTCCTGAAAATGTTGATGTTATCATTCCTGTCCCTCTGCATTGGAAACGTTTTTTTACTCGTCAATACAATCAAGCAAACGAAATCGGAAAATTATTAGCAAAACATGCAAAAATTCCAATAAATCCTAATATTTTGAAACGTCAAAAAGCCACAGCATCCCAGGGACACAAAAATAAACTTTCACGATACGAAAACCTGAAAGATGCCTTTTTGGTCGATAAATATAAAAATACTTTGTCAAAAACAAATGTGTTATTGATTGATGATGTTCTCACCAGTGGAGCAACAGCCAATGCTTGTGCTCAAACACTTCTAGATGCAGGCGCTGCAAAAATTGATGTTTTAACCATAGCAAGGGCTGTAAAAGAAACACATGGAAAATCTTAAGTCATTTAAACGGTTATTTAATGTGGGAACCACCCTAACGGGTATTGGCCTGCGGGTTGGGGCTCAAGAATATCTTGGTCTTACTACCGATGAGGATGCATATGCAAAAAAGCTAAGACAAACTTTCGGTGAACTCAAAGGACCATTCATGAAAATGGTTCAATTTTTAGCAACTGTCCCCGACGCCTTGCCACCAGAATTTGCTGCAGAGTTCATGACTTTACAATCTAATGCTCCTTCTATGGGGGAAAATTTTGTCAGACGAAGATTAGCTGGTGAACTAGGTCAAAATTGGAAGGACGTATTCAGAGATTTTTCTCTAAAAGCATCAAATGCCGCCTCACTCGGGCAAATTCATAAAGCTGTCAGTTTAGGAGGAGAAGACCTTGCTGTAAAACTTCAATATCCAGATATGGAAAGCGTTATACGGACTGACTTGAAACAATTAGACATGGTTTTGAGTATTTATAGGTCTTTTAATAAATCTATAGATACGCAGGACATAGCTGAAGAAATTCGTGAACGACTTTATGAAGAGTTAGATTACGGTTTAGAAGCTAAGAATCTTGAAGAATTCAGGAAGATTTTTGAACATCAACTTGATTTTGTGATTGTGCCAAAAGTCTATCTTGAACTTTCAACTAGACGACTTTTAACAATGGAGTGGATTAGCGGTCGATCTATTCTTGATTGTGCCCATGAAGAAAGTGATTTTCGCAATGAATTAGGTAAAAAATTATTTCTTTCTTGGTATTGGCCGCTTTATCGTTATGGCATATTGCATGGAGATCCGCATCCTGGAAATTATCTAGTATTAAGCAATGGACAAATTTGTATACTTGATTTTGGTTGTGTCAGAAGGTTTGATCAGCGGTTTTTAGAAGCTGTAGTAGACTTGTATATTGCGATAAGAGATAACAAGCCAGAACTTGCTGTTGATGCTTACGGACGCTGGGGATTTAACAATACAAACAAAGAACTAATCGAAGTTTTAAATGAATGGGCTAAGCTTCTCTACGAACCCTTAATAGATAATAAAAAACGTCCTATACAAGATGTTAATGGAGGTAAAAAGGGCTGGGAAGTAGCAAAGAAGGTTCACAAGAGACTCCACGAATTAGGAGGCGTTAAACCGCCGCGAGAATTTGTATTCATGGATCGTGCGGCAGTGGGTATAGGTTCTGTTTTAATGCGACTAGGCGCAGAACAAAATTGGCATAAGCTTTTTGAAGAAATAATTGACGATATGCAAATAAAAAAAGCCCAGTAGTACAACTACCGGGCTTATTGAGTTTTTTATCTATGCAGGAGCAGGTGCTTGCTGAGGTGCTGGAGCTGGCTGAGGAACTTGAGCTTGAACCTGAGGAGCCGGAGCAGGAACTGGTGCTATAGGTTGTAGAGGAACCAGCTGAGGATCTGGTGCTATAGGTTGCTGAGCCAGCTGAGGATCTGGCGCTATAGGTTGTAGAGGAGCCGGCTGAGGATTAGATGCAGCTTCCTTAGGATGCAATGAGTTTGATCTATGCTCAGGCAGTTCAATTTTTGATTTTTCTTTCGCTAGATCAGCTGCATCTTCAATGAGTATCAAGCCTAATACAATTAAAACTTTTATGGCTGCTGATATAAGAAAAGTAATATAGTTATTCGATTGATTAATTAAATCAAACTCACCTTTGACTACTGCTGTAAGAATCATTCCTATAACAAAAGTCTGTACCATAAGGGTAAATACGGTACTTTCTTGCTTAAAAAACTTCAATCCAATCGCCCAGCCGATCAAGATTGACAGCATCACCATGTAACGGCCTAGACGGGTATACAATAATGCGAAATGTTTCAAAAGAGCAACTTCTTCAAGGAAAATTTCAAACACTGCTAGAGCGCAAACTATGCCAATTGCGTAAAAGCTTGATTTTGCAAGTGCCGGGAAAGAACTGACCAAGCATATAAGCATCGAACATAGTATTCCCATATGCAGATAGAAAACAAAGGTACTTGGTTCTGCATTGGCTTTTGTTTTTTCAAGAGCCACTTTCTCAAGGGCGTACATTGTGCAAAAAGCCAAAAGAAAAGTCGCAAATACCAACAGCATTAAGTGATGATGATGTTGCAAAAACTCAATATCAGTATGTTTTGCAACTTTCGCTATCTTTGATACAACGTCAGGTACCATAAATGCGAATACTGCTGCCATTGCCATTCCTCCCCCAATTGAGGATACAATCGACATATTAAAACCTGGCAATTTTTGTATAACTGGTAGTGCCATTGGTAGAAGTAGCAATATCATTACCGCAATACTTGTTGCAAGAAAGTTAGGGTCTGAGGTGCAAGTCATTTCCATATTAAATCCGCCTAAGTTAATTAAAGTTCTATATAAATAGTATTTCATGAACATTTACATATAGTAAAGCCCCCATACAAAATGCTAATAATGTATCATGAACATAGAACTATTTCTTGAATACCAAGCAGCCGAACGCAATGCTTCTTTGAACACCCTAGAAGCATACCGTAGAGATTTAGACCATTTTACTAAGTGGACGACTAAACCAATCTTGGTGATACTTAAAGCCGATGTTCAGGAATATATAAAATATCTTTTTTCACAAGAATTTAAAGCAAGCACAATAAATAGACGTATATCAGCCCTGAAACAATTTTATCTGTTCTTATTTAATGAAGGCACGATCAGCAATAATCCCTGTTTACACATAAAGGTTACAAAAAATCAGAGCCATTTACCTAAGGTTCTATCTTCGAACAGAATGGTTGAATTTTTAGATCACCTAGAGAAAGGTAAAGAGCCCTCTCACATAAGAATCAAAGCCATTTTAGAATTACTTTATTCATCTGGACTTAGAATTAGCGAACTTATAAATTTGCCTCTCAATTGCATCGTTAAGGGGTCTAATACTCAACCGATGATTTTAATAAAAGGAAAAGGTAACAAGGAGCGTCTAGTTCCCTTGAATGAAACGTGCATTGAAGCTTTATTAAAATACATAAAAATCAGAGAAATTTTTGTAAGTGGCACAAAAAGCTCAATTTTTCTATTCTCATCAAGAAGTAAAAATGGTTGCTTAACGCGGCAACGTATCGGACAATTAATAAAGGCTGCAGCCATTGAATTTGGGTTAGATCCTTCAACAATTTCACCTCATGTATTTCGCCACAGCTTTGCTACGCATCTTTTACAGGGTGGAGCTGACTTATTAACTATTCAAAAATTACTTGGCCATAGTGATATTGCCACAACTCAAATATACACTCATGTTATGCCCCTATCCGTTTATGAACTTGTACAGCAGCACCATCCAATCTCGCAAAACACGATAAAAAAACTTGAATTAAGCAAATAAAGTACCTATTTTACGTGTAAGGCTTAAGGAAATTTTATGCGATTAACAGACTCTCTGCACGAAACGTTTGATTCTATTATACATCCAATGGGATATGGAGTCGTTCGTGTGCAAATAAACGGAATGGTTAGAAAAACTCTGCAGGTTATGATTGAACGATTAGATGAGCAACCGATAAATGTAGATGATTGCGCTACTGTTAGCAGGACCTTATCCGTCCATTTAAATGTGGAGGATCCCATTTCAGGATCTTACACATTAGAAATTTCATCTCCAGGACTTGAAAGGCCAATTGTTAGGCCTAAAGATTATAAACGTTTCCTTGGTTTAGAAATTGTGGTAAAAACAATATTGCCTGTTGAGAATCGTAAAAACTTTCAAGGTTTTATAGATGCAGTTTCTGATGAAACCGTTTCTTTACGCCTTAAACATCCGCTTGATAGTGGATTAGACCGTATCGATATTAGCTATGGCGATATTCGCCAGGCACACTTAGTAAGTTCTATTTAGAAGAAAGATTAACGTAGGGAAACCATGGCAAGCAGAAAATTAAAGCCTGTGGAAAATGTAATTCAGCATCCAAGACATGAACTACTGCAAGTAGCTGATGTTGTGGCGCGTGAAAAAGGCATTGATCGTGAAGAAGTGATTGTAGCCATGGAACATGCAATGCAACGTACTGCAAAACAGAAATATGGAATGGATCATGATATCCGCGTTAATATTGACCGAGAAACAGGTCATGTTCAGACAGTGCGATGCCTTACTGTTGTAGAGGTTGTCGAGGATCCTATCAATCAGGTAACTTTACAAACAGCATCTCTCGATTACCCTGATGCAAAAGTAAACGATACTCTAGAAGAAGAGCTCCCTCCTCTTGAATTTGGACGTATTGCAGCCCAAAGCGCGCGACAGATTATATTTCAAAAAGTCCGTGATGCAGAAAGAGCAAGGCAATATGAAGAATTTAAGAATCGTCTGGGAGACATTGTTAACGCCTTAGTCAAACGTGTTGAATTCGGAAACGTTATTGTTGACCTAGGAAAAGCAGAAGGCATTATCAGAAAAGATGAGCTGATACCCAGAGAGAGTTTTCGCGTTGGCGATAGAGTTAGAGCTATTATCCATGACCTAAAGCCTGATTCTCGAGGGCCAATGGTTGTTCTATCAAGAACACATAGTAAATTTATGGCCAAGCTTTTTGAGCAAGAAGTTCCAGAAATTTATGACAATATAATTGAAATTAAATCTATAGCACGTGATCCTGGCAGTCGCGCAAAAATGGCGGTATACACTGCTGATCCAAATCTTGATCCCGTGGGATCATGCGTCGGGATGCGCGGTAGCCGTGTTCAGATCATCGTAAATGAACTTCAAGGTGAAAAAGTTGATATTATCAACTGGACTAATAATCCAGCAACTTTTGTTGTCAATGCGCTTGCTCCGGCTGAAATATCAAGAGTTGTAATTGATGAAGAACAACATCGCATAGATGTAGTTGTCGCAGAAGATCAATTAAGCCTAGCCATTGGCAGACGCGGTCAAAACGTACGTTTAGCATCACAATTGACTGGTTGGAAAATTGATATAATAACTGAAAGCGATGACGTAACAAGACGTGCTGAAGAAAATGAAGGCAAGATGCTTTTATTCACGGAAGCTCTAGATATAGATGAAATGTTCTCTCAGTTGCTAATTACAGAAGGTTTTGAAACTGTAGAAGAAGTTGCAACGATTGATATTGATGAGTTTTTACGTATTGATGGTATTGACGAAGATACAGCTAATGAGTTGCAATCGCGCGCCAAAGCTTATCTTGAAAACTTAGATGACTTAATGAAAGAAAAATGTGTTGAACTTGGAGTCGGTGACGATATGTACGACTTTGGTTTGACGCCTCAGATGCTAGTGAAATTAGCACAAAAAGATGTAAAAGTTCGTGAAGACCTTGCAGAACTTGCAGGAGATGAACTTCAAGAAATTATAGGTGCAGGAGTTATGGACATTGAAGTGGCAAATGCCATTATCATGAAAGCTCGCGAGCACTGGTTTAACCAAGAATAGGAAATTTATGGTGCAGGAGTCGCAAACGGGACAAGCAAAAAACACCGAGGCTCAGGCAACAGAGCAAGGTAACGAGCCCACCAAGAAAAAAACCCTAACTCTAGGTAAACGCATTGAGTTAAAACGACCCGCAGAAGGCCAAGTTCAACAGAGCTTCACTCATGGCCGTACTAAAACTGTAGATGTTGAAGTTAAGCGGAAAAAATTTAGCCCAACAATAGAAAAAGCTGGTGATCCAGTTAACGAGCAAGATGTACCTGAAAATCTGCGTGGATTGACACACGGTGAGCTGGATGCTCGCTTAAAAGCTGTAAGAACCGCTCTAGAAGAGCAAGCAAGACAGCAAGAAAGACTTGCGCGGAGTCAGCAAAACGAACAGATTGAGAATGATAAGCAAGAATCAATCCAGCAAAAGACGACAGAGATAGAGGTTATTACGCCTCCTCCTGTAGCTGGTGAGCTCGTGAAAACGCCACAAAGATCAGAACCAAAGCATGCCCCAAAGTCAAAAGAGAGTTTTATCGAAGATGAAGATGCCGCAGCATCAAAGAAGAAATCTATTGTTTATCGAGCAGAAGCGCCTAAAAAAGTCGTTGCACCAGTAAAAAAAGGGGCAGTAGAAGCACCTAAAAAGCTTGATAGAAATACACAAGCACGCTTACTTGCCGATGATACTGAACAAAGGTCACGTTCGATCGCTGCAATGAAGCGCATGAACCAGAAAAAAATGCGACAACAGCATAGCAATGATGCTCAAGACATGCAGAAGGTCATTAGAGAAGTTATCATACCAGAGACGCTTACTGTTGGTGAACTTGCAAACCGAATGGCTGTAAGATCTGGTGACGTGGTTAAGTCCCTGATGAAACTTGGTATGATGGTAACAATCAACCAAATTATTGACGCCGACACGGCTGAACTTATTTGTACGGAATTTGGTCACACACCAAAACGGGTTTCAGATTCTGATATTGAGGTGGGTCTAAAGGGACCTGAAGACAATTCAGATGACCTAAAACCACGCGCACCAATTGTGACCATCATGGGACACGTCGACCATGGAAAGACATCATTGCTTGATGCATTGAGAAAAACTGATGTTGTTTCGGGTGAAGCTGGCGGCATAACGCAACATATTGGCGCCTATCAAGTCACAATGGCATCAGGTAAAAAAATTACATTTATTGATACCCCAGGACATGCAGCATTTAGCGAAATGCGTGCACGAGGCGCAAACGTTACAGATGTTGTTGTGCTTGTGGTTGCAGCTGATGATGGAATTATGGAACAAACCATTGAAGCGATAAATCATGCAAAAGCCGCAGGAGTTCCTATTGTTGTTGCGATAAACAAAATAGATAAACCAGAAGCAAATGCTGATCGGGTACGTAATGAACTACTCAGTCATGACATTATTTTAGAAGAGTTTGGTGGCGAAATTCTAAGCGTTGAAGTTTCTGCGAAACAACATATCAATCTTGAAAAATTAGAAGAAATTATTCTTTTACAAGCGGAAGTTATAGAACCAAGAGCGAATCCAAATAGAAGTGCTTTAGGTGCAGTGGTGGAAGCTAAAGTTGATAGAGGTCGCGGAACAGTCGTGACGCTTCTTGTCCAAAATGGAACACTCGAAGTTGGCGACATTGTTGTTGCAGGATCTGAATGGGGTAAAGTGCGTGCCATGGTTAACGATCATGGAAAACCAATTACAAAAGCAGGACCGTCTGTTCCTGTTGAAGTTTTAGGATTTAATGGCGTACCAGCAGCTGGCCTTGAATTTCTTGTGGTAGCAAGCGAATCAAAAGCAAGAGAAATTGCTGAGTCGCGTAAAGACCGCAAACGTGATCAGATCGCTAAATCACGCATTAAAACGTCGATGGAATCAATCATGAGCCAAATCGCTGCTGGTGATATTAAAGAATTCCCGATAGTTATAAAGACAGACGTACAAGGATCCCTTGAAGCAATAACTTCAAGTCTTCACAAGCTTAGCAGTGCAGAAGTTGCTCCACGTATTCTCCATGGCGGTGTAGGCGGAATAAATGAGAGTGATGTCACCTTGGCAAGAGCATCTGGTGGAATCATTGTAGGTTTCAACGTCCGCGCCAATTCACAAGCGAGAGAACTTGCAAGACGCGATGGCTTAGATATTCGCTACTATTCAATAATTTATGACGTAATAGACGATGTTAAAACCATGTTAAGCGGATTATTAGCACCTACATTACGGGAAAAATATTTAGGAAATGCAGAAATACGTAACGTGTTTAACATAACCGGTATTGGTAAAGTAGCAGGCTGCTATATAACTGAAGGCGTTGTAAAACGCGGGGCCAAAGTGCGCCTACTTCGTGATAACGTTGTGATCCATGAAGGTACTCTAAAAACACTCAAGCGCTTCAAGGATGAAGTTAAAGAAGTCAAAGAAGCTTTCGAGTGCGGTATGGCATTTGAAAACTATAACGACATTCGCGATGGCGATATAATTGAGTGCTTTGAGATAGAATCGATAGCACGCAAATTATAAATAGCTGCCAATAGACCATGAGTATCATCCGCGAAACAGATTTGGTGAATTTTCCCATATGCGTTGATCTGGATGGTACTTTGTGGCCTGGCGATTGCCTTTGGTTGTGTGCAACACAATTCCTCAAAAAAAATAGCTTAGGAATTTTCAAAATCTTATTTTGGTGGGTGAAAGGTAGAACTCACTTAAAAAGAAATCTACTAGAATGCGTATCTTTTGAGCCAGGTAATCTTAAATATTTTTCAGAAATAATGGATTATCTTCTGGCCCTTAAAAAGCAAGGGGCAAAGATTTATCTAGTAACAGGCTCAGATCAAGAAATTGCTGATAAAGTTTCTGGTTATTTAAATATATTTGAAGGAGCCTACGGGAGTAGCTTGGGAGAAAACCTTGTTGGCGAAAAAAAAGCAGAACTACTTAACAAGCTTTTCTGCGAAAAAAAATATGTTTACTTTGGTAATGAATGGAAAGATCGTTTGGTTTGGCAACACAGTGCGGCAGCATTTGCAGTAAACGTGGATAAAAAAACGCAACGCTGGCTGGAATCACAAAATTTATATATTCGTATGTTTAATTGTAAAACCTAGATATAATGACAAGATCTGCAATATTCTAACCGCCCCTGTAGCAATGAAAAAATCAGACTTAATAATTAATATTTTCAACAAAAGTCAAAAAAAAGATTCTCTATTCGAAGAATTTTTTAATGCCTTTTATCAACATGTTAGCCTCGGATATTTAAAAAATATTTGCAAAAATTCCTCAAAAAACGCGCTAGCACAAATTGCAGAGCTAACATTCGAGCTTTTCAAAAAAAATCCTGAAAAAGAAGGATTTAGCATCGAACATCACTTACTCCAAAACGATAACCTGCAAGTATTACTTTTACACTGCTTTGACAAACCTTTTGTTGTGCGCAGCATCAAGGTATGGCTATCGAATAATAAATTAATTGCTGATGAATTTATCCACCCTGTATATAAACCAACAAGGTCAGATTCTGGCCTTCAAAAATGTAATGGTGGTATAACACCTGAATCAATAATCGCCGTCATCCTTCCCATAGATGCAGAACTTTTTCCGCAATACAAAGAATCCTTACAAAAACTCCACATTAAATTATCTCTGGTTGTTAATGATTTTCCAAAGATGCAGGAATGGATCGAATGCATATCAGGTAAAATGCTAATCCATTCAAAAGAACATGTCAGACAAGCGGGTTCATTTTTGAATTGGCTAAATGAGGAAAGATTTGTATTCCTGGGCATAAGACATTACAAAATTAGTAATTCTTCATCAGATAATATTTTATTCGAGCAAGAAGCCGATGAAAAATATGGCATGTTTAAAATGGAGGAAATTTATGACTTAAAAGATTTTTCTCCTTTGATTTCAGAACTAGAAATGCCAGCCGAACAGCTGCTTGAATATCACCTTATGCGTATTCAAAAAAAACCGATACGATCTTCGATTTACCGAGGATCAAGAATAGATTCAATTAAAGCATTATATATAAATAAAAATGGCTCTATTGAGGGCATTGTCCAAATTATTGGGCTTTTTACATCGGATTTTTACAAAACTTCACCATTAGACGCTCCATGGCTTAGAGAAAAAGCCGAAGCTATTTATAAATTTTTTAGTTTTTCTCCTCGATCACACAATGAAAGGCTCCTGAGAAGTATTATTGATAGTATCCCATTGGATGAATTTTATTATTTATCAGAAAAAGAACTCAACGGCTTAATTATTAGAGCCCTTAATATGTATGATAGAAATGCTATCTCTGTTCGAGCGGATGAATTTGGTCATTCTTTGTCTGTTCTTGTGTATATTCCGAAATACAGATATTCGGAAAATCTTCGTTATGAACTTGGAAATTTGATATCCAACGAATTTGAAGGGGAACTAACATCAACTCATGGATATGTAAGTGATGCTTCATTTGCTCGCATAATATATATCCTAAGTTTCGATTCAAACAAAAAATTCTCAATAAATATAGAAGACCTGGAAGAAAAAATCTGGATAGTATCACAAACGTGGAAAGAAAGATTTGACTATTTTTGTAAAAAAAAATCTATACACAACAATATAAATTTTTCTCCACTATACCTTAAACTTCACGATCCCAAAGTTGCTGCCGACGATTCAGAAATTATTCAAGAATGGCTAAAAACAGATGAAAATATTTATTTTGAAACAAAAACAAAAGACGATATAGGAATTATCCGAGTTTTTCAACGAGATATCCCTCTAACGTTGGGGCAAATCGTTCCAATATTTACAAATTTCCAATTAAATATTCAAGCTGAACAAACTTTCTTTGCAGATTTTAAAGGTCAAGTTTTGTGGATACACTCTTATGCAATTTCTAACCTGGCAGAATTAAATTTATCATTATCCACTACAGAAAAATTGCTTCAGGGTTTAAAAGCTGCTTGGTTTGAGCTAATAGAGGTAGACCCATTTAATGCGCTGACCGTCACATGTAATCTTGATTTCAAAGAAATTATTGTCCTTAGGGCTTATGGAAGATTTTTAAAACAGCTTGGATTTAATTATTCTCAAAAAGCATTGGTTGACTGCCTAATAACCTACCCAACAATAACACAATTGTTAGTCGAGTATTTTAAAGAAGGATTTTCGCCACAAAATAGCAAAAAGGAAAAATTATTATCTTTAGAAAATTTAAAAGAAAAAATTTTTCAAGAGTTTGCAGGAATCAAAAGACTAGATCACGATCGCATAATGCGTCGTTTTCAAAACGTAATTATGTCAACGGTTCGCACTAATGCTTATCAGAGTGGATCTTTAATGCCATATCCATGCCTTAGTTTTAAAGCCCAATCAACACAAATTATTGATGTTCCTAAACCATCACCATTTGTTGAAATTTTTGTTTATTCTCCGACAATGGAAGGATGTCATTTACGAGGAGGAAAAATTGCAAGAGGAGGAATTCGTTGGTCCGACCGTCCTGAAGACTTTAGACAGGAAGTCTTAGGGCTAATGAAAGCCCAGATGGTAAAAAATTCAATAATAGTTCCTATTGGTTCAAAAGGTGGATTTGTTGTTAAAAATTACACCCAACTTCAGGAATCTGGCTACAGCGCTAATGAACTTAAATTAAGAGTCATAAATGCATATAAGCAGTTTATAGAGCAACTTTTAACAATCACCGATAATTTAGTTGAAAATAAAATTGAAACACCTAAAAATCTCATTAGCTATGATGAGGAAGACCCTTACTTAGTAGTTGCAGCTGACAAAGGAACGGCGACATTTTCTGATATTGCCAACGAAATTTCAGGCGACTTCAATTTTTGGTTAGGTGATGCGTTTGCTTCAGGTGGTTCAAAAGGTTATGACCACAAAAAACTAGGTATAACAGCACGTGGAGCTTGGATTGCAGTTCGAAGACATTTTTGGGAACTTGGGATTGATTGCCAAATAAGCCCTATAACAACTGTTGCAGTTGGAGACATGGCTGGCGATGTTTTTGGCAATGGCATGCTGCAATCTACAAAAATTCGCTTACTCGCCGCATTCAATCATAAGCATGTTTTCTTAGACCCAAATCCTAATACTGAAATTAGCTACCAAGAAAGAAAAAGATTATTCACTCAAGAAACATCTTCCTGGGCTGATTATAATTCAAAAAACATTTCTAAAGGTGGTGGAGTTTACGATAGATCAGAAAAATCTATTCAGATAACTCCTGAAGTCGCTAAAGTTTTTGATATAGAAGAGGACTTTCTTGCTCCTGATGAATTAATTAACAGAATTTTACAAGCGCAAGTTGATTTATTATATTTCGGAGGAATTGGTACTTTTATAAAATCTCAACTCGAAAGTCATACTCTTGTTGCTGACAGAGCAAATGATTCTGTACGTATAGATGCAAAAATGGTGAGAGCGAAAGTTATTGGGGAAGGCGCTAATCTTGGCGTCACCCAACAAGGTCGTATAGAGTATGCCCTGAACGGTGGTTACATTAATACAGATGCTATTGATAATTCTGCAGGTGTTGATTGTTCTGATCATGAAGTAAATTTAAAAATCATGTGTGAAGTCTTGTTACAGGAAAAGATTATTCAAGCTGAACAGCGTGACGAACTGCTTGCCAATTTAGCAGATGAAGTAAGCGAGCTTGTTTTAGAAGATAACTGGATGCAAACACTGATTCTAACGCGGATGCAAGAAGAATCAAAAGTTGACCTCAACGCCTATACAGTTTTGATTAAAAATCTTGAGAAACACAGTAGTTTACCCCTTCGAAGAAATTTAGAAAATATTCCATCTGACGAAGATTTGGTGCAACGCAAGAATACAAATTTCGGTCTCACAAGACCAGAACTAGCGGTTTTGCTCGCATATTCTAAAATTCATCTATCTCAAGATTTATTACACAGCCTAAGAAATACAGCCTGTTTTGGTGAAATATATTATCAACAATATTTCCCAAAACTATTTCAAACCAAATACAAAGATTATTTGAAACATCATCCGTTAAAAATAGAAATTACGGCAACTGTTCTTGCAAATCTTATTATTAATACAATGGGGCCGTGCTTTATTGAGCAAATGTCAGAAGCTTTTAGAGTTGATGCCTTAGAAGTTGTCAGAGCATTTGTTGAAGTTCTTGAACAAACTGGCTTTGAAGAGCAATTAAAAATCTACAAATTTTTTGACCACAACAAAAAGAAAACTTTAGAAGATTTGCGCAATATAACAAGGAATATTGCTCAATGTACAATGGTTAGGTTGTCCTTACCCGAGTATGTTTTTGCTTGGGACTTAAAATCAATTGCACCATCAAAAGTGCCTTTTTCAGTGTTGTTTGCTTATCACGTCAACCATTCAGGAAAGATTGATATCCATCATATAGAGAGTTCGTATAAAAAATTAGATATTGCTTTTTTGTGGAATTGGGTTGAAACGATTTGTCCAGCAACATCTTGGCAAACTGGATCTTCCTTGCTACTGCAACATGATATGATAAAAACAATCGCTCAATTGTGTAAACAAACGTGGTTTAGTGAAAAATTAGCAGCCTACAACAGCACTTACGATCAGCTTAAAAACCATATTGCTAGCACTACAGACCCTAGCCAGCACTTACTTTTACTTGATTACATTATTAGACAGTTGCAGATGCTTATTGTTGAATAGCGAATATGAAAAATTGAAAATTTTTGGTTAGGACATGGCAGAAAAATAATCAAAAAAGTATTTTGATTGGATTTTTTACCGCTCAACCATCATTTTCTTAATGCTACCAATTGCTTTTGCTGGGTTTAAGCCCTTTGGGCAAGTATTCGTGCAATTCATAATGCTATGGCAGCGGTATAAACTAAATGGATCTTCCAAGGAATCTAAACGTTCTTTAGTTTTTGTATCGCGACTGTCTGCAATGAAACGGTAGGCTTGTAATAAGGTTGCAGGACCTAAGTATTTATCGCCATTCCACCAATAACTGGGGCACGATGTCGTACAACTAAAGCACAATACGCATTCCCACAAACCATCGAGTTTCGCACGGTCTTCCTTGCTTTGCTTACGTTCACGTTTTGGATCATCAGGGTTTTGAACCCATGGCTTAATAGAAGCGTATTGTTTAAAAGCATGACGCAGATCTGGTACAAGATCTTTCATCACCTCCATGTGAGGAAGCGGAGTAATACGCACAGGACCTGAAATATCATCAACATGTTTTAGACAGGCGAGCGTATTTGTACCATCTACATTCATTGCACAACTACCGCAGACCCCTTCTCGGCAAGAGCGCCTAAAGGTCAGTGTGCTATCAATGTTATTTTTGATATAAAGCAGTGCATCCAAGACCATCGGGCCTGATTCTTTTATATCTATAGTGAATTCATCCATTCGAGGGTTTTTACCATCCTCAGGATTCCACCTGTAAATAGAGAACGTTCTAAGTGTTGGCGAATCACTTGTAGCCTTAAAGACATTTCCTTTTTGGACTTGTGAATGCTTTGGTAATCGAAATTGAACCATATTTCCCTCTCGGAATTTCTTTAAGTATACACAAACATGGTTAATAAACTCTTTTTTGCAAAGTAATAAGTTCAACTTCATCAGTTAGGGTATACATATGAACAGGCCGCTTATCAAGATTAGTGGAAAATTTCTCATCACACCAAACAAGCGTATGGGCTAACCATTCTTGATCATCGCGATCTGGGAAATCTTCTCGTGCATGACCACCGCGGCTCTCGGTTCGGTACCTTGCTGAATCAACGGTAACGACTGCCTGAGCTAGCAAGTTTTGTAGCTCTAATGCCTCGACCAAATCTGTGTTCCAGATCAGCGAATGGTCATTAATTTGAAGATTATCTAGAGCGTTCGCGCACTCTGCTAGTTTTTCCCTACCTGAATCAAGAATTTCTTGATTTCTAAATACGCCGCAATGGTTTTGCATAATCTGTTGCATATTAAGGCGGATATTACCAGTTAATAACTTACCGGATGCATGGCGGGTTTTATCAAACCTATCAAGAATTTTATCAGTGACAGAATCAGGTAGTTGCTCATGAGGAGATCCAGGACAAACAACTTCTTTCGCCCGCAATGCAGCCGCCCTGCCAAATACAACTAAATCTAATAAAGAGTTTGTTCCAAGCCGATTTGCCCCATGCACTGAAACACAAGCTGCTTCACCAATAGCCATTAATCCTTGCACTACGTTTTCCTGAGAATCTTTCGTGACTTCCGCATGATAATTGGTGGGAATACCACCCATGTTATAATGGACTGTGGGTTGCACTGGAATGGGATCTTTACACGTATCAACGCCTGCAAAAACGCGTGCTGTTTCAGAAATGCCAGGCAAACGTTCTGCGATAATCTTAGGATCAAGATGTTCCATATGTAGCATGGCAATATCTTTATTAGGTCCGCAGCCGCGCCCTTCTTTAACTTCAATTGCAATTGCTCGGCTAACAACATCGCGGGAGGCAAGATCTTTAGCGTTAGGAGCGTACTTTAACATAAATCGTTCACCCAAGCTGTTGGTAAGATACCCACCTTCACCTCTAACAGCTTCAGAAATTAAGCAACCTGCCCCATAAATACCTGTTGGGTGGAATTGGATAAATTCCATATCTGCAAGTGGAAGCCCCGCCCTTAGCACCATCGCATTACCATCACCGGTGCAAGTATGGGCACCAGTACAGGTAAAAAAAGTACGCCCATGACCACCAGTTGCAAGTACAACCATATGCGCCCTAAATCGGTGAATAGTACCATCGTCTAAGCACCAGGCTATAACCCCCTTGCAAACGCCTTGATCATCCATCAACAAATCCAGGGTGAAATACTCAACGAAGAATTCAGTGTTATGGGCAAGGCATTGCTGGTAAAGGGTATGTAAAATTGCATGTCCGGTACGATCAGCCGCGGCGCAAGCCCGATTTGCCATGGATTTTCCATGGTCAATCGTATGACCACCAAATTTTCGCTGATAAATATTCCCGTTTTCATCACGAGAAAAAGGGACTCCCATGTGCTCTAATTCGATGACCGCATCAACAGCATTTTTACATAAATATTCGATTGCATCTTGGTCGCCCAACCAATCAGAACCTTTAACGGTATCATAAAAGTGATGACGCCAATCGTCACCATCGCCAGTGTTATTAAGAGCAGCCGATATGCCGCCTTGCGCTGCAACCGTATGGCTTCTGGTTGGAAATACTTTTGTAAGGCAAGCGGTTTTCAAACCTGCAGCGCTCATACCAAGACTGGCCCTTAACCCTGCTCCACCCGCACCAACAACGACAACATCAAAAAAATGATCAATAATTGAGTATGTCATATCAATGTCCTAAAGCTATCAAACGAACAAGGCAAAATGTTGCAAACATAGATAAAAAACTGAACAAGGCCCCTACTGTAAAAATAGCGCCTGAACGGATTTTAGAATTAGGGATATAGTCTGTGCATATAGTTTGAATCCCTAAATACCCATGCAGAAATCCGCCCACCAAAATAAAAAACAAAAGGGTTGCAGAATAGGGATTTGCGAAATTTTTTAAAACGGCATAGTATCCCAATTCTTTTACACACAAAAGATTCCACAAAAACCAAGGCACTAAAACTAACAAAACGCACGCCGTTAAGCGCTGCATGACATAATGGCAAGTATAGGATTTCATATAAAAAACACCGTTATTATTAAGAGAATAATTGTCAAAGCAACAACAGACCAACCACTTTTATAAACAGTTTTCAATTCAAAACCTTCACCCAAGGACCACATAAGATAACGTAGACCATTTAAAATATGGTAATAGACGCTCGCCAAAATAAGATAAAAAATAAACTTTACAAAACCTTGTTCCATCCAATCACAAAAATTTAAATAGGCTGACTCTCCTTGTGTTAGTTTATAAAGCCATAAACAGGTTAAAATAATTGCTAAAACAAAACCCACCCCTGAAAACCTATGCAATATCGACAAGACCGACGTTAACTGGGGTGAGTAAATTTGCAAATGCGGAGACAGGGGCTTTTGCATGTAATCACGATATATTTATTTTTATTTCTAAGTTTGCGAAAAAATTGAACGTTTTGTCAATTGGTCGCGATAAAACAATCCAAAGGCATTTGTGGGTTCTCCCAAAAATGTCAAAGTTGAACTCTCTTTCGTCAAAAATCTAACAGAATTCCATTTGCCATTAACAGATGAGACAAAAGCTTATTTTGCGCTGGGGGATGGTTCAAGCTTTTTCAGAAGATTTTCTATTTTTGTGACTTTATCTTGATTTTCTTGCACTAGAGATGGATTATATGATCCTGTCCGATTAGTCGATTTTAACTCTTTCCACCTTTTTTCTTGTTCCTCAGAAAATTTCGTTCTATTGATGGCTTTTTTTCGACTGTCCCATGATGTTTCTGCAAGTTGATTTAGTTTAGCATATTCTATAGATTCTTTGGTTGATTTTATTATTGCGTTGCAATCATTTCTCATTTTTTCTAACGTTTTTTTTAGTTTTTCTATACTAGCAGCATCTGGAGCCTGATTTTTATTAGGAACTACTTTTGTTCCACCCAACATGGCCGGCACTTGTACATTTTTGGCTGGAAATACTATTAATTCAGCCTTTTCTGGAAGATTTGTTGATGCTTCTATGGCTTTATCTATCAAACAGTTAGCCACTTTTTGCGTTATTTTTTGACTATTAATTAGATTATTTACGTACGAATCAAAGTAATTACCTATTGTTTTTTCAACATCAACTTCGCAAATTTTGACTTTACTTGAGCAAAATGCTTGAGGCAAACTGCTCACGCAGAATATTGCTATAATAAATTTTTTTTTCATCGTTCGCTTCATTTTTATAGATTTCGATATTTATTATGAATTATAGTTATTAATATTATAGTTATAATTTTTCAATTTTTATAACCAAAAAAAATATCAGGTAATCGTTCAAATACAAAAAAATTCTAACTTGGAATTAATTTAGATAAAAAAATTAGGTGTTGGTGAACATATATATGAAGATAGTTTTGTTGACAATAAAAACTCATTCGTTATATTGTTTTATAGTTATTGTAAATGAAGAACAACACAAAATTTATCGGACATGAAAATATTTTTGTGGCAATGTATTTCTATAATACTAACAATGAAAATAGGCATTCAATATATGAAATATTAAGATAATTCTCATAACAAATTTATTTAGCGAGTAATTTTATTTTTGATGTTATATAATCAATTACATCTGGATGGACTGTGAAAATACTTGTTCCTAATTTTCCATTTTTATCAGATGAAAAATAGATGGTTTGATAATTATAGGTATCAATTAATTGTT
>CAIQTY010000047.1 GCA_903874955.1 uncultured Alphaproteobacteria bacterium | reverse complement strand
AGTTCATCATGCAAAAGGAGTTAAATTGTGAAGCTGGGTCTAACAAAGGCCTTCAAGAGGCTTGAGCCGGATGATGGGAAACTATCAAGTCCGGTTCTTAGGGGACGGAGAAGGTGGCAACATCTTTTCTGTTACCCGACTCCATTGATTTTCGGGGGTATGGTCTTTCTTCAAAGCCAGCTGCTATGGATGATCCATCCATGTCGGGCCTACCTATCATGAACCATAAAGATGCCGCTGTTGATGTGCAGGATGCAGTTGATTTTATTCAAAAACAGCATCCTAATATCTCCATTGTTTTATGCGGGTTTTCTTGGGGTAGCAGTATTAGCGGATATATTGCAAGCCAGCAAGATTGGGTTTCTAAGCTAATTTTACTCGGGCCTGTTTATAGCTATCCCAATCCACAGTGGAAGGAATTAGCCGACCCTGGCGACCAGACGAGGCTCAATCCAGGAATAAAAAGTTATCGTCTTGCATCTCGCGAGCGTTGGTGTGGTTTGTGGAATCGTGAACTAGAAGGAAAGAATTTAAATCAATATAGAAATCCAAAAACCCTAGGGCTATTGCTTGATCATATTGAAAATACAGACATAAAATGGGCGCAGGAAAACCAAAAATCAGGTTATATAAGGCTTTCTACGGGAGTACTGTCAGATGCCCTTCGAACATTTAACCAAAACCCTATCTACGATGCGTCAAAAATTAGCTGTCCAACTTTTGTGCTAAGGGGTGAGCTGGACACCGCAAGTTTGAGCGCAGATGCTGATGGGTTAATGAAAAAACTAACTTGCCCCAAGAAACGAGTAGATATAAAAGATGCCACCCATTACGGTATTTTGGAGTTAGGAGCAGAGAGATTTTTTCAAGCTATTACTGATTTTATTGAAAATAATTGATGAGACTCTATTTGAGTACTTCAAGAAATTTTGCTAAGGTTCTCAAATAACGCAAACAATTTAGCCTTATGAAACGTTTTTTATTTGTTTTTTTGTGTTTTAGTCTTTCCTTGCATGCTGGTTTAAAAATTGAAATCACCAAGGGTGATATTATGCCAGATCCCATTGCGATAGTTGATTTTTATAACCCTGATGAAATAGACAAACTTGGCCAAGACATCGCCAAAGTCCTAACCAACGACTTAGAAGCTTCTGGTTTATTTGTAGCCATTGGAAAAACCGCATTTCTGCAAACTTCAGAATCGCTGGTTAAGGGCGGACCTAACATGAATAATTGGCGTCCTCTAAAAGCTCGCTTTTTGGTGTATGGCGAAGTCAAACGTTCAAGTGGTGATAAAATCAGTATAAGCTTCCGTCTTTTTGACGTGTTAACCGGACAGCAAATGCAAGGGCTTTCATTCGACGGAGAGCAAAAAAACTGGCGCCGCATGACGCATATTATCGCTGATAATATTTATGGTAGGGTAACTGGCGAAACCGGCGTTTTTGATTCAAAGATTTTCTTCATAGAAGATATGAATAATGACCGAAAAAATCCTAAAAAGCGTATGATGGTAATGGATTGGGATGGTTTCAACCAACAGGAATTAACTGATGGGAAAAACCTTGTGCTTACACCAAGAGTTTCTCCTGATGCAAAGAAGATCGCTTATCTTGCCTATATTAATGACCAACCTCGCGTCTATGTAATGGATTTAAAAACTAAATCCTCAAAAGAGTTGGGGCATTTCCCTGGCATGACCTATGCGCCGCGCTTTTCGCCTGACAGTAAAAAAATTGTTTTAAGTTTTGAAAAATCCGGAGCAAGTGCTGTTTATATAATGGATATTGCTTCGGGGAAATTAACTCAGTTGACCGAGCACCGCTCTATTGATACATCGCCGTGTTTTTCTCCAGATGGAAATCAAATTGTTTTTGTGTCTGACAGAGATGGGCCGTGTCCACAATTGTTTATTATGAATACTGATGGTAGCAACGTAAAACGTATTAGTTTTGGAAAAGATAGGGTAAGGTACTTTCAACCAACCTGGTCACCTCGTGGTGATTTAATTACATTCACAAAACAAGTAGGACAAACCTTTTACATAGGTGTTATTGCACCTGATGGTACAGGCGAAAGGCTTATCGCCCAGGGTTACTTGGTTGAAAGCCCAACCTGGTCGCCTAATGGACGTTATATAATGTACACCAGAGAAGGCAGTATTCGTGATAAAAGCCAGATTGACATGATTGATTTAACAGGACGTAACCGCCGCCGGATTCCGACGCAAAAAGGCGCATCAGATGGTTCGTGGTCACCACTCATGACGAATATTGTTGCAAATGAATGAGGATTAATTTCCATCTAAAATATCTTATCTCAACCTAAATCCGATGAACCAGGAGATGCTAGGTTTATATCAACGCTGCCAAATATGCAATATTCAGATCTTAATAAAATTATAGCACAAAGCGTTATTGATCGTTTTTATTTCTTAAGTTCAATGCTAAAGATCTTATATGCACATCTAAAAGTAGAGGATTTATATTGGAATGCAAAAACATTTATAAGATTAATGCCGGATTAAAAAAATTTTTTAATGGAGAATCTGATGATCTTGCTATAGCAGCCTGACTCATTACTGAAAAATTTTTCACTATATAAAGAAGAAAAAAAATAAAAGAATATAAAGATCTATTTGCAAGTCCAGGGACTGATGGAACGTGACTGGAATTCCAAGTAACTTAGATACGAGAACAAGACTTCAAATTAAGCTTCAGCTAAAAAAGTCGGAAGCTCTACAGAATAAAGGTGAAGACAAACAAGAACAAATGCTTAGCCAAAATCCCCAAAAAAAGAAAAAGAAAAAAAAGCCACAGACGGTTACATCAAATGTAAGCGAAAATAGCGGAAAGTGCAGGTACTGTTACAGCCCCGCATCTTGGACTTAGCTTGAATAGTAAAATAGAAAAATATTTTGATGTTTTTTGGAATCCCTACACAACTGCTGCAGGCATGGATTTTGATAGGGAATTTGTTCCAGTTTTTAAGCATTTGGGTGGAAGAATAAAATTTTCAAAAAATGGAGGTAGTCACTATACTACAAGGATTTTAATCCTGAAGGTTCATGGAGGCCGTATCCTAATCCTAAGTTAGGTCATCGTACCATGTTAATACTTAGAAACTATTTTAAAAAATGGGGGTTGATTTCTGGGAATTTAAAGTCGAATTAAATTGTAAGATTCAATTGCAGATGTTTGGATTTTTAATTAATTTCTTGCACTGCTTATTATTTTCATGAAATCCTGATTAAGTATAAGGAGTTTCTATGGAACGAATAATTAGTGCCGAATCACTTAATTTATGGACGGAATCTTTTGGTAACGAAAAAAATCCAGCGCTTATTTTAATCATGGGCGTAGCGGGGCAGGGAATCATGTGGCGTGATTCGTTTTGCGAGAAACTTGCCAAGAATTTTTTTGTTTTACGCTACGATCATCGCGATGTTGGACAGTCGAGTCATGTTAACTATGTTTCTAAACCATACGGCCTGCGAGATTTGAGTGATGACGTTTACCGTATTCTCGACGGATATCGTATAGAAAAAGCACATTTGGTTGGAACATCAATGGGTGGGTATTTATCCCAACTTTCTATGAAACGTTTTCCAAAGCGGTTGCTGAGTGTAACACTATTAATGAGTACGATTGATTTCTCTCCTATGAGTAAAGCGATGCTTGGAACATTAGCAGCTAATGATTTGCCAGCTCCTTCTAAAGAGGTTTTAGACGGTCTGAAAGAAATTGGTACGATTGATTATGCTGATTTTGATTCTTGGCTTTTCAAGAGTCTTAAGGTGCTTCGACTCTTTAATGGCAATCAGGTTATGTTTGATGAAGCTGAATGGGTTCCAGTTTTAGAACGCTCTTACTTACGCCGTAATATCCTGATGCCATCGAATGTAATGCATAATCATGTTATTGCTTGTGCTCAAGGTCCTATGTGTTACTACGATATAAAACCGAGTTGTCCAGTTCATGTTATTCATGGAAGTGCAGATCCCATGTTACCGATTGCTCACGCAAAAAAAACTGCTGGTCACTATGGCGCAAATCTCACTATTATCGATGGTATGGGCCATGCTCGTGCTCGATTATTTGAAGAGAGTATAGTGGAAGCTATGCTGGGGTTTTATGATGAACTTTTATTGGCCTGTTAATCTTAGCTTTACCTTATGGGTGTATACTAAGATAATATTCGTATATCTGGTCACCTAGATTTTTTTATGAATGGTTTAGAATTTAACAAAATATTTGCAAGCATTCTCGTGGCACTATTGTGTATGCAGGTGTTTCAAATCATTTCTGAGGAATTAGTAAGCCCCGTTTATTTAAAGCAGAACATTTTAGGTATCGACGCAGGGGCAGAAATTTCAACGACATCAGCTGATGAAAAGCCTATTGAGCCAGTTGGCCCTATGCTTGCTAGCGCGAATGCCGCAAATGGAGAAAAAGTTTCGAAAAAATGTTTACAATGTCATTCATTTGAAAAAGGTGGTCAACATAAAACAGGTCCTAATCTTTGGGGAATCGTCATGAATGTTGTGGCTCATGCAGCAGATTATGGCTACTCGCAAGCAATGAAATCTCATGGTGGTAAGTGGGATTACGAAGCCCTAAACACATATCTTCATAAGCCTAGAGAATATATAAAGGGAACAAAGATGTCATTTCCAGGTCTATCAAGCGCTCAAGATCGTGCAGACCTTATAGCATTTTTGAGAACTCAGTCCGATACTCCAGCACCACTTCCTTAATCAAGGTTGAGTTTTCGATCAAATAAATAGTTTAACGAGCCTTATATTTATTAAAAATTAAACATTTTTGTTTAATATATTTATTAATAGTTTATATAAATATTATTAATAATGGATATTAATAAAAATCGAATTATTTTACCTAGCATCGCAGATTCTTCGTATGCATATCAACTTTTTGAACTTTTAACCAAAAGTTTCAAAAAAAATGAACCGATTGAAATCGATGCCTCTAGTGTTGAAAAAATAAGTGGTATTACCTTTCAACTCATTTTATCAGCTGTAAAATCGTACAAACAGATTAATCAACCTTTCGTTTTTATTACGCCATCTGATTATTTTCTAGAAGTTTGCGATCTCCTCATGGGAAATCAAAATATATTAATCAAGGAATAGAGGAGCATTTCCATGACAAAATTAGCCCTTGCCGTAGATGATTCTCGCACAATTCGTGAGATGGTTAGTTTCACCTTAAAAAATATTGGCTTTGAAGTTTTAGAAGCTGAAAATGGCGAAGAAGGATTAGCTCTTTTAAAAAATAATACGCCAAATTTAATCATATCAGACGTTAATATGCCCAAAATGGATGGATTTACTTTTGTTAAAGCGCTGCGGGAGTTGCCACAATTAAAATTGACCCCAGTTTTAATGCTCACCACAGAAAATACCGATGATAAAAAAGCTGTGGGAAGAGAAGCAGGTGCAACTGGGTGGATTGTAAAACCTTTTGATCCTGAAAAACTCATTCAGGTAGTCAACAAAGTTTGCCCTTAGAGATCAGAAAACCATGGATAATGATTACTTTAAGACAATTTTTTTTGAAGAATGCAGGGATCTTCTGCAATCTGCCGAAGAAAATTTAACGATCTTATCAACGCAGCCTTCTAATACTGAAAGTCTTCATGCTTTGTTTCGCTCAGTTCATTCCATAAAGGGTGGGGCAGGGAGCTTCGGTCTGAAATATGTTATTGAATTTGCTCATGCGTTCGAAACAGTTATGGATCACCTACGCTCAGGAACATTAAAAATTGATGAAGACTTGAATCACGTTCTTTTTGAGTCATTTGATATTCTTGCTGATCTTATTAAGGCGGCAGAGCAAAACATCACACTCAAAGAAGATTTCGGTACAGTAGTTCAATTAAAACTTGAAAATATTTCAAATAGCATTTCAGGGGATAAGGTTTCTAAAGATGAAGCTTTGAAATCTTCTGAAAATAATCTAAAAGATGCCACTTTGTGCAAATACAATATTAAGTTTATTCCTGCAATAAACCTCATGCATTATGGTAACGATCCTATCTTAGTGTTAAAAGATTTAAAAAAATCTTGTGCTTTACCAGATACTTTTATTATTTCTCTTAATGAAAGTAATATTCCCCCATTATCTGAAATTAGCATTGATGATTGTTATATGGCTTGGAATATTAGCTTTTCAAGCTTGTGCGATGAATCAGAAGTTCAAGAAGTTTTCGATTTTGTTAATGATTTAAGCACTATATCGATAGAGAAAATAGAAAACACATTAGAAACATCTCCGACTGAAGAGCCAGCGGTACTTAGTAGTATAAATGAAACCAAGGACGAGAGTAAAAACGTTATTAAAAATGAAGCTGTGCATTCTTTGCGGGTTGACCTGGATCGTATTGATCGTTTGGTAAATACAGTTGGAGAAATTGTTATTAAACAATCAATAGTAGTGGATCAAGCGCTAAAACTACAGGATGCAAATCATGCGGGGTTATTAAGAGGACTCCACGAACTCAGTCAATACACAAGGGAACTCCAGGAAAATGTAATGGCTATTCGTGCCCAACCCATTAAAACTGTTTTTAGCCGCATGCCAAGGGTAGTAAGGGATTTAGCTAATGAACTCAATAAAAATGTCAGTGTAGAAACCTATGGTGAAAATACAGAAATTGATAAAACAGTTATTGAAAATTTAAGCGAGCCACTTATTCACATGATTCGAAATGCAATTGACCACGGTATTGAAAGCACTGAAGAGAGGATCGCGGTTAATAAGCCAAAAGAAGCTAAAATTATTATAGGAGCAGAGCACAAAAGTGGACAGATTATTATTCAAATCAAAGATGACGGCAGGGGAATTAACCGCGAGAAAGTGCTTAATAAAGCTATAGAGAAGGGACTTGTTCAATCTAATGCAAATCTTTCAGGAGAGGAAATTGATAACTTAATTTTTGCGCCTGGGTTTTCAACTGCTGAAAAAGTTACTAATGTTTCTGGTCGCGGGGTTGGAATGGATGTCGTTAAAAGGAGCATCCAAGCA
This sequence comes from uncultured Alphaproteobacteria bacterium, assembly GCA_903874955.1. Taxonomy (GTDB): domain Bacteria; phylum Pseudomonadota; class Alphaproteobacteria; order Paracaedibacterales; family CAITNM01; genus CAITNM01. The sequence continues at coordinate 105,054 of CAIQTY010000047.1, read as the reverse complement.
CTGGGAGGAAGAATTCACCTAAATTCCGTTGAAGGAAAAGGATGTAGTGTCATTCTAACGCTTCCTCTTACACTTGCTGTACTTGATGGCATGGTTGTTTCCTGCGGTTACCGTACTTTTATTATACCGCTAATAAATATTCTTGAAATTATAAGGCCTTCTTCTGCGCAAATTAAATATCTTGTCGGAGGGACAAATATTCTTCGATTGCGTCAGGTGCAGATACCATTAATTACCCTAAAAGATGTATTTAATATTACCGATGCGATTTCTGATCCTAGTAAAGGAATTGTTGTAATTGTTGAAACCGAAAAAGGGCTGGCAGGGCTAGTCGTCGACGAGCTTATCGGGCAGCAACAAGTTGTTATAAAAAGCTTGGAAGCGAACCATGAACGAGTTTCAGGAATTTCTGCTGCAACGATTATGGGAAATGGAAATGTAGCCCCGATTCTAGATATTGGGGCAATTTGCTCAATAAAAAAATCCAATTTTCAATAAAGAAAGGAATGTAAAATGGCTCAAGTGGATAAAAATCAGGAAGAAGTAAACCAGGAAAATGAAAAAGTTCAATTCATTACGTTTCGCGTAAATAACTACGAATATGGAATAGACATAGGAATAGTCAAAGAAATTAAAGGGTGGGTTCAGGCAACCCCCCTACCAAATACACATGAATATATTCTTGGCGTGATTAATCTTAGAGGTGCTGTTGTTCCTATCTATGATTTGCGTTGCCGATTTGGTCTTGGAAGTACCGAACCGACTCAAAATCATGTCGTCATGATCTTGACTGTAGATGATAAAAAAAAGGGGATTTTGGTAGATGCAGTATCCGAAATAATTACAATATCTGCAGATGAGGTTATGCCCGTTCCTGCGGTTGAAAACAGTAATTCTTCTGAGAGTCTTTTTAAAGGTTTAGTTAATTTTTCTGATCAAATCATCGTCCTTCTGGCAATTGAAAAGATATTTGATCAAAACGTAATCATTAGCCAAGAACATCATGCTCAGTTGTCAGATATTAGATCTAAAACTGAGTTTGAGCATGCTGATCTATAAATATTTTAGTTTTACGTTGTTCAGAAAAATAAGGACGCCATGCAATTTGAAATAGATAAACATAAAATTAATTTGAACAATGCTCTATCTCATGAGGAATTAAAATTTATTGATGATAGAGAATTTGTTTTCAACGAAGATGATTTTAATTTTATCAAAGAATTTATTTATCAAATCACAGGCATAGTTTTGCATCCAGAAAAAAAAGTTATGGTGTATGCAAGACTTTCAAGACGCTTGCGTGAACTGAACCTTCACTCTTTCGCAGAATATTGTAGGCTAATTAATGAACCTCAGGGATCTAAAGAAATTACCCATTTAATTAATGCGCTGACCACAAATCTTACGAAGTTTTTCAGAGAGTCTCATCATTTTGATCACCTAAAGAACATTGTTTTTGGGGATTTTAAAAAACTCCAACCAGGTAGGAATAGAAGTTTTCGAATTTGGTCTGCTGGGTGTTCATCAGGAGAAGAACCCTATTCTATTGCAATGGTTGCAGCTGATTCACTCAATTTAAACGAAGTTGATTGTAAAATTCTAGCGACCGATATTGATACGCAAATGTTAGCATCTGCACAAACCAAAGCCTATAAGGCTAGTCCTGAAATCCCTAAAGATTATCTTCAAAGATTTTGTGATTTAGGAGTAGGTGATACTTTTAATGTTAAACCGCAAATTAAAAGATTAATTCATTTTAAACGTCTTAATTTATTAGAGGCCTGGCCAATGAAAGGCCTTTTTGACGTTATTTTTTGTAGAAATGTGGCTATTTATTTCGACAAAGACACTCAAATAAATTTATTTGACCGTTTTGCAGATATTTTAGCGCCTAATGGCTGGCTTTATATTGGCCACTCTGAAAACCTTCATCATATTTCAGAGCGTTTTAAGTTGCTAAATAAAACCATTTACCAAAAGATTTCATAGCATGGATAATCTAGAACCAAATATTTTTTATAGCCCCCAGTTTTCTTCAAATGCATTTGTTGTGCATCCTGGAGAATTCTTTATCTCTGATAAACAAGACATTATGATTATTACTATTTTAGGTTCTTGTGTTGCTGCTTGCATTAGAGATACTGAAAAAAAGATAGGTGGCCTTAATCACTTTTTATTGCCCGGTTCAGCAGATAAGGATTCAGGAAGCAATCGCTTTGGTGCTTATGCGATGGAACAGCTAATCAACGAGATTTTAAAAAAAGGCGGAAAACGTGAAAATCTTGAAGTCAAAGTATTCGGCGGTGCTTCTTTACTCAGTAGTCATTTTGATGTTGGCAAGAGAAACATAGATTTTATTAGGGAATACCTTAGAATTGAAAACTTAAAAATAACTTCCGAAGATTTGGGAGGAACACAGGCAAGAAGAATTCATTACTGGCCTGGGTCTGGAAAGATTCTTCGTTTAATTATAAGTAGTGAAACAAAAAATATTATCGATAAAGAGAAAGTATATCAAAACAAGGTCGGTAATTCCTTGGTTGGTGATGTTGAGCTTTTTAATTGAGGAAATGGTAAATGAGCAAAATACGCGTAGTAATTGTTGATGATTCGGCTCTCATTCGAAATGTTATTTCTAACATTTTATCTTCTGATCCAGAAATTGAAGTTGTTGGAACAGCTGCGAATCCTCTGATTGCTCGTGAGAAAATTAAATTACTAAATCCTGATGTTCTTACTTTAGATGTTCAAATGCCAGAGATGGATGGTATTGCCTTCTTAGAAAAAATCATGATGCTACGTCCTATGCCTGTTGTTATGGTCTCTAGCTTAACTGAAAAGGGTGCAAGTGAAACTGTCAAAGCGCTGGCTCTCGGTGCCATTGATTATGTCACAAAACCCTCCTCAGTGGGTGGAGTAAACGCAGATCAGTTTGCCTTTGAGCTAATTCAAAAGGTTAAGTGTGCAGCAGCAGCAAAAATAAAAATTCAAAATAAAAACGATATTAATAATCGATCTAAAATAGAGGCAGGAGACCAATATAATCCCCATGCTAAAATTGTAGCAATTGGTTCATCTACAGGCGGGGTTGAAGCGCTCACAAAACTTATAACAAGCTTACCTTCAAATGCCCCAGCTATCTTAATTGCACAGCATATGCCTGCTAAATTTACGGCAAGCTTTGCAGCAAGACTAAATACAGACACCTCTTTAAAAGTTGTCGAAGCGGAAGACAACATGCTAGTCATGCCCGGACATGTATATATCGCGCCAGGTAATTATCATATGCGTATCCATCCGATCCTTAAAGCTAATGCTGAATTTTGCGTCAAAATTTCCCAGGAAGATTTGGTTAATGGTCACAGACCTTCTGTGGATATTCTATTTCAATCCTTTGCTCAACACGTTGCGAAGAAAACAATAGCCTTTATTCTAACCGGAATGGGCAATGATGGGGCCATGGGAATAAAAGCGATTAGGGATAATGGCGGCGAAACCTATGGACAAAATCAGGAAAGTTGCTTGGTTTATGGCATGCCAAAGGCTGCCAAGGAGTGTAATGGAACAAGCAAAGAAGTACATCTTAACGAAATACCAGAAATAATAATGCGATGAAACGGCACTTTAATAGGAAAGGCTAGAAATTATGGAAGAGGAAAAAATCCAAGGCAAGTTCAATAAATCATCGCTATTGAGTATTTTTTATTTTCTTAAAAAGAAAAAAAAAGACAGAACTACTCCTCATTCACCATATCTTCAAAATGAGCATGATGAACACCAAGACAGTCTTATTTCAAAAAGCAAATCTCCTGCCTATTACGATTTACTTATTAACTGGTTAAAGTCAGAATTTGTGTCTAAAACCGCAACAAATATTATTGAAGAAAAGTTAAAAGAAATATCTCGTGTAACCGAAACTAAAACGCTTGATCTGACTAAAAAGTTTCAGACTCTATACACAAATTCAAAAGACCAAAATCAACTTATGCAGGAGCTTGCAACCTTATCAAGTGGTATTTTAGTTGAGGGAGAACTCGTTAAAATCGATGATATTGCAGTTTCTGTTCAGCAAACCTTATCTAAAGTTACCAACTTTTTAAAAGAGCTTTCAAGCAGGGCAGAGAGTGTCGTTCTAAAAATGGATCAAGCCGATAAAACTCTCTTGGAAATTGAAAACAGCATTAAAGAAATTGAATTAATTAACAAAAAAACTAAGTATCTATCAATTAACTCAATGATTGAAGCGACCAAAACAGGTGAGGATAAAGAAGGAGCGATGGCCGTTGCTAACGAAGTGCGCGAACTTGCGAATGATACACAATCAATCACCACTATTATCAAAGAGCAATCTCAGCAAATGCGCTTTGCGTTCACAGAAACACAACGCATTCTTAAAGACGTCGCCGCACTTGATCTTAGTGAGAGCATTCAAGCAGAGAGTGAAATTAAAAAGATGATCGATGGACTCGTTGTTAATAACCAAAAAATGACTAAAATTATGGACGTAACGTCGAAGTCTATCCATGAGTTTTCAGATACAGCTGGTAATTTAGTTAAGGGGGTTCAATTTCAAGACCGCCTACAGCAGGACATTCAAGAATTAACAAAAGAATTATCTAGTGTTAATAAAACCTTTGTCGATGTGCAAACTAAAACTATGGAAATGCTGGAAGTAGCGAATATGGCCGAAATCGTTAGCGATGCTGATTTGCACAAATTAGACCAAAAAGCTCAAATTTTATTATCAGAATCTTGTGCTGAAGGAAAAGAAGGCAATGTTGAGCTATTTTAGATAAAACCTGCATTACCCTTGATGCAACTATATTATAGTTGGTTGATGAATAGGTAAATGACAGATAACTTGAGTTCCTTCATGTACTTTAGATGCAATATAAACCTGCCCACGGTGAAGTTCTATCAATCGTTTGACCAACGGTAATCCTAAACCTGCCCCTTTTTTGGTTGTATGCAAGCGCGAACCGTGTTCAAACATATCAAAGATTTTTTGCTGATCAGCAGGGCTAATCCCAACACCGCTATCTGAAACACATAACCCAACCATGTCAGGGTGGTCTTCAACATTAAACGCCACAATGCTTATACGCCCACCTGGTAGGGTAAATTTAAGTGCATTACTCAAAAGGTTAAACATAACGTGCTTTAAGCGTTTTTCATCGCCACTAAAGACTTCGATATTCGTATTATTAATAACCGAGAGCTCAACACCCTGGTCATAGGCACGATTTTTAATAAGAGCAGCGCAAGAATCAAGAAAGCGAGATAATTCAATTTCATGATAGTGAAGGGCAAGTTTTCCAGCTTCTATGCTTGCTAAATCGATCATATCGCTAATGAGCTGCATGAGTTTTTGGCTTGCTTCTGAAATACCTTGACAATAATCAATCTGGCGTTCATTCAACGGACCAAAATATTGATTACGCAAAATATCAATAAATCCAGCGATCGTATTGAGCGGAGCCCTCAGTTCATAAGAAACGTGCGAAATAAAATCTGTTTTCAGTCGATCAGCTTGTTCTAAAGCCTCATTACGTTCGCGAATAGTTTGTTCAAATCTCCACCGATCTGAGATATCAACAAAGCTAAAAAGATGTGACCCATCAGGCAGGGGGATATAAGAAATTTGAATCTTTAAATTATTGATCGAATCAATTAATTCAGTGCATGGTGTACGGTTTTCACACAATTCATAAATATGATCTTTCCAATACAGGAATGACTCATCTACAAGCAATGGTTTAGTAGTGTTTAAAATATCCGCAACATGAGTTCCTGGTTTATATTTTTCTTCGCTCAGTTTTAAAAGTTCGCTGAAAGCTTTGTTACAAAAACGTAAGCGTAAATCACTTCCAACGACCGCTAACCCTTCATGAAGATTATCTATGGTTTCTTTCTGAACTGCTAAAAGAGTTTTATACCCTCTCTCAAGGGCTAATTTATCTGTAATATCTTCAAAGACAAATAAAACGCCGCCAAGAGCATGCGGGCAGATCGTCGCCTTTAAAAATAGTCCATCTGGCTGATGGTGGATTTCATGGATGGGTTCAAAAATTGTATTAAATAATGCCAGTCTACTTTCTTTATGTTTTGGGAAATCTGTGACTTCTTGCATCTTTCTGCGTTTACGCAGATCGTCTAACACTTCGCTAAATTTAGGCTTGCTATACAGAAATGCTTCTTGAAACTGAAACATCTTCAAGTAAGCAGAATTAAAATAATGCAGACGCGTATCAGTGCCGTAAATTGAAATGGGGTTCGACAGGTTTTCTAAAATCTCACGTTGAGCTTGTTCGTTTCGCTGTCTTTCACTTTCCCATTGCTCTAATTCAGTAATATCCTTAGCAAAACCAATGCTTCCTTTTTTCGGAAGAGGAATTTCTTGAATATCAAGAAGCCTTCTTTGCCCACTGATCACAGCATGTTGATGAGTGGAGGTTGCTAATGTTATGTCTCTTGAAGAGCTGGTCGATTTTTTTACTAATTCAATGTTTTCCGCGACTACTCGAGAAGGTGAACTTTCGAGTGCTTTGGCATAAAAATTATTACAATGACGAATCCTACCCTGGAGGTCTCTGAACCAAATCGCAATAGGAATATGATCAATATATTGGCGTAGCATATCAAGTTCTTGCTCAAATTCAATGAATTGCCGTTGTTGACGGCGCAAGTCACTAGAGCTTGTGGTGACATCTTGCAGACTCAATATAACCATTTGTTTAGTTGCATGATTTTTTTGTTGAAGAATATGCTTATAATTTTCAAATGAAATCATCGTTCCATTTACAATCAGTTCGCGTTCGTGGGGGTGATCAATCGTAAGTTGAAGACTAAATTCCCCCCCATAGGCGTACAAATGCTGCAGCGCCCGCTGAAATTGACTCAACGATGATTGACCAAAAAGACGAAAAACATCTTGTAGTTTAAATGATCGATAATCATCAATTCCAAGTAACTTTAGAAAATCTCTAGAAGTTGTTACGTAGTCTTCCCCTACGTACCAACAACACCAGGAAAATGGTAGATGCTGCACTAAAACCCTATAGGTAGCAAGATCGGCTTGTAGTGTTTGTTTTTGAAAATGAATACGCCTATAAGCTATCCCTAAAACAATTAAGGCAACAAAAAACGCTGGTGCGATGATGACCGAAATTTCGTGCAAAATAATTTTGGCTACTTATTTTTCTTATGGTAGCGGGGCGCTTTGATATTGCAAAGGGGGGTCTACTTTTTAACACCATGATTTTTCGTTTTCTCTGCTGAGCAATTTGAAACCAAGTATATACATACAAGTTCAGCGCGTACTTTCTGTTTTCAAGATTGACCTAGCATTAAAAATCTTTTAAAAGAAGTAAATAAAAATATTATGTTTTTTAAAATTAAAATTATTGAAATTATATTACATAATTAAAAATATCATCATTTTAACTATTTAAAAATAAAATTAGTAATTTTTAAACAAAAAAACATCATAATAAAATAAAAAAGGGTTTTTATGAAAACAAAGATTTTATCAATATGTACAGTTGCCCTGTTATGCTCATCAATATTTGCTGATGAATGGGATGATCAAAGAGTAAAGCGCTATCGCACTGAAAATGATAGCCCTATTCAAGCAAAGAAAAGAAAACTGAACACTGATTGGGATGCCCTTGCCATCATCAAGATTGCTCAAGAAAATATCGATAATGGCATAAACGTTCAAGAAAACCTTGATCTCATAAAAGGTGTTATGAAAGGGAGGGGATTTGCAAAGGGCGTTGTGAACGTAAGCATCAGCGCTGATGAACGTAATATCATGTTAAATGGGTTAACTTCCTACGGAGGCAAAATTGCCGAAAGTCAACCATGGCAAGGCTTTGTTACCCAAAATTATGGCGCTGATAAAGGTGGCGCTCATGGTGATGCATCCATTCTGCAACCTCACTTACAAGCGGTGGATGATCAGATTCGCAAAGGGATTCCTTCTTCATCATCGGCGTCATCGGCGGCGCTACAATATAATTTTGCGTTTAAGGATTTGGATGAGTTAACGACCAGTATGAATAATGAACTGAAAGGTTTTGATGTAGAATCGTATTTTGAAGTTTCGAACTATGCGTTTGATTATATACGCGTCCAACCCATCACAGAATTGCCACTATATCTACAAAGCCAACTATTGGTCTATTTTGGCCATCGAAAAGACTTCCATCGACTAATTGAAAGTATTGAAGGAAAGGCAGATGAAAAAAAAGTCAATCCACTATATACTAGTTTGAATTTGATTGGATTCATGGAGCATTTTGATATCGATAGTTCTGATGAATGCTTTGAAACATTTATTCAAATAGCTTGTGGCAATACCCCAGCTGCAAAATTCTATAAAAAACTTAAAAATAAAAAAATATCGGCATTTATTACACAATACATTGAAAAAAATAAAGGTGAAGGCATAAATAATTATCTTCCTGAAGTATCTCTTTACCTTTGCAGCATTGGCAATACAAACACTGAAGCATATCTAACAGAGACCATAAATACGCTTATGCAAAAAGCTTCTGAAAATATCAGTATTGATAATCAATTGAATTATTTAGGGGAAAGATTTTCGAGTCAGCGCATAAATGAATCTGACAAAAAAAGAATCGAAGGTATTTTAGAAAAATTTACAAAAAGAAAAATAGATCAAAGGCTTATCGTATTAAAATTACTCACATGTGGTGATGAGAATTTAAGAAAAACAATCGAATTTGTAGTAAAGGATAAAGACAGATCAAGAATTGCTCAATGCTTGGAATGCTTAAATTTGGTTGAAATTTTGCAACGAGGATTTTTTGACTCTAGAAATTCAAAACAAACGAATTTATTCGCAAACTTGTTAAATGGTGAACTGGATGGAAAAGCTGTTGAGAGCATTATTGATACTGCAAAGGCGATAGTAGAAATTAATAAAATTCCTGATGATAGCGCTCGAGAGAAATTCACTGATGAACTAGCCAATTGCAATGGAGAGCGATTCCATTTAGCAAGTTCATTTGTGCAAATTTACAACCTAGAAAATGCAGATTTAAAAGAGAAAATTCTTCAAAAAATATTTAGTTTAAAAGATCCGCAAACAAGAGAATCAGTACTTTTTAGATTCATCTGGGTTATACACTTTTTAAACAACACCTTAAAAGAATATACCCTTCAAAGGATGCTGGAAGAAGATGATGAAGAAGAAACAGTTAAAATAGCTAATAGGTTTAGAGAAATTGACTGTAACATGACGTATATGTCCCAAGAGGTGAAAGAAAATTTTTTAAAAAGAAATTTGATCAAAAGGAAAATGAGTAAAGACGAGATGATTCATATGGTGACGCTATCTCGTGAGGAAAGTCAGGGCAAAGGCACCCAAGATAGGATAGCAAAAGCCCAGAGGTCAGAAAACTATAGAACCTATTGGAAAGATTAACAAAACCAATCTACCAACAACCCCGTTAGATATGCCCCAAGAGCACTATCTAATGGAGTTTGTGTTTTTTAACGCTGTGTTTAATAACTCTATACTGCCAGCCAACTTTTCTATCAAATAACTAAAATGGGAAAATTAATAATTTTTTAAAGTAGTAAAAAATCGATAAATCTATATTGTCTAACCAGATACATAAACAGGATTTGGTCGATGAATATTCTAAAAGTAAAAAGTAAATACTGCATCAGGCAACACAATGTAAAAGCAATTGTGGGCACAGGTACTAAAATTACAGTCCTTAAAATTTGGCTTGGTTTGATGTTTCTGCTGATTTAGTTGTGGGACAATTTAACACCTCCTGTTTGGGATTACCAAACAGTGTCGCCTGAGCTTAATCCTGATAATTAGTTTCACACATGTGGATCCAAGGGGGTGTGCCCCAGGAAAATTATAGAATCCATAGGTCACCCGCTGACTTGATCAGAGGATCCAGTGCAAAGAATCTATAATGTGAATACCCCGACCAAGCACGAGGGAAATTCTGGTGGTGTGAGGATTTTCTATAGTTGCTTCAGGTTTTTTTTATGGTAAGAATTTCATGCCATGGATGATATTGTAGGTATGCATCAACATGCGTGATAACAGGACTAATGAAATCAATAGATGTAATGCCCACAGATACAGAAACTTGTGCCACAGGATTCTGCACGTTGCTATTTAACTGCTCGATTATTGTATTTCCAATAATCTTTTTAATCGCTGGATTAACGTCACTAAGCATCTTAAGCATGTCAAAAGTCATACCGTTGTTCAAGGTTTTTGGCGATTTATATGCCTTCATAAGGCTTGAAATTGAATATTTATTAAAATTCAAATAGGTAACCCTTATTGATTTTAGTAAATTCATTAATTCTGTTTTTTTTGTCTGAAGCCTGTTTGATTCTGCTCTGTTGCTACTATCGTATGCTGGGATAGCCGATATTTCATCCTTGAGCTTTTGATTAATCGTTAAACGCAAATGCAAATCAATGCATGCCATCAGCTGTCTTGTGAAATCCAAAACATCATCCGCTTGAATATTCATAAAATCAATCTGACTTAGGTATTCTTTTTGACTTATCAAAAAAGGGGCATAGTGCAATTCAATCAGAGCTGAATCAGCCCCAAAGACCTCACTTGTTGGGACTATATTACCTCTTTCTGCTGCTAATTGTTTATCTGTTTTTTTAAGCCATTGAACTAGCCCACTCTCAGGGGCCAAGTTGGCGAAGAGGTAGCGATTAGCTGTCCCTATATTCTTAAATATCTGCAGGGCAGGTTGTCCTGGGAGATTTTTTTTACTTTGCTCCGCGGCTTTGCCATATTTTGGCTCTAGTTCGGTGAACATTTTGACAGCTTTACGCACCTCTTCTGGAGGCAGACTTTCACGTTGTTTTCTCTGATATAAAGCTGCCACATGACCTGGAAGAGACGCTGTTTCTGTTTCTGTGTAATATCGTTCTTCGGTATTAGTATCTTGAGCTGCGTTAGATGGGGCTAGTTTTTCAATGTTTTCATAAATATCAATTGATTCTGTTCCGGAAGGAGCGTGATAAAGTTGCTTAAAATTGGAAAAATCTTCAACAAAACTAAATGCAGCTCGAATCTGCTGAAAAAAAGCAGCAGATTTATCCCGAAGCATTTTTCCTTTACTTATTATTTGTTCCAAATCGAGCCTAAGCTTTTCTTCAAGGCGTGACTTTGAAAAAATTAATTCTTTTAGTACTTCAAAATCATTATCAGAGGGCATATTGAGTTCAATGAAATGCAGTATCTTTGTTGCGTTGTACAGTGCACCATAGTAATCCTTACTAGAAAAAAGTTGTTCAAATTTAAGATTACTAATACCAGCAGTGACTAATCCGTCTTCCTGGGGTGATTCACCACTGATTGCTAACGCTGCTGTATTATCTTCAACTCTTAAGAATTTAAAAGTCGTTTGGTGAAGCATGAGAAGTTTCTCAAAAATTCTATCTAATATAATTTTTTCATCTTCCTTGTAATTTTCTCTGATTTGCTGAAAGTATTCTTTTATTTCATTTATATAATTTTCTGATTCTGCAATATTCAATTGTTTATCAGTAATTTCTTCCTCAGGATCTGAGAATGCTTTAGCGGCTACAAAAAACTCATTAAAGGCATCGCTATATACTTGGCGTATTTTTGGCAAGGATAAAATTAATTTGACCAAATCTGCTTCCTTTGCGTTTGCAAGTAAAGCAGTGTTGAAAAATCTTTCTAATTTAGAAATTTTGACTTCGTATGGACTATCATCAAGGGACAGAAAACTATCTAAAAATTTTTTCTTGTCTTCTTCCGTTTTTAAAGAATTATTTAAAATTTCATATCGATATAGCGCTTTTAGAACTTGAACATTTGAAAAATAAGCAGATTTTTTTGTCACCTCTGTGACACGTTTAATATCTAGATCCTTTTGAAGCGCATCAAAATTTAAAAATTCACATGCTCTGATAATTAACATATTTCTTAATTTCTCAATAGGATCATCGCTTATACCAAGTGTTTGGCTTTTTATATCGGCTAAATCCAAAGTGATGGGCTGTTGAGCCATAACTGCATCTAAATACATTTTTATGAATAAAAGTCTTTCAGAACTTTTTAATTTTTTGTAATCCTGCTGTGCAAAAGTATAATCTGAATGATTAAGCAATTGTGTTTTTATAACGTTTAAGCTTCTGCCGTAATAATCAGTAAAGGCTGCCTGTAGTGCTGGATCTACTTCGCCAATAATTGAACGTTTTTGAGCTTCTTTAAACTGTTCAGGAGCAAATTTTTGCACCAAAAATAATATCGCTTTTGCACAGTTCAAGTTTCCGTCAGATTTAATTATCCCACTGATAAAATTGTCATCCAGGTAAGGCAAATGAGGTTTTGCAGGTTTCTCCATATTTTGAAGAGTATTCAATAATTTTTTTACCCCCTGACTCTCGATCAAAATATTTTGATTTTTAAGCTCAGCGAGCTTATTAAATGGGAATGGGGTTAACGGGTAATTGCCCCCTAATATCTCTTGCTCTTTGCCTTCAAAAATTTCCTTGTACTCAGATGAAGCGTAAGCATCTCCTAGGAAATTTTTCACAAGTGTTTGCAAATTTTTAAGCTTCTTACTAAATTCGTACAATGTGAAATAGTAATCATGTGAAAGCAATACTTCGAGTTGTTCTGCATGAACTGCGAAACCTAGTTCCATGAAAATTTCATCAATTTCTTCTTGAGAAAACGCAGTTTCAGTTGGAAGCAAGATAGAAGATTCAATCTTTTTAATGAATTTATCTATAATATAGTTTTTACGAATAAGTTCATCAGCAGCTGTTTTTATCGTTTTAAATTGATCGAATAGGGCAGATCTATAAGTATCAATCTGAGATGGAGGAAAAAAACTCAGATTTAAAAAATGATCTATCGGCAGCGCTCCCGATGAAGTTAATTTTTGATACATACTTCTATGGTAATCCAAATATTGTTTTAAGGATGAACTTACTGACGCAAGGTGATCAATTTGAATGAAATGATAAGGCTGAGGTCGGGTACTTGAGAGAATATCCGTCATTAAATTACCCATTGCCACCGAAGCTTTTGTAAATGTCTGGGAAAAAGCATAGTGCATAAGCTCCATGGCATCTAAAGCTTGGTTTAATTCTTCTTCAGAACTGAAATTAAAGCTGATTTCTCTCTTTTGGGAATGACCAACCTCCGTAAAGGGAATATTTAAACTAAATTGTTTTCTTTTGGGGAATTTTTTAACAATGATAGGATCAAATGTTAGGGTACCATTTCTACTTTTTTTAAGCAGAGGAATTACATCTTTATTACTTCCCATCAGGACTTTTAAAGCATTAGATCTAGGCGGGCTTGTATAAATTTGTTCCTGCGTTGCTAAATCTAGGGGAACTGGCTCTTCAACTATTTCTGCCGTTGCATCAGAGTCAAAAGGAATTAATGCGTCAAATTTACTTCTCAAAGAGCTATATTCCTGATTTGCAGAACTTAATAAATTTGATAATGCACTGGAGTAATTTTCTGAGGCATTTGTTACTAAAGAGTTAGCAAGGGTTTCCGTGTAGCTACTAATAACTGAGACCCTTTGAGCAAAATGTATTTTACGTTGATCACTGTCACCCCCGTCACGAAAAGCAGACCATAGCGATACATCCTGAAATAACATTATTAATAATAAAACTAAAAAAAACTTTTTTAAAAAATAAAACATCTTTTTATTGATATATAATTGTAATTTTATACTGTAGTAAAAATATTAATTTTTTATTAAAAGCATTTATTTACGAGTTGATTAAAAAGACAGGAATCCCTATTCTGTTTTAATAAGGGGTATTAAAAAAGTAATAAATTTCGGTAATTTTATTATGAAAGCAGAAATTCAGCACAAGGTAACTCAAGTCCAACAGGCTCTCTCGTTGCTCAGGAGGCATCTTTGACTGGGAGAAATCTCTAAAAACTCTAAAAGACCTTGATGATCAGTCAGAATCACCTACATTGTGGGATGATCCAACTAATGCACAGAAAATATTAAGGGAAAGAGAAAATTTAAAGTCTGCACTAAACCGCGTAACAGCAGTCACTCAAGACCTTGAAGACATTGTGACTTTAGTTGAGCTTGCTGAAGCTGAAAATGATACTGACACAGAACTAGAAGCCGAAAAAGAATTAGACCTTTTATGCTCAAGAGCGCTAAAACTTCAGTTGGAAAGCTTACTCTCAGGGGAAGCTGATTCTAATAACGCTTTTATTGAAATCAATGCAGGAGCAGGGGGTACAGAGGCTCAGGATTGGGCTGAAATGCTTGCACGCATGTACACGCGCTGGGCAGATAGTAAAGGCTACAAGCTTGAAATTTTAGATGAAAATCCAGGAGAAGAAGCTGGCGTTAAATCAATAACAATAAAAGTAAATGGTTTTAGGGCGTATGGATGGCTTAAAACCGAAAGCGGTGTCCATCGATTAGTGCGCATTTCTCCTTACGATTCAAACGCACGGCGTCATACTAGTTTTGCTTCCGTATGGGTGTACCCAGAAATTGATGAAAATATTAATATCCAAATTGAAGAAAAAGACCTCAGAATCGATACGTACAGGGCATCTGGTGCGGGTGGTCAGCATGTTAATAAAACCGAAAGTGCGATTCGTATTACCCATTTACCAACTAACATAGCCGTGCAGTGTCAAAGTGATCGATCGCAGCACAGAAACCGCGCTCAAGCCTATGCAATGCTTCGTGCCAGACTCTATGAACTAGAACTCAGAGAACGAGAGGCAAAAGCGAGTGCTAATGCAAGTTCTAAAACTGATATTGGTTGGGGGCATCAGATTCGTTCATACGTGCTGCAGCCTTATCAAATGGTTAAAGATAACCGAACAGGCACCGAAAAAGGTAACGCCCAGGGGGTGCTTGATGGAGACATTGATGCATTTTTAGAAGCAAGTCTTGCCCAACGAATTGGTGAATAAATTTTCATCATAATTAATTGACTAAATTCATCAACCTGGTGTTCTTAATAAATAATTCATCTATTGAAGATATAATCTAAGGAATATTTTTAAACGGAATTTTCTGTGAAAAAATTTATTCTATTTATGTTGTTTGCATGGGTTCTTAATCAGTTTTTAGGTGCGAGCGCCCCATCATCAAGCTCATCGAATACTGTTGAATCAGCCGCTTCTATTGATCTTGAGGCGAATCAATTAGGTCGGCGTATTCCCGCCTATTTTAAAATATTAACTTTTATCCCCGATCGGTGGGACATATTTGCAGATAAATTTATTGAGCACCCCGTTGCACAACAAATAAAAAAAAATCTGCATTCTGTTCAGCCTCAACCTACTTCAAATATGAGTGCTGATTCAATCTACAATTCACCCTTTTTTGCTCAGAAAATAAGGGATCTTTACACAAAATTTAAAAGCGAATATCAAGTTTCAGGTGTTAATATTCCAACAACCCTTGATAGTAATTTAATGTTTGAAAGTATCCTTAAAATTCTTCAGAACCATAAGGCCGATAAGGTGGAAGATTTTATAAATGAAGTAGATAACCTAGTTGTTCAATGTCAGACCGTCATTAAAAATTATAACGAGCGTTTGGTTAGAGCAGGGGGTAATAGCGAACTAATAAAACATTTTTTGAATAAAATATTTTTTGCGCATGATGCCTATACCAATGCGCAGCTTATTGCGATGCGCGCATACTTGAAAGAACACGCACTCGTGGACGGTGATGCTCATTTATTTGGTCCTTCAATAAATCCAAATCACACTTTAACTGACTCGATTCAAAAGTTCATGCAGCATGAGCGCTTTGATGGAACTATAGTTTTGGGATGCGGTCGATCCTTAATTGCTGATGTAAGTGAAACACCTCACTTTTTTGGAGAAGATTTTATTAGATCTTTAAACAAGGGAAAAGAGTTCATCCATCAATGTCAGCACTGCTGTAATAATCATCACCAAGAATTAACAATTGCTATTTATGCACCTTATGCAACCTTTGGTTATGATGGTTGCTCTCATGCCGATATCGCCGCAGACGCTAGCACGCCTGGTTTTATTCACGCTTTAAAATTACATCAAGGTGCTTACGTAAAAGCAATCGTAGATCATTCTTGTAGCTTGGGTCACCATGAAGCTGCTCTAATTCATGCATTACCTTGCGGTGGGCTCTTTAATACTTACGCTGATTTAACAGAAAAGCGTGAGAAATATGGGATCAAACCTCTTGAGGAGAGAACGACCCATTCAGGTCGAAGGGAATATGTTTATCAAAAAATTTCTGAAACAGAACTTGCTAAGCAGTAAGGACAAAGCAAGAAAAAAGAAAAAAGCAAAAATAAATTAACTAAAACGAAATATTAAAATAAATGGTTGTATTTAAATATTGAATTATAGTAATCTAAACGGTAGTTAATTAATTTTTTAGACTTAATATGCATTTTTATATTAGATTTATTATTTATATTAAAATTTTTATTCTTTTAATCATGTCTACAGGTTCAATATTTTGTGCGGTTCAACCACTTCTGAACTCCGCAGCAAACATTGATGATATAGGGCAAACACCAAAACCAATAATCAAAAAAAAGGTCGGACAATTTAATCAACAAGACTCTGATGATGAATCACCAAAACCAGTTATTCAAGAAAAACCTCTCCCCAAAAAACGCCCACAGGGTCTTCCTTTACTTTCACTATTTTCACCTAGGCCTAATAAATCAAGCGAAAATAATAGCCCGACAGCTCAAATGTTATTTAATTTTGAAGCTAATGGTTTTACTGTGCGGCTTCTCGGACAAAATGACTTTTCTCAAGTAATAGAGTTAGATAACATCACGCCAAAGCAACGCAGCATTATTAGTACTGTAGAAGAAGTGCAATCTCAAATTACATATCAAGAAAGTATCGGTAACGATATTCTACATAATCTTTGGTTAAATTTATCTAACAAAACTATCTTTGCGGGGGCTTTCTATAAAAAATCAGGAGAGATGTTTTGCTGTCTTAAAATATATGGTTTCGAAACGAAAGAAATTCAGGGTCTCTACGATAAATGTTTAAATGTTGAAACAAAGTATAAAAATGATACTTTAGTAAGTAATGCTTTAGAAATTAAAAAAGCGCTAATAAAACACTGGCAACATCTAAGTGTGCTCCCGACGACTGCAGATGACAGCCCTAAAACTCCAGCTTTTGGTCGTTTAGTCGATATAGTTAGTTTAGAAAACATTCCCTTGCTAGAAAACTGCAAACAAATGTACATGCTTTCTGGTTGTTCAGGAAGCAGTGTAAAATTTCAATATCCCAAGGATGATGTCATAGACAGTCTTCCAGCTCATAATTGGGAAAAGTATACGGTAGGGTTTATATCTCCTCAAAGAAGAGCTTTAGAGGTCGACTTGCATGGTTATGTAGAAACAACTCCAAGAGCTAGGGAACGCATAAGTAAGTTGCTAAAGCAGCCAACGCTGAGACAACTATGTTTGTCAGTTGATATTGAGTTATGTGGTAAAAAAAGTGAATTAGATAAATCTCTAACCAGAGAGCGATCTACATTGGAAAATTATTTGAATAAGTATCTCTCAAATTCTCCAAAAGCAGAAGAAAAAATAAACGCCATCTTGGCAGAACAATCTTTGAGAAAAGCGTGTTTGGCAAACTTTATATTCGATACGTTCGAATATAACGATCCTGACGATAGCAAATTAAAACAAGCGATAGTCATGGATAAATTCTTTTTCATTTATAGTTTAGTACGTTATCCAGAAATGTTTGAAAGATCTTTTGAGGCGTTAATTTTAGATGAATTCTTTTTTGGTCAAGCTGTGAAATCATATCCTGTAATTTTTGAAAACCGCTTTCATAAGTTACGTATGGCAATATTTGAAGTGCTAGATGACCTGGTTCCTCAGCAAGAAGAACTTATCCCTGCAGACACAGGCTGTCTAACGATATTTCAAAGATTTTTTAAAAAACATCAACCGATTGTGCCCATTGATCCTAATGAATATAATTTTTTACTGCGAACAGCTCTTGAAACCATTAGAAAAATTGTGTGGCATTAACAAAATAAAGAAAGCCATTAGGTAGCATGAAAATAATTAATTAGGCATTTCTCCCTTTTTTATTATTTTTTATGGTGTTAATTGTTTCAGGAGTTACTCTTAAAAAGTACCTCTCTGGAGTTCGAAGATCAACTTCAAGGATGTTATTAACAGATAGCCTTTGTTCTTTTAATAATTTTTCTAATGTTGCAAGTCCGGGTTTTAGTGATCGATCAGAGAGCTTCACAACAACGCCACCGAGAAGATAAACGTTCCATCTACGCTCACGTACACGCGATAAAGCTTGAAGATTTTTTTGCACCAAAGGGAATTCATTAAGAATTTTTAAAATATCTCTAGATTTCTGCGGTGCGCCTTCTCCAACAATTAAAGGTAAAATTCCGTAATGTCGGTAATCTCTCGTCAAAATAGCAGTTCCATCGTCGTCGACAAGATGAAATTCATTATGATGCTGCCATATAGCTATTGGGTGACGTTCTTCAATTTTAATATGAATGAGATCAGGTAAATGCCGTACAACAGTTGCTTGGCGGACCCATTCCAATTTTTCAAGCCTGAATCTCGTTTGCTGCAAATCGATCATAAAAATAGGATCACCACGCTGTATTTTTATAGCATCCATCAGGTCTTTTTGATGAGTATTTTTCCTACCCTGGACAACTATTTCTTGAACTCTGAATCCAAGAGAAATGCCTAAATTATAGAGTTTTTCTGTCGCTGCTGTGTATAGTTGCTGAGGATAGTTTTGCATCCATAAAATACCAAGAGTGGTCACTACAAAAAATAGTGCAAAAAAACGAATATAGTCCATGTATACCCAAAGCGACCTTGGGTTTTTCTTTTTAGTTGTTTTTCGTACCGAAGAAACCTTTGTATCAACCTGCGCTTTTAAAAGCGGATTTTTTTTAGTGCTTTTTTTCTTTAGTTGAGTTAATCGCATTGGGCAGTTTCTACCATTTTACGCACAAGCTCCGCAAATGATATTCCTTGGCTTTTTGCAATTTGTGGAGCTAAAGAGGTCGCTGTGAAGCCTGGTTGCGTATTTAATTCTAATACCCTAAAAAAAGTTCCATCAAACATCATATCTACCCTAGTAAGGCCTCGGCACCCCAAAGCCTGATAAGCTTTTAGTGCAGTGGTTTTTGCGAGTTCTGTTTCCGTATCGCTGATAGGGGCTGGACAAATAAAATCAGCTTCACCGGGAACATATTTGGCTTCATAACTAAAAAAAGAAAAATTTTCTTTAGGGCGTATTTCTATAGTTCCAAGCGGGACGCCATCTAAAACAGCAACGTGAATTTCCCGATGTTTTAAGTATTCTTGAACGATAGATTCTGAACTAAACGTCCAATTTTTTACAAGGTCTTCCCACTTAGCATCAGATGATACAACATCGATACCAACGCTTGATCCTTCATTGATTGGCTTAACCATGCATGGATAGGGAAGGGGACACTTCGCTCCTTCTTCGATTGTAACTTTAAAAGTTTTTGGACTCAGAATAGAATTCTTTGTAAAAAGTTCATATGACTTCCATTTATCCATAGCAAGTGCTGAAGCCTCGGCTCCTGAATGCGTGTAGGGAATTTTTAAATCATTAAAAATCTTTTGAACAGTCCCGTCCTCGCCTACTGGTCCATGGATACAGTTAAATATGACTTCAGGTTTTTGTTCATGAATTTGATCAACAAGTTCGTTTAAATCATCTGGTAAATCAATAGTACTGACTTTAAATCCCCCCAATTCATTTAAAGCATTAATAGTTGCTTTTCCAGAATTAAGGGATACCTCGCGCTCTTTGCCGCTTCCACCTAATAAAACTGTAATATTTCTCATATTAGTTATCTCACTGTCCTCTTAAAATTCTTATAACTTATATTAACTTTTTAGGTTATTTTTGAACACAGGAGTCATACTACAAAAAAAAATCATTCCAGAAAACTAATCTTTGCAATATTTGCAAAAATAAAACTCACAATGATTTGTTATTCCGGTCCTCTTTTTATTATGTGCGGCTTCTACGAAGAAATTTTTTGAGAAAGGTATAAGCTTCCAATAACAATTAATAGCATACCAAATATTTGTCCTAAGTTTATAACTTCTGCGAACATAAAAAATCCAATCGGTACCGCCAGCAAAAGACGAGTATATTCAAACGGTGAGACAAAGCTCACCTCTGCATGACTTACTGCCTTGATGTAGGCAAATTGTGATAAGGAACCAAATAAACCTACAATGACCAAAAGCATTAAATCATGAGTGGGTATTTGTTCCCCTTGGATGAAGAATCCTATGAATGCAACACTTGCTAGAATAAGAGTGGAAGTCAGCATGATAATAATGGCAGAATCTTTGTAGCTCAGCTTGCGCGCGAGGGTATTTGCGGTTCCAGCCAAAATGCAAGCACCCAGCCCTGTAAAAACATAGTAAATATTTAATGGTATGAAGCGTGGCTGAACAATAAACAATACCCCAAAATACCCCAAAATAAGCGCTAATATTTTTGAACGATGAGGTTTTTCTTTTAAGAACAATATACCAAACGATGAAGCCAGTAATGGCCCCGTAAACCCAACGCTTGTGGCTATCGCCAAAGGGAGATTTCTATAGGTTTGATAGGTTAAAAGAGATGAAGCTCCAATACACAATGCCCTTATAGCATGAAGCCATATAGGGGACTGAAGTTTGTTGAGCATTGCAATCTTTGGCAAAAATACTGGCAGAAAAAACAGCATCCCACAAATGTAGCGCATGCAAAATAAGGTGAAGTTACCAACGTCAGTGCTTAAAAATTTTGCTGTTGTTACGCCGCAGGTAAATGTTAAGCACCAACATAGTATCCAAAGAAGCCCTTTATATTTTTGTTGCATTAGTGTTTGGTAATAAAGTTTTAGTCTTACCACTAAGCTTCAGATTGCATAAGCCAGCGATTTCTCGCCATGCAATATTCCATGCAACAAGACCTAAGCGATCTTGAAAACTCATTAATAATCTCTCTAAAAAGCTAGAATTTTTCTTATCAGCTTTGTGGCCTATTGTGTGATAGTCAACAGGGTAGGGAATTAAGTTCCAGTTGTTAGACTGAAATACACTTAATGTCCTTGGCATTGAGAAAGCTGAGGTAATTAGTAACCATTTTTGATTTTTTGCAGTGCCTGAAAGTTTTACAGCTTCTTCGGCCACCGCTTCAAGTGAGTTTAGTTTTTCGTCAGACACAACTTTAATTCGATTTTGTGAAACTCCAAGCGATGTTGCTAACTTAATAAACTCATCGCTTTCAAGTTTTGATCCAGCAAAAATAATTTCTGTCTGTGGATTAGCATGGGCAACTTTAAGTGCATCAAACAAACGACCTGCAGTTTTGTGATAGACCGCATCTCCCCTAATGTCTGATTCGAATAAGCACAAGCTGCCGCCTGTTATAACGATCCCATGGGTATCTTTTGGGATTTCTATTTGCGGAATTCGAGCTTCTAAGTGCCTCAGAATATCGCGCCCGCTGCATGGAAAATCACCAAGCATGAATAACAATAAAATTGCTGCGGACCCTGTAATAGTTTTTTGGACAGACCCAAGTTTTCCTTGCAAGTTTTTAATGCCTCCAAAAATAAGGACCGCTATAACGATAAGATCAAGATTAATAAACAAAGACCATAAAACTTTGACGATGATCATAAAATACCTCTAAATAATAATGCGAGCCTATTGTGCCGCAATTGCGCAATAATGAACAATGAAAAATTTTACGGAAGAAGTTATGGTTAAAATCATTCCTTATCCCTCAGTTAATTTCAATGATCGCCCAGAAGGCACAACAATTGATTGCGTTGTGATTCATTACACAGATGTAGCGACTCTTCAGGAAACATTCGATCTTCTTACCAATCCTAAAAGAGAGGCTAGCTGCCATTACCTAATCGACGTTGATGGTACCATTTATCAGTTAGTGGCTGATGAAAAACGAGCATGGCATGCCGGGCCGAGCAGCCTTATGGGATGCGATAACGTTAATCATTTTTCTATTGGTATTGAACTTCAAAATGGTGGCTATTACGCAGGCTATGCCTTAACAGGTTTTTGGCCTCCCTTTCCTGATGATCAAATTGACGCATTAAACCAGTTACTTTTAAAACTAATGAAAAAATTTCCTATTACGCCAGATCGTATCGTGGGCCATGATGATATCGTGCCCGATCATCGTAAAATTGACCTAACGCATATTATTCCTGGCCAACCACTTCCAGATGATTGCAGGATTGATCCAGGTCCTGCATTTCCGTGGGAAAAAGTCAGAGAATATATTGCTAAATTTTGATTATTAATTTTTGGACTAACATCTAACTTTTTGATTTTGCTGATGCAAGTATTTAGCTAAGTCTTTGCCCCTCTTTTGCAAGGTTTTGAGTAAGTTCTTTTGCTTTCTTGGTATCCATTGCTGCCAAAATTGGGGCAGCCTTTTTTTGCGACATACGCTTTACAATTTCTTTCAAAATACTCATATCTATGGTGTTCAAAATCGTTGCTGCTTGTTTTGGTTTCATACTTGTATAAATTTTTACCAAATTTAAATATTGTTTTTCATCTTTATCTTTCAGTTTATCGAGTAATTGAATAAGGTCTTTTTTCAAGATTTCGAATTGCTTTAGTTTTTCATTCATCGACTCTTCAGCAGCTTTTAGCGTGAGTGTTTGAATTTTTAACGCATTTTCTCTTGCTGTAATTTCTTTAGAACGCATGGCAAGTTGTTGATAGATAATAATATCTTCTTCAGCACTTTCACTAAGAGGATCAAATTTAATTTCATCAGGTTTTGTTGAATCTTTTTCAGGTGTTTCTTTTTGGCTATCGCCCTTAGAATTAGAGGAAGACTCAGCAAGGGTACTAAAAAATAATAGAACCAAGAAAATCCCGGCTTTCATCTCTTTTCCTCACTTTTTAATGGTTTGGCTTGTAGAGGTTCAGCATTTTTTGGGTAACGGGAAATAACCCTTTGTACAAACAAATCTCTAGGATCTCCAGTCGAGCGAGATTGTAATCTTGAGGAGACTTTTGTGTCTTTATGTTTTTCTGTTTGGCGCATACTAACAAGAACAGTTTGGCGGAGCTCTTTTTCTATTGCCCCAGCCTTCACAATAAGATCATCGAGTCTATAGCTAACTCGATCTGCATGCTCAATTAAAAGGAGCAAATCGTCACTTATTGCATGTGCATTGGGGATATAACTCTCTATTCCCTTTTGGCTTGTTTCTGTAGCTTGTTTTAAAAAACCAATAGCTTGGTTTGCACGATTTAACACTTGGCCTAAGCGTTCAATTGATGGAGAAAGAGCATTGGTCAGTTTTTTTAAAGATAGCAAACGGTTACTTAATCGGTAGCAAAACCCGATAGTGATAACCAATAAAAATACAATTCCTACATCTAACCACATCATACAGGTTCTCCATTTTTACCAAATAAAACACTATCGATCATCACGGCAACATGACCATTTTTTTGACCCATTTTCCCCAAAAAAAGGCCATAGTTTTGGCAGTGCAATTCTACAGGGGTTTGCATATTTGATGAGAGCATGATTCTTGAGCCTTCTTTCCAATTTAAAACATCTCTCAAACTAAATTTCTCAGAAGGTAAGGTAGCCTGAACTTTTACATTTGCTTCGCGTATACGCTGAGCCAAATGCTCTTCCCAGATATTATCTCTGCCGAATTTTTCGCCCATAAAATTTTGCAGTAATAAGTCGCGTACAGGCTCAATACTCGAATAGGGCATGATCACATCAAAAGTTCCGGTTCGTTCATCCATTTCAATTCTCAATGAAATCTTCATGGTCACGTTTTTTTCGTGAACAATTGCTGCAAAGCGAGGATCCGTCTCTAATCGCTCAAATAAGAAATCAACATTGCACACAGGAGAAAAAGCAGTTTTAAAATCTCCGAGTATAACTTGAATAAGCTTTTCTATAAGATTTCGCTCAAGAGTCGTGTAAGAACGTCCTTCAATACGGCCTTTTTGAGGGGGAGTTTTTCGCCCACCGAGAAGAACATCTACGATGGAATAAATAAGTGGATTATCAAAAGTTAAAAGTGCTGCTGTATCCCACTCCTTAGCTCTAAAAACGCCAATTAAGCATGGTAGGGGGACAGAGCTTAAGTAATCAGAAAAACGCACTGACATAATTCGAGAACACGATACTTCAACGTTATCTGAGGTGAAATTTCGAAGAGATGTTGTGAGTAACCTTATAAATCGATCGAAAACCACATCAAGTATAGGCAAACGCTCAAAATATGTTTTATTACTGTTAAGAATTGCAGCCAGACCTTTTGGTTGTTTTTTACTACCACTACCTTCATTTTCTGAGGATTCATCATCACTAGCTGTTTGAAACAACTGATCAATATCATCTTGCATTAGATCACTGTCTTGTTTGCCTTCAACAGTGTTTTCAACAGGTTTTTGAGGAGCTTTTTCTGTGTCGTCCATGATTCACCTATTGGATAATAAAGTCTTTGAGGATTACACGATATATTTTAGCTGGCCTTATTATATTACTTACGCGCAAAAATATTGCTTGCCGCATCCGTTCTAGACCTGGGCCTTCTAAATCAGCGACAGTTTGGTCACGCAGATATGATAGAGTTTGATCAACTATGATCGGCATAAATTCCTTGATTTTTGTTTCATCCTCTTTTTTATAAAGTTGTAAAAGGAATGCGGCTCGCAGGACATTCCCTTTGGATTTTGTTGAACGAAGATTGGCTACAATTTCAGGTATAGGCAGATAGCAGTTGCTTGTAGGAGTTGTTTCCTTTCCTTCATCTATTTGTGAAATTCCCTTTTCAGCTTCTGGATGGGATGTAAAATGCTTATAAACAAACCAACCACCAACCGAAAATAACAAAATCACTATAATTATGATGCATAATAGCAACACCTTAGAAGGTATTTTTTTCTGTTCAGGTGTACTCTTAGCATCTTCAGAAACAGAATTTTCCCTACCTTCTTCAGACTCAGTAACGTTTTCAGGAGTATCTGCCATCTTCATTCCAGCTTTTAGTCTATTACTATGATCCAGAAAATTAATTAAAAATTTCTTAACTTTTCGAATAAGTGCTTTATAATTAGTGAAAGTTTGCCGAATTTAAAGGAGAAGTCATTGATTACGAAACTTGATAGTATTGATTTAAAAATCTTACAAATTTTACAAAAATCTGGTCGCATG
The DNA here is from genome assembly GCA_903874955.1 of uncultured Alphaproteobacteria bacterium. GTDB lineage: Bacteria > Pseudomonadota > Alphaproteobacteria > Paracaedibacterales > CAITNM01 > CAITNM01. The sequence continues at coordinate 79,751 of CAIQTY010000047.1, read as the reverse complement.
ACCAACGTAGATCTAGCAAAGAGAGTGGGTATATCTGCTCCACCTTGTTTGCGCAGATTAAAGAATTTAGAAGACGGAGGGGTAATCCAAGGTTACCAAGCCAATCTAAATCCTAAAGCGCTTAGCTATAACATAACGCTATTCGCGTCAGTTGGTTTAAAAGAAAACAGCGAAAATCAGCTGGGTGCTTTTGAAAAAGCGATGCAAAGCATTGATTTAGTTCGCGAGTGCTATAGAATTAGCGGAGAAGATGACTTTTTGCTTAAGATTGTTGCTCAAGATTTTGAGCATTATCAAAATGTTCTCTCAAAAACATTACTCAATCTAAGTAATGTTGAACGTGTTCAAACAACAATTGTTATGGGTAATGCAAAATCAGAACCAGGTATACCTGTGTCTGTTTATGAAGAAGCCGCATAAAAAACGCTTATAGACTTTTCGTTCCTTTGGTGTCCTGATTTATTGTAAACTTTGTCAATAAAGGAACGAAAAATTTTATGTTGTAGGACTAAATAGTCTGGGAAAATAGATGATATTTAACCTCATGCACGATTGGTGTACTCGTAGTCCGTTGTATGGGATTATGCTTCGCAAGTCTGTAAGAGGTGAGCTTAGAGGTATTCATCAAGATTCTTGGCCACCTGTTAGTCGTAACACAAGAAGTCTAAGTGCAGGTTTGTACCGGTCCTGTGGCGTAACGCTTACAGTTGCTGAGTTGCTTAAAAACCTTTCAGAACCTAAGATGGATCCTCAAACGGTTTCATTACACACATTTGATTTTTTACGGGACTTACATGCTCTAGGTGATAATAACTGTCGAAGGCTTGCTAGACAGTGCATAAGTCACTGGATAGATAATAATAGCCAATGGTCAAATAAACCCTGGAGAAGTCCAAGCTGGAACTTAGATATATTAGGTTATCGAATTTGCAACTGGCTTGGTTTTTATGAATTTTTTGCTAATAGCGCAGATCAATTATTTAAAAAAAAACTTATCACATCTATTGGACAGCAATATCGTTTTCTTAAACGAAGACAAGTAAGTCTGAAAGATCCAATCAGTCGATTTCGAGCGTTAAAAGGGCTAATTTGTGCGTGTTGTGCATTTCCAAGAGAGCAAAACGAACTTGGTAAACTTATAGCAAATCTCCACCGTAGTTTGAACGAGCAATTAGATGAACACTACAATCATAAATCCCGCCATCCTGGAACTTTGGTATTATTACTGAGAGATTTAATTGATTTACGCTTGCTATTACGACATTTTTACGCAGGACAAATTGATTTTTTAAACGAATGTATTATTCGTATAGCCCCTGTGGTCAGACATCTACGCCATGGAGATGGTGGATTAAGCTCATTCACAGGTAATGCAACACAAAGATTGGAAGCATTTTGTGATCCAGTATTAGGGGATGCACTCATAGATATGACTCTGTCTTTAGCAGATAGCAGAGCTATTCTGGCGCAGCCAGTTGCTATGAACTACGTAAGGTGCTCAGGTAAACCAGGTTTTATTCTAATTAATGCAGAAGCATCTGCTAACTCTGAACTCTATGAATGGTATCAGAAGTCGACTGGCATATTAGATTTTGAATGGTCAGAATTAGCAAAACGACTTATCACTCGTGGAGATGTTAGTGTTTACAGTCATGACTCAAAAAATTTTTTAAGATATAAACTCAACAAAAGCGTGTCAGTTACAAGCAAAATTATTAATGAGAAAAACCATGGTTTTTTCTCAGGAAGCTATCAAATCACTCAACATCCCTCAAAATCAGATCCATTTGGCGCGGTTTTTCAAGCGAAAAGAGATTTATATATTTCACCGCATGGAGATATAAGAGGAGAAGAGAGCTTCATTTTGTCACAACCAGGGCAGGGGAGCATCAGGTTTTTAGTTCCAGCTGAACTAGAATGGAGGATCACAAATGATACAGAAAGCGCTTTTCTGTGCAAAAAAAACAGCGGTGGAAAAAGCCAAAAATCAGAGCGTTTAAAGCGCTTTTTATGTCAAGGGCCAGTCGAACTAACAACCATGGATAGCCTAGGTCAACATGCGTTGTGTGTTATTTTCCCGCTTGAGACAAATAAACAAACATTGATTAAATGGGCTCTATCTCCAATTAACTAGATTTTTTTACAAAAATAGGATCATTCCCCTCGTTTAAAAAACTAATATAGGCTAACGTTTCTCCTTTTTCATTTGTGCCGAACTCAATAAAATGAGGATCCGTACGTGACATATTTCCGTTAAATTCCCACCCGCTAAGACTAAATTCATTACCATTCCAATGTGCCATAGAGCACGTTTTGCCATTTGCGCTAAGTGCTAAATGATTATCGATTGTTATGATTTTAATTTCACCATACAGCTCGTTATAATAAGTACCTATGTAGAATTTATCAGCTTTTTTGGGGGCAGGGGATGAAAGCTTTTTATTGATTCTGTTATTCCTTATTTTTTCTGAGTATTGCTGTTTTTTCTGATAATATTCTTCACTCCAGTTTCTGTCTTCAAGCCCTAAGAAAGCATCTAAAAATACATTGCGCAGCGCCTCAGGGAATAAATTGAGATTAAAATGTCCTAAGTTTGAAAAAATACCTACCGCAAAACCTTGAGCTGGTGACATAAACATAAAACTTCGCTGACCAGCATACCCCCCCATATGTTCAAAAACTTGTATAGTATTTTCCTCTACACCGTAGTCATATCTGAATAACCCCATTCCATAGCCTACATTTTTCATTCTCTCTGGTGGAAATTGCATATCATGAGGTTTAATCTTTGTATGGTAAACAGTTGGATGACGCATCGCTTGGACATGAGTATCAGGTATAATCTGCACATCATCGAATTTGCCATCGTTTAACTGGCACTGCAGCCAAATTCCAAAATCATGCGCCGTTGTATTCACCCCTGACGTAGATGGAAAAATGTAAACGAGTGGGTCTAAACCGATACAAACAGCTTGGCCTTCTGAATTTTTGTCATGATAAAGAGCAATATTTTCGTCTTTTCCAAAAAGCCCTTTAATCCAATTAAGAATGGACTCATGCTGATGTATTAAGGTTTTGCCTACTGAACTGCGCGTCATTTTTAAAGGATTAAAGATATATTCTGCTAGCAGTTGTTCGTAACTTTTACCGCTCACACTTTCCATGACGATTCCCATAAAGCCAAACATCTGATTGCTATAACTGTAATCTTTGCGAAATTGCTGCTCAAACATGATAAGTGGAAATTTTTCAATAATTTGTTTTGGTAAAAAGCCAAATTTCATGAGACTATCACCTGCAAAATGGTCCAGTCCGATTCGGTGACTTATCAAATCTTGAAGAGTCGCTTTTTCAGCAACGTCTTTGTTTGCAAGGTTAAATTGTGGGATATATTTTTTGACGGGGTCTTGGAGAGAAAATAGTTTTTTATTTTCAAGAATACCAGATAAGGCAGCTGTGAAATTTTTAGTTAAAGATGCAATTTGAAAAATTGTATTTTTATTCACTGGCTTTAGTTTTCCAACTTCCCTAGTTCCAAATCCGTCGCAAAAAAGTATCTTATTAGGGGTGACAATAACAATGGAAAGTCCAGGAATTGCCCAAGTTAACATATTTTTTTGAACATACTGTTCAAATTTAGGTAAGAATTTTTCTATTTTTTTTTCTGTAGTTTCAGCAAATAAAAAACTGAAACTTATTAATGATAAAGATAAAATTTTTAACATAATATACACCTTTAAATAACTTAAGTTAATTTTCATAAAACAAAATTGATAATTTATTAAGAATTAACTGATAACTTAAAATTGAGTATAGCAAAAAGGTTTGTCCTGGAGAAGTTATGGGTCCTATGTTGTTGTTGGTTTTTGGCATTTTAAGTGCAGTAGGTCTTGGTTTGTATCAGTTTGGGGAACAACATAGGTTTGATATGTCACCAGACGCCAAAAACGGAGGCATTTTTATAATAGATCGCAAATCTGCAGCAATAAACTATTGTGACAAAAAAACTTGTACTTTAGTAAACAGCGCATTACCCAGTCAAATAATGAATAACCCTGCAGCACTGACATCAATGCAAGGGGCAATAATGGGTGCACCTGCGGCGGCAGCTTCAGCTCAACCTGGACAGCCACCAAAGGGAATGCAGCAAAATATTGCTATATCAGGAGCAGCCAAGAAGGATAAAACAGCAGACGCAGCAACAGATAGTTCAAGTGATAATCAAGAGCAGGACGATGAGTCTGCAGCTGCATCAACTGAAGAAGGATCATCCGAAGAAAAAGACGCGGAAGCAACTCCAGGCGAATCAACAGAAGCCCCAGCAGGATATTCTTTTAGTTAGCATTTTTTTCGATATCGAGAAACTAGAGAGATAGAGTTAATTATCTTATAATAAATATTATGGAAAAATAATGCCTGATATGAGTTTGCAGTCAGATACAGATCTGTGGAAAAGATCTGTGAATAACTTTTTGATATATTGCTTGAGCTCATAGAGGGCGTTTGCTTTAATTGTAATTAGGAATATTTTTGTGATCTTTGTTATGTTGGCAATTGTGCCTTTATTTTTCTGGGCTTGGTTAAACGGTGAATCTCCTCTTGGTTCTGAAAAGGGCAAAGAAGAATCTGATAAGGATAAAAAACAGATAGAAAAAATTGATAGAAAAAAGAAGATTCAAGATCAAAAAATATCTAGCGAAAAGAAAGATATTCTTAAATCATCCCCCCCTGAACAACAAAACAAGGTAAAAAAAGAAGATCCCCCAAAAATGTCAAAAGACGATGCCATGGGTATTCTCTTGGATTATGGGTTTTTACCACAGTTGCCTGCTATTAGTATGCCGCCAGTCGCTATAACTGTACAAAAAGCACAAAATTCTAGTTTTCAGGGGGTCAATATTCTAGAGTCAAAGCGCCCTATTCTTCTGCATTTTTGGGCTACATGGTGTGGTCCTTGTAAACGAGAGCTACCAGATTTTGCTAATTTTGCAAGTAAACAAACAAAAATAGATATCTATACTATAACATCTGAACTCTCTAATGGTGATGATAAAACTGCAAATAAAATTTGGGATTTTTACAACAATGCTAATATAACGAGCTTGAATGTATGCGCTGACATACGTGGAACTTTGGCTTCTTTGCTTGGTATCAGTGGAATCCCAACCACAATAATTATTTCGCCTAATGGACTTTTGCTTGGGCGTTTTATAGGAGCAACTGACTGGAGTAATCAAGAACTCAAATCCGCATTAGAAGCTTATTTGGGATAATTTTGCAGAGGAAGTAAATCTTCCTCTACCTCTTATTTGATATTATCTATTTTCCACTGAAGCTGCCAATAGTGCAGAAGTTGCTCTCTAAGACTCATGAATGCATCTTTAAATGGATTACTACGAAAATAATATCTGTTTTTTAATGGAGCATTGATTTTTAGATTATTTATAACGTTGAAATATTGATTTCCAGCCACAAAGGTAGGATTAATAGATCTTGTGTACCTTGCAAAAGCTTGTAATAAGGCTGCGTGGCTATTTTCTTCTAGTTTTTCTGGAAAATTTTTCAAAAAATATTTATTTGAGATGAAATAAAAAGCATCTTTTTCCTCCTCTATTATTTCTTTTTTTAATTTATCAGTCAGCATTTTTGTATTTATTACTTTGGAAAAATTACTAATTAACCTCTTTACTGTAACCTCTGGACCAATACTGAAATATTTTGGATGTGACCTAAGAAATTGTCTGTTATCCCTATCTATTTGCTGTTGTGATACTCTTGGATGCACGTTAGAATTTTCTTCTAAGATTTTTAGGAGGGAGCTATCACTAGACTCTTCGTGAAGAGCACCTGAATGATCATCAACATGAATCAGCTTTGCTGTTGTCTCTCTTATATGATCTATATACTGCTTAATTGTTCCGTTATAAAGTATATATGTAACTGGCGTATCCTGCGGTAGACTTAAAATTTTCTCGATAGAACTAGGGCTTATTTTAAGATACTCTGCTTTCTCTGTTTGAATACAAAGCTGCTGAATGCTTTTCAGGCTATCACATGCTAATAAATTTTCTTCAACTGACGAAAATTCTTTTTTATTAAGTAAATGATAAGCCACTCCTGGCTGTTCTCTCCAAGCTATATCTTCCTGTTCTACTTCGGTTTGCGAACGCAGTGTTTCTCTAAATAATTTCTTTGACAATTCTGTGTTGTTATCTCCAACAGTACTTGAGGGTAATGTCGGAAGCCTGGCTCTTTCTTTTTCCACCCTCACTTGCGAAATAGCGTAATGCAGTGGAATAATTCCATCGAAAAGAAATCTAAACCGATCCTTTTCAACAGCCTGTAGTCCGAGTATAAATCTACTTTTAAGAAATGTTTTAGTATATCCACCTATTTCGTTTGCAAGATCCTCAAACATCTTATGAAAACTAAAATACTTTCCAACATAGAAAGGGGTAACAATTTCTTTACGTTGGTTAAGAGCCCAGCCATAAATGAGACTAACGCCTAAAAATCCTTTAAAAAATTCATTATTGCTTTCTACAATTCCTCTAAGGTTTTCTGAATCAAGCCCTATTATTAACTTACGAAATTCGCGAACACCCGCGTTATAAGGGTCTAATTGAGCACCACCAAATTTAAATTGTTTTTTTAGGTCACAAAGTCCTATACTTTCAAGGGTTTGCAATACTGCTTTACCTTTTTGACTAACTAGCTCTTCGGCTAGATCAGGCCTTTCGCTTGAAAAAACCGAACCTAGATTTAAGGCAACCAAGAAAGTCAGTACATATTTACAATTCATGTTAACAAACACATGGGTTATCTGAGTAAATAGTACCTAGGATTTATTAAAAATAACTTAACCGTGAAATTTTAGGCCCTTATTGATTATTGCAAATTTCCAAATCGAGTATATTTTCCATCAAAGAATAGTTTAACTGTTCCAACGGGACCATGGCGCTGTTTTGCGATAATGATTTCTGCTTGATTCATCACCTTTGCCATGCGTTGTTGCCATTCGAGATGTTTATCTGTTCCAACTGGTGGTTCTTTACGAGCCTCATAGTATTCATCTCGGTAGATGAACATCACCACGTCAGCATCTTGTTCAATTGAACCCGATTCACGTAAATCAGCAAGCTGAGGACGCTTATCTTCACGTTGTTCAACTGCACGAGAAAGCTGAGACATTGCTATAACAGGAACGTTAAGTTCTTTGGCAAGCGCTTTGAGACCACGGGAAATATCAGAAATTTCCTGTACGCGGTTATCACCGCCTCGGTTCTTCCCTCCCCCTTCAAGCAATTGCAAGTAATCTACAACAATGAGTCCTATACCATGTTGACGCTGCAACCGCCTTGCACGGTTACGAAGTGCTGTAACCGTAAGTGCTGGTGTATCGTCAATAAACAATCCCAAATTTTCAATCAATCGACTTGCCGTCACAAGATTTGGGAAATCCTCTGCTTTAATATCCCCTCGGCGAATACGATCAGATGAAATTTTTGATTGGGTCGCTAAAATACGCGTAGCTAGCTGTTCAGCTGACATTTCTAAAGAGAAAAATACGGCATTACAGCCTTCTTTTGGGTTATCAAGATAAGCTTTTGCTGCATTAAAAGCGATGTTTGTTCCAAGGACGGTTTTCCCCATGGAAGGACGACCAGCTACAATAACTAAATCAGAAGGATGTAAACCACCTAGCCATCGATCAATATCCGCAAGCCCTGTTGTAACCCCAACAATTGCACTATCGCGCCGATAGGCAATCTCTGCCATCTTAACAGCTTCTGTTAGAGCCACCTTAAAAGCTACAGCACCTCTGGTCGTATCGCCACTACTGGCCAAGTCATATAGCTGCTTTTCGGCACTTTCTATTTTTTCCATAGCAGTATCTTCTGATTTCACATCATGTGCACTGCGTACGATGGTATCTCCAATAGAAGTAAGGCTTCGGCGCAAGTAAAATTCATGGATCATCTGGCCATAGTCACGAACGCTAACCGTACTTGAAACACCTGATACCAAATCTACTAAGTAGCCTACTCCGCCTGCTTCTTGAATTAAGGGATCGTTTTCGAGTAAAGGTTTTAGAGTAATCGGGTCTGCAACTTGAGAGCGTTCAATAAGTCTAGCGATCACTTCGTAAATAGTTTTATGAAGCGGATGAGAAAAATGATCAGGTTTCAAAAATTCAGTAATAACTTCGAATGCCTGATTATTAAGCAATAAGGCACCAAGTAATGATTGCTCTGCCTCTAAATTATGAAGTGCTTGAACTGATTGGTTTTTTTCAAAGGCTAAAACTTGGGCCATAAATACATCTCTCCTACATCCCAAAAACTATCATACCCTAGAGCGTTTACCAACAATTAATACTATTTAAATTATAATGATAAAAATAAACTTATAATTTATATGTATTTTAGACTTTTTATTATTTTTATTTTGGGATTAAATTCTATTTGGGCTCGTTATTATAACAACTCATATGAAAAATCATCCTATAATAGTGGGTATTCAAATAACGCAGATTCTAGCTCGGACATGTCGTTAAATCTTGCTCGTATTGATATAAGAATGGAAAATTTTCTACGTAATATTAATGAAACACAAGAAAACATAGAACCCAATTGGTATAGACTAGATGAAAATGGTAACCAGGTCGAGGGACCGAATTACCAAAACAACATTTTAAAAATTTTAATAAAAGAACTCGAACAACAATTTGAAAATTCAGAAAATGATCGTGCTGAGATGGTCGTAGAGATTTTACAATTTCTTAACGAGTTTATTAAGCAACGATTTATTGCCCCAGCCTATCAGACAGTTATTCGTAACATTTTTAACTACACAAAAGACCTACAAAACAAACCCGCTATGCAAGTTACAAACACTATTTTCAACGTACTATCTGATGGAGCTAAAAATGCATTTCAAGAAGGGATTCGCGTTCAAGCAAGTGGACTTAATATGGCACCAACGGGAAGAAACTTAGAAAATATGAAAGCAGACCCAATCTTAGTTGAGTTACTTTTTTTACAAGTTGCTTGGGATGCCCAAAAACGAAATAGTACCCGCCAGGAGCTTTTAAATACCATTGAAAAAAGTATGGTAAAAATGGAGCAGCTTTTTGGCAGCGATCCGGCTTACACAGTCGTTGGAACTTTCTCAAGCTTAAGAGCAACGCTTGTAGAAGAGGCGCAAAATGAATCCCCTCTCCCCGATCTAATTAAGTATATTATTAGTCTGTTTAAACACAGCAAAAAAGAAGATAAAAAAGAGATAGAAAACCTGTTCAGGCAAGAATACAAAAATAACATAGCTGAAGAATGGGAAGAGATAACAAAACAAAAAGCTAAGCCAGCTGTTTCAGTATGGAAAAAAGTTGATCTACCCCACCAGGAAACGCAAGATGAAAAAGAAAAACGTGAAGCACGTGAAGCAAATAAAAACAAGAAAAAACAGGAAAAGAGCTTTATAAAGAACTTAAAAGAAAAAGAAATAGATCAGGTAAAAGGAAAAGGAATTGATTTCGCAAAAAACACCTTTGAAAAAACCATGAATGGATTTTTTGGTTCACTTAGTTCTATTTTGGGCAGTTAGTTTAAACATTTCTAAAATTTTCTGTTAACCCGAATACGAGATTAGAGACGCTTAAAAGGTTAAAAAATGTACAAAAATGCTCGCCACCACTAGAATTTTCCTCTGGCTTGTCCAAAGGATAGTAAGTTACAAAGTCTGCTGCTGATTTTATTCACTAGCCCCCATGACCAAGTCATGGGGAAACTAGCTGAATGGTAATCTCAAACTTAGGTTATGGGCAAATAGCTTATTGAACAGTTTGGTTTGCTAAAGTCCCGCTTTTAGGCGATTTATCTTCTTTGGTTTCCGGTTCGTCTTCAGAGTGTTCTATTGGTTGTGGTTCTTTTGAAAGAGCCAATCTTAGAACTTCATCGACATGCTTTACAGGAATAATCTTTAAACCTTTCGTAACATTGTCAGGTATTTCAGCTAAATCCTTTGCGTTGTCGTGAGGGATAATAACTGTTTTAACCCCGCCTCTGTGGGCTGCGAGAAGTTTTTCTTTAAGACCACCTATCGGTAGCACATTCCCACGCAGGGTAACCTCACCCGTCATCGCAATATCTTTGCGTACAGGAATACCAGTGAGAACTGATACAATAGAAGTACACATTGTGATACCAGCCGATGGCCCGTCCTTAGGAATTGCGCCCTCTGGAACATGAATATGAATATCCTTTTTCTCAAACAGGCTAGGTTTCAATCCAAATTGAGGTGATCTCGCTCTCACATAACTAAGCGCTGCCTGGATTGACTCTTGCATAACATCGCCGAGTTTACCCGTAATCATGGTTTTTCCATTACCTGGTAACACTACAGCTTCAATGCTAAGCAACTCACCACCAGCTTCTGTCCAAGCGAGTCCTGTTGTAACACCAACTGTATCAAACTCTTCTGCCAAACCGAACCGGAAACGCTGCACTCCAGCATATTTTCCAAGATTTTTTTTCGTGATATCTAATTTCTTGATTTTATCACTCATAATCTCTCGAACAGCCTTGCGACAGAGGTTTGTCACCTCGCGCTCTAGGTTACGGACGCCTGCCTCGCGGGTGTAAGTGCGAATAAGCTCAAGAAAGGCATCATCCCTAATTGAAAATTCACCTTCTTTTATACCATGCTCTTTAAGCTGCTTGGGCAGTAAATGCTGCTTTGCAATTACAAGCTTTTCATCTTCTGTGTATCCTGGAATACGGATGATCTCCATGCGATCTAGCAAAGGCTGAGGCATCTTCAGGGTATTAGCTGTTGTAATAAACATGACATCGGAAAGATCGTAATCGACCTCGAGGTAATGATCATTAAAACTTGAGTTCTGCTCAGGATCAAGCACCTCTAATAGTGCAGATGCAGGGTCACCGCGCCAATCGCTGCCTAATTTATCGATTTCATCCAACAATATCAAAGGGTTCGAGGTCTTTGCCTTTTTCATCCCTTGGATGATTTTACCTGGCATAGAGCCAATATAGGTACGCCTATGCCCACGAATCTCGGACTCATCTCTGACGCCTCCTAAAGATATGCGCACAAAACTTCGCCCTGTAGCTTTAGCTAATGACTTACCTAGGCTAGTCTTACCAACGCCTGGAGGACCTACTAGACATAAAATCTGACCGCGCACTTTACCAACCCGTGCTTGCACCGCTAAATACTCTAGAATACGCTCTTTAACTTTGCTTAGGGCATAATGATCTTTATTCAAGACATCCTCAGCAGCTTGCAAATCATTCTTAGTTCTGCTGCGGTTTTTCCAAGGTATGTTTAAGAGCCAGTCTAAATAGTTACGTAGTACTGTTGACTCTGCTGATGCAGCATTCATGGTGCGTAATTTGCGAACTTCTGCTACCGCTTTCTCTCTCGCTTCTTTGCTGAGTTTTACGGTACGAATTTTTTCTTCAAGATCAGCAATTTCATCTCTACCCTCTTCACCTTCACCCAATTCTCTGTTAATTGCTTTAAGCTGCTCATTAAGGTAGTACTCGCGTTGAGTTTTTTCCATTTGCTTTTTAACGCGCGTACGAATCTTTTTCTCAACCAGAAGGACTGAGCTCTCGCTTTCAATATAACCCAGAACTTTTTCAAGGCGCTTACTGATGTTGGCTGTTTCTAGTAAAATTTGCTTATCTGGAATTTTTAAACTGAAGTAAGACGCAACAGTATCAGCTAATTGAGCTGGGTCTGTAATTTGATTTACTGTTACCAAAACTTCCGGAGGAATTTTTCTATTCAGCTTGATGTACTGCTCAAACTGAGAAACAACAGCACGAGTCAGGGCTTCTAGCTCGTCTTCACTGCCTTGTTCTTCGGAAATAATTGATCCATAAGCCTGGAAAAACGGAGAGTCGTCCACAAATTGATTTAAGGATACTCTCTGCATTCCTTCAACTAGCACTTTTACGGTACCATCAGGTAGTTTTAACAGCTGTAAAAGCGTGCCCAGCGTTCCCACTGAATATAAGTCTTTAGCTTCTGGATTATCATCAGTTGGGTTTTTTTGAGTGACTAAAATGAGATTTTTTTCATTAGTCCTCATCATGTCCTCAAGAGCCAAGACAGATTTTTCTCTACCTACAAAGAGAGGAACAATCATATGAGGAAAAACAACGATATCTCTCAAAGGGAGAACAGGAAATAATTCCCCCTGGACTATTGAAAGCGATTCGTTCTTTTTTGCCATTAGCGAGCACCTTCTTGACGTTTAGGTTCTTCAATCCTTGGAACAATAACAGGCTCACCTTTATTATCTACCACCTCTCGGTTTATTACAACCTCTTCTACGTCTTCCCTTGAAGGAAGTTCGTACATGGTATCGAGTAAAATACTTTCCATAATGGACCTTAGACCACGCGCTCCTGTCTTTCGAATGAGCGCTTTTTTAGCAACAGCATGAAGCGCTTCATTATCAAAGGTTAACTTTACGTCTTCCATTTCAAATAAGCGCGCGTATTGCTTTAATAGGGCATTTTTTGGGCTAGACAAAATCTCTACCAATGCAGATTCGTCCAAATCTCCCAAAGTTGCAACGACAGGTAAACGACCGATAAACTCAGGAATCAGGCCAAATTTCAATAAATCTTCTGGTTCAAGATTTCTTAGTAATTCACCTACTTTATGATCTTGAGGGCCCTTCACTTCAACGCCAAATCCAATTCCACTGCCTTTTTTACGGCCTGCAATAATTTTTTCTAAACCAGCAAAAGCACCACCACAAATAAACAAAATATTAGTTGTGTCGACTTGTAAAAATTCTTGCTGAGGATGCTTTCTTCCTCCTTGGGGAGGAACGGATGCAACAGTACCTTCCATAATTTTCAAAAGCGCTTGCTGTACACCTTCACCGGATACATCTCGAGTAATTGAGGGGTTGTCTGATTTTCTTGAAATTTTGTCAACTTCATCGATGTAAACAATTCCTCGCTGAGCGCGTTCCACATTATAATCTGCTGCCTGAAGGAGTTTTAAAATAATATTTTCAACATCTTCACCGACATAACCTGCTTCAGTTAATGTGGTGGCATCTGCCATTGTGAATGGTACATCAATAATCCGAGCCAATGTCTGTGCAAGAAGTGTCTTACCGCTTCCCGTTGGACCTACAAGCATAATGTTTGATTTTGCGATTTCTACTTCACTATTTCTACCAGTATGATTAAGTCTTTTGTAATGGTTGTGAACGGCAACAGAAAGTACTTTCTTTGCGTGATCTTGACCTATAACATAATCATCAAGGACTTTGCGAATTTCTAAAGGTGTTGGTACACCCTCAGTCAATAACCGAGGCCCTGAATTTTCCTCTTGAATAATATCAGTGCATAGCTCTACGCATTCATCGCAAATAAAAACCGTTGGCCCTGCAATTAGCTTGCGTACCTCGTGTTGACTCTTTCCACAAAAAGAGCAATACAGAGTATTTTTGCTATCGCTAGAAGATTTGCTCATATTTTCTCCAAATCAAAAAATAAATGGCAGCGCCCCTAAAGGACACAACCTATACTTCAACTATGCGGCCGAAAAGTCAAGAAAGAGTTAACCGCAGCCTCTTTTTTTGTGGATAAAACCAATTATTTTAAATTCAATAATGGGACTTTATTTTTCTTATTTGAACACAAAATATTCTTGTTACTTCGTGGCTTCAAAGTCTTATTTTTTAAGTTATTATTTTTTAAGTTTTAACTATACACTCGAAGGTAATTACATGCCAAAGCTTTTCTGCTGCATCTTTTTCTGCAAGCTTTTTATTTTTACCCTCGCCTATTGCTTTCCAGCCATTAGTTAACGAGATTTCAAGCATATATAATGGCGCATGATCGGGGCCTGATCTCTTAAGTTCTGTATAGGTAGGAATATCCATACCTTTTTTTTGAGCCCATTCTTGCACAAGGGTTTTAGGGTCCTTCGGTAATTCGTTTAATTCTCGAATGGCCTCCCCCCAAAACTTATGAATAAAATTTTGAGCAACTTCAAAACCGCCATCTATATAAAGGGCTGCTATGAGAGCTTCAATACAGTTTGATAAGATCGACGTCCCCTTAAGCTCATCAACTTTAATTGGAATGAAATCTGCTAACTGCATTTTTTCTGCGATGGTATGGCAAAATTCACGAGACGCTAAATAGGAAAGCCTTTTTGCTAATTTTCCTTCTTCGTCGTAGCAGTAATGAACGTAGAGAGCTTCTGCAATAACTAATCCAAGGATCCTATCACCTAGAAACTCTAGCCGTTCAAACGCTTTACCATTTTTGCGCTGTTGCAAAACAGGTGGTGTAAGCGCCTGAACAAGAAGGCTTTTTTTCTTAAATTGGTAACCTAATACTTCTTCAATTGTCATTTGGGAATAGACATTACCCGTTCAAGACGAAGCCCCGTAAACCACTTATGAATTTGGGTTAATTTTGCTGAAGTTGAAAAGAAAACAAAAGCAACCTTACCCATAAGATGATCGAAGGGTATAAACGTCACTTTATCGTTCATGTAGCGGCTATCCAAGGAACCATCACGATTATCACCAATAATCATAAAATGATTTTCTGGAACAACATATTCTGGGGTGTCGTCTGAGCTATGGTCTGGATCATGGTAAAATGCTGGTGCTTTTCCAAAAGGAATACATTTTATGTAGGTATGCTGTACACCGTTAGGTAGAGTCTCTAAATACCTTTCTACCATAACCATCTCATCTGGATTTGTAGAAGACCTCATTCTGTAAGGTAAATCTCCAGCACGCATTGGAAAGTCTTCGATACGCTTAATAGGACATTCTTTTCTATTAATCCACAAACGGCCTTTTCTCATTTGCACCCTATCACCTGGCAATGCAATGATACGTTTTACGTAATCTTTTGCAGAATCCCATAGCCTAATGCCAAGAATCGAAAACGGTTCATGATCCTTTGGATTGTGGAACACTCCAATATCACCAACTTTTGGATTTTCTGGTATGATGCGCCCCTTAAACCAATCAATTTCAGCCCCAAAAGGCAAACTGTAACGCGTGTATCCGTAAGCGAATTTATTCACAACCAGAAAATCGCCAATCAGTAAGTTAGGTATCATAGATCCTGTTGGGATATTGAATGGTTTAAAAAATAACGTACTGAAAATTAAAAATCCTATAATAAACTTGGTAAGACTTTTTGCTTCACGTGCAAATTTTTCACGCTTTTCTGGTTTAACGTTAAGGATGTTCATTACATAGTTTGTAAGTTTCATGAAAACCTTCGAAAAAGCATTTTTTAAGTTGTATAATGGTACCTAATAAAATCCCCCTTCACAACTGCCCATCATAGAAAACCTCTCTTGATTTTCAACCAATTACTAATTTGCAACAAGCATCTCTTGAATTTTTTACAAAGTTTGATTACCTTACTTTAAGTGCGTCCTTAGCTCAGCTGGATAGAGCGGCGGCCTTCTAAGCCGTAGGTCAGAGGTTCGAATCCTCTAGGACGCGCCATTTTTTTAATTCATTATAAGGACCATTTATGAAAACACTGGTTGTTATTCCTGCCCGATTGAATTCATCGAGGTTGCCTCAAAAAGCTCTGGCAGAAATTCACGGAAAACCAATGATCGAATGGGTTATAAATCAAGCAAAGAAAAGTAATGTGGGCGATGTTGTTGTTGCAACCTGCGGACCAGAAATAGAAGCTTCTGCAAAAAATGCAGGTGCTAAGACAATTGTTACCGATCCAGATCTACCCTCAGGCACAGATAGAGTTTGGGCAGCTTATATTGCCCTAGGCAAACCTAATATTGATATCATTATTGGCCTGCAAGGGGATTTGCCACTTTTTGAACCTAGTATTCTTCAAGATATTCTAAAACCTTTTGAAAATCCCGACGTTGATGTAGCAACCCTGGCAACCCCTATCACAGATGAAGATGAAGTCTCAAACCCCAATGTTGTTAAAATTTCAATGGATAAACCCATTAATAACATGGCAAGGGCAATTTACTTTTCAAGGGCAGCAGTGCCAGTCAATGCCCTGACCTATTATCATCATATTGGTGTTTATGCCTACCGCCCAGCAGTGCTTGAAGCATTCGTTAGCCATCCCCCATGCTACCTAGAACAAACGGAACGCCTTGAACAACTTAGATTTTTACAACATGGATTTCGAATAGATGTAGCGGTGGTAGACTCGAGTCCAATTTCAGTTGACACTTTACCTGATCTAGAACGTGTGAGAGCGCTTGCTCAAAATAATTTGTAAGGCATAAAATTATGAAAAATAAAATTATTTTATTTTTTGCTTTAGTATTGATAGGCGCAGGAATCTTCCTTGGCTATGGCATTCGTGCTGAGCAAAAAATTGTAGAGAAACCCGTTGAATTAACAATGATTGAAAAAACATCTTAACCATGAATCCAGCTAAGTTAAAGCGTTCAATTGCTGCGCTGAAACCTATTACGTTTTGGATATTTTTTGTATCTGCACCAATTTCATTGATTTATGCCTTATACATCTCCCCACCTGATTATTTACATGGCGAATTAGTTCGTATTCTTTATGTGCATGTACCTGCAGCGTGGTTAGCGATCGGCATATACGCGGTGATGGGAGTCTTTAGTTTTGCAGGTCTTGTTATTAGGTCTCCGTTTTATAGCCTTTGCGCTCAAAGCTTAGCTATTCCAGGATGTATTTTAACAATTGTTTGCATGATAACCGGATCGATTTGGGGCAAACCTGCCTGGGGTGCTTGGTGGGTTTGGGACGCCCGGTTAACATCGGTTGTGGTGCTATTCTTTTTGTATGTGGGATATATCAATTTTTGCGATAGTGGGTTAAACAAAGCAGCTAGCATTTTAAATGTGGTTGGCCTTGTAAATGTTCCGATTATAAAATGGTCAGTTGATTGGTGGTTTACGCTTCATCAACCATCGTCATTTTCATTAAGTCAAAAACCAGCAATAGCAAACGAAATGCTCATCCCTTTGCTCTTGATGACCATCACCTTTTTTAGCTGGACCTTGACCGTATTCAGCCGTCGATTTAGCATAAAATCAGAACGTTTCCAAAGGCAAAATCATGGACTCGCCTGAATTTTATATAGGCCTAGCATACAGCATAACCTTTGGGATGCTTGGATATGTTTTATTTTTTTATGTGCGACAAAATTCTAGGTAATGAGTCCTAAAGCTAAACTTCGAACACTTCAGCTGATTCTTATTTTAAGTTTCGTTGGTGGTATATGCCTATTTTTGGCGGGGGCCCTTAAAGAAAATATCGTTTATTTCAAGACCCCAAGCGAAATTCTTACCCTCTACAAAAACCATAGAAAGCTCCGCTTAGGAGGATTAGTTGTAAAGGGTAGTGTTAAATCTGAAGGCAACACGCACCACTTTATAGTAAGTGATGATACGTCTTCCATAGCAGTTTATTATGTTGGCCGACTGCCTGATTTATTTCGTGAAGGCCAAGGAATCGTGGCTATTGGCACTTACGACATCGCTAATAAAATTTTTAATGCGAATCAACTTCTCGCTAAGCATGATCAGTACTATAGGCCTCCTAAAATCCCAAAAACCAGCCTATAGCTGATCTTTAGCAGAAGATGAGTCGTTGAGAGTTCATATAAATTGCTAATAAAAAAATAAAGATCCTTAAAAAGGATCTTTATTTTATGTGTATGAGGAATTTTATAATTATTTCTTTTTCTTATCGTCTATTCTTTTAACTGATGAACCATGCTTTAGGTGCATATCCCAATCTTTTCCGGTGAAGTGGTCACGAATTGGAGCTGTTGTCTTTTTACCAACATTTTCATAGTTTTCCGCGATCCAATCGGCTGCAGCTGCACGTCCTTTTTCAAAGAGATGCTGGAAGAATTCTGGCTCAGTATTAAGCTTACTTCCCCAACCAAGTTCTTGGAACACTGCCTCATCTTCGATAAGGTGCAAATGCACGCGCTTCATGCGTCCTGGAGGGATAATTCCTTCATCTTGCAATTCGCTAATCAAGTGCATAGCGCGTATTTCACGAACAACCGATGCATTGTTAGTAATTTCGTTCAATCGATCGCCAATTTCACGGGCACTTGTTGGTAATTTATTTCTAACGGTTGGGTTAAGCTGAATTAGAATAATATCAGATGTTTCGCAGTCATAAACTAATGGGAACATAACTGGGTTTCCAATAAATCCACCATCCCAATAGTATTCGCCGTTAACAAGAACAGCGCTGTGAATTGTTGGTAGACAAGCTGTAGCAAGAAGGCACTCAACTTTCAGCTCTTCTGTTTTAAATACAGTTAATTTACCAGTAAATACATGAGTAGCACATAAAAATACTTTACATACATCTTGTTTACGTAAAAATTCAAAATCAAAAGTTTCTTTAATAACATCACGAAGAGGGTCAGTTTTCATTGGGTTTAATTCATATGGAGACATCATACGGCTTAAAAATTCAAACATCACGAACCCTGGTGAATTATACATCGTCCAGTTATTCATATGCTTATCAATAGGTCCACGATTATTCAGCGAACTATTTTTTCCACTTTCTGAAACTCTATCCCAGAAAAGCTTCAGAGTAGCACGTGCTTCTGCATTACCGCCCTTAGCTAAGCCTTGAGCAACAGCTACAGCGTTCATACCACCAGCTGATGTACCAGTTAAACCTTCTATTTCAAATCGACCATCTTCTAAAATTTTATCTAAAACCCCCCAAGTAAAAGCCCCGTGTGAACCGCCACCTTGACATGCAATAGCGACACGTTTTTTTGCTTTATCTGCCATACAATACCTTCCAATTATTAAAAAAGTTCGTTATCTCTAGGAACTAATATAAAGAAACTTATTTAAAAAATGGTTAACCGGGGAAATACTTTATGAATGTGTTATCTATTGAGACGAGCTGCGACGAAACTTCTATCTCCCTAGTGCAAGATAGTGAGATAAGAAATAGAATTCTAAGCCTGGTAACCCGGAGCCAGATTAAAGAACACGAGGCATACGGAGGGGTGGTACCTGAACTTGCAGCACGTGCTCATCTTACAAATATAGAACCTATTTTCAAGCAATCTCTTCAAGAAGCTAAGTTTGATCTGAAGGATATTGATCATATTGCCGTTACCGCGGGGCCTGGACTTATAGGCGGCGTACTGGTTGGTGTTATGCTTGCTAAAACATTAAGTATGTCCCTTGATAAACCTATGTATGCCATTAATCATTTAGAAGGACATGCACTTACTGCACGCTTAAGTCATGATGTGCCCTACCCGTATTTACTATTATTGACTTCAGGTGGTCACTGTATGTTTGTTGAAGTACTAGGATTTAGGCAGTATAGACTTTTAGGGCAAACTTTAGATGATGCAGCGGGTGAATGCTTTGATAAAATTGCTAAGCTTCTAAACTTTGATTTTCCTGGCGGGCCAGCCTTAGAAAAAAAAGCGGTTCATGGCGACGCTTATCGATTTGCTTTTCCAAAACCATTAGAACATTCTTTAAAACCAAATTTTTCATTCTCTGGGCTTAAAACAGCAGTTAAGCAAACCATTGAAAAAAATCCACCTGATGATCAAACAGCTTGCGACATTGCCGCAAGCTTTCAATACACTATTGGTGAAATTTTTAAAGAACGGACTGCCAAAGCGTTAGGGTGCAGCAATCATAAAGTAGAGCGTTTAGTCATGGCAGGAGGAGTTGCCGCTAATAAATATCTGCGCAAAGAACTTTCGGATTTTTGCGCCCAAAAAAGCATAGAAGCTGTTTTCCCACCAATGAATTTATGCACGGATAATGCGGCGATGATTGGTTGGGCGGCGATTGAGGCGATACAAAATGGTATAAAGCCATCAGGACACGATTTTGCGCCCAAGCCCCGATGGCCCTTAGAGCAATTGAGTTTTTAGTCAAATTATATCTGTTCTGAATCCTCTCGAGTGGCAACCTCTGCTTTATGTTTTTCAATAGCTTTTGCTGTGACTCTTTCCAAAAAGTTAATGACATAGTGTTTTCCAGGGCACCCTAAAAACCTATATCGTATGTCTTGTGAAGCTTCTCTAGCCCAAACAAGTATAGGGACAATCATGTCATTTTTCTTAATTTCAAAAGGAAGAGATGGAATGCTAAAATTATCAGTTGCAACACGGAAAGTCAGAGAAAAATTCGAATGATGGATAAGAATATGCTTTACTACATCTTCTGGGTTCACATCAAAATCTTTACTTTCTAACAAATTTTTCAATGCACTTAACAAGTTGGATGCAACAGGAATAGCATTTTTCCCCCCAAAAATATCAGCTGCAAGACAATTTTTAAAATGTTGTGGATCTGCACCTTCTGGCATTTCTATATTGTTATATTCTTGACTTGCAGCCTCAGCCCATTCTATTAGTTTTTCACGAGCTTCTTGTGCTACTTTAGGATTTGATAACCTATTTATTCTCATTATTTCATTGTTTTGAGTATCCTCTTTTGTTGGCAAGTGCTTGGTAAAATGCTTTGCGATAGCTTTTGCAAATTGATAATCTGACTCTTCCTTGCTAATTTTTCCAACCAAATAATCTGATAGAACATCTATGTCTTCTTCAGACATTTTTCCTATTCTTGAGAACCACATCCTTCTTTGTTGACGATACAGCCCGTGCTCAGCATCTAATGTTTTATCTATGGTAAAAATGGCGCCATATTTTTTAATTGGGCAAAGTACAAAGTTAAAATCTAAACCAAAAAGTGAATTGAGCCATTGTGGCATTCTGGGATCTGATAATGCTCTTCCAGCAAACGGATTACCAATAACCTGTTCAATTTGTTGTGGCGCATCAACAAAAACTAAGCCTTGCTTCGTAAAAGGAATTTCTACGCGCAAGGGTAAATATTTTTTAATTGAGAACATATCTCTAAATTTAGTGACGGGGCATTTCTTTTGACTATCGCCATTTGATGGGTCGCTCATTTGCAAAGAACTTAACAAAGGGCGCTGACTTTGAAGCCCAAAAGAATCCCCCATCCTTAATAGGCTAAAAACAGCGACTTTTCTAAAAATACTTGAAACGGATGTTGGATTAGATAGGCTTTCTGAATCACAATTATGAACTGACGCACTGCCACCGCACAACATTATAAATATAGATATTATTAGTGATTTTTTCATGATTATTTCCTTATTTAATTTTTAATACACCCCCTTCAATGAAATAATAGGTTTTAATTATTAATAACAAATTAATATTGTTGTTTTTATTATTTTTTTGTTTTTTTATTTTAAATTACCGCCATTTTAAGATTTTTTTAAAAAAACACTAATTATTGAGCCTTTGAAAACGGCATGTTAGCATTGAAGAATGAGCTTAAAATAAGACCATAATGCCCCTAAATAAACCCTCACTAGACCTACTTTTTTTTAGTTTATGCCTAATGAGCGTTTTGACAGGCATGGAGATGGACGTTTTTACCCCGAGTTTCCCTGAGCTCATGGAAGTTTTTTCGATAAGCATTGAAAAAGTTCAGCTTACCTTAAGCTTAAATTTTTTGGCCTATGCGCTCAGTACAATTATCATAGGGCCATTGGCGGAACACTTTAGCACGAGAAAAATATCGCTTGTGTTTCTTTTTATTTTTGTAGTTGGCAGTATTTTTTGCTACTTCGCCCCAACTTTTGAAACCTTATTACTAGGCCGAGTGCTACAAGGGGTTGGTATGAGTGGTCCTAACGTGTTGTGTTATGTGATTGTTTTCGAATGCTACGCAGAAAAGCGTGAAAGCCATATTGGTATATTAAATGGCGTAGGTGGGATTACCATGGGGGCCGCTCCGGTATTGGGGAGCTACCTTGATTTATGGTTCAGTTGGCGAGCGAACTTTTTAGCGTTGCTTTTGTTATCATTAATTTGCTTTGCTTTATGTTTGAAATATTTACCAAAACAAAAAACCGCCCCCAGCAAAATGAAACTAGGGATTAATACCTATTTACCCTTATTTAAATCAACACAATTTTTAACCCCCGCGTTCATGATATTAAGTATTTCAGTGTGTTATTTTGTATTTGTAGGATTAGCACCAATATTTTACCGGGAAGACTTAGGCGTTTCCCTGCAGCATTATGGCCTATACCAAGGCGCCCTCGCCTCTTCTTTTGGAATTATTAGTTTTTGCAGCGGATTTCTCTACAATAAATTTGGTAAAGAACGCTGTTATAAGGTCAGCCTTAAGCTTTATTTTATATTTGGAATCATCGCAGGTTTATACGGCCTGTTGCCATCAACAAACCCAGTCATCTTAACTATTCTATTGGTATGTTGGAGTATGGCATGCGCCATTCCGGTCAGCATTACTTACCCGATGGCATTAGGCGCGGTGGATGGAACGGCTGCCAGAGCATCCGGATTGTTGGTCGCAATGCGTCTTTTATTCTGCGCTGGTGGCGTTCAGCTTATGGCACATTTTTATACCCATACCTATGGACCCCTAGCCCTGATGATAGGGATAGAGGCCTTGATTGCTTGGTATATTGGTAGGAAAATAGCTGTTAAGAATTAATACGATAAATCCCTTATTTCAGTTCAGGTACAACCATCCCTTTCCATACCAAATGCCTTAAGGCTTTTGCTAATGCAACCGTATCAGAAAGTGGGATTAACTTTTCGTAGTGCCCTCCTCCAAAATTAATTAATAGTTGATTCTTTGCAGTCGGGCTAACATGGATATCCTGCAGGACATAGTAGCTAGAGCTAAAGGCACGACTCGGTTCTTGATAATCTATTGATTGATCATAAGTCCCAGCAAATTGACCAGAAGCAGATATAACCTGAACATTTGTATTTAGTACTTGAGCCAAGGTTTGTGTGGGCGATACCGCAGCTGCAAGAATATCTAGATCCTTTACACTTTGATAGCGATAATTACCAGGCCTAAATAAAAGCTGTTGATTAATGTCTAAATAATCTACAATTCCAACTGATTTTTCTTCTTGTAGTAATTTACCAGCTAGCACATGCTTAGCGTACGAAGAAAATGCTGTACGT
Organism: uncultured Alphaproteobacteria bacterium; assembly: GCA_903874955.1. GTDB lineage: Bacteria > Pseudomonadota > Alphaproteobacteria > Paracaedibacterales > CAITNM01 > CAITNM01. The sequence continues at coordinate 56,697 of CAIQTY010000047.1, read as the reverse complement.
GCTGCAGGGTTAGTACTGAGTAATTCTCTTAAAGCTGTTGCACAAATAAGACTCTTTTTATAATCATAATCTCTTTGAAGGGTTTCAAAGCCGATCCTTCGTGGATCATCATCGCCAAAACTAAAACTATTATTAGTTTCAACTAGACCCAGTTTTCTAGCCAAAGCTGACCGTTTAGTTTGATGTGTTGCATCCTCCTTAGCTAGTTTGCGTAAAATGGTATTTTTATCAAGGGTTTTAATCGCATTAGTTAACACCTCAGCTCCTGGATAATATCCCCCTATGGTATAAATAGATTCTTTTTTTCCTGGTTCCCCTGGTTTATACCTCTCTCCAGTTTTTGTAATAATCTTTAAAAGTTTAAAATCTTCTTCTTTACCTTCTGCATATAATCCAATAACTTCCAAAACTGAAGTCATTTTTCCAACATCTCTGATAGTATTTATATCCAGACTATTTGAAAAAATATCAAAGAATTTCTGGCGGGCATTGTGGGCACCATCATCCATTAGTCCAAAGCTGAAGAAACCGCACTGACACGCTGCACCAGAACTGGCCATGTGCAAAAATCTATTACCACCAACGTAATGAACCCCGACTGTGGAGCATGGACTTCCTTTATTAGCGACTGCTCGTTCTTCAATTTGATAAACAAAGCGTGGGTATACTTTTGGAATCACATTGCCAAAAGCAGCTATACCTTGAATAACGTCATCAGCATAGCCCGGAAGGTCTATGGGATATGCTTGAAGATCTGTTTTCCCTGCCAGCAGCGCATCTCCTCCTTCCCAATAATTTGATTGCTGCAGTTTTGCTAGAATTATCTTTTTTATATCATCTGGACTATTCAGCATGTTCGCATAACGTTCTTGCATCGCAATTGACATCAACAGGAGGATTGTATTTTTTTTCTTTGTCTTAGCATCAGCTGAAACAGAAATATCTTTAAATTTATCCTCAGCAGGACGGGGATCTTTTCGCATATATTTATTATCAAAGCGAACTGACTTTATACGCTCTACAGCTGCAATAGCTTTGCGAATAAGGTTTTTTGCAGCTTCTGTTTCAAATACAAAAGGCGCTAAGTTCCAACATTTATCCTCAATAGAATCAATAAGGCTTATTGCCTCAGAAATAGTATTTGTGTCCATCAAGTTGTGCATGTCTATTCTAATCGCATTTAGCCCATCATCAGTGGGCAAAGATTGATAGTCATCTGGAATACTATGAGCGACATCGATAAAACCAGGGCTGGAGAGCAAATTAGCAACAAGAACATCAATCTGCCGCATCGCTGGAGTTTCAAGGAGCTTTCGTTCAGTAAAATCTAGCTCTGTTTTTTTATATCCGTAACAATATCGTTAATAGCATCTTTGAAAAATGCTGTTTTTAACGTTCCATCTGAAATTTTATCAACAGCTAAACTTATGTATTTTAAAGAATTGTAATGCATTAATACTTTAGCATTTTCATGATTTAAATTTTTATGAATAAAATATTGCCGAGTACCTTTTCTTTTATGCCACAACTCTAATATAACAGCGGCTTCAGTCATAATGGCATATTCGGTTGGGTTGCAGTCCCTTCCAGAAAATCCTCCAACACCGCCACCGGTATATAGAATTTTTTCCATCATTTGTATTTTTTCTGCTTTTCTTGCTTCATGGAGCTCCGTTCGGAAATCACGAGTAATTTGATCAAGGAACAAAACTGATTTTGCGCAAGTAGTCTGAGCAGCAGCCGATGATGTTTTAAATTGCGTAAATTTTTCTGCCATTTTTTCATTTGATATTTCAGCAAATAAACTTACTGGAACCAGATTAAAAAAAATTAAAAAAAGAAACTTCACATTATGAATTACCTAAGATTCTGTTTTAAGTATATACACAATTTTCTTTACAAAAGGTGAATTTTTTTTCTGAAAATTTCTCCTCTAGCGCCACTGTGCTACCTTCTTCTAGTCTTGATTATTAGACGTTATTGGAATCAATCCCATTTTCGTAAGGTAGCCTTCTTCGCCTATGGCACGTGAGCTTTGCCATTCTGCTAAATATTCCCTTAGCCCTTCTGTTGTTTTGTAATTATAGGTTTTTACATACAGATATAATTTCCTAGTTAGTGGGTATTTTTCACTCTGAATATTTGCGAAAGTTGGTTCTATTGAGTCAATAGGAATAGCCTCAAAATTTTCATTGTGATGGTTCAAACGGTTGATACCAACGAATGCAATATAATTATCATTTTTTTCTAAAAAATCAAAAAGAAGCTCATGCGATTCATCCATTTCTGATTTATCCAGTTCTCTTACCTCTGGAGCCTTCCTGATTTCATCGGAAAGTATTAATTCAAACATATCCCGAGTTGCATGATTTTTTGGTGATATAAGAATACGAATCGGAATATTTGGCAAATCAGCATTTATTTCGTGCCATGTTTTATAGGGATTATCCATAATTTGATTCTGCTTATTCTTAATTTTTTCCTTCAAAGCCAAGTTTATATCTTTTAAACGTAAATTTTTAAATAAGGATTGATTTTTCCGCGTAATAGCAACTACGCCATCTAGCCCGATGCATATTTCTGATAGGTTAATTCCAGCCTTTTTTATTCTGTCAAGTTCATCAAGTCTGATTTTTCTAGATGACCCAATAATATCGTAATCGAGTGCACCACCATTTACCGATAATAATGAAAATCCCTTAGTACTTCCGGTGCTTTCTAAAAAGGGTACTATATGATTAGCATTTTTTGAAAATTCTGCTGCAACTTTCAAGGCAAATGGATAGATAGTCGATGACCCAGCCTGGCGAATTTGGACCTTCGAGAATAATGGTATCCAGACTATGATGCAAAACACTAATGTTTTAAAAAAGCTCATCAATCGTTTCTTTCCTGATTTTTTTTATCTTTACTATATATTTTCTTTATACTAACCGCGAAAGACCTATATATTGGGGCAATATTTAGCTGTCGATCTTTTATGTGATCATCGTTGAGAAAAACCGCAAAAACATTAGTGGATACACAAGGTAAGATATCCATATTTTTCATGATTTTTAATGCAACTTGCATGGCAAGCCTACCTTGCTCGTAAGCAGATGGCAAAATCGCAATACCTGCACCTTCTTCAACCGCATACCCAATAGTTGATAAAATTGGAATCGATGTGTTAGTTACTAACCATTTCATGAGTTCTTCTGACGATTCTTGTTCACTTCCTGAAACATTTTGAAGTCCCCTGTACCCTGAAACCAAAAGAATATCGCACCTCGTATTTAGAATAGTTGCTGCCTTTTTAAAGTTTGCGAAATCACTCACCTTAACGGAATCAATAAACTGAACATTATTCCACCTATGACCTGCTAATAATTTTTCAGTCAGATTTACCATGGTTGTCGCATCACCCAGATGAGCTAAACGTATGTTTTTTTTATGCGGCAGAATATTATTAATTACAGTATTAATTTCAGCTGTAGGGGGAACTTCAAGAATACCTGCAACATTTTTACCAGGATCATATCCAAATTTTTTAAAATCTCCTTTTACTCCACAAAAAATAACCCTTATTTTTTTTCTTCCGACATAAAACTTTGCAGCAAATTCTTGGGCTTCATCTCCGACTGCGATGATAATTCTAGGTTTAAAAACGCTAATAGCACTTTTTGCGTCTTGCCCTGCGTTTGTTTTTTGCTTAATGGTATTTTTACTCAGCATATTCATATAATACGTTTCAACTAACGGCTCGATTTCATTTTCAAGTGACTTTTTAATACCATTTTCAAAATCTTTAACGAGATCGACTGTTGGATCATAGCTATGCAGAACCATTATCCTTGGGCGATTCATGTTATAGAGAAATAAAAGGCCGAGAAGACTTGAAAAAACCAGCGCTTTTAATGCACTGATGATAAATGCTCTCCTCTTTGCAATCGCCAGATCTTCTACCAAGGCAATATCCCAATCCATTTCCAGTAGTAAATGCCTATGTATATCGAGAGCACATAAAATATATTTAGTATCAGCCGCATATTTTTTAAATTATTAGCGGATTCGACTGAGTAATGCTTTCCGTCTTTAGCAAAAATGCGATATTCCGGTTCTTGGTATTCAAAAAACCAAATTCTTCCAATTGTGTTAATAATGTAAACAGCCACCCATGGAGTGATTCCATTCTTTTGGAACAAAGGAATAAACATAATGCTTAATATGTTGATATTAACGTCTCTTGGAAGAGTAAGTTGAAAAATGAACGTGAGTATAATCATAAAGCTTGTTAAGGCAAAAAAATGATTATTTAAATATTCAGTCATCCACTTCGTATTGTCTTCAAGCCAATTTATAAGACCAACGTCATCTGCAGCAAATGCAATTCCAGATAGTCCACACATAAAAATGAGAAAATCCCATTTGATGCGACTTTGAAAGCCCTTATCATTCATAAAATGAAATGCAAATAAAAATAACAAGATCAGTAAACATATAACATCTGGTTCAATGCCATGTATGCTCACGGTCGCAAGGCTAAGAATTGCTGCAAACATACAAACGAATGAAGCTTTTTCAGTTGAAGTAGCAGGCCCTAAAATTTTGAGAATTTGCTCTAAGTGCGCTTGACGTGAAATATTTTGTTCATTTTTATAACCAATTTTTTTTCCTGGCATGCAATATAAAATTATAAAGTATCCTAGTAATATCACTGCGAGAGGACCTAATGATGCATATAGCCATCCTGACCAGTCGAATTGAGTAGCATATTGTCCCCAAAACAACCCCAATAATACGAAGTGCATCATTGATGAACTTAAAATACTTTGCGAAAAGATACCTATACCGCAATATGCACTAAAGCCAAGTGCTTGGGCTTGCTTAGAATCATTCGAGAGATTTCTAATGTGCAGTGTATCGTGAAAGAATATTTTCATCATATCTGCGCGCAATAGAAATGATGGTACGCCTAGTGTTAGCCACCCTCCGAGCGCAAGCATAAGAATATTATCACCAAAATAGGTTGGGCGAAAAAATTTTAAAATTTGAATCATCAATCGGTAGGCAACACCTGAAGAAACCAGAACACTTGCAAGCCCCAATAGACTTAAAGCGATAATAAAATTACCAGAACTAAATCCCGCCAATATTACCTTTGTTTTAACGACCCCCCCAGCAATAAGCAGAAATATCGTAAGCATTGTTGCCACGTAGTCTGACATTAACCTAAATGATGTGATGATTGACCAAGCGGATAAAATTGATAGAAAAACTTGACACTGATAGCTCATGCTACTTTTGTGTACTAGCCAATAGACAATAAATGGAGCTATCGCCGACATAATCCAGCCAATGCCCTCTATCCAAAAGCGATTAGCCTCATTGAGCAATCGTTCTGAGAGATCTTTTTTAAAAACTAAAAAATTTTCTGGATAAAAAGCTCCAACAAAATTTTGTAAAAATCGTTTTTGGAATTTTTGCAGATCATAGGCATCAATCGCATCGTATAGTGAATCTTTTTTTATTTTGAGGACTTTAGATTCATTTCTGGCAGTTGCTGTGAAAAGATATTGTTCAATTCCACAGGGGACTTCAGTGCCAAAAAAATTATCTTTATAAATTATTTCACTGCGTATTTTATTTTCGATTTTGACTTCACCAGATAACAGAACATAAAAATAATCGGAATCCTTGCCTTCTTCAAAAATAACTTCTCCGGACTGGACAGTTTGCTCTGCAGCTATAGTTGCAAGTCTTGCTCGTTGAAGAGGTTTTAGAAAGTCTAATGTATTAAAAGCAGTTGACGATGTCACAGAGTTTTCAGTTAGTATTTTTTCAATTATCTCAACTTTTATTAAATTTTTTATTAATAAGAGACCTTCAATTTAGGAAACTGAAATCTTTTTCTGCACATAAGAAAATGAATTATTGGTGTAAAAAAAGTTTTTGTTGTCTTCTGACGCAAAATTTGGATAACGAACTTGTGAAATTATTGATGGTTTTTTATTTTCTACAAATTTAATTTCTTCGTCTCTTTTTCTTTTGTATGCAGGAGGTTCTGTGCCCATTTTTATTTTATCATCTGGTGTAACGATAGTTTTTTGCATCGGCATACGCGTTTTAGATCCCTCTTTTTTAGATCCACTGCCCAGCCTGAATTTTTTTCTGCGTTTTTCTTCTTTTTCTTGGTTTTCAGATTCCCAAAATGAAGGAATATTAATAACTCCCCTAGAAGCGCCCCTTTCACGAAGTTTTGAATCATCCACGTCACAGAATAAGGAATTTAAGATAACACATAGTAAAAATGATACAGCTTTCATGGTACACAAAAAACTTTTTTGGTAGTTTTATTGTCACATGAGGAGTATTAATAATTAGTTAAACCAATAAAAATCAAGATTAACATGCACGTGGTTAATCTTTAATGTATTTTCTAGCGATTTCTAGACCAGAAACACTACCAACATCGATCCAAGTTCCGTCAAAAATAACACCTTTAAGTGTTTTTTTCGCGCAAGCTTGGAAATAGAGTCCCTGAAGAGACTGAGGCTCTATGCTTAGTGGTTGTATAACGCGCGGATTAATAATCTGCGCACCTATATAAACATATCGATTTTCAGTAGGATCCGTGTCAACTGGACGGCGCAAAAGACCATTCTCGATGACGAAATCGCCTTTTCCTGAATGTCCCTGTGCATTTTGCAAGGGGGTTACAGCTAAGCAAAAATCATCGGTTTCTTGCATTGCTTTTATCAATTGCTGAATAACTGAAGGATTTGAATCAACCCAGTACATGTCGGCGTTTACAACGACAAAAGGTTTTCCTTCGAATTCACTTAAAACATTGCGAACACCACCAGCGGTTTCAAGCAACACCGGTTCATAGCTTAATATAATTTCTATATCGCTGTAACGTCTAACGTATTCCTCAATTTGCTCAGCTAAGTAATGGGTGTTAATGATGATCCTTTTAAATCCGGCTTTCTTTAAAGCATGAATTGATATGTCCAGACAACACGTATTACCTATAGAAACCAGCGGTTTGGGTGTGTTTTTAGTAATATCTCCCAAACGCTTACCAAGGCCTGCCGCTAAAACCATTGCTGTTGAAGAAAATTTACTCATATAGCAGGAATAACTCTTTTTGCTTTTGGCACGTTCAGATCGAACCATTCTTTTACTGGGCTTAGTTCGCTGATTTTGCAGCAGCGTTCAAAAAGAGTCCAGAGATGGGGAATTCTTGACAAGAATCTCTTATCCCCTTTTTGTCTTGCTACTCTAGTAAACAGTCCGATAATACGAATATGTCGGACTGCACTTAAAACAAGTCCTGATATATAAATTTCTTCATGATCACCTTTGGGATGAGAATCTAAAAATTTTTTCCACATCTGGTTCGTAAGCTCATCATCTAAGCTTCTTCGAGCATCTTCAATGAGTGAGACAAAATCAAGGGCAATGGGCGCCCACATGGCATCTTGAAAATCAAGCAAACCAACATTTTTTGGGGAATCTCTTAAAGGTAAATCCATTAAATTGTCTACGTGATAGTCACGCAAAAATATTGTTTTTTTTGCCTGAAGTGCCTGAGCTAAAGGAGTTTTCCAAGCTTTAATAAAATTATCTCTTGCTTCACTACCGATCTCAGTTTCCATAATTTCTGGATAATAATGATTTAAAAATTGCTCTATCTTAGAGACCCCAAAATCAACTGTATAGTCTTTGAGAAAAGGAAGCTGTTCGCTTGTGCGTTCAAGTAAATAAGTTAATACGCAAACAGCTGATTGATAAATTTCATGCTCTCGTCTTGGGCTTTCTTGCAATACCCTAGTAAAAGTTGCATCACCAAAGTCTTCCAAAAGAAGGTATCCGTTTTGCTGATCAATTTCATAAATCTCCGGTGCATTTAAACCTATTGATCTAAGGTATCGATCAACGCTTACAAAAGCATTAAGAGAATCAAGATCTGGGGAATCCATCAAAATTAAGGAGGTTTTTTCATGGTGCCATCTAAAATATTTTCGAGGAGAAAAATCTGCTGTTAAGTACTGCTTTTCAAAATGCTCATACTTTTGCAAAAAACTGGGCATACGTTCATTCATTCAATTATCTCCCAAATCAATTTGCGATTATTTCCCTGAACGCTAAGGTTTGCTTTTAAGTATTTTGAAAACACCTTAAACCCCAATCTTTCTGGCCATTCAATAATCAACATACTATTCATGTTTAGTTCATCGAGTCCCAATTCATCAATTTGATGGGATCCTTCTAGTCTGTATAGGTCAACATGCCATAACTCACCCAGATTTGTCTGATATGATTGCATCAAGGTATAGGTTGGACTCGTCACTTCTTCATCGCACCCTAAAGACGCTACTATACGTTTGGTTAAAGTTGTTTTACCGGCACCCATTTGGCCATATAGCAAAAGAGGCAAGCCTGGACGCAAAGAACAAGCAATTTGTTTCCCTACTTCTGCAATTGATTTCAAATCAAAAACAAAACTATTCATAGCCTATAGATCTAGCAAAGTTTCGTAAAAATTACCCTATAATTTGTTAAAAAGGTAAAATTTAGTAACATATCTGTGTTTGTGTTTCTTCTGTAGATTGAGTCATTATAGCATCTGTGGAGGATTAATGTATTCTATAATAAGTAATAACCAGGCAAATACTTTACCCAATTTATTTGGGGCACAGAGTAATGCTCGTAAGGTACTTCGTAAATCTTTTATAGATCAGCATACTATCTCGGGTCCTATTGTTTTTCATGGTGTGGGTGTTCATTCTGGAAAAGCTGTTTGCATGATCGTTCATCCTGCGCCAGTTGATCATGGAATAATTTTTGAACGCACAGACATCGAAGATCAGCCAAATAGAATCAAAGCATCTTGGCAAATGGTTACTGACACTAATATGTGTACAACGATTTCAAATTCTTCGGGAATATCAGTTGCAACTGTAGAACATATATTAGCAGCACTCTATGGTACAGGCGTTACAAATGTACTTATAACAATTGATGGACCTGAAGTCCCAATTATGGATGGGTGTTCAAAAGCTTTTTGTGAAGGTTTGCAAGAAACTAGCCTAATCAAGCAGCCAAAAAATCGGCATCAACTAAAAATTCAATCAACAGTAAGGGTTGAAAATGAAAATGGATGGGCACAGTTGAGCCCGCATGATGGTAATTTATTTAGCGTTCAGTTTACCCCTACCGATCGCTATGAAGGTCTTACAGGAGAGCAACACGTACAATTTTCTATTGAAGACGATTTTCACAGCATTATTTCTTCCGCCAGAACCTTTGGGTTTTACGAAGACGCACAAAAGCTCTGGGCAGCAGGACTAGCCAAAGGTGCCTCATTAGATAACACGGTTGTTATTCACAAAGGTGCTGTAATGAATGAAGGTGGTCTTCGTTACAGTGACGAGCTTGTTCGTCATAAGTTGCTTGATGCTATAGGGGACATGGCCTTAGCAGAATATGTTCTAATAGGCCACTATGAGGCATGCAACCCTGGACACACCCTCAATTATCAACTACTAAAGAAATACTTCGAAACAATCACTTTAAGCTAGTTTTAAGTATTTTTGATTAAACGCAAAATCGAATAAAATTCTACAGCGTCCAATAATTAAAACCTGCAGGAGGACTGCTGCGCCAGATTGCCTTCAAATCAAAAACCCACCCTTGAGGTTTAAGAAACCTGCTAAAATCTGCAGTGCTAAACTGGCAATAAAGCGTATGCGGCACCGCTCCAACCACACCATCGTAAGGATCATCAAGCGTTAAGACCGGGACCAGATCATAACCAAAAAACTGATTCGCTTCTTTTGGATCAGCACATGGGTCATGCACATCAACTTGATGGCCACGCTTACGCAAAGCTTCAATTAAAGAAGTAACTTTAGTATTACGCAAATCTGGAACATTTTCTTTAAAAGTTAGTCCTAATATTAACAGGCGCAAAGAGCGCCCTACCCTTTGCGTCATTAAATCTGCCAGTTCATTAGGCATGGCCTCATTAATACTACGTCCAGCCAAAATCATTTGCGGATCATAACCTAAATTCTTAGAAGCTTGTGCTAGATAATAAGGGTCAACCCCAATGCAATGACCACCAACGAGACCAGGTGTAAATTTTAAAAAATTCCATTTAGTTGAAGCAGCCTCTAAGACATCATAAATAGAAATATTCATTTTTGAAAAAATTAAGGAAATTTCATTCATGAAAGCAATGTTGATATCACGCTGGGTATTTTCGATAACCTTCGCTGCTTCTGCTGCTTTGATTGATTTTGCTACGAAAATGTTATTATTGTTGATCTGCCCATAAATTTGTGCCAATTTTTGGCTAACTATCGGCGTTTGCGCTGATACAACTTTCGTAATTTTATCAACAGTATGAATTTTGTCGCCCGGGTTAATTCGCTCTGGTGAATAGCCCAAGAAAAAATCTACCCCGGACTTTAAACCAGATATTTTTTCAAGAATAGGACCACAAAAATCTTCGGTAACGCCGGGATAAACAGTACTCTCATAAACAATCACGCTGCCTTTACCAATAAGTTCACCAATAACTTCCGATGCTTTTCTAAGTGGCTCAAGATCAGGAAGGTTACCAGCACTTACTGGGGTTGGCACAGTAACTATAAAAATATCTGCTCCCAGCATCGAGCTTGGGTCAGTTGAAACCTGTAATTTAGTATTTTTTAAAATGCTTTCATCAACCTCACGGGTTCGGTCATGAGCCTCTTTGAGCTCTCTAACTCGCTGTTCAGATGTATCATACCCCACGACAACGTGTGTTTTTGCCAAAGCCACAGCAAGTGGTAGCCCGACATAACCAAGTCCAATTACGGCAATCTTAGGTTCCATAGTATTCCTTGTACCAATTAACAAAATGTTTCAGACCTTCTTCAATATTGGTTTTAGGTTCAAAACCAAAATCATGGCGCGTCGCTTGGATGTCAGCAATGGTTTCTTTGACATCACCCGGTTGCATGGGTAGAAAATCTCGCGCGCCTTTTTTACCAAGATGCATTTCGAGAACGTCTATAAAATGCAATAATTCTTCAGACTTATCGTTACCAACATTATATAAATTATAGGGTAATTCAGATTTAGGTGGGGTATTCAGGGTTCCTAAAATGCCTGCGACGATGTCTTCAATGTATGTGAAATTACGGCGCATTTGACCATTATTATATATGGGTATGGGGGCGCCATTTAAAATTGCTTTTGCAAAAATAAATGCTGCCATGTCTGGACGGCCCCAAGGACCATAGACTGTAAAAAACCTTAGTCCTGTTGAAGGAATCTTGAAAAGATGCGCATATGCATGGGTCATTAACTCACAAGACTTTTTCGTAGCTGCATACAACGAAATTGGAGAGTCAGTTCTATCGTCTACACTAAATGGCATCTTGGTATTTGCACCGTAAACCGAAGAAGTGCTTGCATAGACAAAATGTCTGAGTTGACTCAATTTTTTGCATAATTCAAGTATGTTCAATTGACCCGTCACATTTGAATCAATATAAGCATGAGGATTTTCCAGAGAATAACGCACCCCAGCCTGAGCCGCCAAATGAATAATATACTCAATTTCGGGATGCTTAAGTGCTAAATCAGCCACTGCGTCTTTATGAACGATATCTATCTTATAAAAAGTAAAGTGAGGAAAAGCTTGTAGCTGAAGTAATCTAGCTTGCTTAAGCTTTGGGTCATAGTATTCGTTAAGGTTATCAACACCAACAACAGACTCACCCTGCTTCAACAGGGTTAGAGCGACATGAAAACCAATAAAACCGGCGCATCCGGTGACAAGTATCATAGATAATTTTTACTTTTTTGTATGCGTCATAGTGTCATGAAAAATAGTGCTGATCAAGAGTTGGTGGGGATTCGTTTAAAAAAATTTAAATGTTGATATCTTAGAGAATCTAGGTATAGGCTGAACCTAGTTTTTTTTAACTTCTTTAACTTATGCTGTCGCTACTTGATATAAGGCATTGCTATAAACAAGGTGATAAAACCCTAAACATTTTAAATGGGTGCACGCTAGAAGTAGGTGCTGGACAGATTGTTGCACTGGTTGGAAACAGCGGTGCAGGTAAAACCACACTTTTGCAACTGGTTGGGCTTTTAGAACAACCACAAGATGGTGACGTAGAGATTAATGGAATTTCAACCAAAACTCAAAATGACGAAGAACGGACTATTCTTAGGCGCCACACCTATGGATTTGTTTATCAATTTCATCACCTTCTACCGGAATTTAGTGCACTAGAAAACGTTATATTACCTCAACTTTTAGCAGGCGTTGATAAAACCAAATCAAAACAAAAAGCAAAAGAGCTTCTTGATACATTGGGACTAGCAAAGCGATTTGATCACCGCCCAAAACAACTTTCAGGCGGAGAACAGCAGAGGGTAGCTATTGCACGTGCTTTGGCAAACGATCCAAAAATTCTCTTGGCAGATGAGCCAACGGGCAATCTAGACCCGCAAACGGCCTCTGAAGTTTTTAACCTTCTAGTAACGCTGGTAAAAAAACAGGGGATCGCAGCTATTATTGCCACGCATAACCACACATTGGCAAAATCGATGGATCGCTATGTTGAATTGCAAAACGGAATTCTTAATGAGTCTTAGAACCAGATAAATTCACACTAAGAGATGCTGGATAACCTTGAAAATGATAATGGCGGAGAGGAAGGGATTCGAACCCTCGATACGTTTTACCGTATACACGATTTCCAATCGTGCGCCTTCAACCGCTCGGCCACCTCTCCAAATATTTCTGCAGAATACTTGATATTACCACTTACGGCAAGAGATTCATTAAAATTGAGGGTTGCATTTTAGCAAGATTCATTACAGATTATTACTAATTCTTAGCTTTTTATTGTGTGAATTAATTTTTTAAATTTTTATAATAAAAATACAGAAAAATTAAAATAATTTTCTTAAATTTTTCTCGCTATTGATTCTATTCTTTTTCTAATGTGATTGCATGTAAATTCCAAAATTTAAAAATAAGGCTTGTTATGCAGATCCGGTATTTCCAAAAAATATTCTTTATTTTTCTATCATCATTGTTCTTTCTGAACGCTCAAACCACTAATGTTGAGACAGTATTCGGCCCTATAGAATTAAGAGATGAGCTACTTGAAGTTTATAATTTAGAACATATGCAACGGCTTAAGGGCATTGATCAATCTGGCACGCCAAGCTATTGGAATGGAATCCCCAGTTTTACAAGATTAGATCATTCCCTTGATACGCTGTGGCTTGTGAAAACTTTTAGAGGTAACCTTAAAGAACAAATCGCGGCATTTACCCATGATATTTCCCATACAGTCTTTTCTCATGTAGCAGACATTTTCTTTGACACACCTAATTACCAAGATGCTATACACGAGTGGTTTTTAAAGCAAACAGGTATTGGACAAATTATAAAAAAATTTGGCTGGAAAGAGCAGGATATCTGCCCCGATCAACCGGAATTTAAACGCCTTGAACAACCCTTACCAGATATGTGCGCAGACCGCATCGGTTATAATATTCGAACAGGATTCGTTTTTAAGCTACTGACTAGACAAGATATAGATTTTATTGTCAGTAAATTACATTTTGAAAAAGGAAGATGGTATTTTTCAGATGTTATGGCAGCTAAAAAATTTGCTTATTTGCCATTGAAATTTACCGAAACTTTTTGGGGATCTAGTGATAATTTCCTCGCTTACTATTTAACGAGTAAAATTTTAAAGCGTGCCTTTTTTCTGCGACATCTAACAAAGGATGATATGCATTTTGGAACTGACGCCGGTGTTTTAAAAAAACTTGAAGATTGTCATGATCCAGAAATTGATGACTTAATTGCTAATGCGCAGGATCTTAAAAAGGCTTATGAGGTTCTTCAGGATAATAGTTATGAAAAACCAGATTATTTCCCTAAGCCAAAATTTAGAGGCATCGACCCTTGGATAAAATTAAAAGGATCACATAAATTCAAGCGATTAAGCAAAATAGATATTGAATTTTCTAAAGAATACAAGCGCGTTCAAGATTTTTGCCAAAAAGGCCACAAACTCAAACTTATACCAATTTCTAAAAATTCCGGATGAATGATCCCACTCACTGAACTCTATGGTCAAGCTATAGAGAGACTAAAGGAGGAAAACCCAGCATTTTTACTAGGCCTTGAGCCTAGGATACAGCAAAACGTAGCTATATTTTTGCGATACAGACAGTACAGATAGCCCCAAAATTTACAGAAAAAGTTCCTTTCCGATCAATTTTGATTCATTTTAGTCGCAATCAGAATCCTATAATTTTAAATAATTTAAATTAAAATAAAATAATTTGACAATATTTGAATCACAAATATATACATACTAATATTTGATTATTTTTTGAAATAAACAATTTTAGTTTATGAGGTATATTTGATGTTACGTGTTAAAAGTATTTTCTTAAAAGTGTTATTTTTTCTGCCTATTTTTTCTTTAGGTGTATTTGCTAGTGAACTGGAGTTTGGTCAAAAAAGACCTGTTGGCGCAGATCTAAACGTTAACTACACACAACTTAGTACACTTAGTAAGTCTTCAAGTGCCCAGCCAGCTAAGAGAAAAAAATCAGCTGATGATGCATCTTCTGTTATGTCTGTCGTAACTGCTTCTTCAAAAGGCGGAAAGTCTGGTAGGACCAAAAAACCAAAATTTCCACCACAAAGCAATACACTTGATAAATTTTTGCACAAAAATGCAATTATCAAGCAAGAATTTCCTACCCCTAAAAATATCGTTAGGCAAACACCTATTCAACCAATAAAACCTATGGAAGGTTTTACTATCGAGGAAGTCATTATTGAAAGATGGCCTGAGGGTGAAAAACCGTATGGAGAATTAATCCTTTGTAATTATGATCCAAATAATCCTACTTATGATAAAGGTGTTTTTTTAGCAATGTTTTATGGTGGTAAAGAATATCCAAGAACTCAATATTTTGGAGATAGGAATATCGCATTAGAGTGGTTGTGCGAAAAATTTAAACGGAGCGGAATTAATGAGTTCCAACATGTTTGGGAAAACTTAGATAGGTAAGCTTGCCTCTGAAAAAATTACTATTAGACAAGCATTGATTTGCTTGTCTTCTTCATCCGAGGATTTCTGGTATGTATAGATTCAAAATTTCGCAAAAGAATAAAATCAATCTAAAATAATCTACCCTGCTCTTTCAAAGGTTGCACTCTAACCCGGCCATCAGCAAATTGGATATTGGCTTCTTTCATTATTTTTAGGGCTTTGGCTGATTGAATAACCCCCTTATCGCCTTCAACAAGGCAAAAACCTTTTTCAAGGGTGCGTTGGTAGGAGTTTTGATTCAGCATCATAGCTTGCCACCTCAAAGCTTGCTCTTTTTCAGTAAAGCATTTTGCAAACGCAGCTAAAAACAGCTGAGATATTTTTTCTAATTGCCCTTGTGATTCATCAATATTGCGTATTGCCGATGGAATTTTGATTGAATTAACACGCTGTTCCAAGCGTTGCAAAAATACAGAACTTGCTTGCATGTAACGTTCGTGCCATTCATCTAAGCGTTGGCTTTTTTCCTGGACAATTGCAGGCAAATCAGGAATTCGGGCACTTAAGTTATCTAGGACCAAACGATAACGTTCCTGCATTTGCCCAATAATCCGCTGTAATCTAATTTGGGATTCTTGGACAAAAAGCTTTAAATTTTGTCCGTCAGGGGTGACAAATTCAGCCGCTGCTGTTGGGGTTGGCGCCCGCATGTCGCTGGCAAAATCAATTAGGGTGGTGTCCGTTTCATGGCCAACCGCTGAAACAATAGGAATATAACTAGAGGCAGCAGCCCTTACAACGTTTTCTTCATTGAAGGCCCATAAATCCTCAAGACTGCCGCCTCCTCGCGCTACAATCAATACATCTGGCCGATTTAACAATTTATTAAAACCTTCGATAGCACGGGTAATTTGGTCTGATGCGCCTGGACCTTGCACCAATACAGGCCATACCAGTACCTGACAAGGAAACCTATCACCGATTCGGTGCAAAATGTCACGAATCACAGCTCCAGTTGGGGACGTAATTACCCCAATAGTTCTTGGAAACTTCGGCAGTTCGCGCTTACGATCAAACAAGCCTTCTTTTTGTAGTTTGATTTTGCGGTCTTGTAAAACCTTAAGTAATGCCCCCTGTCCTGCTGGTTCCACATGAGTAATCACCATTTGGTATTTTGAGCGCCCTCCGTAGGTAGTAATTTTACCAGTGGCAATAACTTCCAGCCCATCTTGCAAGGGAACTGATGTCTTTGTTCCGCGCCAAATGACTGCATCAAGCACACATTCTGCATCGCGCAGGGCAAAGTATGCGTGGCCCGAACCGTGTAACTTAAAGCCTGAGATTTCGCCCCGCACACATATTTGAGAAAATTGAGATTCAACAACTCTTTTCAAAAGCTGTGATAGCTCTGAAATAGAAAAAATTGGGACTTGTTCAGCTTGTGCGTACACGATTTATTTAGTGATTTATTACTTTTATTAAATTAATAGCACAAAATACGCTTTATGTTTCCAAAAAAAACCGGCAAACTTAGTTACATGTCTTATGATAATTTTTTTGAAAAACAACTGAACATTTTAAAGGCCGAGGGACGCTACCGTGTCTTTGCTGATTTAGAACGTCATGCTAATACATTCCCAGTAGCTACATGGCACTCTTCTCATGGCCCTAAGCAAGTGGTTGTATGGTGCAGCAATGATTACTTGGGGATGAGTCAACATCTCGAGGTTGTTGATGCTGTAATAAAGTCGGCTCAAAGTTACGGCGCTGGTTCAGGGGGGACGCGTAATATTTCAGGGACGGCGCATTTGCATGTAGAACTTGAATGTACTATTGCTGCTTTGCACGAAAAAGAAGCAGGTCTTGTTTTTACATCGGGCTACGTTGCAAACGAAGCAACCTTGTGTACTTTAGCAAAGGGATTACCTGATTGTGTTGCCTTTTGCGATGAAAAAATACACGCTTCAATGATACAGGGTATAAGCCATAGCCGTATCCCCAAACATGTTTTTTCCCATAATAATTTGGATCAACTTCGCCAACAGCTATCAGCTTATGACAAGGCAAAGCCGAAGCTCATCGCATTTGTTTCGGTATATTCTATGGAAGGGGATTTTGCCCCTATTGAGGCGATTTGTGATTTAGCTGAGGAATACAACGCCCTTACTTATTTAGACGAAGTGCATGCGGTAGGTATATACGGAAAAGGTGGGGCCGGCCTTGCTAATGCCCTTAACCAGCAACATCGTATCGATGTTATTCAAGGCAATTTTGCCAAAGCCTATGGAGTAATCGGCGGATACGTTACAGGTTCAAAGAACTTGGTTGATTATGTCCGAAGCTTTGCTTCTGGTTTTATTTTTACAACTTCCCTGCCCCCAATGGTTGCAAGCGCAGCAATAAAATCCATACAAGTTTTACAACAAGCAGATGATCTGCGGCAAAAACTTTGGGATAACGTTAATCTTTTGAAAAAGCTTTTGGGTAATACCCAGGTGAATTACCGTAACACCCCCAGTCACATTGTACCGGTTGTTATTGGTGATGCGATCATTTGTAAAAACTTTACAGATAGCTTGCTTAATGATTTTGGCATTTATGCGCAACCGATTAATTACCCAACAGTGCCTAAGGGAATGGAGAGGATGCGCCTAACCGTAACGCCCCATCATACAGAAGAAATGATTCGGCAAATGGTAGACGCCCTAAGTTACCTGTGGGGAAAATTTTTTCTTAAAAAAGCTGGATAAAATGAATTTTTGGCTACTCCTTACTCCTTAGCGTGTAAGATTTTTCTACATACCAAACCCGTAATTCAAAACGGCCTGCAATGTCAGGCGTCCTTTTGGGGTGGCTCTAAGGTATTCACCTTCAAAAACCAAAAAATTCTCAGCAATTAAAATTTGAATTTTATTACTAATGGGCTGTTCCCAGTGAATCCCTTCTGTGGTACGCAGCCCCATAAGGATGCGTTCTTGTTCCTGTTCAACGGCTGACAATTCAATGCATTCCTCATCACGGAGCTGTTCTTTTAGCCAACGCTCGGGTGTACGGTATTGTTTTGTAGCATAGCGCTTATCATCTTTTATCACCCTGCCATGAGCCCCTGGCC
The DNA here is from genome assembly GCA_903874955.1 of uncultured Alphaproteobacteria bacterium. GTDB lineage: Bacteria > Pseudomonadota > Alphaproteobacteria > Paracaedibacterales > CAITNM01 > CAITNM01. The sequence continues at coordinate 38,505 of CAIQTY010000047.1, read as the reverse complement.
CGACGCCGATGTATTCCCCATAACGCCAATAAGCTAAATTATGACGGCACTCTTGTCCTGGTTTGGCGTAGTTTGATACCTCGTATGCCTGAAGACCATATTTCGCACACAAACCATTTGTCGCTTCATACATTTCAGCGGCCACGTCATCAACCGGCAATATCAAGGCACCTTGGGCACACATACGCTCAAATGCCGTATTCGGCTCAATCGTCAGTTGATACAAAGATAGATGCTCAGTGCCAAAACTCAACGCTTCTTCAAGCTCACAGAGCCACTCATCAAGCCTATGGCCCGGGGTTGTATAAATTAAATCAAAACTTAACCGATTAAATACTTCCTGTCCTGTATAAATAGCTTGTATTGCTTCATCTACACTATGCTTTCGACCCAAATTTTGAAGCCGTTCACGCCTTAATGATTGCACCCCGATAGATACCCGGTTCACCCCTGCCCTGGCTAGTCCTCGAAATTTTTCCACTTCAACACTGTTGGGATTAGCCTCAAGCGTGATTTCAAGATCTGGAGACGTCACCCAAATCTTTGAAGCCTCATTGAGTATTGCCTCCACGGTTTCGGGCTTCATTAACGAAGGCGTGCCGCCTCCAAAGAAAATCGTGGTAAGGATCCGGGGACCAATCCACTCGAATACACGGCGTAATTCAGCGCATATAGCCTGTTGCCATTCTTTTTCCTCATGGCGCTCGCGCACATGACTGTTAAAATCGCAGTACGGGCATTTCGATAGGCAAAAGGGCCAGTGAATGTAGAGAGAAATTTCAGGAATGGACATTCAGTTATTAATTCCATATTTTTAAAATTATATTTAATTATTTTTATTAACAAAATAAAAATTCATTGTAATTTTTTTTTATTTTAATTTTTTATTAATTAATTCTGCTATATTCTATCATTGGTTAGGATTGTTCATCGCAGTCTAGAGTGCGGTGCATTATTTCCCCTTAGTGACGGCTCTTCTTCTTGCGAGATTGAGTGTAGCCTAACTGGAGCCAGGGCGAAACCTTGGATTCTAGAGTACCTTCGAGGCTTTTTAAAACCTTGTAAAAACAGGTATAGGAGGGATAATGTTGTGGTGGAACAGCGGGGTGGCAGCTTTTCCCCGGATTCTGGGCACCCGAGGTGGACCCCATCTCAGGGTAGAATACCGCAAAAACACTGTGTTTCTCAGATTCTTAGCCCTACTAAACCGCTAGAATACCATCCGTCACTTTCCCTGTCAGCCCCATCTAACACGATATTTTACCCACGAAATTTACTACCAGTTACAAAAATCAACTCACCCATGGGCCTCGCCCCAATTATTACCAATGCCAATATCAATAACAAGCGGCACTTTTAATTTGGTAATATCCTGCATCATTGTCTTTAACTTTTCTGGGATCTCAGCTAGCTCTTGCTCTGGCACTTCAAAAATTAATTCGTCGTGTACCTGCAGCAAAAGTTTGGTTTGGGTTGCTTTTAAAAATTGATGAATTTTAATCATCGCTCTTTTAATAATATCAGCATTGCTGCCTTGTAACGGTGCATTAATTGCTTGGCGCTCCGCAAACTGCCTCACCATCGCGTTTTTATCTAAAATCCCAGGGGTATGCACTTTACGACCTATTAAAGTTGTAACGTAGCCATTTTCCCGGGCTTGCTGCTTATAACTTCGCATATACGCTTCAATTCCAGGGTATTTAGCAAAATAGGCATTAATAATTTGACTTGCTTCTTGATTAGAAATGCTAAGCTGACGTGCGAGACCAAAAGCACTAATCCCATAGATAATCCCAAAATTAACTGCTTTTGCGCGTCGCCTGAGGTCTGAGGTAATCGCATCGATTGGCACCCCGAAAACATCACTTGCTGTCCGAGAGTGAATGTCAACGCCGCTTAAAAATGCTTCTTGCAGTGTAGGCACGTCAGCAAAATGGGCAAGCAAACGCAATTCAATTTGCGAATAATCAAGGCTTATAAGTTTATGGCCAGGTTTTGCAATGAACGCCTGACGGATTTTACGGCCATCTTCAGATTTAATGGGAATATTTTGCAAGTTGGGATCGGAAGATGATAGCCGACCTGTTGCGGCTCCTACCATTGAATAGCTTGTATGCACACGACCCGTAGTGGGATTAATTGCGTTAAGCAACCCTTCCACATAGGTTGAGTTAAGCTTAGCAAGACCACGCCAAGCGAGAACTTTTTTAGGCAGATCATGACCTTCGGCAACCAACTTCTCTAAAACATCCACATCGGTACTGTAGGCACCTGTTTTGGTTTTCTTGCCCCCTGGAAGTTTTTGTTTTTCAAACAAGATCTCGCCAAGCTGTGCGGGGGAGCCAATATTAAATTCTTCTCCAGCAAGTTGGTAAATTTCTCTAGCTAAGTTATCCATTTGAATAGAAAATTCTTGGCCTAATACCTGCAAAGAGCCTTTATCAATCAAAATCCCAGCTTCTTCCATAGAAACAATCACGGGTACTAGGGGACGTTCGGTCAACTCGTATACGGAGGTGACTTGTGCGGTGCTCAGTTGTGGCTTAAAAAGGTTGCTTAATAATCCGGTAACTTCAGCATCTTCAGCTGCATAATTAGTGGCAACGGAAATCTCAATTCGGTCAAAAGTTTTTTGTGCTTTGCCCTTTCCAGCCACATCGGCGAAAGATATTGTCGTTTTATCCAAGTATTTAAGGGCTAGCTCATCCATTGAGTGGCCATGCTTACCACCATTTAATACATACGACATTAGCATCGTATCATCCAATGCATTAACTTCAAGCCCATGTTGACGCAATACCAGCAAGTCATATTTCAAGTTATGGCCAATTTTTAAAACCGCTGGATTTTGTAAAAGCGGCTGCAATACCGCACGCGCTAAATCAAAAGGAATTTGCTTGCGTTCGGTATCATGAGCAAATGGGACATAAGCAGCTTTATAGCCACTATCTTTTGGAATCCCCAGAGCCATGCCTACAAGTTTTGCTTGCATGGCATTCAAAGAAGTGGTTTCACAATCAATAACAACTTTACCAACAGTAGTCGCTTCATCGATCCATATTTGCAGGGTATCGATATCGTTGATGCACGTATAATCGACAGGTGCAACACTTGGCTTGTTATTGCCATCGGCTAATTGCAAACGCTTCATTAAGCTTAAAAAACCAAGCTCTTTTAAAAAATTATCGCGGCGATTGTTATCATGTTCAACCGGGGCAATGTCTTTGTAGGGAACAGGCAAAGGAGCATCTTCATCCAAGGTGACCAATTGCTTTGAAATCCTGGCGAGCTCCGCATATTGCGTCAGCAAATCTCGGCGTCTTGGTTGCTTAATTTGAGCAATATTTTCAAGGAGATTTTCAACAGAACCATAGGTTTGAATCAATTCTGCCGCGGTTTTAGGGCCAAAGCCTGGCACGCCGGGAATATTATCGCTGCTATCCCCGCAAAGAGCTTGCACATCAATAACTTTATCTGGACTCACCCCAAATTTTTCAAAGACCACATCTTCATCGATGTCTTTATTTTTCATCGGATCCCACATAGTGACACCTGACCTTAAAAGCTGCATCAGGTCTTTATCGGCTGAAATAATTTGAGTGGTCTCACCGAGTGCAAGACAAGCCTTTGTGTAGGCTGCAATTAGGTCATCTGCCTCAAAACCAACACTCTCAACTGATGGCACCCCAAACGCCCCGCAGGCTTTGCGAATAAGGGAAAATTGCGGAACCAAATCATCCGGTGGTGGCGGTCTATGGGCTTTATACTCAGGATAAATACCTTGCCGAAATGTCTGGCGACCTGCATCGAATACCACAAGTAGTCGGTTACCATCTACTTTTTCGATGAGTCGATGGAGCATATTGCAAAAACCATAGACAGCACCCACAGGAACCCCTGTTGGACTCGTTAATTGTGGCAAAGCATAATAAGCTCTAAAGATATATCCTGAGCCATCGACCAGATGAAGCGTCATAAAAGCATATGCAGTAAATTAAAGTGCTTATACCCTATCGTAACCATCATGAATTGCAAGGTAGTTTTAGTAAAGAAGGTCTCATAACCTTTGAATTTTGGATTAGACTTATTAACTATCTTGGTCTAATGACTTTCTGTTTTTCAAACACACTTATTGACCTAAGCTTAGATTTAAGGCATATTTTTATGACTGGGCCTGTAGTTTAGTTGGTTAGAACCCCCCGCTCATAACGGGGATGTCGTAGGTTCGAGTCCTACCGGGCCCACCACTCCTTAGTGATTTTTTATTCCACCAATAAACGTAGTAATGTAGTCATGCATTAATTGTTCGTATGCAATTTCGCCAGAAGGAATATCAGCAGCTAAATAATCCAAGATCGCGAAGGGTAATTTTAAAGTGCTTGCGTAACTTTTGGCTAAATTTCCTTCCATCTGACGTTCAGCAAATAAGCACCTCGGAGTAATTTCACCAATACTCATCGCTTTGCGGATTTTCATAATATGCCCAGCGCTTGGTGGCACGCCAGGTTCTATTGAAATCGTCGCAATAGTTTGTGTACCAAATGCCGCATCAAAATACTGATTGCCATCATGCTGAATAATATAGGTTTGCCCTTTATATAATTCCATTTTAAGCAACAAATCATCATACAAAACCTGCAACCGTTCTTTGTAGGCTTTCGCGTTTCTTTCAAGCAAATTGTGGTGGTTAGGGTACAGAGATTTCAAATCATTAAGAACACAACCAACGACTTGAACCATCATCATCGGGTCAAGCCAAATATGTCCATCTAGGTTTCCTTCAGCATGGTGATGGTGATGGTGATGATCATCATCATGAGCATGGTTACACCCAGCTTTTTCATCCCATAATAATCCATTTCTAAGTGGTTTTAATTTTATTAACGGACTATCTTGAATTGTTATGATTTTGCCTTCTAGTTTTTTGACATAATTTCCCAGAGGGTGTTCATAAGCAGAACCAATCCATATAAATGCCCTTGCATTTTGCATCGCTTGTATTTGCGATGGCACCAACCTAACATGATGCGGTGAAAAGTTACCATCAAGTAAAAGCTTTGGATGGGTGATACCTTTAGTAAGTGCACAAACCAAACTGTGAATTGGTTTTATCGAAACAACAATTTCATCATTTTTAGGGGTAATACGTGAAGCATTTAAAAACAGTACAACTCCTGCGGCAATCACAGCCAATGCAACAAACTTTTTTCTCATTCTTTTTTGTATATTCTATAAGATCAATTATTTTTGGATATTAGCATACTATATTTCTATATTACTATTATTTTTTGTAAAATTACCGAGATGTTTTAAAAACCAATCATTTATTTGAGGGCTGATTCCATCTTGCATTATTTGTTCTAGAATTTGATAACCAGCTACTTTTGAAGTTAAAATTTTTTTGATGCGCGCTTGATCATATTCCGGATGAACAGCACATAAAAATGCATAACCTTTACCAACTTTACAATGCAGGGCCATCGGTTGGTTATTTTCATGGTAGCGCCCTAAAACACTAACATCATCGGAATCCTGTGCGTCTTCAAAGTAACCTCCACCATTATAGTAAGCTTTCAAGATCTTATTATTTATGACGATTGGCACCAAACGAGCGCTCAAATGACCCTCTTCGATATAGGGACCAAAAGTTGGGCCTATGCAACGGCCATCAAAGAAAGCCAGATTTCTATTATCTTGAATCACTGAACCATCATTGCAGGTAAAATGAATTTCTCTGCACGCAAAATAACTGCCAGCGCAAACTCCAATATAAATGCCCCCGTTTTCAACAAACGTTCTAATATTAGCAGCACCCTGCCCTTGTAATTTTTGATGGTATGGCACATCAGCCCCGCCTGGCATAACGATTGCCCGCATGTCATCTGGCCAGGTTTTTGCTATAATATCGCTAGATTTGAGCTTGGTAATGGTATAAGAGTCACTTAAATGGTGCTTCAACTGAAGGTAGCTATTGGGCGCAACGCCCGTATCTGCATACAATCCTATTTTTAATTTTTGCTCTGTCATTTGTTTTTTGAGCCTCGCATCTGTATTACTATTGGCAACTTAGGTTTTTTTATGTACTATAATAAAAGTTCGGGACGTAGCGCAGCCTGGTAGCGCGCCAGTTTTGGGTACTGGATGCCGGAGGTTCAAATCCTCTCGTCCCGACCACTTATTCGTAAGTGAAAAAACCTTGTTTAGATTTTTTCCCAAATTTACCTTCATTTACCATTTTGACCAGAAGTTTACTAGGTGAGAATGTTAAATTTTCCCCATTATCCTTTAAGGTTTGAATAATAGCAAGGCAGGTATCAAGACCAATAAAGTCTGCAAGCCGCAGAGGTCCCATGGGGAAATTGGCTCCTAAATTCATGGCTGTATCAATGTCTTCTGGTGTTGCCAACCCTTCTTCTAACGCACATATTGCTTGGTTTATCATCGGTAATAAAATTCTATTCACAATAAAACCTGGTTGATCTTTACATTGAACCACTGTTTTATTAATTGTTTGGCAAAAATCCATACTCTGTTTTAAGACATCAGAATTTGTATTTTCTAGGCTTATGACCTCAACCAATGGCATCATAGGGACAGGGTTCATAAAATGCAGTCCTATAAAACGTTCGGGGTTTTGAACAGCCTGGCTAATCTTGCCAACCGATAAGGATGAAGTATTGGTAGCAAGAATCCCCTTATTATTGATAGTGCTTAATTCTTTAAAGAGCTGTTGTTTTAATGCGTAATCTTCCTTAATTGCTTCAATTACGATATTGCAGCTTTTCAGTCCTGTAAGTTTGTCCTGAGTATGCAATGACAGACTAGCAGAGTCGTATTGCTGTGACGTTATCTTTAGTTGATCTTGAAGCTTCGCAAGTTTTTCTAATATTTTTTGTTTAGCTTTTTCTGCAATTTGAGGGAACGAATCATACAAAAATACTTGATGACCAGCTAAAACAGCAACTTGTGCAATTCCCTGCCCCATCTGACCAGAACCAACAATTCCTAAATTAACCATCTCTGATTTTCCTTCAAAATTTCAATAACAGGTAAACCAGTGTAGAGTTTTTTTAGAATCAGAGAAACCAAAACAACTTAAATTTTTAGGCAAGAAGCCAGATCAGATGCTCCAGATCAGATGCTTACGAAAAATGCATTTTTTGTGTTGAAAACTTAGTTTCTATCTATTCCTACCTGGAATCCAAAGGACATCAGATTTTCCATTATCGTTCAAATGGCGACACAAAACAAAAAGAAGATCCGATAATCTATTCAAGTATTTTAAAGCATTAACATTAACAAGTTCGTACTCGTTTAATAAAACCATGCTTCGCTCCGCCCTGCGAACTACAGCTCTCACAACGTGCATTAAAGCACTTACTTTATTCCCACCAGGAAGAACAAAAGAGTTTAACGGTTCTAGTGGAGCATTATATAAATCGATTTGTTTTTCTAAAAATTCCACTTGGTTTTGACCTATGCGCAGGGCTTCACCTTGAGGCACAGCAAGATCTGCACCCAAATCAAATAAATCGTTCTGAATATGCTTAATCAGTTTTCTAAGTGACACAGGTACTTCAACGTCAAGCAACCCAAAATAAGAATTTACTTCATCAACATCACCGATTGTATCGAAGCGAACATCTGACTTTTTACGTCTTGTTCCATCGCCCAAAGATGCCCGGCCCTTATCACCAGAACGAGTATAAATACGTGTAATTTGAACCATAAGTGCTCCTTAAGATATGACCGATTCTTCATTTTTTAAAATACGTTTAATGTTCTCTCTGTGCGTATAAAGAAGCACTAAGGCTATAAATACAACAAAAACTATTCCATGGTTAGGCATACCCAAAAAATATGCATAAAAAGGAGCAAGCATTGCAGCTATAAGCGCTGACAATGATGAAATTTTAAATATTTTTGCCGTTAGTAACCAAGAAACTAATACAAGCAAACCAAAAACCTGGTTCCACGCCATAAAGACACCAATGGTCGTCGCAACGCCTTTACCCCCTTTAAATTTTAGATAGACAGGAAAAATATGGGAAAGAATAGCCAAAAAGCCAATACTAAACTCTTGACCTGGAATAAAATAAGATGAAATAAAAACGGGCAAAGCGCCTTTTAATACATCAAAAATCAAGGTGAGCGCCGCAACTTTTTTGTTGCCTGTCCGTAAAACATTAGTAGCGCCAATATTTCCTGATCCAATGTTTCGAATGTCTCCAATTCCTGCAAGCTTTGAAAAAACCAGACCAAAGGGAATTGATGCAAAAAAATACGTACACACAGCAAAGATAGCCATGTTGTATTCAGGTTTCAGAACGTTCACAAGTCAGCCTTTTAAAATTGCTTAAAGTAGTTCATTGTACCCACAACTTAGTTCAAATAATCAGATAATAGAAGCATTTTTTAAATTTTTAATTTTTGTCGTCCCTTTTTTTTCAACTTCACCTTTTCTGCCGACAAATTCCAAGGAATCAATATCGCAATCTTGGAGTATAACTCTAGGATCTTTGTCACTAAAATTTTTAAGCTCTATTTTTCCGACCTTACAGTCGCGAAGAACCATTCTATTGGTTGTAATATCCAACGTTTTAATTTCACTTTCTTGCAAATTACAGCAGCCTGTCATCTTGAAGTAGGGAGTTTTCAGAGATATTAAAGTTGCCTTACCTTTTATTGAAAATGATTTTGTTACTTGGATATCTGTTCCATCAACAAGCCCCGTCAGGTTAGCAACATCAACAATAAGTTCCTTAAAGGATGCAATAACATCGTTGCAGCAAAGGTTTTTCACTTTCGATTTATTTATGCCTAAAAGTCCTTTAATTTCTATTTTTTCTGCTTCCACCCCATCTATAATCGCTCCATTAGCTGACTCTATGGTGTCACGCTTTTCATTTCTGATAGTCAGTCGAGGGTCTTGAGCACTAGGGTTTGAATTAAAAATTTGCGCTAGATTATTAGCCCAGATACTTTGAATAGTAATAAAAAATAAAAAAACGAACACTTTAATCTTTATAAAATAATTCAATACAAGATTAGTAGCACAGTTTTTATTTATCAAGTTCACAGATTTTAGGACAATTTTTTCCACAAAGGATCTTTGAGTAATTTTAAAAATTCCTCGTGCTCATAACTTTCATTCTCATTTACGGCAAAGGTTCTTGGTTCGCGGTACGGTTTGTTTAATGTAATCAGATTTGATTTTTCTAATTCACCTTGTGCAAACAATTCAGCTTGGCGCCCTCCCATAAGTTCAATATACACTTCACACAAAAGCTCAGCATCCACTAATGCTCCGTGCTTAGTTCGTTTTGATAGATCTATACCAAAACGCTTGCATAAGGCGTCTAGGTTAGCTGGCTGACCTGGAAATTTTTTTCGAGATAAAATGACTGTATCTATTGCATCCTTCACTTCTAACATTGGCAAACTAAGCCTTGAAAATTCAGCATTGATAAAACCAATGTCAAAAGGTGCATTGTGAATCACGAGTGTGCTTTCTTGAATAAATTTATGAAATTCACTCGCAACTGATGAAAAAGCCGGGAAGTCTTTCAAGAACTCATAAGTCAAACCAGAAACAGCTGATGCTCCAGGCGAAACGTCACGTTCAGGATTAATATAACAATGATAAACTTGCCCTGTAGGAATGCGGTTAATCAACTCAACGCAACCAATTTCTATTATACGGTGACCATCTTTATGACTAAGACCTGTCGTTTCAGTATCTAGTGCAACTTCTCTCATATTTTAAACCGTAAATGCTGTAGAAAAGAAAATAGCATAAGCTATACCTAAAGGTCTTGAAAATTATTATTTTTCCGAAATAGCATAGCCCACTTATGTTGCAAGTTCTGCAGCTTTAAGAGTATTACTTAAAAGTTTCGAAATTGTCATTGGGCCCACGCCGCCTGGAACAGGTGTCAACCAGGCCGCAACATCCCATACAGATTCGTCAACATCCCCCATTAGCTTACCTTCACATCGGTTTATTCCCACATCAACCACAACAGCACCAGGTTTTATGAAATCTGCAGTTAGATAAGCAGGTTTGCCAATCGCTGCTACAACTATTTCAGCGGCCTTGCATATTTCTTTTAAATTCTGAGTTGCTGAATGTGCAATAGTTACTGTTGCATTGGCTTGTTCAAGCAAAATAGCCATTGGCATTCCTACTAAAATAGAACGACCCAGAACTAATGCATTCTTTCCTGACAGGTTATGAACTGCTTGGTTAATAAGATCCATACATCCAAGCGGTGTACAGGGAATAAATCTAGGACGCTTACTTAATAAAAGGCCGAGATTCTGAGGTGTTAAACCATCGACGTCTTTCAATGGATTTAATATATCGAGTAACTTATTAGAATTTAATCCTGCTGGCAGAGGTAGCTGAATGAGAATACCATCTACAGATGAATCATCGTTAAGTCTGAAAACACACTCCTGTATTTGTTCATGAGATGTATTGAAGGGAAATCTGAGGATTTTACAGTCTATTCCAACTTTTTCACATGCTTTTTGCTTCGCTGCGACATACACAAGGCTTGATGGATGATCACCGACTAAGATCACACTCAAACTCGGAGCTCTACCCTTTAAAGACTTAATATTGAGGACTTGCTGACTAATGACCTGTTTATCTTGCGAAGCAAGAAACGTTCCGCTTAGGATGTTTGCATTTCTATTAGTGAAATCTTTCACCTACTATTTAAGCCGCTGCTTTTACTTTACTAAGCACAACAGGCTTAAAGCTTACAGGTTTTACAGAAAAAACATCTTGGTGGGTATTTTTATTAATTCTTTTCAATGCATTCATAACTTTTGCAAAATACATATTTTGGTAACGTGCCACTGGGGAATGGTAAAATTTGACAGCTTTGGCCCATGATCCATGAATTTTTTTTAAGGAAGCTAAATACTTTGCTGCATAAGCAACATTTCTGTATGGGTCAAGAATATGTTCAGCTTCTTTGAAACTATTTTGATGGTAGGCATAATTGATTTGAAGAACACCAATATTTATGTCAATTATCCCTTTATCTCTAAGTCCTCTAACATAAGATTTTGCAGCATCATGATTTGTAAATAACCTTGATTTGCCATTGCAATTAACTGCATACGGGGTGTGCTCTGATTCCACTGAGCTAATTGCCTCGAGAAGACCAGATGGAATAGAATTATCTGTCTCAAGCTGTTTAATTAAGTTAGTGCAGTCTTTTTTAGAAAACATTCTTCTGGTTTTGAAATTTGAAGGAATAGCGGTACTTAATGACTGCGAAAAACCAAGAACAAAAAATAATGAAAGAAAAAATCTACTTAAACTACTCTGCATGCTGACAAACCTCTTGTACTTCTGGAACATAATACTTAAGCATATTTTCTATGCCTGATTTTAATGTTGCGGTTGAACTTGGACAGCCACTGCATGCCCCTTGAAGCCTTAAATAGACAACTCCGTCTTTAAATGATTCAAAAGTTATATCTCCCCCATCTTGCGCAACTGATGGCCTAACACGGGTATCTATAATTTCTCGAATTTGTTTAATAATAGGATCTAATTCTTCATCATTTTGCAACAATTTCCCTTGGTAAATGGGAAGTCCGTTTATGAAATGTTCCATAATAAGACCAAGAATAGCTGGTTTTAAAACATACCAGTCATAAGATTCTTGTTTTGTAATTGATATATAATCAATACTAAAAAATACCCTATCTATTCCGTCAAGACTGAGAAGCCTTTTTGCTAAAGAAGACCCAGAGGTATCCTCGTTTTTTTTAAATTCGACTGACCTTATACCTGATTCTTCATTTAAAACTGTCGACTCAGGTATAAATTTAAGGGTCTGTGGATTTGGTGTTTCTTCTGTTTGAATAAACATCAATTATTTCCAAATATCGATCTTAACTTCGACACTATCAAAGAAGTCCATGAATCATTATCCTTTTTGTCTAGCGCATTTTTATTATCTTTGGCAAGAGCATCAGATTTTTGCTCATCCTTTAATTGTGGATTCATTGCGTCAGCGTCTTGAATTTCATGAACATTAGCATCGGCTTCTGCGTATTTCTGCTCATGTTCAGAAAAAGATTTCAATGGTTGCTTTGACTCCTCGGTGACATTTTCCACTTTACTTGACTTAGGTTTTTGCGCCGGTTCATCTTCTGCAACATCAGATTTATCTAAAGATTGTTGTTTTTTCTCTTTCTCTTTCTCATCAGATTTCTTTGTTTTATTTTCATCAACTTTTTCTGATTCATCTTCAGAATCATGTTTATTGCTATCTTTTTTATTATTTTCAGATGGATTAGTACCTTCATCATCTATTCGTAGCGGCAAATAGGCTGGCTTTCCATCTCTTGAAATAAATAGAAGTATATTTTTCCGTCTTTCTTTTTTAGCTTGTTTTACAATTTGTTCAAAATCAGACGGAGAATCGAGAGACTTATGGTTAGCTTCCTCGATTATATCCCCCTTCATCAACAGTCCCTGGTCGGCAGCATTGCTATTGGGATCAATCTTAACAATAATAACCCCCTTACTTTCCTTATTTGCTTCTTTTAGGCGCGCTTTAAGTTCTTCTGGAATCTTACTAATTTCAATACCTGCAATATTTACGCTGCTACTAACATTTTCTGAGGCAATTTTTCCAGCTCCTGCCTGAATTTCTTTTTTATTATCAGGCATTTCTTCGACTTTGATTTTAATCTCCATAATTTTACCCTTACGCCATACTTTTAGGGTAATAGATTTACCAATTTCAGTTGCTCCAACCATACTTGAGAGAATGTAGGATTTAGTGACTTTCTTACCTTCGTATTCAAGGATAATATCACCAACCTCAAGTTTTCCTTCTGATGGACCGCCTTCAATTACGCTACCAACAATTACGCCAGTATCCTTTAATCCTTGGCTTTCAGCCATATCTTCGTTAAGTTCTTGGATTCTTATACCCAATTGGCCGCGTCGAGTTTTTCCAAACGCTACAAGCTGATCAACAGTTTGACGTGCAACGTTCGCTGGAATTGCGAATCCGATACCAATATTACCGCCTGTGTTGGTAATAATCGCGTTGTTAATACCAATAACTTTACCATACACATCAAACAATGCACCACCTGAGCTACCTACGTTGATTTGTGCACTGTGTTGAATAAATTCAAAGTCTTGTTGCATACCTGACGGAACATAGCGTCCTTTATGGGATACAACACCAACTGTAACTGTCCCACCAAAATTAAATGGATTACCTATAGCAATAACCCAGTCACCTGTTTTAACATCTTCAGAATTTGCCCACGCAACAGTTGGCAGATTACGCTTTTCTTTTGGTAAGTTTGATAGATCAAGTTTTACAACAGCAACATCATTACGTTCATCTGATGCTAGAAGAGTACCAGGGATCTCAGTTTTATCTTCAAGAACGATCGTTAGGGTTTTTGCTTCTGAAACCACATGGTGATTGGTCACAACATACGCAATTTTTTCATCACAATGGATAATAAAGCCTGCACCCACAGCTTGCATTTTCCTTGGCCGTTCTGAATGACCCTGCCCCATGAATTCACGAAACAATTCCTCTATTGGATTACCAGGACCAAAATTACCTGGTGGAAGTCCTGGTAGATTCAATCCACCTTCAGGCCCACGCTGGGCAACAACTTGAGTTGCTTGGACACTAACAACCGCAGGCAGGAGTTTATCTACTACACTTGAAAAACCCTTACTAACATCAAATGCACCTTGTGAAGCATCATTTTTTTGCTGCACGTCGCTTTTTTTAGATACTTCAGCTTTTTCTGCTAAGACAACTGAACAAAAGAAAATTAGTGATAAAGCTAAAAAGCGCATAGTTCCTCTGGCCCTTAAAATTTGTTTTTCATTTTAATAAAATTATTCATTTTTTTGGTAAATATTCCGTTAAATATTTTGTAAATTCGTTATCTGTCGACAGCAAGAATGTTGATCCTGGCTTAATAGATTGTTTGTATGATTCAAGGGTACGGTAAAATTCATAAAAATCCGGATCTTCTCCAAATGCTGCTGCTGCTATTTCAATTGCTTTAGCGTCCCCCCCCCCTCGAATTTCTTCTGATTTTTTATTTGCTTCAGCTAGGATAATAGTTTTTTCTTTATCTGCTTTAGCTCTGATTGCAATGGCAGCTTCTTCACCTTTTGCACGATTTTCTTTTGCAAATCTAACTAGTTCGGAATTCATTCTCTCAAAAACTGCTTTTCTGTTTTCAACAGGCAATTCGCTTCTGATAATGCGAACATCAACGATACTAATACCTAGTGGAGCAGCAATAGATCTGACTGATTCTAAAATATTATGCATATTTTCAGAACGCCCCTTACCAAGCATTGTTAGCAACTCAACTTTACCGAGCACATTCAAGACAGAGCTCTTGATAATAGGTTCTAAACGATTACGTGCTCCAATCTCTGATGCCGGCTTTACAGATTGAAAAAACTTACGTGGATCTAAAATTTTATAGCGTGTATACGTACTCACAAACAAACGCTTACGATCTTTTGTGTTCACTTCTATTGAAGGTAAATCATAATCTAAAATTCTATTTTCAAAGAAAACTACTTCTTCAATAAAAGGAATTTTAATTTTTAAACCAGGTTCAATGTGCGCCCGCCTATATTCACCAAAGCGTAAAATAATTGCCTGAGTAACTTGGTCTACAACAAACAAGGAATTCGCTAGCAAAATGATAACTATAATGGGTGAAAAACGAATCCAAACAGGAATATTTTTAAACATTTACGCCCCCTCTCTCTTATGCAGTAAAGGTGCTGGGGTTAACTGGTTATAATTTTGCAACGATTTAGATAAATCATGATCAACAATCGAGACGTTTGCTTGCTTTAACATTTGTTCCATAACCTCGCGGTGCATGCGAATACGCGTTATTCTTGGATTTTTACGGTTCGCTTGAAGCACTTGTGTGAATCTTGATGTTTCACCCTCTGCTTTAGCCACCACTTCTTCCGCATATGCCTCTGCATTGCGAAGAACACTCTCAGCCTGACCACGAGCTTTAGGCAAAATATCATTACTGTAAGATTGTGCTTCGTTACTAGAACGGTCGGCATCAGCAAGCGAAGACTGCAAATCATTAAAGGCCTCAACAACCTGCGCAGGCGGTTCTATTCTTTGTAACTGGAATTGAGTAATTTGAATTCCTGCGCCATAAGAATCTAGAATTTTTTGCAACGTTTCTAGTGCCATAGCTCCAATTTCAGCGCGACCTTCTGTCAGTGCTTTTCTTGCTGTAGTTTGCCCCATAGCATCACGAAGAGCACTTTCCGCAGCAGCACGAATCGTTTGATCGGGATTTCGAACCTTAAACAAGTAATCCTCAATATCGCGTATCTTCCAGGAAATTGTGTAGTTGGTGATAACCATATTTTCATCGCCGGTTAAGGTGAGGTTATGTTCAATGTCACCACCCTCTTGAGAGCTACTTTGAATAATATTTACTGTCGACACATTTCTTATAATTTCTTGCTCAATAGGACTGGGCAAACGGTAACGTAAGCCAGGCAGAGATGTTCTTGCAAACTTACCAAAACGAAGAACAACAGCAACTTCACCATCAGCTACGCTGTAAAACCCCGAGCCCAACCACACTGCAATGATTAGACCAAAAATTCCAACGAATACCTTTCCTTGGTGCTGGGGGGGCACGCCGCTAGGTCCACTTCCTCCCGATCCCCCTCGACTGTCCCTAAATCTCTTTTGAAACTCATTAACCACCTTAGAAAATTCAGGAGGCTGATTTTGGGGTCTTCCACGACCAAAAGGACCCATATCGTCCTGTTTAGTAGTTTTCTTGGGAGAGCTAGCGTTATCGCCTTTTACATCCCAAGGATTATCATCATTGTCGTCTGCAGGGCTCATACTGCCACAGATCCTCATAATACATATGAGTGTAATGATAAGGCATGCTAGATAAAAAGCAAAGACACTATATAAAATTATATTAAAATTATTTTTTGACATTTTTAAACTTATATCTTTGAGGATAGAGAATTTTGTTAATTTAAAACCCTATAGGTAACCAGTCATACAAAAAACAAAAAATACTAATTTTATTACTCGCTGTTAATAAGAATTTGAATTTTTAATTATTTTTTTGTGTAATATTAATCGGAGATTTTATAAATATAAAAATACTACTATTAATCTTTATATTTAGTAGGGCAGTTTTTGCATCTACTGAATATGCGCAGAATAAGAACAGCTCTGGAAAAACACTGAGAGTAATGAATTTAGAAACAGAAGTAAAAAATCTAATGTCGAAATCGCTTAATGATAATGCTATAGAGGAGATTTCGAACGTAATGTCAGGCATAGATTAAAGAGATTGATATTGCATACAAAGCTATTTCAAAAGTAAGGCAATCTAAAAATGATAGGCTAATTCAAGAAAAAGAGAATATTTTCAATTCTCTTAAAAAGGAAAAAGAAGATGTTCGAGCAGTTCTCCATATGGTATGCGAGCGTTTGCAAAGAATAAACTAGATATACTAAGTTTTACGGATGAGTCTTGTTTGCAAACATTTATAAAAAACCAGGTTCATTCAAGCAAACCTGGTTTTTCAATATTTCATTCCTAATTCTGCTGTCATATCCGTTTCAGCTCCAGTTATTTGTGTTCCAGTCATAGAGCTTAAAAGCTTTGACGCATTTAAGTATTGTAGATTCATGCTTAAACTCGCCGAATTATTAACCATTGCGATAGGTATTTCTGTTGTCCAGGCAAGGCGCAGCGGTAAACTGAGCGAACCTGCTAAGTCCATTTTACTTAAGATAATGTGTCTCACCCCAAATTTTTTGATAAAATGCCCGTAATCAGCCGTAAGACTTAAGCACCCATCACAAGGAACAATGAGCACCGGGTCAAACACAAATTTCTGTCCGTAACTCACTAACCACCCTAAGTCTTTTGGGTTTTTCAAATCTACCCCTTGAGTGTCGATCAACTTAACAGTTTCATTTTGCACTTTGATACTTTCTTGCAAAATCTTCCAGGCATCTTGACCAAAATAATAAGGCACACCTAATTTTTGGGCGTAAGACTGAAGCATGCCCTGACCTGAACTTTTTAGGGTATCAAAGTTGTATATCTCTACAGAGCGATCGCAAGCTTTCAATAGAGCAGCAGTTTTAGCTAAAATCTGCGTTTTCCCAACGCCATGAGAACCTAAAAAAACAACCGGCTTTAAATTTAAGATTTTACGGATCCACTGACCTTCAAAATTCAGACACTCCGCCAAAGATTCTGCGATATTAATCCCTGTAAGAGTTAAGTAAGGAGACAAACACTTCAACCAGTAGTCTTTAAAATCATCCCCTAAATAGTGATCATGACAAATTTCTTCAACTAACCTTATGGCTGATAAAGGATTATCAATAGAATTTTTTTCAGTATTTCTGAGCGATGGAACCAAAATGGGTTCTTCTCCCTCGAAAAGAGCCACAGTAATTCTTATTTGATTATTAATTTCTTCCGTGCGCTCTATTACCACATCCTCTCCAAAGCGCTTTTTGACTTCGTCAATAGCCTCATTTAGAGTGGGAGCCGTGATTGTAATTTTTTGCATACGTAAACCCAAATTTTACTGATTGTGAATTATCATTGTATTAGATTTAGTTTAAGAGTTATTTTATGAGTTTTACAATACGCTTGCTAATATGGTTCAAAGGTCGGTTGGTGGGAAATGATTCATATGGTAATCGTTATTATGAAGAAAAGCATAGGCAAGCATCACACGTTGGGCACCGCAGGCGCTGGGTTATTTATAAGGGAAATCATGAAGCAACAAAAATTCCACCAGAATGGCATGCATGGCTTCACTATCGCGCTGATAAGCCTGTTCAAGGAAAAGTATATTCTTGGCAAAAAGCTTACAAACCGAATTTAACAGGCACCACCCAGGCCTACAAACCTCAAACCACCGAAAATGGGAAAGTTATCAGGTTTTCTACCAAAATGAAACGACCATATGAACCCTGGAAGCCCAATGAGTGAGAAACATGAAATAATAGTGGATGAACAACATCATGATTTTCGCCTTGATAAATTTTTAAGCCTTACCACTGAATTTAGTCGCACCCGCATACAAGATTTACTGAAAAATAATGCCATTTCTGTTGAACCATCAAAACCGTTCGATGCGAAGACAAAAGTTAAAAATAAGGAACGTTATACGCTCATTGTGCCTGATGCCGTTGAGGCTGAACCGAGAGCAGAGGCTATTGCACTCAATATTATATTTGAAGATGAGCACCTTTTAGTCATTAATAAGCCAGCTAATTTTGTAGTGCACCCTGCCCCTGGCCATTTTGAAGGAACATTGGTCAATGCTCTTTTGCATCATTGCCCAGATAGCTTATCTGGTATTGGCGGTGTTAAACGCCCTGGTATTATTCATCGCCTCGATAAAGATACCAGTGGTATTTTGGTCGTTGCGAAATCTGATGCAGCCCATCAGGGCCTATCGCGGCAATTTCATGATCGACAAGAACACCTAGAAAAAATCTATTTAGCTCTTGTTTGGGGGCGACCCTACCCACCTACAGGCTTAATAGATGCCCCAATTGGCAGGCACCCAAAAGACCGTCAAAAAATGGTGGTCATTTCTTCTGGTAAGTCAGCTCAAACTTCGTATAAAATTAAAAAGGTTTTCACCTCAATAAAAGATCCAGCGAACTATATTAGCCTTATTGAATGCAGACTTCATACTGGACGCACTCACCAAATTCGTGTTCATTTGAACTATCTTGGTATTCCAATTATTGGTGACCTTATGTATGGAAAAAAAACAAAAAAAGATCTTTGGCAGCCAGAAGTTCATAACTTCCCTCGCCAAGCTTTACATGCATATTCGTTGGCGTTTACTCACCCAATAACCTTAGAGCATTTATCCTTCAAGGCTGACTTACCGAATGATATGCAGAATTTATTCAATATCTTGAATTGAATAAGCCTCTTTAAAGTTATCGGCATATGAAAAAAATTTGAAACAACAAGCAAATTATTCTTATCGTGAAAATGATAAAATTTAAATTCTTAATTGTGAGTTTAAAATATTTTTTTGTGCAATTTATTTGCGTAATTTGCAATATTCAATTTTTTTAAGCGTTATCAGATAAATAATCAAAATATTTTCTAAAAGCCTATTGAGAAAATTTTTAAAATTTTGTGTACTATTAAGAGTTATAGTTTTATTTGGATTGTTAATGAGTCAAGAAGTTGATGTTTATACACCAGGTCATGAAGAGACATTCATGAACCCTAAGCAACAGGAATACTTTAAGAACAAGTTAATTAGCTGGAGAGACCAGATCCTAAGGGACTGCTCCGATACAATTACCAATCTTCAAGATAACCAGGTTGAAGCAGATGTTATTGATGCAGCAGCGAAAGAAGCAGACTACAAGCTCACCTTAAGAGCTCGCAATAGGGACTTTAAACTCCTTAAAAAAATCGAGGAAGCCCTTCAACGAATTGACAACGGAACCTATGGGTATTGTGAAGAAACCGGAGAACCAATTGGAATAAAACGCCTAGAGGCAAGGCCAATTGCCACTCTTGGAATAGAAGCACAAGAAAGACATGAAAGAGAAGAAAGAACGCACAGAGATATTTAATCTTATTTTAACATATTATCATCTTGACTCAATTCACTCTTTTGGCGATACTTAGTTGCGTTCTTGTTTGGAGATAGGGGATTTTTTGAGAAGTTTTTACGTCCAATATAAGCGTTTAGGAATAATCTTAACACTGACAACATTGATATTTGGCTCTTCTAGGGTTTTCAAGCTTTTTGTGTTTGATAAAAAAGTTGGTGCTGTTGAAGCTCCTGTAGCTGAAACGAAAAGTCCGGCCCCAGCAATTGCAACTAAACCAGAAATTAGTGAAACTCAACTCACTCTTGCAAGTGGGGCAAATGTAGAAAAACTTCTAATAGGCTTCGGTGCAGATAAAACAACCTCATGTGAAATATCAAAAGCATTTTCAAAATACGTACCCAATAAAAGTCTTAAATCGGGTTTGGTGTTCAATGTTACGTATATAAGAGACGAAAAAGGCTTAGAAATAAAGTCCTTTTCGGCCCAACCATCATACGATAAGAAGGTTGTCGTTTCAAAAAATAATAAGGAATACGTTGCCAAAGAAGAAGTTATCAAATTAACACCTGTTGTCCATGTATTTGAGGGAAGTGTCAACTCTAGCTTTTATAGCGCAGCCTTAAGAGCGGGCGTTCCGTCTAAGTTTATTCAAGAAGCTGTTGAAGTTCTTAGCTATGTTGTTAACTTTCAGCATGGAATTCAAGCAGGTGCATCGTTTAAAATTCTCTGTGAAGGGCTTAGCAATGAAAAAGGTCAGATTGTAAAAATCAAACAACTCCGGTGTGTAACGCTGCAAAGCGGTGGGCAAGAACATAAGTTGTTTGCATTTAACCAAGGCGGCAAAACTAGATTTTTTAACACAAAAGGGGAAAGCGTCGTTAGATCCCTTTTACAAACCCCATTGAATGCATCAAGACTCCAGGTTACATCAGGTTTTGGAATGAGACGCCATCCTATTATGGGATATTCCAAACAGCACAAGGGAGTTGATTTCGGCGCCCCAATTGGAACACCAGTCCTTGCTGCCGGTGAGGGCAAAATAATTGCTGCGGGATGGAGCGGTGGATACGGTAACAGAGTTCACATTCGCCACGCAGGCGGGTATGAAACAGTTTACGCTCACCTTAAATGTATTAACAAAAATATCAAGCCAGGGGCTTTGGTTTCTCAACGACAGATTATAGGGGCTGTCGGGATGACAGGAATGACAACAGGACCTCATTTACATTTTGAAGTAATTCAAGCTAAACGTCATATCAATCCGATGAAAGTTCAAAGTCTTCCAACAGTTAAACTTACAGGCATTGCCTTGAAAAAATTTGAAAGCTTAAAAAGTACAGTTCAAGGAGAGATGATGAATTTTGTACGAACTAAAGCAGTGACAATTCTTTAAAAAAAACTATTTTGGTTATCAATCTAAAATCATGATAGAGTGTTTCATCATTTAGAAACAATGCACACGTTTTGCAGTCTTTAGATAATCCAAATGGAAAGCTTGTTTTTCAAGCAACATGGGCGGCAGTTATTGTTGCAAGCTTGTTGATGTTTGCAAAAACTCTTGCTTGGTGGCTTAGTACCTCCCTTACAATTCAAGCATCACTGCTTGATTCTCTCTCGGATTTTCTTGGATCAATTATCAATTTTTTTGCTGTTCGTTATTCCAGGAAACCTGCAAATGATGAATATCGTTTTGGTCACGGGAAAGCAGAAGCCCTCGGTGGGTTTGTTCAATCGATGCTGATTATGGCTAGCACCTTCTGGTTAGTATGGCATGCTTTTCATCAGCCAAACATCAACCAAATTTTATCTGATAATTCAATAGCTATTTGGGTGATGGCATTTTCATCTGCCTTAACCTTGGGTCTAGTTATATTCCAAATTTATACAATAAAAAAAACAAACTCGATTGCTGTCAAGGCTGATTTTCTTCACTATCAGGCAGATTTACTCAGCAACGTGGTGGCAATCATCGCCCTTATTGCCATGTCACACTATGGCATTACATGGATTGATCAGATTTTTGGTATTGGTATCGCTGTGTTTTTAATTTTTGGCAGCTGGGGTATATTAAAGCAAAGCGCAAGTATCCTCATGGACAAAGAACTAGAACCACAAGTGCGTCAGGATATTATATCGATTATCCAATCAAACAAAAGCATTATAGATACCCATGACCTTAGAACACGCAGTACAGGTCATCAAGATTTTATCCAGTTTCACATCACATTAGACCCTGAGCTTTCTCTGAAAAATGCGCATGTTATAAGCGATGAAGTCGAAGAAACCCTTCGAAATGCCTATCCAAAATCAGAGATTATTATTCACTTAGATCCCTTAGGATATAACAAATCCCCAAAAGAAATTGAGAGTACCCCATGACACCAGCAGGCCAGTTACACAGCGTTATTGAACTTATCGAGATGATTTTACAATTACCTCAAAAACCAGCTGACGCTGTGATGCAAAGCTATTTCCGAAACCGACGCTATATTGGAAGTTCCGATCGACGCATTATCGGAGATGATGTTTATAGCATCCTTAGAAATTATCAAGGTCTGAGTAATGCCCTTGCGATAACGTCTCCTAGACTTTTAGCTTTTGCATATTGTGTGTTAGATAAAGAGCAAACGCTCAACGAAATTCACTTATTATGTAAAGAGGGTTATGGCCCGTCCCCTTTATCTTTTGAGGAACAACAAATTTTGGGGGATTTAAAACCATACAATCCCTTTAGTATTCAAAAATGGTTAGAACCCTATTTAACAGATCAAGATCTTATCAAAAGTCTGCATGATCAAGCATCAGTTGATATTAGGGTTAACTCCCTTAAAAATAATCGAGAAACGGTTTTATCTCAACTAGAGAAAGATGGGTTTGATGTAGCCCCAACCCCACTTAGCCCAATGGGTATTCGGTTCGGTAAACGCCACCCCCTTCATACCCATCCCTTGTGGAAAGATGGAAGCCTTGAAGTACAAGATGAAGCTTCTCAAGTGGTAAGCCTTTTGTGCGATACCAAACCGGGAATGCAGGTTTTAGATTATTGCGCAGGTGCTGGTGGTAAATCATTAGCAATCGCTGCCTCTATGCAAAATAAAGGAAACCTTATTTTAAGCGACATTCATTCTCATCGGCTTCAACGTGCCAAAGATAGACTACGCCGCGCAGGAGTCACGAGTTACCAACTTAAAGATATTAACAAAGATAATAGCTGGTTCAAAAGACAACACGATCGTTTTGATCGGGTACTTGTTGATGCCCCTTGCACAGGCACAGGCACCTGGAGACGTAACCCGGATTTAAAGAACAAGCTCACCCCAATTGACCTTGAAGAACTCGTTAATTTGCAACAAAAAATTCTCCATCAAGCGAAACAGTTTGTAAAACCAGGCGGTCGTTTAATTTACGCCACCTGTTCAGTTTTGGATCCTGAAAATATTGACCAAGTTTCATGGTTTTTAAAACAAAACAATGATTTTAAAATTATTCCAGTCTCAAAGGTTTGGAACGACGCAATCAAATTAGATTGCCCGTTCGGAAGTGAAACTGCCCAATTCACACCCCACAAACATGGAACCGATGGATTTTTTATTAGTATTTTTGAGCGCCCCTTAAAAGAAAATTAACTTCGAATTAAGAAGATTTATGATATTTAGTAATATAAGAACGGTTCTTCAGATATATATCCAGCGCATTCACTCAAAAACCCTAAAGAATGCGAAAGCTAGAGCTGTATCTGTTGAAAATGATGGTGCCAAGGCGGGTGGCCCACCCTATTTTAGGGCGGGGGTGGGGGATGGAAATATTTACCATAAAAAAGTAAATAAATACTTAAAAAATCAATATAAAAAACCAGATGATTATCCACTAAGATTATTTTTTAGAAAAAATAAAAAATTCCCTACTTTTTGGAGCCCATCATGATCAACCTATTTACTTACTTCCGCTCGACGGCAAGCTACAGAGTCCGCCTTGCTCTTGCGTACAAAGGAATTGCCTATTCTGCGAACTATATAAATCTTCGAGAAAACGAGCAAAATAAGCAATATAAAGACATCAATCCTTCTGGATTAGTGCCAGTTCTGCAAACTGATCTGGGAATAATTTCCCAGTCTTTAGCGATCCTTGAATTCATAGAAAAGCAATACCCTACCCCACCCTTATGGCTGGATAATCCTTTTGAACAAGCCCAGGCAATGGCAATTGCTCAAAGTATTTGCTGTGATATTCACCCGCTAAACAATCTTAGAGTATTAAAATATTTAACAAATACGCTCAAGCTTAGTGAAGAGCAGAAAAATGATTGGTATCACCATTGGATTCATGAGGGCTTTAAAGCGCTGGAAAAACAGCTTCAGCAAACTTCAGGAAATTTTTGCATCAAAAATACCATCTCTGTTGCCGAGCTGTGCCTTGTGCCACAGGTATACAATGCAAATCGCTTTGGGGTGGATCTTGGCGATTACCCCATAATCAGACGAATTAATGAGTTAGTTCTAGAGCAAGAGTGGACAACATCAGCCGTGCCAGAAGCACAAGCCGATGCTTAGGAGTTGATCTTTATTTTGCAGATTGCTCGACTTTATTAAGTTCATCTTGAAATTTTTTGTTTTCTACTACCAGACTTCGAAGAATTTCCAAAGCCTTAGCTTTTTGAGCTTGTGCTTCAGAAAAAGCTTGCTCTGACTTTGCTTTTTCTTCGTTTACTTTAGCTTCGTATCGACCTTGATAAACTTTTGACAAGAAATAAGCATCGGAGAGCTGATCAATATTGTCTCCATTACCTAACATTGCTATTACAGCAACTGCGTTTGCGTCAGTTATAGCATATACCCCAATCAATTGCTGCTCTTGTTTATTTTTCAACTCTGTATTTGAGAGTAATGATGCAGTATTTTGTTCAATTGCTAACTTATCATCATCACTAATGTTCGCTTCATTAAGGTCAATTTTTATCATTGCAGCTTTATTAGCATCATCTTCCGCTCGCGCTTTAAATTCATTTACTCTTTTTTCACTTTCCAAGGCACTCTTGTAAGAAGCTGAGGCCTGTTGTAGTTTTATTTCGCTTTGTTCCAGCGCATTTTTTAGTTTAGCTAATTCTGAGCTTGCTACTGAAGATGCGTTTAGGTTTCTAACCTTGTCTTTTGATTGAATTAAATTTCCGTTAAAAAATTCAATTCTTTCTTCTATAGATGAAAAATCAGTACCTGCTAAATAATCAGTCCGATTTTCGAATATTGATTGACAAAGTGCTCGAAGGCGACCTTTTTTAATTATAGACATATCTATGTCATTAAAGTTATTTTTTAGTGTCTGAGCTATTTCTTGTCTATCTGCTTCAGACATACTGTTAAAAACCATCTCAAAATTATCTTTTTGCAGCAAGTTTTTAACTTTAACAATATGCTCTTTATTAATGTCTAAGTTCTCTGCTGTCGAGCTACAGTACAAAGCACTGACACTAAAAAACAAAAAAGCACTTAATAACTTGGTATTCATACAATCCTCAAAAATATAGTTTTACAACTACAAATAATACATATCGCATATTAAAATTTAATTAAGAGTTATAAAATTAATATTTTTAAGTCTGGAACTATTCTCTGGAACTATTCTGACGAAAATCAAACAAGACTTGAGAGTTCTATGTTAGAGTCTTCATGTTATTTCTCCGTTAAATGAATGATACCATTCCAGTCTTGTGGAGGAGGATTCTTCATAAAGTCTTGAGTTCTTTTGCAATAGATTTCGACAAGTTTATCTTCAATTTTTTGCTCTATCGTAATGTTTCGTAGTGTTTCAAACAAATGATTTGCTCTTTCCCATTCCATGACTTGATAAAGTTCGTAGGCTCTATTGTACTCTGCAAGATATTGTCTATGTTTTTGGGAAATAGGTTTCAAATACCCGTGATCATCAAGACCTATAAGATGGTAAATTCTAATTCCTTCTACCTTTCCTTTGAACGCTACAATATCGGCTGGTCTTCTGATGAATTTTTCGCTTAGTTTTTTGTGAATAGTCTCAGAAATTAAAATACTTGTACCATAATATTTATTCGAGCCCTCTAAACGTGCAGCAAGGTTGACGTTATCACCAATAGCTGTGTAATTCATGCGCTCTGAAGAGCCAATATTCCCCACGATAGCCTTGCCTTCGTGAATACCAAATCTTGTTAAAAATTCACACTGACCAGTATTAGACCAATATTTATTAAGACCTATAAGCTTATCAACACACAGCAGTGCTGACGTACAAGCATTTTCGGTTTGATCATGATCTATATCCGGTGCCCCCCAAAAAGACATAATAGCATCACCAATATACTTATCAATAGTACCTTTATTCTTAAGAATAACGCTTGTAAGCTCTTCTAAATACTCCGATAGCTGAATCACTAACTTTGCTGGCTCATAAGACTCCGATATTGTTGTAAAATTAGCAATATCAGTAAAAAGTATCGTCACATTGATTTCTTTTCCACCAATTTCAACATCTTCACCAGTACTAACAAATTTTTGAACTAATCCTTTAGGAATAAATCGTGCAAAGTTCTTAACATTTACTTTCATGTTTTGAATTTCAGTTGCAAGATTAGCAATTTCTTTGGTAGAACTTTTTACGTTCACAGAATCTTCAAGATCGAATAAATGAATTTTGTTAGCCTCTATTGCAAGATTAACTATAGGATGTGAATATTTATTAATTTGAAAATAAAGCCAAAAAATAACAGTCAACAATATAACTATAGAAAATAATATACTACTGCTATCAGTAATGATATCTGAAATTTTTGTAAAATCACTTGCTACTGAAAGAGAAACTGCTCTCCAATTATGAGGAAAGGTTGAAGGGAAAGGCTCATTAACGACAATATAATCAATTCCTTCATATGGTAGAATTAGAACTTTATCTTTGCGTTCAGGATCTTTATCTTTTAATGACATATTGAAGCCTGCATGAAGCAGTCTCATATTTTTATCACCCATCATTGATACATTATTTTTTTCATTTATTTCTTGCAGGCTAGAAGATGTAACAATCTTCTGGTTATTTTCTATAATATATAATGAGCTATTTTCGTTAAATCGGTTTATATCTAGTGCTAAAGAAAGATCATTAAATGCTACTTCTGCATATATTAATGATTCTTTAGACGCCTCTCCTTCTAGTGTAGACACTAATGGAACCACAGAATTATTTGTAATCATTGAATGCGTAAGTTCTTTTTTAAATTTCAAAGGATCGATTTTTGCGAAATTTAATAAAAGCTCTTTTAAAAGAGGTTCCTTGACTTCAACCTCGGTAATAAGTGTTAAATCCTCAGAATAATAATGAATTTTTCTTGATTGAATATTATGATTAGCATCAGTTTTAACAAAACCAAGAGCAAAAGCTGCTTTACTATGTATAGGCTCTCCCAAGTATAAATCTTTATTGAGCCTGGTATGAATTATTTTTGATAAAAAAATATAGTTATTTTGTCCTGAGGAAATCACTAAATTGGATACCCTTCTGAATTGTCCCATTAGCTTTGTAATTTTACTGAGGGTTGAAGGATCTGAAAGGTTTTTTTGATTATCTATTGTGTAAGATAGAATTTTCATTTCTTCATTGGCTGTTTCGATAAATTGAAGAGATCTGAGGATAACGCTATGGATTTGCCTCTTTAACAAATCGTAAGCGCTATCCATAACCATATTTTTTACTGAGAAATAGTTATAGCTTGAAATCATTACTCCAAATATGCATATAATAATTAAAGTATTAAATATTATATTTGTTTTTAGAGATGTTTTGTGTTTTGAGCTTATCATTCGCTGTCTTCTTTCTCAAAAGCGCTGTTTCTTGCTTGAGCTAAAAAAAGTTCAATTTTATTGATATAACGGCCGACCGAAGTGATTTTATTAGCCATCGCACGCATCTGCGTTTTAATTACAGGCTCTTCAATCTTGCCGAGATCGATTTTTTTTCCTACATTGTTCAAAATGTCAAAAATAGACTGTTCTGCGGTTATAATTACATTATTTAAGCTTGCTGTATTTTTAAATACAGCTATGAAGTTTATTACTATAATAAATATCAGGGCTATCATCAGTCTCTTATATAGACTTTGTATTTCTGATATTTCTTTCATATGAATTTTATGAACATCGTAATAAAATAAAATACCCCCCTTATCTTGTCCGATAACATTTTTTATGGAGACTCCTGCAAAACCAAAATCCTCGTTTATTGTGCCATTCCAATAGTTTGTTTTGCTCGCTCTGATTTTTTTTTGAAGAAGTTGTTTTTCAATGTCAGATAAAGCATGATTTTCATCATAGGCTATTGGTTCAAATTCATCATTTTTTGTTTTAAAAACAATAATATTTTTAATGGTTGGATCAAATTTTTTGGTGTTTTTAATTGATTTAGAAAGATTTTTAATATTATCCATATCGACGCCGAGTTTTATTGCATTTTCAATTGGTTGTGCCATCCCACTTAGCGCAACATAAAGACGATCGACAACAAGATTGGACCTAGTCATGTGATATTTAAAATGCATTAGAACTGTAAGTAGCACCATCGTACACGTCGCAACAACTAATAATACTGAAGAAATTCGCAAGGAAAAATTCATAGTGTTAGCTCCTTTTTGTAAAAAGACTTAATTTATTTTTTTCAAGAAAAATAAACACTAGGTTAGCCCCCAATATTGAAACGCAAAAAAACAAAGCAGTTAGTTCATATCCTAAATGTGCGATACAAATTCCTGAGATAAGAGGTGCGAATAACATTGCAATGCGTTCATACGTGAAATAAATACTGATAACGTATTGATGACCACCAGGAACAGAATTTTCTTTCACAAAATTTTCAAGTAAAGCCATCATCGAAGACACATGGATAACTGCACCAACTGAATACATTGTTAGAGCTATGACAACGCCTTGTGTAGTCGGCACTGTATACTGAACAAGAAGAGATATACCGATCAGCACATTGCATAACACACATGAAATCACAGGTCTTTTAAAAAATGAAACCACCCTATATGCATGGGGCGACATACAAAAGACAAAAATTCCATATATCATAAGGACCCTACCTACGATTGACATAGAATTTCCTAGTTGAGTTAGATATAAAGGATCAAGCACAGCAAGAAGCGCCGTATAAAGAAATCTTGTGGGAAATGCTAGACAAAGAATAATTCTTGAAAGCCCAGGGATTTTTGTAATTTTAAAAGGACTAATAAGAGGGGGCCTAGATTCAGTTTTTTCAAACCCTTGATAATCGAGTATATATTTTCCTGAATAAAGAATCGCAAAAAGAATAATAACTGTGGATAAAACAAATATGTAAAAATACCCAATATTATCAACGAGCAATCCTCCAACTGGCATCCCCGTCAGGAATGCGGCACCTTGAGCAACAAGATAAATTGAAAAATGTTCAACACGCCTTTCAGGAACACTGTAAGTACTTACGTAATTTTGAAAAGCAAAGTAAAGAATCCCAAATCCCATACCACTAAAAAATCGGCATGCTAAAAATGCAAATATACTATCAGGAAAAGTACACGGCATAAGGAAACCTACACAGTATAAAACAAGACCAAACTGAAAAGTTCTTCGAAATCCATATTTGTTCGTAAACACCAATCCAAGCGGAAGCGTTAACACAGATGTAAGAATAAATAACAGAACAGGAAGACTAGAAAAAAATTGTTTGGATATATAAGGATTTTCTACGTAGAACTGTCCCGCATAGCCAGGTGAAATTGTTAAAATTATTCCCTCACATATCAGGGAGAGAAAAACAACCAAACGTAAGTTTTCAATTGCGGGAGATAAAGGAGCGATATCAGGTTTTTCACCCTTCGGAATCAAAACAGAACTTTTTATTTCATTGATATTATCTTTTATCAATTCGTATAAAAAATTTTTCTTACCTATTTTCTCAAACTCAATAATAATATTTCTAATTTTAGAACAATAAAGGTAAATAAGATCATTGAGTTTCTCTAAACATCTATAAATACCCGTTGATGCCCGCAGTGATGAAACAAGGGAAAGATCTCCTTTCGCCATACGGTTAATTGCCGCTAAAAAATCACCTATAGGTGTTGCAACATAGTTTATGAATGTAAATCTTATAAATTCAAAACCTACAACTAAAGAAACAAACAAAATGATGGCAATATCAAAGAAAATATCGCTTATTTTGTTTTGTACTGCTTTGACAGAAACCCCAAGATGCAGGTATCCATAATGTTTATTATTTTCTTCTTCAATAAGAATCGTAATTGGAATGTTAACGTAAGAAAATATTTTGAATGGTTTCATTTGATCTTTTATCGGGTCGGTAACCATAGAAAACTGCTTTAAATTTCCATGAATTGGGTTAGGCGCACTTTGGGTTTGGGCAACAACATTACCTTTTACATCGGTTACAAAGATATACTCCAGCTCTTCAGAAGATTTTAATTTCATATCCAAATATTCTTGTAGGCCTTTTATTTCAGTAAATGGTATCCCGGCATTTATGGCTTTATCTAACAAAAGCTCAATTGAGGAACCTATGGTATGGGCTTTTTCGGAAATTTCATTGAATAGTCCTTCTTTTTGAGCGCCTATGTGCAAGAAATACAAAACACTTCCCACTACAAAATTAGTGACGATAAAATAAGCAATAATTTTAAAAATCATATTTTTAAATGATTTCACTAAACTTATGTAGTCATCCATGGTGTTTATCCTTTTCTTCTACCAAGATCTCTGCAGGCTCTAAAAGGGAGATTAATGGAGAGACTCCCGATGCATTCATGGTATCTTGCCTTATCACAAGAGACATTTTGTGACCGATATCATAGGGAACTTTTTTTATATCTTCTTTTGCGTCTAAAACTTGTTCGGCTTTTTTGGCAGCCAAAAGCCCCATATCTGAAAAACTTGTAAAATAAGCAAAGGTGCATGAATTAGGCCTGGTTACTTGAAGTTCAAGAGTTGTGAAAATAGGCACTGCATGCTTGCTTTTATACTTAATAAAATTATTAATAATTTCAGAATTTAAATTTGTATTTATCGTATCACTAGTCATAAAAACCATATCCGGTTTTTGATCAAGAATATTTAAAACGGTTTTTTCTATGCTTCCTGGAACAACAACGGTCGTATTTTTACCAGGAACAATATCAAAAAAAACGATTTCGCACTTTACTTGATTTGCTTTTATTTTTATTTTTTGGTTTTGCTTTTCAACTTCTGCCCTCAAACTTTGAGCAGCAGCTATTGAGTTGGTTTCAAACTTGTTGCAAAGAATAATAATTTTCTTAAGATTCCCTGTATATTGCTGCATCATTTTATAAGAGAGATTTGCAGGCACATGCTGCCCTACTCCTGATACATTTCTTCCAGTTGGTTTTCCTATTTCTTTTATAACTTTTGATAAAACAGGCTCTGACTGCCCTACAGTTATGATCGGAATATCTGTAATATGCCGAGTGGGATCGACAGCATCGTAGGTGCCTGCTATTTCAATTAGAGCTGTGGTGCTATAAATATAAATAAGATTTGGTTTTATTTTTTTTATTTCTTCAACTATCTTTTTAAGGTTGTCCTTACTTTGTTTTGCCTCTCTTTCGATAATTTCTACATCAGGATCTTTCTCTTTAAAATAGTCTATAAAAGATTGCCCGCATGAAAGACGCCCCTCATTTACCCAATGGACCATATAAATTTTTTTTTTATTAGATCCAATATCAGCGCATTCACAAACGCTATAAGACGAAATAAGAAAAAAAATACCGAAAAAAAATAATTTATAAAATATCTTCAACTTAAATTTCATGATAAGCACTCATCAATACCCATAAAGATTTCTTTTGGTTTTAGATTCTTGTTTTTAAGGATTTTTTGAACAAGAAATGGATGTATATTTTTAACAGATGCATAATGAGCGTAAGAGGTGTATCCCCATCCACATTCTTCCCTAAGTGGATAGAAATAACATTGAAGTAATTCAAGAAGTTCACTTATTCCGATATCTTTATTTATCAACTTCATCATCTCGATGAGTAAAGCTTCCGTAGACACATTACCTGCCCCACGCCCCATGCCTGATAATGTTCCATCAACCCACTCAACCCCACTATCTATTGCACAAAGAACGTTTGCTAGAGCTAGTCCGCGATTTTCATGGGAATGAAAACCTATAGGAATATCTGTATGATTTTTAAAAATTTCAGCAATTTTTTTTACGGTTTCAGGAACAAGATTCCCAAAAGTGTCTGCAAAATATATAACATCCAAATCAAAATCTTTTAGATGTTTCATTTTTTCTTTGATCTCGGAAAGAGAATGTTTTGATATATGTATGATGTTTATTGTGGTGGCGTAGCCAATCTCTTTCAGATATCCACAAATAAATTTTGCTTTTTCAAAATCCTTAAAATATGCACAAACGCGTATCATAGCAATATGACTTTGAACTTTGGAGACAAAAAGTTTTCTTTGCTTTGTCTCATCAAATAAATTCAGATGACTCGTTTCAACCATTACAGCAATCTTTAGATTTCCAGGAATTGCTAAAGAATTAAGAAACTTTTCAGTAGAATACGCATATTCACCATAATTTTTTTCCCCCTTAAACTGACGGAATCCAATTTCGACGACATCAATTGGGAGTTTAGATAGTACTTTTAGGGTTTTCTCAACAAGATTTTTTTCAAAAAACCAATCTGTATAATAACCACCGTCACGAAAAGTGCAGTCAATAATATTTAAAGTATTTTTATTCATTTAGGTCGATAATTTTCAAAAACATTAGCTTAATTTAATAATGCATCTTAAATGGTTAAAATCTGATTAAGGTCATTATTGTGCTAATTTGCTTGTTTATAATTATTAAAACAAGCATTGAAAGATTTTGTGATTATAAATGATAAAAAATTTAAAAAAATTACTCTTAATAAGTATTTTTTTTAAACATCTCCTCTTTAATGATGATAAGGGGAAAATTTCAGCGCTTTTTTCAATTTTTCAAAAGCAGAAATCTCTAATTGTCTCACTCTCTCTCTGGAGATTTTTAAATATTGACTTATTTCTTCAAGGGTTTTTGGAGGCTCGTCTAAACGACGTGCAACAATAATTTCTCTTTCTCTTGCATTAAGCATTTTCATTGCCCCATCTAAGGCTGCTTGACGTTTTTCCATTTCGTCTCGCTGCACTACTTGAATTTCCTGATTATCGCTCTCATCTGCTATCCAATCCATCCATTCAATAGTGCTTTCTGTTTGTTTAATAGGCGTGTTAAGGGAAGAATCCTTACTTCCTATACGCTGTTCCATTGACCAAACTTCTTCTTCCGTAACATTGAGCTTATGCGCAATTTTTGTGACCAATTCCGGGGTTAATTTATCACTTAGCATCTCTGCATCTTCTTCTTGCGCCTCATCAATTAGAGATTTTTTTGTTTTCTTAAGAGAGAAAAATAACTTCTTTTGTGCTGCTGTTGTACCAATTTTAACCAGCGACCATGTGTGCAAAATATAGTCCTGCATGCTGGCTTTAATCCACCAAACAGCATACGTTGCAAAACGAAAACCACGATCAGGTTCGTAATGCTTCATAGCCTGCATCATCCCAATATTGCCTTCTGCAATCAAATCACTCATCGGCAGACCATAGCCCCTATAACCGGCAGCAACTTTAGCTACCAATCTCAGATGTGCGGCTGCAAGTTTTTCCATGGATTTTCTATCTTGGTTTTCCCGCCAATCCTTAGCAAGCTTGTACTCTTCTTCTAAGCTCAAGACACCTAGGCCACGAACTTTCTTTGCGTAATCAGGGGTAGTATGATGCTGAGACAATTTTTATAAAAAAACAAAAAAACTAATAAAATTTTAGCTGTTTTATCGATAAATTTTCAATAGCTATTATTAAGAAGTAATTAGGGTGTTATTTTAGAATCCTAACTATCGGCATGCTTTTGATGATGACAAAAACTAACCGAAAGGCTTAAATGTACTTTAATTGTTAAAAATCACATTCAGTCCGGAGTGACTAAAGTTGAAACTTAAAATTGATGATACTCTTGTTATAGCAACTCATAATCATAGCAAGTTAGAAGAAATAAAAGTTCTCTTGGAACCGTACCAGTTAAATATTAAAAGTTCTGAAAGCCTTGATGTTGCAGAGCCCGATGAAACAGAAACAACTTTTGCAGGGAATGCACTTTTAAAAGCAAGATATACCGCAAATAAAACAGGATATGTTTCCCTGGCTGATGATTCTGGACTTTCTGTACCTGCGCTTGATGGTATGCCAGGGATTTACTCTGCCAGATGGGGGGGCCCTGAACGAGATTTTCAAATGGCTTGTGAAAAAGTCAACCACCGCCTTGGGGACAAACCCAGAAAAGCATATTTTATTTGCGTGCTTGCTGTCGTGTGGCCCGATGGTTCAGCTAAAATATTTAAAGGACAAACCCAAGGACAATTAGTATGGCCTACACGAGGCGAAAAAAAATTCGGATACGATTCAATGTTCGTTCCAAATGGAGACACACGCACTTATGGAGAAATGACAATAGCTGAAAAATCTCTCACTTCACACAGAACAAAAGCATTTGCCCTTTTTAAGCGTTCACTGTTACCGATGATTTTATGAAAAAACTGATTTCTATTTTTTTGATATGCTACGGCTGTCTACAGCTTAGTTACACACTTTTTGATATTTCAACGAGGCGCATTGACCCTATTGCTAATCCTGATTTTAATTCATCAGAAAAACTTTACAGTGCTGGTGTGTACCTTGTTTCCTATGCAGATGGCAACGAAGTATTTTATCAAAACCAAAATGCCCTAGCGCAGTCAGCCCTAAATCGCGGAATTGATTTTATTTTAAACTACCGCCGCTGTCACATTGACGCAGAGTTTTACAAAAAAAATCAAGAATTATTAGACGAAAAGTATGGTGCAGGATATTGGCTATGGAAGCCTTATGTTATTTTGAAAACCATGGAGAACACTCCTGAAGGCAGTATTATTGTTTATGCAGACTCCGGATCAATTTTCACCAGATCTTTAACGCCAATTTTAAAACATCTTGAACGATATGATGGCATTTTCTACCGGTACAACCGAGAAGTTTATGGCACGATACAATCGAATCTCGATCACCAAGTAGCACAAGAACTTGGCGTTTCTGACAACCCTGAATTCGACAAATCTAAACCCCTATGGGCAGGATTTATGGTATTTCGAAATTGCAAACTAACCAGAGATTTTATCAAACACTGGCTTGAGCTATGCAGCAAGCCAAATTTTATCAAAGGCTATGGTAAAGGGCTGCATATGCACGATCAATCTTTGCTTTGTGCAGTTCTGCTGAAATACCCTGAGCGCATGATTGCCCTAGCTGAAAACGATTATGAGTCAATAATCAAGTGGCAGCACCGTCATTCCAATGAAGCCAATTTTAGCCTTATGCCTTATCAACAACCGAGCATGTCCTACCTTGAACATAAAGCCTGGCGCTTCCCTCCTCTAAAATGGCTTAGGTATGTGCTATTTAGGGGGTGAAGAGAATTTTATTTTTTGGCGATAATATCTTTCACCTGTTTTGTGCTGATATAAGTATCAATCAAAGTAATCAATGGGGTTATAACATCAACCAAGGTACTAGCTGGACTTGAGCTTGCACTAGAATTTGATCCAAATCGGACCCTATCAATTTCACGAGTCAATAAATCAATCATTGTTTGACCAATTTCTTTTTTGAGATCCGGGGTCACGCTTCTAAGCGCCAACATTACGATAGTATCGTCGTTATCCGACATTAGTATTGGGGCTTTTGCATAAGGCTTTGAGATCGTTTTGGTATCATACTTTGCACTGAAATACCTAGATTTAAATTTATTTAAGTCATCCAAAGCGTTATTCTTAGCATGTCCTCTAGCTGCAGCATCGTACACACCATTTAATTTATCCTGCAATTTAATTCTCAAGTATAAATCAGCACAGGCTGCTATTTGTTTTACAAAATTGAGTACATCTTCTTCTTTTAAGTTACTAAAATCGATATTTTTTAAGTAGTTTATTTGATACCCAAGGAAGTTTTTTAAGTCAGTCTCTGCAAACCAAGCATCTAATGTTTTATCATCCAATTCTGAATAGATATATTTGTTTAAGACTACGGCATTCTTTCCTCGCAAACCAGCAAGAGAGAACTTTGCTCCTGCGACACCTGATGCATTACCCCCGCCCCCAAAGGGATTCGGCCTATTGTTGGATGGAGCGGACATGGGCACGCTGGTACCCGCCGCAGCCCCCCCAGTATTTAATGCTAATAATTTGTCTATGTCGGCATAAAAATCAATAGATTCAGAGGCCAAGGTCGTATGGTATTTGTCTTTCTGCTCCTTGAAATCTTCAACAAATTTCAAAAGCTCGCGTATATTTTTGCTAAATTTACCAGCTTCGCTATGCAAGTTCTGATAGGCCCCCAAAACAGCATCTAACCTTTGTTGTAATAGCGGTTGTTTTAATACTAGTTCTTGTTTTAAAAGATCCAGTTCTTCGTTCGATGGCATGCTTAATTCCAGGTAATGAAGCACTTTGTAAGCATTATAAAATGTTCCGAAGTATTCATTTGTAGAAAAAACCCTTTCTAAATTTAGTTGTGAGATTCCTGCAGAAAAAGTAAATCCTATTTGTAGTGGAGCAGCAGTAGAAGTATTTACCAGAGCGGCTGTTTGATCACCTTTTTGCAAAAATTCCGCAGCAACTTTTTTAAGTGTAATAAGTTTACCTAAAATTCTTTGCACAATTAACAACTGATCTTGGTTGTAGCCAGCAGTTTGAGTCGCTTTTAATATATCATCCAAATTTGCTTGCCCACCAAACGCATTGGCGCTAGTGAGGAAGCTATTATACGCATCTTTGTATTCAAGACTTATTATCGGCAGCGTCGAAACCAATTTAACGAGTTCTATATTTTTTGCAGTTGCAGCAAACGATGCATCAAAGAAATTGTTTAACAAATTAACATCACCGGCTTTTTTGATGTAGCTATCAGCAAATCTCTCTTTGTCGTCATCAGTCACGAGGGGATTATGTTGCAGGTCGTATTCTAGCTTTGCTTGTAAGACCTCCGGCTTTTCAAAATAAGCTGATTTTTCGGCAATTTCTGCAACATTTTGAGTGTCTAATTTCTGCGCAATTTCTTGAGAATTCAGTAATTCGCAGGCTCTTATCACGAGGGCAGTTTTAATTTTTTCAGGCTGATCTAGATTAATTCCAAGCATATCTTGCTTTAATTGATTCAAATCAACAGCAGCAATGGTTCCTACCATCGCAGAATCTAGATAACTTTTTATAAGAATAATGTTTTGTGAAGCCTTTAAGCTTTTGTATTCATCCATAGAAAAACCAAGGCCATTTCCATTAAGAAGCTGTTGTTTAATTTGATCAATTGATCGCCCGAAGTAACTTTTGCAAACTGCTTGAATCGCAGGATCAAGCTGGCCAAGGACTGATTTTGCTAAAACAGCATTAAATCCATCAAGAGCAAATGACCCCATGAAAGACAGTACGAATCTAATTGGAGCAAGGTCACCCGCTTTTATCAATTCGACTGCAAAATTCGCATCACAAGGCATATCAACATCTTTAGAACCACCTTTGAGAATGTAAACGATTTGATGCAATTGAGCGCAAGATTTAGCTTTCAGCTGGATATTCATGTCGAGCCTAAACCGACTTTGATCAAAAGCGGTCACGATATTAGAATCAGCTATTTCTTTCTGCAATTCATCAAAAAGAGCCTTATACCCTTGGTCATTGTATTCATCAGGACTCAATTTAGCTTGAACTGTTTTTTGCAATTCTCCAAGAGAGACACTGTACTCATAAAGTGCTGAATAGTAGTCATTATCAAAAATTTTTTCTCCTGGCTGGGGAATTTCTAGCAACAACCCCAATTCTTCAAAAATTTTTTCAATTTCTTGGGTTGAGAAATTTATTTGCGTTGGCATTACAATAGATAACCGAATCTTTTCAAGAAAATCTCCAAGGGCCTGGCTTCCTAAAGGAAGGTTATCCTGAAGTGGTATTTGAGCATATTCAGCTTGAAATTTTAATAGAACCGTATTTTTCAAAATTTCAACCTGTTGTTGCGGTAAGAAATTTATACGTAGGAAGTTTTTTAAGGGTAGAGCATTCCAAGCTCTAAGATTTTTATCTTTATCAACATGGTAATTCAGGTGATCCTTAAGTGTGCTACTTGTCTTTGAAAGATGATCAATTTGCGTTAAGTGGTAATCTTGGGGTTGAGCGCTTGAGAGAATATCCGTCACAAGGTCACCCATTGCACTAGACGCTCTCTCGTAGGTCTTTGAAAATAGGGTAAATAAAAACGTAATTGTATCTCTGGCTTGTTGGTACTTCTGTTGATCAGCAAAGATTAGCCTCAGGGAGGGCTGAGCGGCTCCATTTTTTCTGTAATTTAAAGTGAGACTTAAATCTCTGTCATCAGCAACCAAAGGATCGGCTTGGACATCAGAAGCACCAATAATTGATATTAACTGACCTATTTGTATAGTGGTCCCTTTTAGCAAGACAGTTTTTGCATAGATTTTGAGATATAATTTCTCTGATTATAATCCTTTAAATATAATTTTGTTGTGGTGGTTGTACCTGTGGGTATGTGGGTAAGTTGCAAAAGTTATCCATCATATCCACAGGT
Source organism: uncultured Alphaproteobacteria bacterium (assembly GCA_903874955.1). Lineage (GTDB taxonomy): Bacteria > Pseudomonadota > Alphaproteobacteria > Paracaedibacterales > CAITNM01 > CAITNM01. The sequence continues at coordinate 104 of CAIQTY010000047.1, read as the reverse complement.
TCTTCTATAACTTCAATTGCTTTTGCAAAGTGTACTTTCCCTGGCGTCTCGTACCACAGCGACTGGTGCAACCTGTGATGGTTATAAAATTCCATATATTCCCT
>CAIQTY010000046.1 GCA_903874955.1 uncultured Alphaproteobacteria bacterium | reverse complement strand
ATTAATCTTGTTATTTTTATATTTGCAATTTTATTCTGGATTGAAATCTGAAAATCAGATTAGCAAAATACACATCAGTACAGGTTATGCCTTGCTGTTTTTTTGAAAATTAGCCAGATTAATGATCAAAAATAAAGCGAGAATATAATGGGATTTAATTGTGGAATTGTAGGCCTACCTAATGTCGGTAAGTCGACTTTGTTTAATGCTCTAACTGCAACTGCTGCGGCTCAGGCTGCAAATTATCCTTTTTGTACAATTGAACCTAACGTCGGTCGTGTTGGTGTGCCAGATGATCGATTGGAAATTTTAGCAAAACTTGCAGCATCACAAAAAATCATTCCAACTCAACTCGAATTTGTTGATATCGCGGGACTTGTTCGCGGAGCCAGCAAAGGGGAAGGGCTCGGTAACCAGTTTTTAGGGCATATTAGGAGCGTGGATGCAATCTTGCATGTGCTCCGCTGCTTTGAAGACGATGATATCACCCATGTCGATGGTTCGGTTGATCCTATCCGAGATTTGACAACTATTGAAACGGAGCTTTTGTTAGCTGATCTTGAATCGGTTGAAAAGCGTATTCCAAACCTTGAAAAACGCGCCAGAGGCAATGATAAGGAAGCAAAAGAAATACTAGAAGTTATTGAAAAAATACTGCCCCTATTACAAGAAGGCAAGCCAGCGAAAGCAGCAAAAATAACAGCTGATGAAAAAAATACTTTTGAACAATTGCAATTGCTATCATCCAAACCAATTTTGTACATATGCAATGTATCTGAGGCAGAAGCTGCAACAGGTAATGCCTTTACAGAAAAAGTTATAGCTTACGCAAAAAGTAAGGGAGATACCGCGGTAATTATTTCTGCTGCAATTGAAGCAGAAGTTGCCAGCTTAAATGATCCTGCAGAGCAACAAGAATTTTTGCAATCTCTGGGTCTTGAAGAAACTGGCCTCAGGCAAGTTATTAGGGCTGGTTATGGGTTGCTCGATCTATTAACATTTTTTACCATAGGTCCGAAAGAAGCCCGAGCTTGGACTGTTCACAAGGGAGCAAAAGCCCCACAAGCAGCTGGTGCGATTCACACTGATTTTGAGCGAGGCTTTATATGTGCTGAAACCATCGCCTATGATGATTACGTAAGCTGTCAGGGTGAGCAAGGCGCCAAAAATCTTGGAAAACTTCGTCAAGAAGGCCGTGACTATTTAGTATGCGATGGGGACATTTTCCATTTTAGATTCAATGTTTGAAAGTATTACTGGTCAAAGCTAGTGGCTAAACAAAAAAACTAAATTGATTAGATAGATCTGAATAAGATAGCGTTTTTACTGAATTAGAAGTTTATTAAGCAATTAAATATTCATTTATACACATGCTTTGAGATTTGTTCTTGTGTTTTTTCACAAATACGGCTAAATCTTAACCACAATTAACATATTAACTTAGTGAAGGTTTCATGTCTGATATTACCACCCGCGTAAAGCAAATAGTTGTTGAGCATCTTGGGGTAGAAGAATCTAAAGTCATTGATGGAGCAAATTTTGTTGACGATCTAGGTGCAGATAGTCTCGATCAAGTTGAACTTGTAATGAAGTTCGAAGAAGAATTTAAATGTGAAATTCCTGATGATGCAGCGCAAAAATTAACAACTGTTGGTGCGGCGATAAATTATCTTCAGGATAAAATTAATTAAATCTCATGAGAAGGGTCGTTGTTACTGGAGTTGGAGCTGTTACACCACTTGCCAATGGTGCGGTAGCGACATGGAAAAAGTTAATAGCTGGTCAATCGGGCATTAGCAAGATTGATTCCTTTGATGTGTCAGACTTGTCGGCAAAAATTGCTGGCACTGTTCCTCTTCAGTCAAACGACATCCCAAAACAATCTGAGCTTTTTGATGCTTCAGATTATCTCGAGCCAAAAGAACAAAGAAAAATTGATCGATTCATTTTGTATGCAATAGCTGCTGCTGAAGAAGCGGTAAAAGATTCTGGTTGGCAACCCACTGATAGTGAAGGCAAAGAACGCACTGGAGTCATAATTGGTGCTGGTATAGGTGGCCTTCCTTGGATATACGATACCTCAGTAACCCTTTTAAATCATGGGGCAAGACGAGTTAGCCCATTTTTTATTCCAGCCTGCCTGATTAATCTTGCTTCCGGTCAAGTTTCTATCCGCCATGGATTTCAGGGCCCTAACCATGCTGTAGTTACTGCTTGTGCAAGTGGAGCTCACGCCATCGGAGATGCAGCACGCATGATCATGCTTGACGACGCAGACGTTATGGTTGCTGGTGGCGCAGAAGCAGCTGTGTGTCGCGCAGGTGTTGCCGGTTTTGCAGCATCTAGAGCACTTTCAACATCTTTCAATGAAGAACCAACAAGAGCTTCACGTCCTTGGGATAAAAGCAGGGATGGGTTTGTTATGGGGGAAGGATCTGGAATTGTTATTTTAGAAGAATACGAACATGCAAAAAAGCGTGGGGCTAAAATTTATGCTGAGGTTTTGGGATACGGCATGTCTGGTGATGCTTATCATATTACTTCTCCCGCCGAAGATGGTGGTGGTGCTTTCAGATCAATGAGAGCAGCTTTAAAGAGTGCAAAACTATCACCTGAAGCTGTTGGTTACATAAATGCCCATGGAACATCAACTCCTGTCGGAGATGGTATAGAAGTTAAAGCCATGAAAAGGTTATTTGGCGATCATAGTTATAATTTAGCTGTATCATCTACGAAATCTGCTATTGGACACCTTTTGGGTGCCGCAGGAGCCGTAGAGTCAATTTTTTCAATTTTTGCGATGCAGCACGGGATGATACCTCCAACCCTAAATCTTGACGAGCCCTCAGAAGGCTGTGATCTCAATTTTGTTCCAAATATAGCCCAAGACAAAAAACTTAACTATGTTATGTCAAATTCATTTGGATTTGGTGGAACAAACGCTTCTTTAATTTTTGGAAAAGCTCCGTAGTCGAAAAACTATGCAGCTGGTGCAGCTTTATTTAGCATTTTCACATTTTCGTTAGTTAGATTAGTTAGTTCTTCCTTGAGTTGATCTGGAGTTATAAATTTTTGATCTAAACCTGGATTAATTTTAAATTTTTCGAGTTTAGCTTCCCTTTTTAATTCATCTTCTGGACCAGGAACACTAGCATCCCTAAATTCTTCATCTGCAAGTTTTTCAGCGGGTGTTTTAAGGGCCTCAGCAGGGTCTTTAGGAAGTCCCTCTAATACATCAATAGCACTTACACTATTTGGATCTGCAACAACCACAGCGCTTTTAAACTCTGTAGCATTTGATGGAGTTTCTGGAGGTAGCTTTTCTGTTTGAGACTGAGTTTTTGTTTCAAGGGCTTTAAGTAAGTCGACTCCAATCATATCACCAGCCATGACCGGGAAAGACAGAGTGAATAAAACAAAAAACAAAACAAAAAAATTCATAAAAGTCCCTGGTGCTTCCTTATACTTATAAGGTAAGCCAAGAACATTAATATTTATTTAATTTCTGAGCTAGGCTTTAAAGTGAGGTTTTGTCCATCCTGCGGGCAGATCTCGATTAATATTAACGGTGACGGGTGGGCCGCTTAAAATATCATCTATCGGGTCTTTTAAAATAACTTTTATTTGATTTGTTTGAGTTTTTTTTGAGTTTTTAGTGATTTTTTTTTGAATATTTTTTTTCTTAACTTTTTTTGCAAGTTTTTTTATGTGCGCAGGTTTTGCGATTTTTTCATCATCATTGCTATCGGCTTGATTAAGAACTTTATCAAGATCATCATCTGTAGCAGCAACTTGTTGCATTTTTAAAGGGTTCGCATGTAATTTGCTGAATGCAGCTTCAAGAAGCTCTGCTGCTTTTTTATCCCTTGAAACAGAGGTTTTGCCGCCAAGTACAATAGCAAATAATCTTATTGGTTTTCCGTCAGCCCCAATACGCTGCGCAGATACACTAATGTTAAAACGAGATGCGTCTGTATATCCGGTTTTAATACCATCCAATCCCTTGAATGAATTAAGCATTTTATTATGATTGCGAACTTGGTTACCGCTATAATAGAAATGTTTCATTTTGAAGTATGAATATTCTTTTGGAAAATCTTTGTAAAGTGCTCTTGCTAATAGTATCATGTCACTAGCAGTTGTGATTTGTGTCCTATCAAGGACGCCACGTGACTTGTAAATAGGTAATCCAGATGTGTTGTAAAATCTGGTGCGATTCATCCCCATATTTTTTGCCTTTTGATTCATCTGACTCACAAATTTTTCAACAGTCCCGGCCAGTCCTTCAGCTATAACCACCGAAGCATCATTAGCTGACCTTGTTACAAGCGCAAAAATAATGTCTTTAACGCTAATTGTTTGACCTGTCCTCAAACCTAAATTACAAGGTGCTTGCAACGTTGCACGTTTCGATACGGTAAATTTTGTGTTCAGGGTTATTTTTCCAGATCGCAAGGCCTCAAAAATCAGATAAAGTGTCATTTTTTTTGTAAGAGATGCCGGAGGGCGAAGCTCATCTGCCCGATGGCTCGCCATTATTTTACCTGTACTTCCTTCGACAACGAGATAAGCAAAGTTACTAGCATGCAAAGTTGAAAAATATAAAAACCAAAAACATACAAAAGTGAAGATTTTTAATATCCTCTGCACATACTTCTCCGCAACCAACTTAGCTTTCAAGATACCAAAAATATCGTGCAACAAAAAGATGATTTTCAAATATCTGAAAAGAAAATATAAAACGCTTAGTATATTAATTTCATGGACAAAACAGCTTGCAAAAGCTAATATTTTGCCAGGGTTCCCGTAGCTCAGCAGGATAGAGCGCAAGATTCCTAATCTTGAGGCCATGGGTTCGAATCCCTTCGGGAACGCCAATCAAGACAAGGATTTTTATCTATTTAGCAAAAAATGATAAGAATAGCCTGTCAAACTTGTCTATATCCCGTCATCATGAAATAAAAAGAACGTTGCAACTGAGATGCTAAAATCTCATAACAATACTACTTAAAGCCTAAAATTGATTCTTCATAAACTTTGAATATATGCTTTAGCGTCGTTAAAGCTAGAGAATTCCTCTATTTTTCTTCTTAAATTTTCCAGCGATGGGGCATCCTTAGGGACTTTTTTATTATTTTTAAGGAATATTTGCATGTCTTTTCTATTCTCTAAAGGCCAATCCTTTTTCTGAATTTCCATTGCAATATTGCGAAGATTAACATCGTTTATATTAGCAATATCCTCCCAGGCTTCAGCAATAGTGAGTTTGTCGCGGACGATGGATTGCTTGTCTATTTCAGTCTTAGCTAAATTAAGCATTCTGTCATTTAAAATATTAATTCTATCAAGAATATGCCATGTTTGAGCAATTATTGATTTTTTAGTGGTAGTTCTGTGTTCTTTGATTTTTTCAGCGGCTTCAGATTGAAGAAAAGAATCTTTAATTTGAGACATAAGGGTCCAAGTAAATGCGACACTAGCAGCTTCTTTGGCAGATCGGTAGCTGATAACATCTAAGATAGCACTGATTCGCAGTTTTGAAGTATCTATTTTTTCAATGCTATCTGTGATTGTCCTAATGTCTGATTTCTGTTGATCTGTTATTTTTGGTAAATTTTTTATATATATTGCTAACGAAGATTGATCTTCTTGCAAAGGTGTACCCCTTGTATATGATTCTGGTTCATCATCCAGAGAAATTTCAGTAGCATTTACTAAATTAACCAACAAAAAAATAAAAACAAAACGTAACATAAATTTATTGTTCATAGATTTTCCTTTTTATAAAAATATTATCAAAAAACATATTTTAATACAGATTATTGTAGATTAAATTTTATTAATTGAAACATATTGTTATTGGCCTATTTGGAAATTTTTATTCCTTCTGAAAAATGTAACTTAAATATGTCTCTAATTTCGCTTGCACAGCTAGCATTTGCTATTTCTCTATTCTAGGCTTTAGAGGTTTGGGTCTGATTTTCTGAGGCTGCGTAGATTTTCTCTAAACACACCTTGGAAACTTCTTCTTCTCTCAGGGGGAATAGCCTTTCGCTGCAATGATGAGGAAATTCTTTGCTGTTTTATATAGTCTATTTCAGTAATTTGTTTCCATATTCCGATTGTAGAAAGTCGCTCCGTAAAGGGTTGATCTTCAATTTCAGTTCTAGCTAAACAGAATATCTCTTCGCTTGCTTTTTTGATTTCATTCAAGGTGGTCCATATGGATTCAATGATTGCTTTATCATGAGAAGTTGTAACATTTTCGATTTCTGCTATCGCTATGAGTTGAATGGTCGGATCTTGAATTGTGTATATCGAAGCCCAAACACCCGCAATAGTTGCTGTATCTTCGTAAGATGACCTACTGCTATTTATATCTTCAATAGTCCTGCTTAGAAATTTTCTATTGTTGATTGTTGCCAGCTGCCTTTTTGTATTTTGAACGGATTCTCTTTGATTTTTGTTTATTTCTGTAAAACTTTGTATAAATTCATGCAATAAATCGGAAGTTGTATCTTTACGCTCTTCCTCATCACTATCAAAACCATCAGTCAGATAAATACTACCTTTTGGTGCACTCAGTAATGGTATGAATACACAAACAAACAAAATTTTAAAAACAAATTTTATATCCATAAATTGATTCGCTTTTTTGCAATTAAAATACTTCATATTGTATTTTAATGATGCATATCAAAAGTAAATAATGCGTTAATTTTAATAAAAAATATTTTGTTCAATATCAAAAAGTTACCTATAGATGAGTGGGAAAAACACGCCGAAAGCTGTAAGGCTGTTGAGAGGTTTTAACAATTTTAAAAGGAGGTTATTAAGGCTTAAAAACAAATGGATTTAGAGTTTTCCAATTAGATGGAAAGGGAACTTCTGTATGTATCCATCTTCCAAATTTTCTCCAAGGACCATCATGGTATACCCTTTTAAGGAAGTCTTCGTCTTTACAGAATTTAGGGAATGGCGCCACAATAATAGTATCAGTATTGTTGCCTAAACATGCTGCCCACCAAGAAATCTTAAGTTTTTCAGAATTACTGTTTAAATAAGCTGCCCACCAGGAAAAAGTAGAATTTGCCATAATCATATGTTTACATTGCGACATTAGGTAAAGTTCTTCTAAATTAGTAGCTGTACCATCAGTAATAACTTCTATATTATCCAAATTTTGAAAGCATTCTTTTGCAAACACTGGGTCATCTGTGAATACAAAAAATTTAACATCTTTTTGATTTGAAAAAATTTTCATTGCTTCAACATAATAGGTCATTGGAAGAGTTCTGAATGTATCTTTTCTAATGTCTCCTCGGCGAATATGAACAGCGACACTATTGCAGTTTTTAATTTCAGGTAGATGCTTTTCTATAAAAGGCGTTCTGATATTTTTTTGTGTAAACATTTTTTTGATGTCTGCAGAATATTCTTTAAAAAATTCTTCCGATTCAAAATATCCATTGAGAATAATATTACCTTTACCTTTATGATCATCGAAAATGTCGATTTCACCAACTATGAGACAATTGATTTTTTTGAATTCCTCTTGAGATATGAATTCAATATTTTCTAAATAAAAATATTTATTATTTATACAAAAACTTCTGGCATCGAAATTTTTAGAGATTTCAGTCTCATTTGATCGAGTCACGATTCTAAGAGGTGCGTCTAAACGTTTAGCCAACGCGTAGGCTGCAGATACTTGAAAGAGTTGGTTTCCTAGTCCTCCACTCGGTTGCACATATACAACATCTTTGCATTGTAAGGTGTTCATGAAAGAGAAAAACAGCAAGAAAAAATATAATTTTTTTATATTCATATATTTAACTGAAGCAAAAATATTTAACACCAAAAAGGCTAGTAATATCTTGATGATCTGTCAACAAAGGGAAAAATTATAAGATCTTATAGATTCTATTTAGTATTGGCTCTAGTACTTTAAAAATCTGCATGGGTTTGCTGTCCATAACCCTTGAATACCCCTCACATTTGCGCCATCATGGCTCAAAATAAAAAAGGTATTTAACGTGTCGTATCAATATATTTATGTAATCAAATCCTTATCAAAAAGTTACCCAGGTGGTAAGCAGATATTGAAGGATGTTTGGCTTTCATTTTTCCCAGGCGCTAAGATCGGTATTATCGGGCCAAATGGTGCGGGTAAATCAACGCTTTTAAAAATTATGGCGCAACTCGATAAAGACTACCAAGGTGAAGCTTGGGCCGCTGATGGAGTGAAAATTGGCTATTTGCCTCAAGAACCTCAGCTTGATAATAACCTGGATGTTGTTTCTAACATCAAAGAAGGCCTCGGTGAAGTAACCGCGTTGATGAAGGAATATGAAGAAATCAACATGAAGTTTGCAGAACCTATGGATGATGACGCGATGAATGCATTACTTGCGCGTCAGGGTGAACTGCAGGAACGTATTGATGCGATGGATGCCTGGGATTTCGATCGTCAAATTGAAATCGCGATGGATGCCTTGCGGTGTCCTCCGGCGAACGCCAGCGTTGAAAAGCTCTCTGGTGGTGAAAAGCGTCGTATTGCCTTGTGTCGTTTATTGCTTCAAAAGCCTGATCTTTTGTTGTTAGATGAACCTACCAACCACTTAGATGCGGAAAGCGTTGCCTGGCTTGATCGCCACTTACAAGAATACAAAGGCACAGTTGTACTGATTACCCATGATCGCTATTTCCTTGATAATGTTGTTGGGTGGATTCTTGAACTTGACCGTGGCCAAGGTATTCCATATGAAGGGAATTATTCAAGTTGGCTTGAACAAAAGCAAAAGCGCCTCGCGGTTGAGCAAAAACAAGAAACATCGAGGCAAAAACAGCTTGAGCGTGAATTAGAGTGGATTCGTCAATCACCGAAGGCGCGTCAGGCTAAAAGTAAGGCGCGTATTGCTTCCTATGAAGAATTATTGGCACAAGATCTCGATCGCGGTAACGGAGATGGCGCAATTGCGATTCCTCCAGGGCCTCGTTTGGGTGATTTAGTGATTGAAGCAAATGGCCTTAGCAAAGCATTCAGCGATCGTTTGCTAATTGAAAATCTAAATTTCAACTTACCCCGTGGTGGTATCGTTGGAATTATTGGACCTAACGGCGCAGGTAAAACCACCTTGTTTAGAATGCTGACAGGTCAAGAAACACCTGATCAGGGGGCACTCAGGATTGGTGATACGGTAGTTATGGGCTACGTTGATCAGTCACGTGATTCTCTGGATGCGAAAAAAACCGTCTGGGAAGAAATTTCTAATGGTCACGATGAAATAGAGCTTGGTAAACGCAAAATGCAAAGCCGTGCCTATTGCGGGTTGTTCAACTTTAAAGGACCCGATCAACAAAAACGTGTTGGCCAGCTTTCTGGTGGTGAACGTAACCGCGTGCATTTGGCAAAAATGCTCAAAAGCGGTGCGAATGTACTGATGCTCGACGAGCCTACCAACGACTTAGACGTGGAAACCTTACGTTCATTGGAGGAAGGCTTACTTGATTTTGCCGGATGCGCGATTGTAATTACCCATGATCGATTTTTCCTCGATCGTATTGCTACGCACATTTTAGCTTTTGAAGGCGATAGCCAGGTGGTTTGGTTTGAAGGAAACTATCAAGCCTACGAGGAAGACCGTAAGCGCCGTTTAGGTGTAGATGCGGATCAGCCAACACGGATTAAGTATAAACCTTTGACCCGCTGATTTGAAATATTGAAATAAATCAACCTAGTGCAGGAAATTTAGCGCAGGCGACAAGGCTGGCAATATTTGTGCTGTATTTGTGGTGATAAGATTGGTTGTTGCGCTTGTGGTGCTTGTGCTATCTAGTATAGCTGTAAGGGTTGGTACTGAAAAAAATGAACCTACAACTGTTAGGTTTGTGCCAGAAGCAAGTCCAGCGCTGTTGACCGTTATTGTTGTTATGTTCTGCATATTTATATCGATAATGTCAGAAGTTTTTTGAAAGGCTAAACTAAAGGAAGGCATGCCACCTGTGCCCAAAATGCTTATGCCGTTTACAGGTGAACTAAAAGTTGTATTTGTTCCAACAACTAAATAGGCTTTATTATGAGCCTGCGTAGCTGGTATTTTTGGGTGTCTTTGAATGGCACAAGCTATTGTTGGACTATTAAATAAAAAAACTCTAGAACCGATTATTAAAGTGTTAGTCAAAGATAAACTCGATACCAAGTTTTCAATGCGTGGATCAGCAGATTGTGGTTCCACAATAATTCTCGCGTTTGCAGACAATGCTGATGTGAACCAATTAGGAATAAGATTAGGTCCTCTGGTTAGCAAAAAGTGAATGTTGATTGGAATAGATGAATTCGCATTTGCAATAGGTGCGGGCAGGCCGTAGGCTGCACCATTACTTGTAACTGTTTCAAAGTTTGTGGCATCGCCTGTAATCCATAGATCAGTTAGTGTGTTTGGATAATTTATTGAGCCAGTTGGTATTGTGCTCGCAACAGGATTTGTGCCTGATTGCACGAAGGTTATGTTCCAAATACTTGTTGTACTATTAAGTTGCCCGGAAGGTTGGGTCATCCCAGATAGTCCACCTGCCCCTCCTAACAACACAACATCATTCCGAATAGTGGTTTGTGAACCGTAGTCTTCATCAATGCCGTTAATGTAGTTTGTTGTAGCAAAGCAGGATCCAACGCTTGCAATAAAAGCTGCTGCATATTTAAAATATTTGACCATCATGAAAATCTTTACAAATAAAAATTATCATTATGCTCAGCAAGAAAAGCTTATTTAGCTTCTTGTGGCAGAGTGCAATTTAACAATGGGGCACCCGATTGTTAAACACACCTACATTTAATTTTATGGGGAAGATGTTAATAAATAATAAAATCCATCTTATTTTTATTAAAAAAAACTAAATGCCCCATCTACTTTCAAAACAGTGAAAGACTGAGAGCATTTAGTCGCTTGTAAAAACTGAGATGAGTCAAACTTTGTTAGTTTTTGACGAAATGTACTTCGGTAATAGGTTTTTTACCAAAACGTTGATTGCATTCTTGCTTGACGGCTCGTTGCAAGGCTTCGTGATAGCTTTTTTCTTTTCCTAAGTCTTGGCGCATTGTTCGTCTTATGATGTTTTGCAGGTCTTCTATTAGATTTTCAGATTCTTCACCTGGTTCAACAATTCCAATACACGTTACCAAAGGTGTTCCTTGTAATTGGTAAATATCATCAACAGGCACACTTAAGAAGATAATGCCTTGAATCGAAATTTTTTGGCGTTCTTTTAAAATTTGGCTGTTCATTGATACAAGACATTTTCCATCAATACCCCAGCGTCCTGATTCTACTCGTTCAATTATATGAGGTTTTCCAGCTGCCAATTCGATAAGTGTTCCATTGTATGGTACAAGAGCATGCTCAATGCCATTCGCAATACCAAGTTCGGCTTGTGCTTGCATATGGCGTGCCTCACCATGCACAGGTATTAAAGACTTTGGCTGGGTCCATTCGTACATCGCTTTTAGGTCTTCTTGGGCAGGGTGCCCAGATACGTGTACATCTTCTTCATGGGCTGTAATTATGCGAATTCCTTGCTGTACGAGGCGATTTTGCATGCTTGCAATTGCTCGCTCGTTACCTGGGATCACCCTTGAGGAAAAAATTACCGTATCTCCTTGATCAAGAGCGACTTCATGGTGTTCCCGTTGGGATACTCGGGCTAATGCAGAACGATACTCTCCTTGTGAGCCAGTGCTGATGAATAGAACCTTATCCCTTGGCATATCCATTGCCTGTTCTGCTGATATAAAACCGGGAAGTCCTTTTAGATAACCAGAGAGGGTTGCAGCGCGAATCATTTTCTCTAATGATCTGCCTATCAGTGCAACTTTTCTTCCGTTTCTGTGGGCGGCATATGCAACTGATTCAACGCGCGCTACGTTTGATGAAAAACAACATGCTACGATTCTTCCGTTTGGAGTTTGTGTGATGAGTTTTTCAAGTTCGTTCCGTACATTACCTTCTGATCCTGTGAAGCCTTGGTCAAAAACATTTGTAGAATCACAGATAAGGGCAAGAATGCCTTCTTTACCGATTTCTTTTAAACGATTTTCATTTGTCGTGTTGCCTAAAAGTGGCTGAGGATCAATTTTCCAATCACCCGTGTGAAGCACGCATCCATGTTCTGTGCGAATTGCTAAAGCATTTGGTTCAGGGATTGAGTGGGTAAGGGTTATATACTCTATATCAAACGACCCAATTTTAACGTTGCCAGAAAGAGGCACTTCAATAATTTCAACTTCCTTACCCCAAGATTTTTCTTCGAGTTTTTGGCGAAGGATCTGAGCGGTAAATGGCGTCGCATAGACTGGACACCTTAGATATGGCCAAAGATATGGAACCGCCCCGATATGGTCTTCATGTGCATGGGTTAATACAATAGCTTTTATATCATCAGCATGATCCAAAATAGCTGAGGGATCTGGCATAATAATATCAATGCCCAATCGGTCACCAAAAGAAATACCGCAATCGACGATAATCCATTCCTTATTGTGTCCAAAAAGGTTGAGATTCATGCCTATTTCACCGGATCCACCGAGAGGTAAAAACCAGAAGTTGTTTTTTTTAGGGGTATTTAACACGAATAATCCTTAATTCATTTTTCAAAAATGATATCTGTGCCCCGGTATCCGTTTAAAAAATCATTATATAACACGGGCTTTGATCCGGGACTTTGCAGCATTCTAAGTTGAATTGCACCTGTTTTGCAAGAAATTAACAGTCCGTGACCTTTATTTAGAATCCAAGTGCCTGGAGCGTAAGGTGAGTCTAAGGTAACTATTTTTGCATCAATAATTTTTACAAGTTGGCCATCTATTTGAGCTGTGGTTCCTGGCCAAGGTGTTAAAGCGCGAATTTTACGTAAAATTATTTTTGCATCACAGTTAAAATCTAGGGCGCTTTCTTCTTTTTTAAGCTTTTTTGCGTAGGAAATGCCCTCTGATGGTTGATCAATCGGATTAAGTTTTTTATGTAAAATATCATCCAAGCATTCAAGCAGTGTATCAGCGCCTAGAGCTAACATTTTATTGTGCAGAGTCTGGCTTGTGTCAGTAGCTTCGATTGGGATTTTCTTTGTAAAAAGCATCGGGCCAGTGTCCAGCCCCTCATCCATTTGCATGATTGTTATGCCCGTTTCCCTATCACCTGCTTCAATAGCGCGGTGAATGGGTGCTGCTCCTCGCCATCTGGGTAAAAGAGACGCGTGAATATTGATGCATCCAAGTTTTGGCGCCTCTAAAATATTTTTAGGAAGCAAAAGTCCATAAGCTGCAACAATAGCTAAATCTGCATTTAACTGTTTGAAAATTTCCTGCTCTTCTGATGATTTTAGCGAAGTGGGGGTGTGGACAGGGATCGATTGTTGATTGGCGAAACAATGTACAGGAGAGGGGGTTTCTGAGTGACCTCTTCCTTTTGGTCGGGGAGGTTGAGAATAAATCGCTATAACTTGATAGCCATTTTTGACAAGAGCCTTGAGTGGCTCAAGGGCGAACTCTGGTGTTCCCATGAAAACAATTCGATGCGTCATAAATTTTCTGATTATTTTTGCGTTTAGTATAGGGATAGGAAAAGCTTTGGCAAAGATAAAACCTGTATTTTAATCCATAGATGCCTATACAAAATGATATTTAGCTACGTTTCGTGAAAATATTTAGCTACGTTTCGTGAAAAGAATTTTTACGCTAATATACTTAGAAGGTATAGTGAGCCCCGGTATGGAGCCCGCCTCGCCAGCCAAAACCCGGACTTTTCCGCCCTTCCGCCACCACAAACAAAACTTCTCCTGCACCTGTTTATAAGGTTTTAAAAACGTTATAGAGGTTTTATAGAGAACAGGGTTCCGCTCTGATTCTAGTTAGGCCAATATCAACCCTTGTGGGGAATGGTATTAGCTTTTTGAAGAAGTCATGCACTGCACGCTAGCTGCAGTTAACTTACCACCATGGGAGAATATAGCATGGATCGTTAACTTAAGGTTAATGGCTAGCAATAATGCACCCATAAAAAGCATTTTTAATCCAGAATAAGTTGAATTTCGGTTAGTTTTTCTGCCTTGTGGTTGTGAAAATATCTGTGTTTAGCAATACTGGCCTGCTACATAGCCAGACGACCAGGCCCATTGGAAATTATAGCCGCCGAGCCACCCGGTAACATCGACCACCTCGCCTATAAAAAATAATTGGGGTACTTTGTTGCTCATCATTGTTTTGGATGATAATTCATCGGTATCTACTCCACCTGCAGTAACCTCTGCCTTTTGATATCCTTCACTGCCATCGATGGTCACTTTAAATTGATGAATTAAATCCGCTATATCGAATAAGCTTTTGTTTTTTATGTCTGTAATTGGCCGACCAAAATCTGGGTGATCTGCAAGTGCATCAACAAAGCGATTGGGGAAATAATTTTTCAAAAAATTCGCAACGGTTTGTTTGATATTTTTATTTGCTGTGAACGCTGCTTTCAAATCCTTATCGGGCAATAGGTTGATAGTAATTTCTTCCTTGGAAAATTTTTCAAGATATGATGAAATTTGTAAAATTGCCGGCCCACTTAAACCACGATGTGTAAATAATATATTCTCTCGAAAGTGATTTTTCCCATAGGAAACAAAAGAATCTTGAGAAACCCCGCTAAGCTGAGTAAACATGCCGCGAGTAGATGTCTCAACTTTAAGCGGTACTAGGGCGGGTTTGGTTACGAGGACCTTAAGGCCAAATTGCTGAGCGATTTGATAGCCAAAATCTGATGCACCTATTTGAGGAATCGATAACCCACCCGTGGAAATAATTAATGATTTTGCTTGTATATTTCCATCAGTAGTCCCTAGGTTAAAATAATCAGATTTTTCAATTTTTTGAACGCTGCAGTTGGTTCGGATATCAACTTGGCCTTTTTGACATTCATCCATTAGCATTTGGATAATTTGTTTTGAGGAGCCATCGCAAAACAATTGACCCAGGGTCTTTTCATGGTAGGCAATGTTATACGATTCAACCAACTTGATAAAATCATGCTGTGTATAGCGTGCTAGAGCTGATTTGGCGAAATGCTTGTTTTGGCTGAGGTAGTTTTTAGGGGATGCGTAAAGATTAGTAAAATTGCACCGTCCGCCGCCTGAAATACGGATTTTTTCGCCAATTTTGCTGGTGTGTTCAACCAAAATTACTTTCAGGCCGCGCATGCCTGCTGTAGCTGCTGCCATAAGCCCAGCTGCGCCAGCGCCGATAACCACGACATCGCAATGAATTTTTGAAGGAGCGCTCAATTTCTAACCCTGGTTTAATAAAGCTCGAGCGCCTAGTCTAATCAAGCAATGTCAGATTTTAAAGCGCGTTCTGCTTTTTTCTTTATTCTTGGTTTTTTGATGTGATCCAAAACAGTTTGAATTTGCTGATCGGGATAAGCTTGGTTTTTCATAGCTAATGCAAGGTGATAACAATCTCGGTCAAATCTCCAGAAATGGCGATGGTTTGACGTATCTAAAAAGTTTTTAATGACTACAGAAAAAACTTTAGGGGCTTTTACCGTTGTCATGCATAGGCTTGCCAGCGCGCTACCCCTAGAAATAGAAAAAGCGTCACGCTGTATAAGACTATTGAGTTTAATAGTTTGATCATAAAACTCTTGAGTTAATCCTAATTTAAAAAGCGCATCTAAAGGCCAAGCTGAGACTGTGACGATGCGGTTTTTATCTGGGCAGTTTTGTGCACTCTCGAATGCTTGTTCTAAGATTTTCAATTGCTGCTTTGGATTTTTACTCAGAACAGCAACCTGGCTTAATGCTTGGGTTTTATACCAGGGATCAACCATTTGCTCCATAAGCTTTAAAGCCTGGCTTATGTCCAGCTTTGGGTCTTTTGCTAGTTTATCCCTTATAATTTTGTCGTTTTGTCTGGTCATTTATAATTATTGTGGGGTTTAAGATGTTGCATATACACTTCATAGTAAGTCTTTAGTCTTAAAATATTGTAAATAATTAAAACAAAAGTAATATTAAACTCAAAAAATTTAACACTTCTTTTTTGCATTAGCCACAAGACGCTTAATAAAAATGAGGATTGTGACAGGTGATAGTTATGGTAAAATCCCTTGGGTTTGTGTTTTTTCTTCAAAAAATTTCACAAAAAAATGCTTTGTGAGTTTTGGATTTTTGAGATTTTTCCGTATAAATTCGCATTTAAAGCCGCACTTTTTATAAAATCCGGGTGCATTGAACTCACTTGTAACTAGGTTTATGTTATTGAATCCTTTGCCTTTGAAATGGTTTTCAAGGGTTTCAATAAGCTTTTTTCCATACCCTTTACCTCGATTAGATTTTTCAATCCACATATTTTCAATATAAATTTCAGCAAACGCCGTAAAAGCGTTTAGAACGCCTATGGGTGCGCCGTTATTATCTGAAAGTACAAGTGCGAATTTTTTATAGTTAACATCAATGCCATTGTTGCTTTCGTATTCTATAAGATCCCTACTCATTGCTTGTTCAGTTGCTTCGCAAAGTTCATCGACGAATTTTATAGTAACCATATTTTTAGCGCTGCCTTAAAGTTAACCGGAATGGTATCATATATGCTCTTAGTTTAAATGATGTATGGCTTGTCAATCGATTGGTTTGCATTACAATTTTTGCTTGCATTTGGGGGTTTTTCTTATTATAAATGTGAGTTACAAGTGAAATCCTTGCTTCCTAAAAGTTAGGCAGCTGGTGCTTGTTTTAAGTACCCATCCATAAGGAGAATTATATTATGCAGCGTTTCTATGAAACAATCTTCATTGCGCGCCAAGACATAACCGCAAACCAGGTTGAATCTTTGGCTAAGCAATACACCAATGTTATTAAAGAGTTTGATGGCGAAGTTACAAAAACTGAATTTTGTGGTCTTCGTAATTTAGCTTATAAAATTAAAAAAAACCGTAAGGGTCACTATGTTCTTATGAATATTGCAGTGAAATCTGAAGGTATTAAAGAAATCGAACGCCAAATGAAGATCAACGAAGATGTGCTTCGTTATCTGACTGTTCGTGTTGAAACTCTTGATAATGCACCATCAGCATTGATGCAGAATCGTGGCTTCCGTGAGGACGTTATTGTACGTGAAGAAGTCGTTAAAGAAACTGCACCTGCACCAGCAGCAGTAGAAGCATAAGGAGTTAAGATATGTCAGAATATATTGAAGAAGGCGAAAATTTAAAGCCAAGCGTTCGTAAGCAGTTTTTCCGTCGTCGTAAAAGCTGCCCTTTCAGTGGGCAGAACGCCATGAAAATTGATTACAAAGATACTCGTATCCTTGTGAAATTCGTTTCGGAACGAGGTAAAATGATGCCGAGTCGTATCACTGCCGTTTCAATTAAGAAACAACGTGAATTGGCTGTTGCAATTCGTCGCGCACGTTTCTTGGCGCTTATGCCTTACGTGAATGGCTAATAGCGACATTAAGCTTATTATAAAAGGCGGCGCTCTGTGTGCTGCCTTTTGTTTTATGGTTTTGTTTGTGCCAGCTCTTGGGATGGTTGTTAATTATTTTGCTTTGTTGCCTCTTTTTTACGTTGGTATCTGCCTAGGTATCAGGGCTTATTTACTTGCCGGAATAATTCCGCTAACTGCTGCTTTATTGATATTAGGCCCGGTAGGGATATGTTTTTACACCCTAACAACTTTTTTGCCATCATTTGTCGTTCTATATTGGCATTTTTCAAAAAATGAAAAAGGGTACATCTTTTCATTAATAGATATCTTACATCTTCTATCAAGTCGTTTCTTAGGAGTTGTTACTCTTGGGTTTTGTTACCTGAAGGCAACGAATAGTAAACTTCTAGAAGGGCTTTTCCATAAAGTAGAGTTGATTACAAATCTTGCAAAACTTCCTTCTTCATCTGGCTCAGTGATTGAGGTATTGCCAGGCGTTTTTTGTTTTTTATGGCTGATGATGGTTTGGTTAAATTTTCAAGTGGCTTACTCAATTGCCCTAAAATCAAACAAAGCACTTCGTAAACCATTGATAAGTGAAAGTTTTTATTTACCCCCATTTTGGGATATTGCTTTCATCGGTGCCTTGTGGCTGATCATTGCAAATCAATTATTTATGGGCTCCAACATGCTCGGGATTTTTTCCCGAACTGCTTTATGTATTTCTGCGTTTCCATTGCTTATTGACGGTATTACAATAGCCAAGTTGATGGCTAGATCCTATAAGCTTCCTCATTATGTCACAGTAATTTTGATGGTTTTTATATTTTTACTTGTCTGGCCAATGGTTTTTGTAGTAGTGTTAGGGCTTATAGAGCCTTTATATGGCCTTAAAAAGAAATATTACTCAAAGTTAGATTAGGAGTTCAATCATGCTGAAGCGTAAAATGCAGGTAATTTTAATGGAGCGCGTTGAAAAACTCGGGCAGATGGGGCAAATTGTGACAGTCTCTCCTGGTTATGCGCGCAATTTCTTATTGCCAAAGAAGAAAGCCCAAAGGGCAACTAAGGAAAACATTGCACAATTTGATTCGCAGAAAGCGCAATTAGAAGCAACAAATCTTCAGCTTCGTAAAGATGCAGAATTTGTCGCTAAATCCATAGAAGGCACTCAAGTTATTATTATTCGTCAGGCTAGTGAAGTTGGTCAACTATATGGTTCTGTTCGTAGTCGTGATATTTCCGATGAAGTGACTAAAAATGGTTTTACTGTGAATAAGTCACAAATCATCATTGCTTCTCCTATAAAGAATTTAGGAATTCACACAGTTTCTGTATTGCTTCATCCAGAAGTTAGCGCGCCAATTAGTGTTGTTGTCGCTCAATCAGAAGAAGAAGCAGCACTAAAGCTCAAAAATTCACAGGAAAGTGAAACTGCAGAATAAAGCTAGCAGCTCTGTGTTATTAGATTTAGGTCGCTCTGAGCGGCCTATTTTTTTTACGCGTTTATTGCTTCAAAGAGCGACATCTGAACGAGCTTTTGCTATAAGGGAACGAGTGTTATTTATTAACTCGTGTTGATGACTACCCATACGCCTATGATGGTGCAATACCATGCAATAAAGCAGCAACATTCTGATGCGTTGTTGTTTTATCGTATGGGTGATTTTTATGAGTTATTTTATGACGATGCGGTCCAAGCCGCTGGTGTTCTTGATATAGCGCTTACTAAGCGAGGTCAAAGTGCTGGAGAACCAATTCCTATGGCAGGGGTTCCAGTTCATTCCCATGAATTGTATTTACTAAAACTTATTGAAAAAGGCTATCGGGTTGCGGTTTGTGAGCAAACTGAAACACCTGAAGAAGCCAAAGCAAAAGGGAAAAAGGGCCCTTTGCAAAGGGGTGTGGTCCGTATTATTACTCCGGGGACTATTACCGAAGAAAATCTTCTTGCCCCTTCAAGAGCTAATTACCTACTAGTTATCAGTCCTGTTGATAAAAAAACACAAAAACTTGGTGTTGCCTGGGCTGATATATCTACGGGGTGTTTTTCTGTGACTGATCAAACCCTGAAATCTCTTGCGAGCACGCTCTATCAATTAAATCCGGCTGAAATACTCATGCCTGAAAGTGTATGGCAATCCCTTAACCCAGAAATATTTAACGATTTTAAAAAAAACATTCAAACATTAGCCGATTCAAGATTCAATCTTAAAAGTGCTGAAAAGCAATTGTTGGAGTCTTTCAAGGCGATTAGTGCTGAAGTTTATGGACTAACTGAGGCCAGTTTAATTCAAGCTGCAGGGGTTTTGTGTGATTATGTCAGGCTAACGCAGCAAGTCCAAAACAAAAATCTGCGTTCACCCAAACGGGTGTATACGGATCAATTCGTTAAGGTTGATGCTCAGTCTTGCAGAAACCTTGAAATTACCCGCACCTTAAAAGGCGCGTTAGAGGGATCATTGCTGCATAGCTTAGATAATACTTTAACACCAGTTGGGGGAAGGCTATTTTTTGGGCAATTAACGCACCCTCTCAATTGCATGGCTTCTCTTGAAAATCGCCTTGTTAAAACTGATTGGTTTAATAATCATGGCGATATTTGCCAAGAACTTAGGGGCCATTTAAAAAATTGTCCCGACAGCGAACGTGCCCTTGTTCGGATTAGTTTAGATAGGGCTTTCCCAAGGGACCTAAAAGCAATTACTCAAACGCTGATCGTTGTTCAAAACATAAATAAATTGCTTAAAGATCAGTCTTTTTGGGCTATTGATATTCCGACAGAATTACTAACCATTCTTGAGGAAACTTTGGAAGAACAGTTGCCGGCTACTATTTACGATGGTGGTCTGATAAAAAATGGTTTTGATCAAGCTCTTGATGAGTTTCGCCACCTAAAATTGCATGGTCAAGAAGAGTTAAAAGCTCTCGAGCAGCGCTATCAAAGCGAAACTGGCATTGCGAATTTAAAAATACGTACCAATAACCTAATTGGTTACTTCATCGAAGTAAGCGCTAGTCATATGAGTAAAGTCCCCTCTACATTTTTCCATCGTCAAGCTATCAGTAATGGGGGTAGGTATATCACGAAGGAACTTCAAGAATTAGCTGCTAAAATTGAAAATGCTGCTAGTGCGTCCATAGCTCTAGAAATTAAACTTTTTCAAAGTTTATGCGCCCAGGTTCTGCAATATCGCGAAAGTCTTGAAAATCTAGCGGCGCAAATTGCTGAAATCGATGTGGCATCAAGCATGGCAGAGCTAGCAAAAGATAGAAATTTTACGCGACCTATTTTGCACAACTCGGAAAATTTTAATATTGAAGCAGGACGACATCCTATTGTTGAGCGATTCACCTCTAGCACATTTACGCCCAATGATTGCAAGCTCACCCTTAAATCTTTTGCCCTTTTAACTGGCCCCAATATGGCCGGAAAAAGTACTTATCTCAGGCAAAATGCATTAATCATTTGGATGGCCCATTGCGGAATGTACGTGCCAGCTATTCAAGCTGAAATTGGCTTGGTAGATCAAATATTTTCTCGTATTGGTGCGGCAGATGACCTGGCTGCAGGGCGCTCAACCTTCATGGTTGAAATGGTTGAAACGGCCATTATCCTTAACCAAGCAACGAATCGTTCTTTTATTATTCTTGACGAAATTGGCAGGGGAACGTCCACGCAGGATGGGCTTGCTATTGCTTTAGCTGTTAGTGAGCATATTATCAAAGAAATTCGGGCGCGTTGCTTGTTTGCTACCCATTACCACGAACTTGTTGATTTAACTAAAGATTTGCCGATTAACCTGATGACGATGAAAATTATCGAGCATGATGGAAATGTAATCTTCCTTCATGAGGTGATTGAGGGGGCAGCTGATAAATCTTACGGTATTCATGTTGCCCAATTGGCAGGACTTCCAAAGGTTGTGATAGAAAGAGCAAAACAGATTCTGCAAGATAATCCCGAGCAAAGTTCTATAAAAATGGATTTACCTTTAAGCACTGATCAAATTGATGAATCGAATACTCTTAAGTTTCTTCGCGCGATTAAGCCTGATGATTTATCGCCGAAGCAAGCCCTTCAAACCCTTTATGAATTGAAGGAATACGCTAGTAAAAACCAAAACAAAGGGGCGATTCAATCTTTGAAAAAGCAACAGCTATTTAGCTGAGATTGATAGATTCTTTTTACTCACTTGCCTCTCCGATCAAATCGAAGGTGTGCAATACAATCTATAGTTTTCCTAGGGTTTTAACCCTAGGATCCACTATTGATAGAAATTTATATTATTTCGCTGCTACAGGAGCTGGAGCTGCAGAATCAGGAGCAGGATGAGCAGCATCGCCTGCAGGCGCTGGCATAGCTGGTGCAGGAGCTGCATGAGCATCTGAGGAAGGTGCGGGCGCAGGGTTAGCGTGAGCATCATTTGCAGGCGCTGGCATAGCTGGCGCAGGAGCGGGTGACGCAGGCGCAGCTGGTTCACTCTTGGCTGTTTCAGCAGAAGATTCTACTTTTACTTTATCGTCTTTCTTGTCGCATCCAACGAATGCAAGACCTAAAGTTAGCAGTGTTATAATGGATAAACTTTTTGACATGGTATCCTCAAAAATCAAAGAACTGTTTTAACTGTGGTTAGTATATTTTAAATTTGTTAAAAAAGCGTGAAGTTTTTTTGATAAATTTTACCTTACCAGCCAGAAGCTGGGTTTCCAGAAGAGGCGTCTTTAAACAAAAATCCCCAAGATACGAATCTTGGGGATCAAGGATAGACGATTAAATCTATTTCACTGGTTGATCTTTTTTTGCTGCAGTAGAGTCGCTTGCGGTAGTTATACGTTCATTTTTTAAATACAATGAGTAAATAGTTAGCTAATTTTAAACTGTCTTAGGCTTATAAAACACAACCCCATTTTGAGTCAAAAATTCATACATCCGGGCCGTATAAAGCTGATAACGTTCGATAAATTTTTTGGGTTCTGCCAATTCATATAATTTTTCAATCGACCAGGCAGAGTTTAGTTCTTTCAAACTGGGTATGCCTAATGTCTCTGCTAGTTCTGCTGTTCGTGAATCATGGGCAATAAGCAGGGCTCTTTTACCGGCAAGCAATGCTGGTACGGTGCCGTGAATGCGGGTTGTCACAATAAAATTTGGCCCATCAGCACTTTGATAGTAATTGATCCACTGATCGGTATTTTGCGGTAAAACTGATTTTTCGCGCAATTGACTTACAAATTTTTCAAAATAGCCAAGCCCTGGCTTACCTGCCCTTTGAAAAAGATTAACGAACCCTTTTTGTTCATAGGTTAATGACCCAGGTGTAGAAGCTGCAGTTGTTAGCATGCTCATGGTTTGTTCATGTGAGGACGGCGTTTTTAGCCAGTTCACCAGGCTTTGTTCAGTTTGAATAAAATAGGTTGCATCGTAGCGGGCAGCAATCTCCATAATGCCAAGCTGTGCTGTTGGGTTGCTGCTGTAAAAGGTTGCAGCAACGGCTAATTTTTTTGGGTCGCGAGGAATCATCAAAGATTCAGCAGGAAGCTGTTGGTACAAAAGGGAGGGGCAGCCAACTACCTCAGATTGTATACCAAAGCGTGCTAATTGACTTTGGGTATAAGTGCCCCTAACACCGATGTTGATTTTGTCCTTATGCAAACGACGTTTTTGAATTGCCCGAAGTAATTCTAAAGTTTTAGAGTGAATCGTTATATCGGTTTCAGTATCAGTTGCCTGTGCCCCCATGCACATTACAACAACGGGAATACCAGGTTTTAAAGAATTGACATCTTGTAAAACTCTATTTGCCCAAGCAGCGCTATTTTCTGAACTATTAAGCACATTTGATGCTACAACTAAATATGTATCTTCCTGGCGCAATCTTTTGAAATCGTCAGTTGAAACTGTATCGGCACCTACAAGCCTTCTTGCGGCATCGGAAAATAAATATTCGCCAATATTCCCAGCACCGAACTGGTTTGGGGTTTCATGGGGCCAACGGTAGCAATAGGTCCTTGTGGGCGTCACCGCCAAGATATCTAAGCTTGAGGTCTGAATAGGCACATTATTAAATGGATTGCCAATACCGTTCCAAGAACGCCCCCGCACCAAGCTGACATAAGAATTACTTTCAACGCGCCATTTTTGAGCTTCATCCGCTTTTATTTCATGGGCAGGTAAGAAAAGTATGCGAGAATCTCTAGCGGTATTTAGGTCAAGGTGATTCATGAAAGAATGAGATCCTGTCAGCATCAGTTGTTTTAAAGGTGTTGGCATGAAGCTTTTCATGGCTGCTTTTTTAGGATGGCGCCAAAGATTGTGAATAAATTCTAACTCTTTTTTAAACAGGGGATCTTGTGGTCTGGTTGCGCAAAGCCCATGGTCGATATTTTGCCATGAGTATAAGTAGAAAATATAATCATACAATTTCATCAGTGGCGAAATATCTCTTTCAAAACGAAAACCCATATCGGTATAGATCCCTCCATAGCGAATAAGGATTAGTCTTCTTAGTACGTCGTTAGCATTTGTGTTTCTCTCGTCTTGACGAAGTACGTCATAAACATGTTTGCCAAGGATGATAGGTCTTTTTGCTGCGCTTGAATCTTGTTCATGAAGCATGCTTGGGTCATGCTGAATTTCTTCAAAAAATTGACCAACCTCTCGAACTTCTATTCCAGCCTTTTCAAGAGTAGTAACTGTTTGAGGAATTGCTGATCTATCAGTGCACCAAAATATATTACGAAACTCTTTAGGTAGCATTTTGACGCTATCTACATACCGTCTAACCATTAAAGGATCTGGCTCAACGGCTCCAGCTCCTTCTTTTGCAAGCCAGATACGATGGTGCATACTTGGAATAACAGGGGTTTCTTTGGGTGTTCTTGCTGTATAAATGTCGCGGGAAGTTGCTGAAAAACCTAATCGCTTTTGTCTTAATTCTTCTACATGTTCTTCCCTTGTTTTTTTTGTACCATCAGATCGTTCTGCATGAAGCAATTGGGCTAAATCGATATAATCTTTGTGATACGCATGATCTAAAACGGCGTAGGGTGGATGTGATAAAATGAAATCTCCTGTTCCAAAAAATACAGCATCAGAAATAGGATGTTCTCTAACAGAAGTTTGACCATAATCTCCCTTCAACCAGCCAGCGGTATGATTTGGCGACATGATCGTGCCTTTTGGGCAAGGCAAAATTCTGGATTCTGGATCAGAGAATTTATCCATCATCATGGTGAGCATTCCAATGGAAGTCCAACGGGGCGTTAAAACATCGGAACCAAAGCCTCTCCATTCGGCACTAATTTTATTGGGTAAATCGTCGATATATTCAAGTACGCCATTGTATACTTTTGAGCCTTTTCTGCCACCCAGCATGCATGAGCCTACAGCAAAGCCTTCCTGATAAAACAGGTGATCAATATAAGGGGTGAGGGGGGCTATTTGCTCGTGGTCTTCTACATGCAAATCACTGTAAATGTTAAAGGTATTTTCGCTTCTGCCAAAACTATGGATAATATTAAAACGCAAAATATCTGACATGTTTGTGAAATAGCGATTCTTTAGCAATCGGTTGTATATCGCTTTTCCTCGCATTTGCGGATAAATTTCTGTATCAACATCGTGAACATGAATATTCACTCCATGAGCGGTCGCTAGTTCTTGTAAGTATTGTATGGTGCGATCACAGACAATGTTTGTCCAAAAATGGTAATTCCATAAATTAGCACCTGATTTCTTAATATTACCGATCAAATGATTAAATGTTTCTGGTCTTGGTTCTGATGGTGCTTCTGGATTATTAATCCAAATATAATGGCGGTTAAGCTCATCACAAGGGCTAGCTTTTAAGGTGCTGAGAGTTCCTGACCGACAGGCAGTAACTAAAGTATTGGTATATACATGCTGTGTTGCGCGTTTTTCTTGCGCTCGGCTGATGGTTTTACCCATAACTAAAGGGTAAAGATTTTGAAAAAAATCTCCGTAATATTTGGGCTTTCCATCTGGATTTGTGCAATTTTGAAGACTTTTGTAAAAAGGATTTTCCTTTGAAACAGCTAACCAACGATCAGTCCAGTTTGTGATTGAAGGGCCCGAAGATGCTCTCAATTCGTATGGGAAAAATAAAAATACCAAAACGTGCGATATAATTAGTAAAGATTTGGTAAACATTTAATTTCACCTACAAAAATAATTCTGCTAGCTTTTTTATTGTGATTTTTAAACGTTAAATTATTGTTAAATTGTAATTTTTATTCGTGTTTTTTTTTAAACAACAACAATAGTGCTTTCCTTTATTTCGTTTGTTCAAAAAGCGTAATTTTAAGCTAAATGGGAAATTGGTTGACTAAACATTAAAATTATTTTTATTCAAATTATAATAACCTATTTAAATAAAAAATAATCAAAATATTAATTTTTTATTTATTTTTAATTATTAAAATTGTATTTGTATATTTTTTTAGTTGGTTAAAAATGTTGAAAAATATCGGAAGCTTTCTCGCTTACTTATTATTTAATTCATTAATTGCATCAGCATCTAGCAATCAATCTGAAGCAGTCCAGGCTGATAGTGATATGCAGCATGCTATTGCTAAACAGGTTTACGGCCCATTAGTTTATGGTCCATTAAATAATCCGGTAGGCGCCAATGCAGCATCGCTTGGTCCAACTTTTTTAAGTAGATCCCAAAGTGTCTTATTTCCTGCCGCGTGGGCTAACCGCGGTGATGTTATCGACCATAATCTCGATTTTCAGTTTCTGCTAAATAAAGCCAAAGTATCAAAATTTCTACCAATCAGAAATAATACAAATCAGAAAGTATCTATTTGCATTAAAGGTAAACAATTTCCAGTCACTGATGATGAAGAATCAGAAGATGATGAGCTAGATGTCACATTTGATCTAACAATTGCTGCTGGAAAAATGATTAATATCTTAAGGTTGGCATCTTACGATGCTATTACACTAAATTCAGGATCTCGTGGTTTTTTAAATTTTTACACCACCAAAGCACGCTTTGAAATTTCTGTAGAGAAGCAGCCAGTGCTCTTGTTTCCAAGACCCCTGAGTAAATTTGAATTTATACCAAGCGTTGAAAGGCCAATTATAGGTGATACCGATGAAGCTGAGCAGCTAAAAATTAAACAATATCAAGATCATGTTGGCTACTTAAGATTTGTTTGTTATCAAGAAAAAATAGATCCTGACGATTTATACAAACAACGTGTGCGACTTTACGAAAAATATAAGCTAGAAAACCTTTTGCAAACTTCGCTTCCCTACATTCCCCGTATACCCCTTAACTTGTTTAGTATTTGGTTGACGAATCTTAATAATCCAAAAGAGCCAGATCAAGAGCTAATAGATTTAGCGCTGGAAAGCTCAAAAGTAAACCCCCATAAAAATGGATGGAATCATTATTTTCTTGTCCAAAATCCAGCAATTTTTCCAAATACGGTCAAAGCCTTTGAAAGCAGCGATGTCAAAATGATTAGCTACGCCGATTTATTAGGTCCCTTAGAACTTCAAAACGAATTTGATGAGGCATTAAGTGCTCGAAAATTTGGTATGGCAAGCGATATGCTCCGCATTGAAGCACTCATGAAAATGGGCGGAGGATATCTTGATATTGATCTAAAGGTTCTCCAGTCATTGAAACCCTATTTTT
Source organism: uncultured Alphaproteobacteria bacterium (assembly GCA_903874955.1). Lineage (GTDB taxonomy): Bacteria > Pseudomonadota > Alphaproteobacteria > Paracaedibacterales > CAITNM01 > CAITNM01. The sequence goes on along the minus strand of CAIQTY010000046.1, from coordinate 15,604 downwards.
ATCTTTATAATTCATTGTTTTCTATTGAACCGATGTCAGAATTTATCGGTAATGCTTTCATGGCTTCTTCCCCGAATCATTCTATAATGGCCGAGTTCATTAGGCTTATAAAAAGAAACGTTGCGCTAAAGCGCGCTGGAAATAAGTCATTTTATAGCTCAGCATCGGACGATGGCTTTAATACCATTGTTCAAACAGGACCCTGCGTTACAACAGTTGGGTTTTATAACGCCGCTGGACGCGATGGAAATGTTGATATTGTCATGCCTCCTGAAGCATTTTATCCGGCAATGAGCTTGAAAAGACCAGAGTTCCGGATTCCAACAATTGCAGATTCCATAAACCTTACATCTGCAACCCTGCACTTATGGCTAACCACATGGGCAGGTGCTAGGGGCGCAAAGAATGGTAGCCTAGGGTAAAATCAATGCAACCTCATAGCATCTACCATGCTCTATCGAACACTTATTCAGAGGTCTTAATATATAGATTTTAAAAAGTAATAATATTATAAATCGATGATTTTTTTTAACGCGATAACTTTTTAAAGGTCAAGTTTCTGCCCCGAAAATTAAATGATAATTTTTTTATGGCAAAGTAAACTCAAGTAATACTGGGAGCTCAGTCCAGTCATGAAAAAAAGTTTTGACTCCTTTTTCTTTGAGCTTAGTGACGGTGATCTGCGGATCATCAGCAAGGCCTGTAAAACCAAAGGTTTGAATACCAGCAGAAACTGCAGCACTTGCACCTGTAGCACTGTCTTCAACAGCAATACACATTTGCGGAGATACATCTAATTGCTCCATTGCTCTTAAGTAAACATCAGGTTTTGGCTTTTGAATGTCGCCGGCTTCAAAAAAAGCCGTTCCGAAAAAACGTGCTAATTGTTCCCCTTGGCCATTGGTTGCAAATCGCATCGCTGTTAATGCACGTTGAATAGGATTATTTGAAACAAGAGCAAATTTATATCCCTGAAGTTCTAAAATTGAGAGGGTGTTTATTAAATGCGCAGCCATTTCGACACCTGTTTTTTTCAGGTGCTGCATCATGCGCCATTCTCGTGCTTCATATAAGGTGGGATAATCGATTGGGATCCCAAAATGGTCCGAGAGATTATTGCATAGGCTTTCGCGAGCTTGGCCGTGAAAATGCTCTTTGAATTCTTGCAAAGTAAGGAGGTGGTCAATTTTGTCGCCGTAAAGATCATTGAATCGTTCAATTAACGATGGTACTGCTAGATGTTCTGTAGCCATTTGACAATTGTCGAAATCGAGCAAAAGCCAACGAGAGCTAGATGTACCTGTATTAACCATTATAATTTTCCTTATTCTTTCAAAAATTACTACTTTTATTGTTGAACTCTATCTCATATTCCATGCCCTAAGCCAGGAATTTTTGGTTTTATGAAGTAGAGGGCTGCAATTAAAAAGCTTGCTTTAGTGAAGAATTTATCTTGTATAAATTTAAAAAAATAAATTTGTTAGGTTCCAATAACCGATGTTAACCATGCACTAAGATCGCAGCTATCACTAAAAATGATCCTATCGATCCGATAACGCTTGTGATAAGCAGGGGTTTATCACCTATTGTGAAACCGTATGCCGACCAGCTTAATGCCGCAATAAAACCGCAAATGAAGCCAAACAATGAAACATCCTCTGCGCTTTGATTTTTAAGTATTTTTAGTAGTTGCAAGTAAAACATCGACTGACCAAGAATTCCAACGCAAATCATGTAGCGGACGAACCACTTAGATGCCACCCTTAAACCCCTTTGCAACAACATACATTTCTGCAGAATCTTGTCGGCTCGAGTTGGGTTTGAAATGTGCAACATTTGAAAAGTGTTGTTTTAACTCGTTCAGTAATTGCGTTTCGGTTCCGCCGCGCAAAACCTTGGCGACAAAAGCCCCACCTTTTACAAGGTGCTTAATGGAAAACCGCATCGATGCTTCTAACAAATTTCCAATACGCAAGTGATCTACTGCGGGAATGCCACAGGCAGCTGCTGCCATATCGGACACAATAACGTCTGCAAAATCCATGTGCTTAGCAAGTTCTTGTTGCACGATTTCATCTTCAAAATCCCCTTTAATAACAAGCACCTGTGGGGTGTTAAAGGGGGTAATGTCTTGCAAATCAAGTGCGATTACTTTTCCTTTTGTGGAAATTTTTTCTGCAATAACTTGAGTCCAGCCACCAGGAGCTGCTCCCAGGTCAATCACTGTCTGCCCTGATTTTAGGATTTTATATTTTTCTTGAATTTCTAAAAGCTTAAAAGCTGCCCTTGACCGATACCCTTCTGCTTTGGCTTTTTTCACAAAAGGATCATTTAATTGCCGCAGTAGCCAATCTCTCGATGATTGAGTTCGTTTTTTTTTCGATTTTAAGGTAACCCGTCCAACGGTTTTTTTCATGACTAGCTGAGAAGATGCTTTTGCTTTAAAAGGGACTGAAGTTCACCATTTTGAAACATTTCACGAACGATATCACATCCGCCGGTAAATTCCCCTTTTATGTATAACTGGGGAATTGTTGGCCAGTTGGTATAGTCTTTTACGCCTTGTCGCAGGGTAGGGTCGATAAGTACGTTCACATCTTTAAAAGGGATTTTAAGTTGATTTAGGATTTGGATAACAGTAGCTGAAAATCCGCAAATTGGCATGCTAGCTGTTCCTTTCATGAAAACCACTACATCATTTCCCTTCACCAATTCGTCGATTTGTTGACGTACATCACTCACGGGAGGTCTCCTTATGAACAGTTAGTTTTAATTGATAGGGCATGAATATCATATTCTTTAAGGGCTTCATAGACTTTTTGATGTTGCTTTATTCTGCTAAGCCCTTCGAAGCTAGAACAAATAATTTCAACTTGATAGTGATCGTTGTCTCCGGCTAAGTCATTAACCTTTATTACTGCGTCTGGGAAAGCGAGTTTTAATTCTTTTTCAAGGTCAGATTGAAGAATTGGCATCAGGCTGCTTCTTGCGAAGGCAGTTCGTTTAAGTACTCTAGCAACCCAAATCTGCGTGCCACTTCTTTGCAGCCAGTCCAATTCGTGCCAGTACCAATGCCTGAATCCAGACGTTCGCCTGAAGCTGCATCTAAAATAGATGATGAATCTAAGCCAAATGCATCTATTAGAATCAGCTTTGTTGCTTCAAAAATATCAGCCGAAAAAATTCTGCCAAACTCTAAGCAGTAATTTGCTAGCCGCAAATTTAAAGCTAAGAACTGACCTAGTAAAAAGTCATTGATTCTTCTTATCGCTGCGAATAATACCTCGAGTTCTTCCTCTTGAGCCCAGCCTAGAGCATAAAGATGCTGAGGTGCGATGACTTTTTCCTCGCCTTTTTCATTTTTCAGATACAACTCAATGATTGCTTCGCTAATAACCATCCCTTGTTCAAGATTAAAGGTTTCAGCTAAAGAATCTATTGCAATATTGTGCACGCGAAACCGAAACGGCATTGGATCTGCCATTCTAACAAGTTGTTCACGCATATTCAGGCGTTTAATAAGATGTGTCTCGACGCCAATTTGATTTAAACGCTGCATTAATAGTTCTGAAAATCTATTGTTGAGTGCGCCGTGGGCACTCGATGCTTGTTTGTCTTCTTTTTGATCAAGGCTATCTTTAAAATACAAAACCAGCGTTCCCGGTTCAGGACCATCAAACAAAATTTTTGTTCTGCCGTTAAATAATTCTTTGCGGCGAGTTTGCTGGCGTATCCCAGGAAATTTTTGTATATCTTGCACCACTAAGGCACCCCACTAAAACTGAGATTAGCTCTTATACATATAGCAAGCCCCTGTCTACTTTACAAGTTTTGCGAGAATTAAATTTCGCAGCTATCGACTAAATAAGTCATTATTCTGCATGAAGATTGTAAGTGTTATAGGGACCTCGAATAATTTCAAAGCGCGAATCTAATGTTAGATTGGCGGGATCTGGTAAGCATTATCAAATAAGATAGACGACAGGTCGTTGGTTTTAAATGCATTACTCTTCCCCTACGTAAGCTTTTCATCTAACAAATTAGAAAGTCCGTTGCATTTTTAAACGTTTAAGCTTAAACAATAGTCGTAAACCATGCTGGACGATTTTCCATGCCTAAACTGTTTTTGTTTTTTTTAGCAATAAATATTCCATGTGAAAGCTGCCGGGGAATACCCTTTGTAATTCTTGCACTTGAAGACAAAAAAGAGCTCTCGCCCTATAATCCAGAACCTAATGCGCCCTCTATTCAAGCACCTCCAATTGAAGCGCCATTAAAAATGGTAATATCAGCTGAAGCAATACCAGCTAGAAATTTCAACACCCCAGTACTTCCAACTGAGTTACCGAGGAATAAAATAGCATCATGTGTGCAAAAAGGATTTATGATGCACATATTGGAATCGAGATTTTTCAATAGTCTAAATCCTATAGAATACAAAACATTTGGCAGCCGCTCATTATTTATGGCAAGTGCCTTATACCAAACAGATAGTCCCAGTTCCTTATGGACCACCTTCAGACTTTTAAAATGCACAAAAACCCCCATTATGCATAAAGACTTAGCAAGTGTTAGGTTTGAAATATCTGGACATCATTTTTCACTTATCCCCTTGCGGTCTGACTACTCCAGTGCTCTTGCACCCATCTATGGTGATAAAAAAACCATGAAATATTTCTTCACAGGCAGAACCTTTAATTTGAATGAAGTACATGCAATGTTTGAAGAAAATTCAAGAGCCATAAACTTTGACAAAAACCCCACAAATTATTACTGGGCTGTTTTAATTCGTGATATGTTGTGCGGCGTTATTTCAATGACCGCAACTGAAACCCCTGGAGAATTTGAAATAACAAGATTGCTAGATAAAAAAGTTCAAAAGTTTAGAATAGGAACTGCAATATTTCATGCTTTATTTCAGTATTTTGAACATTTCTCATGGGAAGTTACTGCACACCCTGATAACCTGCCATCTCTAGCATCTCAAAAATCTGCCGGTTTTAAACAATTAAGAAGGTGTTATGTGCCAGGTAAGGGACTTCGAATAATTTCAAGGCGCCGATCTAATGCTAGATTGGCGGCATATGGTCAGCATTATCTAATAAGATAAACAACAGGTTATTGGTTCTACACGCATGTATATTACCCTTCCCCTACGTCAGCTTTTCATTGACTATTGTTGGAATAGAGTTTATCAGTGTGGGTGCAGTTTAATCAAGAGATGAAATATGATTAAAAGATTAGGTCCTTATAAGATATTTTTCATATTTTTGCTGATTCCATTACAAATTTTTTCAAGCATGAATGTGTATTTTATTAATTATTTCGTCGTAAATAATTTTCAGAGCATTCTTCCTTCAAACTATATGTTGCCACAATTTTTAATGTGTTTATCATGTTGGCGCATTATTTCGTCTGTGGGGCGTATCTCTGGCGCGTTTTTGATTGGTAAATATACAAATAACTATACACTTTCAAAAGCAATTAATTCAGTTTCACTAGGCTACTTCGTTTTATCACTCTTATTTTTGGCTTTTTACGTCAGCAGCAAAATTATTTCAGAAATACAGATGTTGTTCTACGTTTTTCGCTATTTTTATATGTTGTTAGCACCTGCCTGCATAATTCTTCCAAGCATCTACCTTTTTTCTAAAACCCCAGAATCTAAACATAAAATGGTTAGTGCTTGTATTGCTCTAGCAACAATTTTAGGATTAACAGCTACTTATTCGTTAAAGTACCTACCTGAATTTTATTTAAATTATTGGCCTGCACTGCCTGTTTTGACCACAGGAATTGCTTATTTTTTCTATAAGTATGTTTGTGATACTAGCGATTATAGTACACCTCAACGAATAGATACTAATAATCCAGTTTCCTTAAAAAATAAAATTCTTGGCGTTCTGCTAGGCTCAGCCTGTGCCACCGCAGTAACCTTCCATTCCTTATTATTAAACGATTACGTGATTAATGTCAGGATTATTGACAAATGTAATTTGGATTTTTCAGGAGTTACTTACTTTTTAGAACTTGCATTTTTTATACTGCCCTGCGCTAAAATTTTCGAAAAAATTTCCTCAACAAAAACAATTTTAATAGCTCTTTCCATGATGATTTTTTTAAGTATAACATTTGGTTTGCTAGACTCTAACGGCACATTGTACGCTTTACATCAAATACTTTTTGCAATTTCTTCAGCTATTCTAATTGCTCCGTCACTGAAGTTTTTAAATGAACTATTCAAAGAAAGAATTTTTGATAACATGTTTTGGGTGGCTACGGGTTTTTCACTTTGTTTCTTAATCGTAGAGCTTGCTGGAATGATTTTGCATATGATAAATCTAGGGCTACCTCTAAAAAACCCAGTCAATTATTGATTGCATCTTTAATTTTCAGTCAGCTATTTTATAATGCACTTATAAATAATAATAAACGTTGCAAATTATGACTCAACTTAATTTATTTTTATCACCAAAGTCTGAACAACGTCGCCAAAATCTCAAACCAAACTTTATGCAAATTACAAGCATTATTGATTTTGAAAAATTCCGTCCAGAATTACAAAAGTCTCTAGCCTACAAGAAAAACCCAGATGGTCGTGGTCGTCCTCCATTCGACTGCGTTGTGATGTGGAAGATTGTCGTCTTGCAGGCTTTCTATGATTGCAGCGATGATCAATGGAATTTATGCTACGGGATCGTCGCAGGTTTATTGAATTCGTTGGTTTGCATCCACACTCAGAAGTTCCTGATGCAAAGAGCATCTGGCTATTTAAAAATAAGCTGACGAAAGCATCCTGCCTAGAGCCTTTGTTTAACGAAGTCTTGAGACAAATTGATGCCAAAGGATTCATTGCCCAAGGTGGTCAAATTATGGATGCGACCATTTTAGAAAGTCGCAAACCAAGAAACTCCAAGCCTGAGGAAAAAACTACAGCCATTGCTCCACATCAAGAACGTCAAACTGATCCTGACGCTACTTTTACCAAAAAACACGAAAAAACTTACCATGGTTATAAAGGGCATATCAGTATCGACGTTGAACATAAGGTAGTACGTAAGCTTGTTGTTACCACTGCTTCCACCCATGATTCACAAACTTTTGATGACCTGCTTGATGCACATAACACCAAGAAAGAAGTCCATGCAGATAGCGCCTATAAAAGTAAGGAAACCGATGAAAAACTTGCTGAACAATGCATTACCAATCGTATTGTGCGCAGAGCTTACAGGAACAAACCGCTGAATGGCCATGACAAACGTTTTAATAAAACCTCATCCAAAATTCGTTGTACGGTCGAGCATGTTTTTGGGCAAGTCAAATCATGGGGACGAAAAATCCAAGTTCGCAGCATAGGAATTTCCAGGGAAGAGCTTTTAATTGGATTACGATTTATGGTGTATAACATGCAGCAATTGCGTCGTCTTCTGGATAAAGCAGCTGTCTAAGTGGGTAAGGGGCCACGGCCCGCAAGCAAAATTCCAGAGATCATTAGGATTTCTTAAAAATATCTACTGGAGATTTAGAAATATTCTGCCTTCTGCATAATATTTCTAACATCGGATTCTATTTTTAGCAGTTTATTGAAAAACTGAATTTGTTAGATGTGCCCCTATACTCTTCATAAAAAATAAAATATTTAAATAAATTTTAAAAATAAAATTACTCAATTTTATTATAATTATCGTTTTATTTAAGGTTATATTAATTATTAATACCTAAAATAAATTACGTTATTTTGTTTTAAGGTATTAAATCAATGAAATTCATTTTATTTCTGGTCCTTATCAATAGTTTTTTAGCGGTTGCAAGTGCTTCCGGGGCTTTAGAGCAAGATTTTCTTTTTGAAACAGAAAGGCTTCGTGCTTATTCAGCTTCAGAACTAAGGATCGAAGAAATGGCCAGTCTGTTGAATCAGAAAAGTGTTGAAGGGCATCTTAATGGTAAATACTACGAAGACGGTTTGGAAAAAACTCTAGATTGGATATCCCATATGAAACAGCAGGTTTTAGAGAAAAAATTCTCAACGTGTCTGTTTTTTTATAATAAAAAAAATCTTTCTGCTCTTAGCTGTTTTGTGGGCAGAGAGCCTCGGTTTAAATTCCCGACAATCCATCGTCTATTTTATGCTACAAGCTTGCAAGATCAGAATCAGGGGATTACATCAGAAGCAATAAAGGGATTTTTTAAATTTTTTCTAAGCGATAAAGAATGTGAAGCGCTTGAGCTAAGCATACATCCAGATAACGCCTCTTCTTTGAAAATAGCGACAAATACTATAGGTGCTTCTCTTTCGGGGAAAGCTAGCAATGCAACAGGGTCTCAAGCACGTGAAATATACTCTATTGTTCAGCAAGATCTTGATGCAAAAATTCAAACGTATCCCGAGGTTACCTTGCCAGCCAAGAAAAGCTTATGATTCTGAGTTTGGGATTACCATTATTCAATAATATGCCCACGGCTTGATCCAGATAATTGAATTTTACACATGTGGATCCTAGGCTCAAGGCCTAGGAATACTATAGAATCCATAGTTTCCCTAGTGTCTCCCTCTGACCTGATCAGAGGGGCCAGTGCAACGAATCTATCATGCTAATACTCCGGTCAATGCCTAGCAAAAATCTACTGGTGGCGAGCATTTATCTTTATTTTTAAAGCCTTTTGAGATTATCCAATCCAAAACTGGAATTATGAAGAAGTGTTTCTAAGTAATTTTTCAACACTGTTTTCTAGGGCCAAGGTTTTGTAACTTGGATACTCATCTGTTGATCTTATTGTCCAAGCATAATAAGTTTTTATATCCTTAATATGACTAGAATAAAAGCGGGCTTTGGTTTCGTAATCTGCTGTGTAAAACCTTTCCAAGGTTTCTTTCAAATAGGTGCTGCACGGCATCATGATAGGGCCACACTTGAGCTGCGTCCGTGTTTCAAATTCACGTTTTGTGAACCAGGCCCTTGGAAACATTGCTTTTGCTTTTTCACGGGTTAGAATATATTTTTCGTTCTCTGGTTGGTATAAAAAAATATCAATAAATACATACTGTTCTTGTCCATGTTCATTTGTTTTGAGCGGTTCATCTCGATAAAATTTATATCCCACTAAATCGTCTTCGAATAAGTTATATCCAAGCTTTTTTGCTAATGGAATCAGTTCTTTTATCTTATCTTCTTGATCAATGGATACGGCATAATCTATGTCATCGTCCCAGGGAAGGCATTCTCCAAAGCGAGCGATACCAAGAGTGCACCCGGCAAAGGCCATTGCTGGAACTTTAGCATGAGAAAACAGTTCTTGCAGGTCTTTAGCCGCTTGGTAGAGTGGCCCAAAATGTGTGCTTTCGGTGAATATTTGTTGTTTCAATATTGCAAGTCGTGCTGGTTGATCGATAGCATCTAAATCGACCCATTCAGGTGCATTAGAACTGCTTGATGCAAAAATAGTTGGCAGCATAAAGCTTATTAAAATTATCCAGGTTTTTTTTGGCATTTTGAACAAATAAAAAATTTATATATTTATTATTTCAAATAAATACTAATAAATTATTTAGTTTTTTGATAAAGAAAATATTTCTTTTTTATATTTTTTAATAAAAGCAGGTTTTTCATGGTTCTTTTCTTCAAATGCTAATTCCTTTTTGTTTTTGCATTCAAAAATCAATCTATTTCGTTGATTAGTAATAGCTATTTTGCCTGGTTTTAAAAATTGATTGCTCGAAGGGTTAAGAGTAGCAATTCGATCATATTCACTTGTCGTGGGCAAGCAGCGTATATTGCACAAATATATTACTAATAAACAGCGCAGAGGCATAAATAAGAAATTTATCATTATTTATCAAAGAAAAATTTTAAATATTTTCAAATATAAAATTAACATTTATAATTTAAAATATTATTAATTTTGTTTTTTATTTGATAAAAAATAGATTTAATTATTGAATGGAATGAATATTTTCTGCAAAATATACAAAGTGTGTATTGTTTTTATATTTTTTTTATTTGAATTATAGTAATTTTGCTTTTTGCAATTTTTGCGTTAATGAGTGATTTCCTCTGTTCAAAAGATTTTTTTTATTAAATACTATGTATAAGTACTTTCTTAGGAAGTGTTTGTGGAAGCTGTATCTATAAAAAATGTAAATTTTTCTGGCAAAAAGGTCATTATAAGGCTGGACCTGAACGTGCCCTTGAAAAATGGCGTTGTTGCAGATCTCACTAGGATTGAGAGAATTATTCCTTCTCTAAAAATGATTCTCGATGCCAATCCAAAATACCTTATTATTCTCTCGCACCTAGGGCGCCCAAAGCCTAAATTGCCTAGTAACTGGACCAAAACAGAGAGCCTTGAGCCTGTCGTAGAGACACTGCAAAATTTATTGGGTCGTGATGTGTTTCTTTTAAATACCCCGATTGGTCCAAAATTCATGCAAGCCATGAATGATCTTCCTAGTGGGTCGGTCATTATGGCAGAAAATATTCGATTTTATGAAGGTGAAGAAAAAAATTCACAAGATTTTGCCGCGTTATTATCTGAGCTTGGAGATGTGTATGTGAATGAAGCATTTTCTTGCAGCCATCGCGCTCATGCATCTGTTGTGGGAATAACAAAATATTTACCTTGCTATTCAGGTCTTTGTTTTGAAGAAGAGCTAAAAGTTCTTGAAAGCATATTGGTGAAACCGACTCGTCCTGTTTTGGGCATTGTTGCAGGCAGCAAAGTTTCCACCAAAATTGATTTGCTTCTTAATTTTTTAAATAAGCTTGACTACTTGTTTGTTGGCGGCGGAATGGCAAACACTCTTTTGTGCGCTCAAGGTTATAAAATGGGTGGTTCGCTCGTGGAAAATGACCGTCTTGGCGTTGCAGAAACAATATTACAAAAAGCAAAATCTAGTAACTGCAAGCTTTTATTGCCTATCGATGCTGTTGTTGCTCAAAAATTGGAGCCTAATGTTGCTACGCAAATTGTTGATATCGATAAGATAGGCGCTGACCAAGCAATGTATGATATTGGGCCAAAAACATTGGAGTATCTTCAAAATACGTTGCGGCTCTGCAAAACGGTCCTTTGGAATGGCCCTGTCGGTGTTTATGAAGTTCCTCCGTTTGGTCGAGGTTCTATCGCTATTGCAGAATTAATCGCTCAAGAAACAAGAGAAAACCGAATAATCAGCGTTACGGGCGGTGGGGATACAATCGCAGTCGTTGGCAAATATGCCTCAGACTTTACATATGTATCAACAGCCGGAGGTGCATTCCTAGAGTGGCTTGAAGGGAAATCCTTGCCGGGAATTGAGGCCTTGAAGCTTGCGCAAGCAGATAATACATCAACCTTAGCTAAAGGTGTGGCTTAAGTTTTAATCTTGAGTTACGAACTTTGAATGCTGGTGCATCCATGCCATTTCATATGCTGTACAACCAAAATGGTGGCCGATTTCATTAATAAGCACATGGTGCACCAGTGACTTTACGTCTTCTTGGTTCTCAACGGCGTGACGTATCAATGGGCAGCGATATAGGTAAATAATGTCGGGTTGTTTATTGCGTGTTTTTTTCTTCAACGGAACAGGAATGCCGCGATATAAACCTAATAGATCATACCGATCTTTCATGGCTAGTTCTTCTAGAATATCTTTCTCGGCAAAATTTTTGACTTCTATCACAAAATTTTTAAGGTGAGTTCTAAATGATTTTGGTAAATGTTGTAAACTTTCATAGGCAAAATCATATATTTCAGCTACAGCTGGCATACGCACAATTGCAATTTCATTTTTAGCCATGTAAACTCTTTCGGATTATGTAGAAATCATGGTTTGATATTTAAGTTGTACTCTAAAAAAGTTAATAAATAGCGAAGGCCAAAAAATGTTTTATAGATATTTTAAAATCGTTGCGATTTCAGTTTTGATTGTTTTTATTTCCACCGGTTGTGAATCAGTTAAATCCGCAGTGGGAATCAAACAGTCAAAGGTTTGGCTCGAAAAAGTTAACTTTAAAGCAACTGCAAATGCAAATGATTCTTCCCCAATTAAAATTCACGTCGTGATTGCTTATAAAGATGATCTTGCAACAAAGCTTACTGGAATGGATGCAAGCGCCTATTTCCAAAGCGCTAAAAAGCTTAAATCCGATGCGGGTAATGATCTTGATGTATTTAGTATTGATGTTGTTCCCGATTCAACGGCAAGTTTAGATATTACACCTGCAAGTAGCACAGGTGTTATTGCCTTGATGTTTGCAAGGTACACAACGCCAGGAGACCACCGTACTAATGTGAGTGCGGATTATGAAATCCAAGTTGATCTTGATAAGAATGATCTTAAGGTGACGCCGACTAAAAAAGGGTAATTTTATATTTGATTAATAATAAATCATTTGAATATAAAGATTATTTCTTGTTGCATTATTTTTTAATATGCGCTAGTTTTACAATGAAATTTTAGGTTCCGATTCCGCTTCCTCACCTGCAAAAAATTTAGCAGGGTTATTTGGCAACTTCCAAAAGCTTTTTAAAAGCGTTATCTGTTCACCGTACCGAAAACCCCAGAATTGGGGGTATGGATAAATTTCTATCCACCATGAGGTGGTTTTTAGATAAACGTTTTTATGGAGTTTTACAATGAATTCATTTAATGAACTGGCATTGCCAGAATCACTTATACAATCACTAAACAAAATGGGTTTAACAAAACCTACACCAGTACAAGCACAAACAATCCCTCTTGCTCTTGCAAAACATGATATTTTGGGTTCTGCGCAAACAGGTACCGGAAAGACTTTGGCTTTTACGCTTCCATTGGTGCATCACCTTCTTGAAAATCCGAATAGCACAGCCTTAGTGCTTGCGCCAATTCGTGAAATTGCTCAGCAGGTGATGAATACACTAAAAAGCCTAATGGGTGATTCAAGAGATTTTAATGCTGCGTTACTTATTGGTGGAGAGCCATATCCAAAGCAATTGATGCAGTTAAAATCACGTCCAAGGGTTGTGATCGGTACGCCTGGTCGCGTGATCGACCATTTAGAGCGCGGCACCCTGCGTGTTGATCAATTAGAATGTCTCGTGCTCGATGAGACAGACCGCATGTTTGATATGGGTTTTGGTATTCAATTAGATCACATCATTTCTAAACTTCCTGTCAAACGTCAAACTTTAATGTTTTCAGCAACGATTGCTCCGGCAATTGAAAAACTGGCTGCTAAATATCTAAATGATCCAAAGCGTATTGCTGTTGGTTCTGCAAGCCTGCCGATTCCAAAAATCAAACAAGAAATTGTTAACATTAGTGAGAAAGAAAAATATAACCGCCTTCTTCAAGAGCTTGATCAACGCGATGGAACCGTTCTTGTTTTTGTAAAAACAAAAATGAATGCAGATCGTTTGGCTGAAGCTCTCCGTAAAGAAGATCATACAGCAACCGCTATTCATGGAGATTTGCGCCAGCATCAACGCGAACGTGTTATTCGTTCTTTCCGCCAGGGAAAGTGCCGTGTCATGGTAGCAACCGATATTGCTGCACGTGGTCTTGATATTCCTCACCTGATGCATGTCATTAACTACGATGTTCCTCCTTGTCCTGAGGATTACATTCACCGTATTGGCCGCACAGGACGCGCTGGAGCAGAAGGATTTTCCCTATGTTTCGTAACTTCACAAGATGCAAAAAAATGGAATGCCATTGAACGATACATGAATCCTAAGGCACATGAAGGTTCTAACCGTAATTCAGGATCATCAAATAATTCTGGTAGACCAGCAAGGGCTGCAAATTCTTTCAGCGGTGCTCATCCGTTCGCTAATAATGAAAGAAGAAAAAAACCATTTGGAAGTGATCGCTTTGCAGGTCCTAAAACTGGAAATTCAAAGAGTGGCGGTTTTGGTGGAAGAAGTCGGGGCTTTGGAGCTAACAGCGATGGTGCAAGAAGTGCAGAATTTTCAAGTGCTGAAGGTGGTCAAAGCAGAAGTGGTTTTGGGAAAAGCAGAGGTTTTGGTTCAAGTAGTGATGCCCCAAGAGCCGCAGAATTTTCAAGCGCTGAGGGTGCTCCAAGCAGGGGCGGATTTGCTTCTAAAGGCAAAGGTTTTGGGGCTCGCCGTGATGGTGCAAAAAGTTTTGGTGCTTCCGAGGGGGGGCAAAGCAGAGGATTTGCCGGTAAAGGCAGGGATTTTTCTTCAAGAAGAGCTGACTCACAAGGTACTGATTTTACAGCAGATAAGCGTTCAAGCTTTTCAAAATCTGGACCTGCAAAACCGAGTTCAGAAAAACCAAGACGTATTTTGGGCGTAGCCTCAAAAAGTCCTTTTTCTGCTAAGCCTCAAAATAGATCGGCAAGCAAACGTCCATCTCGGTAAAAATCTCTTTTACTTAATTACCTACAGTGGAACTCCGCAGCAATTGCGGAGTTTTTAATTCTCAGCTTCAATTGAAATACTGATGATCAATATTCGCATTGCAAAACAAATAGATATCCCACAACTGGAAGAATTATTTTACATTACCCGCAAGCAGACTTTTGTAAACAGACCAGAAAGCGAATTTCATATAGGTGATTACAAGAAATCAACCGCAGAAGATCAGGTCTGGGTTGCAGAACTTCAAGGGGTCATTGCTGGATTTGCCTCAATCTATCCAAAGGAAAATTTCATTCATAACTTATTTGTAGGCTCCCTCTTTCAAGGACAGGGGGTAGGTAAAAAACTATTACAAACAGCAGAAGAGATGCTTTCGTTTCCGATTACGCTCAAAATTGCAATAGATAACCCAAGTGCTAAGGGTTTTTACGAGCATCAAGGATGGCGACAGATTTCTATGCATCTCAATGCTATTGAGCCTTACTGGTTATATCAAAAAGGCTGATTCATCTATCAACCCCAGTTCGGTATTAGACATGCCCAAAAAGTTTGAAAAATAAAGAAAAATACTCACCACCACTAGAGTTTTACTCGGGCTTAAGCAGAGTATTCGCAGGATAGATTCGTTTCACGGACCCTCTGATCAAGTTAAAGGGAGACTATAGTATTTTCTTATATAGTTAGTAGACAGGCACCTATAAGTTTTTGTAGATTTGATTGATTATGCTGAATGAGAGGTTTGAGTTTAGATTTCTCAGAGTGTGCCAATAATGTTGAATAGGATTGAGGTCTGGAGAATATGTAGGGAGAAAGAGTAAGCGACATCCAGCAGCTTCAATAAGATCTCTCGTTTAGGAAGGCTTGGCAGCAAAATCTGCTCCAACCAGACGTTAAATACATTTGCGTTACATCCCCCTTGAAAAGTGAATGGAGCAATTAATTTTTTGTGAGGCTGTCATAATAACTGTGTAAAAGCTAGAAGAGTATAGCAAATTGGTTTAAGGCCAATTTCCATTCTCTGATTGGCATTGTCCACTTTTTAGCAGCATTTTGCAAAGCTAACAATACCAGCTTAAAAACCGCGTCATCAATAGAAAATGCACCTTTAGTTTTAACGAGTTTCCTGATCTGCCGCTTAATCGCCTCGATGGCATTTGTCGTAGAAATAGCTTTGCGGATATCATCCGGGAAGCTTAATAACGGGATGATCCCTTGCCAATTTCGTCTCCAGCTGTCTGCAATAAAAATAATGACT
>CAIQTY010000045.1 GCA_903874955.1 uncultured Alphaproteobacteria bacterium | reverse complement strand
TTAAAACTTAGTTTTTTGAATAGGTTTAATAAAAGTTCCATAGGGCAGGTTTTTTATTTTTTCATCTGATAAAACCGTAGCATGGCCCACAAAAAGCCCACAAATTTTATGATGTCCCATAAAGGAATGAGGCAGAGATTGGCCTGCAGGGTGGGCTATAGGAGGACATAAGAGGGAACAACCTTGAGAAAAAATGCATTCAAGCAATTGATTTTAACGGATTATTAAACATTTTGTGGTAAGTATTTGCCACCACCTCCCCCACCCAAATTATGGGAATTAGGGGTTCAGAATGGCCCAAAAGTGGTAAAGATGAGGTTAAAAAATTATGCGCAATAGAGCGGTATTTTGTGGGTGTTGTTTTTTTATATTTCCAGAACCATTTGGTATGGGTTAAAATTGTTGATATTAACTGTAGAATAGTCAAATTTTAAGAGCTATTTTGCCACTATCTAACCTGGACAAGAAATGCACTTTATGGGTTGTGAGAAGTAAATAAAAAAGACTATAAATAATTACTCAATGTAAAACTTTTATATTTCCTTGCATTTTACAATAATTTTATTTTTATTGTTGGTCGGTTGCGGTGGTGGTGGGCCTTCAGGACCGCGCACCTCAATTGGTGGCATAGGCAAGGGCTCAACAAATAGCTACTTCTGTAGGGGAGAGTGGCATCACCCACAAAAGTTCTATGAATACGATCAAACGGGTCTTGCTTCTTGGTATGGTCCTGGCTTCCACGGAAAACCCAAACCCTATGGGGAGGCCTTTAACATGCATGGTATTTCAGCTGCGCACCGCACGCTGCCCCTTCCAACGGTTGTAAAGGTTACTAATCTTCAAAATGGCAAATCCATAAAACTTGTTGTTGATGATAGGGGACCATTTGTCTACGAGGGTAGAATTATAGATTTAAGTATTGGCGCGGCAAAAGCGCTCGGCAGCTATAGCAAAGGACTTGTCACTGTAAGGGTCCAAAGTATTCCTGATGAAAGTCGATCCCTTTCTGATTATTTAGCAAAGCATGGCAATAAAAGTGGAAAAATGAGAGATGGCAGAACTTGGCAACAAGTTTATGCTGAGGAGATAGCGGGTAATCATTCAGGTGCAGAGACTGTTGGAAGTGTGCCTCCAAGCAAACCTGAAAAAATAATGCCAAAAAAGCTACCTGAAGTAAAACCGCCAGTGAAGTCAGCAAGTATCGATGATATTTTAGATACTGTGGCCACTGAAACTCTGGCGGCTGGGGCAAAAACTGAGTTACCTAAAGCCGGGAAAATTATTAAATCCTACGTTAGTTTAGGGGAATCCTATGTGCAAAAAGCTAATGCTCAAAAAGTTGCCAGCAGTTTACCAAAAAACTGGAATGCCTCAGTGCAGTCAATACTTCATCCAAGCGGCCAAATGCTCTATAGTGTAAGACTTGGGCCGTTGAGTGATCCGAAAGCAGCGCAGCAGATTTTAGGGCAGTGCAAAGCAAAAGGTTATGATCAATCGATAATGATAAAGGATTAAAATGTTACAATTTAAGTTTTTATTGATTGTATTTCTTTGCGCTACTGTCGCTGATGTAACAGCAAAAGTTAAAAAGCCAATTTTTAAGAAGATCAAATTTAAAAAGCCCCAAAAAGCTATAAGAGCACCAAAAGAGCCAAAAAAAGGTGAGCCGAAAGTAGAACCTGCTAAAAGTAATATTCTAGAGCCATATGGCGTAGAAGTTGATTCTACGCATGCGCTTCTTATTGATTACCAATCAGGAAAAATTTTATTACAAAAAAACGCTAATGAACAATTAGAGCCGGCTTCAATGACAAAAATCATGACGGCTTATATGGTTATGAAAGCCATGCATGAGGGTCGTGTTAAGCCAGAATCAATGGTTACCATCTCGCGAAATGCTCGAAAAATCGAAAAGGGCAGTAGCGATATGTTTTTGGAAGTGGGCGATCAGGTTACGATAGAAGAACTTTTAAAAGGATTAATCATTGTTTCGGGAAATGACGCCGCAGTCGCTTTAGCAGAATATTTGGGGGGTACGCAAAGCGCTTTTTCAGCTGATATGACGCACGTTGCAAGGGAATTGGGTTGTAAGCAAACTAATTTTAAGAATGCAAGCGGATTACCAGAAGAGGGCCATCTTACATCAGCTTATGATTTATTCCTGATGAGCAAAAAAATGTTCGAAGAATTCCCAAAATGGTACGGAATTCATAAAGAGATAGATTTTACCTATCGTGGTATTCATCAACAAAACAGAAATCTTTTGTTAACTAAAAATATAGGGTGTGACGGCATTAAAACAGGCCATACTGAGAGAGCAGGATACGGCATGGTTGCCTCTGCCGTTCAAAATGGACGAAGATTATTTTTGGTGGTCTGTGGTTTGAAATCGGCTAAACAACGTGGTGAGGAGTCATACCGACTGTTGCAATGGGGATTCGGAACTTTTGGTAACTATACAATAGTTCCTAAAAATCAACCTATCATGAGCTTGCCGGTGCGTTATGGATCTGTTGAATCTATTGAAGTGGAACCGAAGAGCCATGTTTTGACCTTGCATCGCAATCGAATCAGTCAGGTTAAAGCTGTTGTAAAACATGCTGATGTATTAGTGGCGCCTATTAAAGCAGGTGATCAAGTTGGAGAGGTTATCGTAACGCACCCAGATTTTGCTAATCCTGTCGTGATTCCTTTGGTGGTTAATAAGGATGTTACAAGGTCGATCTTTTTGAGTAGAATGGGACAAACGTTAAGATATTTATTTGAAAAAGGATAAGTATGAGTATGAGGCCTTATTTCAGTTCAGGTCCTTGTGTTAAGCATATTGGGTGGTCATTTGAAAAGCTAAACCGACCTTTTTTACATCGGTCTCACCGTAGCGATGTCGGGAAGCAGCACATAAAGTCAATTATTGAAAGACAAAAAGCATTATTAAATATCCCTGATGATTACAAACTTGCGATTGTTCCCGCGTCAGCAACAGGTGCCATTGAAGCAGCGATGTGGTGTTTGTTAGGTCGTCGCGGCGTAGATATCCATGTTATGGATGTGTTCAGCAAGATATGGGCCTTTGATGTTCAGCATGAGCTTAAGATTGATTCGAAAATTTATGAATCGGAATATGGTGAACTGCCAGCTTTAAAGTATGATCCTTCAAGAGATTTGATCATCACAATTAGTGCAACTACTACTGGTGTAGCATATCCTGATGCCGATTGGATTAATAAAGATCGCGATGGCTTAGTTCTGGCAGATGCAACTGCTGCGGCTTTTTGCTTTGACATACCATTTTCAGCTTTTGATGCAGTTGCTTTCTCGTGGCAAAAAGGCCTGGGAAGTGAAGCTGCTCATGGCATGCTAGCCCTTAGTCCTCGAGCTATACAGCATTTAGAGACATATAAACCAACTTGGCCTATTCCAAGAATTTTAAGCTTGTGGCTTGGTGAAAAAGTAAATTATGGGGTTTTCGATGGTTTAACCTTAAACACGCCTTCAATGCTGGCGTTGGCCGATGTTGAAATTTCTCTCGACTGGGTTGATAGTTTGGGGGGAGCGAAAGCTTTGTATAAAAAAGCTGCTGACAATGTCTCATTTGTTTATGGATGGGTAAGAAACACTCCTGGTTTAACGGCCATGACAACGCCAGAATTACAAGCAAAAGGTGGTGCGGTTTGTTTTTATGTCGACAAATTTAAAACTTTTGACGAATATAGGGCAATAGCTAAGTCTTTGGCTGATGCTGGTAAAGCTTTTGATATTGTTAATCACGCTAATTCAAAGCCAAGTTTCAGAATATGGTGTGGAGCTACTATTGAGCAAAACGACCTTTCCGAACTTACGAAAATTCTTTCAGACAGCCTTCACGAGCTTAGTTGTTTGTAGTTTTCCAATAGCTCAGCGATTTTGCAAAGAATACGCCTATTAATGAAAAACCAAAAATCAGCACGCCCAAATGCAAAAAGCTTCCGTTGTAAAAGTAGCTAATACCTTCAATACATATCGCGGAACCTACTAACCTTGTTATATTAACTAAGGCTGCTGCTCTCGATTTTGTTTCTGGGATAAGATCTAGGATTAAGGGGTATAAGATATTGGCTGGAAAAACCATAGGCAGGGCAAATAAGCACATCAAAACAGTGATTATATTAGGATTAGAATTTCCTGATATTGCCACAATGCCTATGAAAAAACCGATTACAGTAATTGCAATAACGGCGACCTTAAAACATTTTGGGTGACCAAACTTAGTTAAGAATTTATGGCTTAAAAAGCTAATGACAGCAAATGAACCTGCTATTGCTCCTTGGTAAAAACCAAAATTTTCCAGTGACACACCAAATCCTTCAACGTAGAGAATTGACCCCATACCGATAAATGTCCAATAGGAACAGATGTAAGCACAAATAACCAATAGGTATTTTAAAAAAGTTTTTGACTGCAAAAGAGGCAGATAAGTCTTTAAAGACAAAGAGACATGCTCACTTTTGCGATGATCTTGAGGGAGCAGGAAAAAACAAAAAATAAATGCGGTCGTGGCTAGGGCCAACAATACTGTGAAATTTCCTCGCCACCCAGCGTAGATTGCGACATAACTTCCGATCACTGGAGCAAAAGCCATCGCAATGGTTATAAATCCATTCAGTGTACCGAGTAATGATGCTTGTTTCTCAGGAGAGTAGCGTTCTGCGATGACGACGTAACCAAGGGAAGCAGGTGCTGCCATGCCAAGTCCTTGTAGAATTCTTCCTGCTAAAATGTAAGTGAAATTTGTTGCAAAACAACAGGCAATACTTCCTGCTACAAAGATTGCGAGTCCGTATAAAATTACTCTTCGCAGGCCATATCGATCACCAAGTGCACCAGCATATAAAGATCCAATGCAGTACGTTACAAAATTTAAACTCAAGCATAGCTGGACTTTTGCAGGCGATAAATTAAATTCTTGCTGCAATTCAGGATAGCTTGGAATAAATATATCGATTTCCATTCCAGCTAAAAAGAAAATAAAAGTAACGGCAACAAATAGCATCATAATTTCTTTTTAAAATCGAAATTTTGAGGATATTTCATTTTCTTTTGCGCGTCTACTTTTTTGATTGCAGGCGCAAAATTTACACCTGTCTGAAAAGAATTATGCTCTGGCTGTAAAATAAGGTTGTCTTGTGCGGGTTTTGACAAGCTACCGAGGTATTTTTAGGCTTACATTTTTATTAAATTGTATAATATTATTTTGCTGTCTTATCTCGTAAGATTCAGACGTGATAGTGTTATTAAGGTGACTGGCTTCTATGCCCTGATTGCCTTTAATATCTTGGGTTTGTGTATTGAGGATCGCCTGATTGGTTTTTGCCTCTAAACCCGAATGGTGACTGAAATTAACTTTATCCAAAAAATGAACTTCAGCGTCTTTTTCATAGTACGATGCTTGTGCTGCAGTTAAAGAAGCTTTTCCTTCAGGTTTTTCAAAAGTTCCAAGGGGATTACTTAGGGAAATTTTGTCTGCTTCTTGAACGGCATCAGCCGCATTTACAAAAAGGCGTGCTTGTGTTTCTGGGTTATGTGATACAAGCTTTAGCATTTTTGCCTGCGTTTTGTCAGATACATTGACTGATGTCTCTTCAGGCTGGGTTGATTCCTGAACTCTCTCATTTTCTTTTGATGAATCAGCCATTATAAAAAGTCCAAAACCAACAAAGATTATTGGAAAAATATATCGAATCATCTGATTCGCTTTGCGGCGCATTGAGATCCTCAAATTAAAACTTTTAGAATAAATATTATCTTAAGAAAATTAATAAGCCCTAAACTTTGGTGCCCCCGGGGAGACTCGAACTCCCACGTCCTAGGACAACAGATTTTGAGTCTGCCGCGTCTACCAGTTCCACCACAGGGGCGTTAGGTGATAATACTCGTTTTTTTAAAATCGTCAAATATAATTTAATAGATTTGGTGGTATACAGGAAAAAATTATTAGCTAATTTTCCCTATGATTTTTTGTTGAAGCAGCATAATCCCGTATACAAGCGCTTCAGCGCTTGGGGGGCATCCTGGAACATAGACATCGACAGGTACAATATTGTCGCAGCCTCTGGTTACCGAATAGGAATAATGATAATAGCCACCGCCATTGGCACAGCTTCCCATAGAAATAACCCAGCGAGGCTCTGGCATTTGGTCGTAAACTTTGCGAAGTGCTGGGGCCATTTTGTTTGTTAATGTTCCTGCTACAATCATAACATCTGATTGCCTGGGGCTTGGCCTGAACACAAGTCCAAATCGATCAAGGTCATAACGGCTTGCAGCACTATGCATCATTTCAACAGCGCAGCAGGCCAAACCAAATGTCATTGGCCATAAGGAGCTGCTTTGAGCCCACGCCGCCACTTGATCGAGCTTTGTTAAAATATATCCTTTATCTGAAATTTCATGA
The DNA here is from genome assembly GCA_903874955.1 of uncultured Alphaproteobacteria bacterium. Classification (GTDB taxonomy): domain Bacteria; phylum Pseudomonadota; class Alphaproteobacteria; order Paracaedibacterales; family CAITNM01; genus CAITNM01. Next base: position 18,365 of record CAIQTY010000045.1, on the reverse strand, counting down.
TTTATTGACTGAAATAGATCTTTTTCATTTTGCATCGATTCTGGCAAGTAGGCTTTTAAATCTTCAAGTCTTGATGTCATGTTTTACCGCCAGTCAAGCGCGCCTTTGCGCCATTCGTAAATAAATCCAATTGTTAAAATACTAAGAAAAATCATCATTGACCAAAAACCAGGCCAACCAATAGTTTTGAGGGATATTGCCCATGGAAATAGAAAAACTATTTCTAGGTCAAAAATAATAAAGAGTATAGCTACCAAATAAAATTGTACATCAAATTGGCGGCGAGCATTTTTTTGTGGTGAATCAAAAGCATCAAAACCGCATTCGTATGGTGCTATTTTTTGGGCATAGGTATTACGTTTTCCCCTAATCCATGAAAGACCTAAAAGTAATGTCGCAAAGCCGAATGCAACACTTAAAAAAATCAGAATAGGAAAATACGCGTCAAGAACCATGGACAGTTTCCAAACTACTTATTGTTTAATTCTACGCCAATTTTTAAAAAATACCAGCATAGCAATTTGTCAAATTAATCAGAGGTCAATATCCTGATTTTAAAAATGAAATATTAATCATTATTTTTTAAAATATAAAAAATATTTTAATGTAACATCTTGGAAAACAACTTAACCATTACAGCGTATGTAAGGGGGATTCATGCGGAGGCGCGGGCCCTTAAGCACTTAGAAAATCTAGGCATGGTGTGTTTGGTTAAACGCCTTAAAACACCGTTTGGTGAAATTGATTTGCTGATGAAAGATGGCGAAACAATCGTAGCTACTGAAGTAAAATACCGAAAAACTGCAAATGAAGCAGCTTATAGCATTAGGCCTAATCAGCAAAATCGAATTCAGCATGCACTTCAGTGGTGGATAGCTAAGCATGAATATTATAGTAAACATACCCCTTTCCAACGTTTCGATGTTGTTTTAGTATCACCAGGAAATGATATAAAGTATTACAAAAATGCATGGATCTCTGAAGTCTCCAATTAAGTTAGTTTTTTTATCAACGGCATTGTTACTTAGCGGTTGCATCGCGCCCCTTATAATTGGTGGAGGAGCTGCGGCAGGAATGGTTGCTACCAGCGAAAAGGGCATTGGTGGAACGGTTTCCGACTCTAATATACGTGCAAAAGTAAAAATGAATCTTTATAATTTTAACGCCGATTTACATGCAAAAGTTTCTGTGACAGTGCAAAATCAAGAAGTGTATTTAACGGGCGTTGTATCTAATCCGCAATGGCCAGCAGATGCTGAACGCTTGGCAAAAAATGTTGAAGGTGTAAAAAACGTCGTTAATGACATCGAAACCGAAGGGGAAGAAAGCCTAGGCTCCATAACGAACGATGGTTGGATCACCACGCGTATTCGATCAAGTATGCTGTTTGAAAAAGATATTTATTCCCTAAATTATACAATCGATACAGTAAATGGCGTGGTTTACGTTACTGGCATAGGCCAGAGCGAAGAAGAAATCAATCGTATTACGGAAATCGCTCGTAATGTTGGTGGCGTTAAGAAAGTCGTTAACCACGTTAAAGTGAAACAACCGGAAAATGCACCTGATTCAGGTGATGCTACTAGTCAGCCGCAGTCCAACGAATCAGTTGTCGCGCAGGAAGACGCTTCGCAGCCTGTTGTGGGGGAATCTGCTTAAAAAAGCTGAGATCGTAGCAGATTGAAAATTCTTGTTTAAGCTGTTTTTTTATAATTATAATTTCAAGACGAAAAAAGAAATCAAATTAATAAATATTTAACTTATATGATCCATATTATAATAGTTAACGACTATTATTTGAAAGGATATTATCATGATTACCAATAAAAATTTAGCTTTGGCGCTTTTTATTTCGACTCTTGCCTTTTCAGCAAACTTAGTTGCTGCTGGCGAAAAGCCTACAATTGAACGTCAAAAAGGTATAAAAACAGAAGATAGAGAGGCTAAAGCGGGCGATCCAGGCGAAAAACCTGAGTTGAAACGTAGGAACAATCCGCCTCAGTCGGCAAAATCCTAAAATTAAAAAGTTTCGCCGCCGCTAATTCTTAAAAAAACTCCCGTCTAAAGCGGGGGTTTTTCTTAAAAGATGTCACACTTAACTATTCGCCTGTACTAACTTCTGCGGTGCCTATCATGCCATCGGCAACGAGGCCAGAGTTTTCACGAATGGCATTAGCAATTTGTTGTGCAGCATCAGGATTATCTTTTAAATACTGACGGGCAGCTTCTCTGCCTTGACCAATACGTGTGCTACCGTGTGAATACCAGGATCCTGCTTTTTCAATAACGTTGGCTTTAACACCTAGATCAATTAACTCACCAGCTTTTGAAATGCCTTCGCCGTACATAATATCGAAATCAACAACCTTGAAAGGTGGCGCCATTTTGTTTTTAACAACTTTTACGCGAGTTTGGTTACCTACGATTTGATCTCGATCCTTCAAACTGCTAACGCGGCGTATATCAAGGCGCACTGATGCATAAAATTTTAGGGCATTTCCACCGGTAGTTGTTTCGGGGTTGCCAAACATGATACCAATTTTTTGGCGAATTTGGTTGATGAAAATCACCATACAATTGGTTTTGGAAATAGAACCGGTTAATTTACGTAAGGCTTGGCTCATCAAACGAGCTTGTAATCCCATGTGCGAATCACCCATATCGCCTTCAAGCTCTGCTTTAGGCACAAGCGCTGCGACACTGTCGATAACCAGAACTTCTACCGCACCACTGCGCACCAAGGTGTCCGCAATTTCAAGGGCTTGCTCACCGGTATCTGGCTGAGAAATAAGTAATTCATCAATATTCACGCCAAGCTTACGGGCATAGCTTGGGTCAAGGGCATGCTCTGCATCGACAAATCCACAAATACCGCCTGATTTTTGCGCTTCAGCAACAATATGTAGGGCAAGGGTGGTTTTACCAGAAGATTCTGGCCCATAAATTTCAATGACGCGTCCTCTGGGCAATCCGCCTATTCCAAGGGCAATATCGAGACCAAGTGATCCTGTAGAGACAACATCCGCTTCTACAGCGCTTTCACGTTGTCCAAGGCGCATAACAGAGCCTTTTCCAAAGGCACGTTCAATTTGAGAAAGGGCAGCTTCCAAAGCTTTTGATTTATCGGCGCGTGGTTCCATTAATTCTTCAACTTTAACTATCTAAAACATCTCTGACCTTAGCAGCAAGATCCTTTAAGGTAAATGGTTTGGGCAAAAAATGGATGTTGGTATCATCATCTAAATTCTTGCGGAACGCATCTTCTGTATAACCAGATATAAAAATAGTTTTTAAATTTGGAATTATCTCTCTGACTTTTTTATTTAATTCAGGGCCATCCATATGGGGCATAACAACATCTGTTACAAGGATATCAAAATGTATTCCTTGTTTTATCGTTTCAAGGGCAATTTCACCATTTGACGCTTCGATTACATTGTACCCTTTTTCTCTGAGGGCGCGGGCGCTGAACATACGCACGGCATCTTCATCTTCCACCAATAAAACAGTACCTGAACCACTTAAATCTCCTTTATGGGTTTCAGTAGTCAGTGCATAGGCGTCTAGAGTCCCGTTGTAACGTGGCAAGCATATTTTGAAAGTTGTGCCTTTTTTTGCTTCACTTTCTACAAAAATAAACCCGCCGGTTTGTTTGACGATTCCATAAACTGTTGCCAAGCCAAGCCCGGTTCCTGCACCAACTTCTTTTGTCGAAAAGAATGGTTCAAAAATATGTTCTAGATTCTCTTCGGCAATGCCGCTTCCTGTATCAATTACTTCGATGCTTACAAAATCACCAATCGGCATTATCTCATGACCGACTTGAATTGGTTTTGCGTTTTGCACATTGTTTGTTCTTATCACAAGTTTTCCACCATCAGGCATGGCATCTCTTGAATTTACAGCCAAGTTGATTATAACTTGCTCAAATTGGCTAACATCAACTTTAACTGGCCAAATTTCTCGTCCATGAATAACATCGAGATCAATTCGTGCACCTATTAAACGACGAAGCAGGGCAGATAACTCAGCCAGGGCATCGGTTATATTAACAATTCTAGGCTGCAGGGTTTGTTGCCTTGAAAAAGCAAGAAGCTGCCGTACTAAGTTTGCAGCTCGGTTCGCATTTTGCTTGATCTGAGAAACGTCTAAGTAGGATGGATCATTTGGCATGTAGCGTTGCAACAGCAAATCACAAAATCCAATCATGGCAGTTAGCAGATTATTGAAATCGTGAGCAATACCACCAGCAAGTTGACCAACTGCTTGCATTTTTTGAGACTGAATAAATTGCTGCTCTAAACGTTTTTGTTGAGATATATCCATGAGCTGCAGTAGATATTCATCGCGATCCTTATCTATTTGACTTAAATATGCAATGCAGTGGGTTTTAGCCCCTTGAAGCGCTAATTCAACGGGTGCAAAAATATTTGTTTTTAAGGTGTCGAGTAGCTGCGTTTGAGAGCTTTGGTTTAATAAATTTAGAAAACTTGAATTTATACTCACGTTTTGTTGGGGCAGGGCGACTTCAATAAGCCCATGGAATGCTTGATTGAAACTCACGATATTACCAGACCGATGAATAATGACCGCGGGTATAGAAGCTTTCAAGAAAGTTTCTTCAGCGGTAGTATTTTGGCTGTTTGCTTCAATGGTTAATCCGTCGATTCTGCAAACAATAGAAGCTCCAGTGGCTGATGCTAGGGTAGGAGGAAACCAGATAGCCTTAAAAGGGGAATGACGAAATGGTTTTGCTTGAATTATTTTAATCTTTGCTGATTGCCAATCGTCGATACCATCGAGCAAATGTTCAATTCTGCTGTTGATAATTTCTTGTTTTGTTTGCTTTAGCCAGTCACAAAAAGTTTGATTGCATGCTACAATCTGCCTTGCGCGATTAAGGTAAAAAACGCCAAAAGGTGCATTATCAATAAATCGTTCTAAATTTGTAAAATCAGCTTGAATATTTTCTGTTTCTTGAAAAAGTAAGGTTACATCTTCAAACCCTATAAAAATAGATTTTATGGGAAAATGTGAACAATCTTGTGGTAAGACCCTGGCTAGTAAAATTCGTTGACTGTCTTTGCTATTTTGAGAAAATCTTAAGAGTAATTCCCCCATATGAAGTTCCTCAACCCAGCGTCTAAGCTTTGGCCACTGTTCACTTTTTTCAAACTTTTTATCAAGTTTTAGAAGGAATTCGTTGAGTGTTGGGTAAAGGTGAGGGTGTGAGCTTTTTATTAGCTGCCCATCAATTGAAAAAATTGCATATTCACTAAATTGCTCAAATGCTTGATGAAGAGTTTGCGATTCATGAATTAAAAGGTTGTTTTGTTGTTGTTTTTCTGATTCGCGGAAAAATACAGGTAAATATGCTCCAAGACCCAAAAAACACAAAAACAGCAGCGTCATTTGTACAGGGTCTACTGCAAAAAGAAGTCCAACTCCGCATCCAATTAATATAATAATTAAGAAAATTCCAGAAAAATGCAGCCGCTGTAACACTTAAAATCTAAATCGCTTGGAAAAACTTACCATTAAAAAATACTACCTCTAAAACTATAAAAAGAACAGCTGTAGCGCTGTCATTTTTAGAAAAGATATCACTCTTTAGAGTGATGTTACAAAATCATTGTGAAAATCAATGACACTTCAAAAATGAACAGTATAGAAGTCAAATCTTCCATTGACTAAACAAACACCAGTTCGGTAATGTTCAGATACTTGTACATTAGAGGATCTTATGCATCAACCACATGTCGTAATTCTAGAAAGCAGACGTTTTCCTGACATTACAGAGCAATGGTATAATATTGCTGTTGGTGCACTGACACAACAAGGCATAACCTTTAGTAGGGTGACAGTGCCTAGTAGTGCTGATCTTCCTTTAGCGCTTCGTATGCTATTAGATGCCGCTCATAATCAGGATAGCGCTAACCTTAGGACACCTGACGGATATTTAGTCCTAGGGCTAGATTATAAAGGCGATGTAGCTGAGCAAACTCACTATGCTATTTCTGAAAAATTACTCGATTTAGCAACTGATGCAGGGTTACCTCTTTCAACTGTTATGACTTTTGAAAAAGAAGGTGAAGAGCTTGGACAAGCAGCTACGAGATATACTTCAAAGATTCAACTAGCTGTTCAATCGTTGGTTAATTTAATGATGCTCCGCCATCAACTATATAACGTACCTTTTGCTGCAGCAGCATAACCAGTGTTTGAAAAAACTCAAAAGATATACGGCAGTGCGCGTCATTTGTCACGTGTAGCTGCAGTTCAAGCAGTATATCAGATGGAACAAAATCCTGATGATAGGCAAGATGTCGTTCGTCAATTTTTGCAAGCTCGGTTTGCTGAAGATATAAAAGGCACCACGGAACCTGATTTTGAATTTTTTAAAGAAATCACAGAATTTTTAGCAAAAAATCTAACCGCATTTGATGGTCAGATAGCTGAGCATCTAACTGACCAGTGGAAAATTGACCGGTTACCAAGTCTTACTAGATCAGTGTTAAGATGTGCTTTATACGAGTTAACTCATGCTACTGGGGTTCCAACCCCGGTTATCATTAATGAATACCTCGAAGTCGCAAAGGGCTTTCTTGAAAAGAAAGACGTTTCGTTCATTCACGGTGTAATAGATGTTTTGTCAGGGAAAATTAGAAAACCCTAATTAAAAATATTATTATTCACTTGATAATGTTTCTTTAATGAAACAAAATTACAAAAAAATTGACGATCAAAAAATAACCTATTATTCTTCGCGCATAAATGTATTTATTGTTCTTTATCTGGAATATAACCTGCACATAGTTTTTGAGGTTTGTAGGCAATAGAAATTGAGAGTTCTTCAAAATATCTCAAACAATTTTTTAGAGATATGACAGCAGACTAGTCGCACCAGGCTAAAAGTTGGTGGTAAACCTGGGTGTTGATAGATTTTTTACCTAAGCTTACGGTTGCTGGAATACCTAAGGTTTCTTGGGTGAATTCTAGCAGAATTTCGCATGATCCTGCAGGAAGCGTTTGAATTTCATCGAGCAAACCCTTGATGGGCTTATCTGTCGATATTTTTAAATTGATGCTTGTGAAAGGTTGTAGGTCGTTGAGGTTATAAATTTTGTTGGCAGTGAGGCGCAGTTGATCATTATCTTTTTTAAGGTTAATTTCAACCGCCAGCAGGTTACCTTCTTTTAGCAGTTCTAGGGATTGGCTATAAACTTCGCTGAATAAGGTAACCTCGTAGGTTCCTTCTTGATCAGATAGGCTTAAGAAGGCATATTTTTGACCACGTTTGCCCGTGCGAACTGTCGTGGTAAGAACAACGCCTGCGGCACGTATACCACTTGCGGAAACGCTTGCAAACATTGAAGAAGGGGTTAATTGTAACTTATCAATATCTTGCTTGTAGGCATTTAAGGGATGATCAGATAGATAAAACCCAAGAGAATCAAACTCTTTTTGCAGGCCCGTTAACATATCCCACTTAGGAACATCAGGAAGCTTGAAATGCACTGAATTTTCAGTTGTCCCACCAAATAGGGAACGCTGCGCACTTTTGTTTTTTTCAGCTTTTTTCGATGCTATATAACTGATGTGTTCGATTGATTCAAACAAAGCGCGCCTATTGGGTTCTAAGCAATCAAAAGCTCCTGCACCTATCAAGTTCTCTAGTAAGCGTTTGCTAAGGTGCTTGGCATCAACCCGTTCAATAAAATTGGTCATGGTAGAAAAAAACTTATTGCTTCTTACGTCTACAATTGAATCAATAACTTGTCCCCCTACATTTTTAAGGGCTCCAAGCCCAAAACGGACAGCGTCTCTTTCTTGGGTGAAACTTGAGAAAGAATGATTGATATCTGGTGGCAGTAAGGTTAGCCCCATTTTTACCATGTCTTGCCTGTAGGCATTGATTTTATCGGTATTATGCATATCAGCGGTCATTGAAGCTGCAAAAAATGCAATAGGGTAATTTGCCTTTAAGTAGGCAGTTTGATAGGCCAAAAGGGCATAGGGTGCAGAGTGTGATTTGTTAAATCCGTAGCCTGCGAACTTGGCCATTTGATCAAATATTTTTGATGCAACATCGGGTTTCACTCCCTTTTCAATAGCGCCATTGGTGAATTTTTCACGCTGGGCATCCATTTCTGCTTTGATTTTTTTACCCATAGCGCGGCGAAGCATGTCCGCAGCTCCCAGGGTATATCCACCGAGTACTTGGGCAATTTGCATGACTTGTTCTTGATAAACCATTACCCCATAGGTGGGTGCTAAAATTGGCTCTAGGGATGGATGTAAAAACGTAACCGCTTCCTCTCCGTGCTTACATGCCAAATAGCGAGGAATATCATCCATAGGGCCAGGGCGATACAATGCGACTAAGGCAATAAGATCTTCAAAACGGTCTGGGCGTAATTTCCGAAGGACATCACGCATACCAGAACTTTCAAGCTGGAATACACCAACAACATTGATGTTGCCGAGTAGTTCAAAAGTTTTTTGATCGTCTAAGGCAATTTTCTGAATTGTAAAATCAGGCACAGATTGCCTGACAATCTGACTTGCGTGTTCAATAATGCTAAGGGTCTTAAGGCCTAAGAAGTCGAATTTCACAAGTCCTGCCGATTCTACATATTTCATGTTGAACTGGGTAGCTGGAAGCTGAGAGCTTTCGTCTTTAAATAAAGGAACTAGGTGAGTAAGAGGTCTGTCACTTATGACAACGCCGGCAGCGTGGGTCGACGCATGACGATATAGTCCCTCGAGCTTTTTACCGATTTCAACCATTTTTGCGATGGCTTCATCGTCTTCGCATGCTTGGCGAATGGCTGGTTCTATTTCAATTGCTTCTTCTAATGTTACTGGACTAGCGGGGTTATTAGGTACTAATTTACAAATACGATCAACTACTGGATAGGGAATCTGCAATACACGCCCAACGTCACGTAGAACGGCACGCGCCTGGAGTTTACCGAACGTAATAATGTGGGCTACCCGGTCATCTCCATATTTCTCCTGCACATAGTGAATGACCTCATCACGACGATCTTGGCAAAAATCCACGTCAAAGTCTGGCATTGAAAGGCGTTCTGGATTTAAGAACCGCTCAAAAATTAATGTGAACTGAATGGGGTCCATGTCGGTAACGGTTAAAGACCAAGCAACAAGGGAACCAGCACCAGATCCACGACCCGGACCTACAGGAATACCCTTGCTTTTGGCCCATTTAATAAAATCAGCAACAATGAGAAAGTATCCACAAAAGCCCATATGCTTTATGATACCTATTTCGTAATTGAGGCGTTCTTGATAGTGCTTACGGATGTCCTTGGGATTTTCTTGAGCAAGTCTTGCAAAAACTTCTTCTTGTAGGCGCTTTTCTAGGCCTTCTTGAGCTTGAGAAACTAATTCTTCTTCTTCGCTTCGTCCATTTTGACTGTTAAAACTAGGTAAAATGGGATTACGCATGGTTGGCATAAAGCGACAACGCTTAGAGATTGCGACAGTATTGTGAATTGCCTCAGGAAGATCCTTAAACAATTCTTGCATTTCGTGAGAGCTTTTAAAGTAATGATGGGGCGTTACTCTGCGGCGGTCGTCTTGGGTCACATACGTACTGCTAGCGATACATAATAAGGCATCATGTGCTTCATAATAACTTGCATCTGAAAAATAAACATTATTTGTAGCCACCAAAGGTAAATTATGCAGATAGGCTTTTTCAATAAGCGTTTCTTCAAGTTCCTGTTCAAGGGGCGTTCCATGCCGTTGAATTTCTATGTAAAGATGATTCGAGAAACTTATCTTAAGTAGGTCTAAGAAATATTCAGCTTCTTCCGAATTTTTTATTAAAAGTTGAGCCCATAAACCTTCAACGCCACCCGTTAATGCTATTAAACCTTCTGTTCTTCCTTGTAAGTATTCTGCAGGTATATATGCTTTTCCATTTTCGCTTGGGGCCCCCAAGTACAAATAGCTGACGATATCTAATAGATTCAGATAACCTTGTTCAGATGCAACAAGTAAAAGTAACGTTCCGTCTGTTTCGCTAAACCTTACATTTAAGGCGCATCCGATGATTGGCTGAATACCAGAACTCGCGCACAGGCTTGCAATTTCAAGGGCACCAAACAAGTTGTTGGTATCGGTGATGGCAATGGCTGGTTGCTCAAACTGTTTACAAAGTTGGGGTAAGGATTTTACCTTAATTGCCCCCTCAGCCAGAGAATAGGCCGTGTGAACGTGAAGATGAATAAATTCAGCCATGGAACTTCATTAAAAAATGGTATCCATAATGTGCCTAAGTCACCTGCTATTTTCAAGCTTTGTGAGCAGTTGATGTGATTGCAATCTTACCGAGTTAGCTTACGGTAAAAATTTCATATCCTGTTTCTGTTACGCCAATACTATGTTCCCATTGAGCGGAAAGGGACATATCCCTGGTCACTGCTGTCCAGCCGTCTTCAAGAACTTTAACGCCGAATTTTCCGGCATTGATCATGGGTTCAATAGTAAAAAACATCCCTTTTTTGAGCTCAAGACCATGACTTGCTTTGCCATAATGGACAACACTAGGTGGGCAATGAAAAATACGTCCAAGTCCGTGGCCGCAAAAATCGCGAACAACTGAAAATCCATTTGATTCAGCAAATTTTTGAATAGCATGACCAATATCACCAAGGGTAGCGCCTGGCTTTACAACTTCAATACCGCGCATCATCGCTTCATAGGTAACATCAATCAGTTTACGGCCACGAATTCCGACTTTTCCTATAGCAAACATGCGGCTTGTATCTCCGTACCAGCCATCGAGAATAACTGTCACGTCAATGTTAAGAATGTCACCATCTTTTAGTTTTTTTGCCCCTGGAATTCCGTGGCAAACCACATGGTTAACGGAAGTGCAAATTGACTTTGGAAATCCCCTATAGCCCAGGGGGGCAGGCGTGGCGTTATTTTTTAAAATGTACTCATGGCAAAGAGTATTCAGTTCTTCTGTAGTAATACCGGCTTTTACAAAAGGTGTAACATAATCCAAGGTTTGTGATGCAAGTTTTCCAGCTTTACGCATTCCTTCAAAATCAGCATCATTGTGAATAGTAATTGGTCCTTCATCATGTTCGTCATGATCATGATGGCAGTTTTCACCGTGTACGTGATGGCTAGGATTAATCATAAAGCCTCCTTAAAATGATAAAAAAATAGGGGGCGTTTGCCCCCTTTAATCGAGTAATATCAGAAAATTAACGTGAATAAAACTCGATAACTAGGTGTGGTTCCATTTGAACAGGGTATGGAACATCAGCAAGCTTGGGCCCGCGAATATATTTCCCTTTTTGAGCTTTTGAATCAACATCCATATAATCAGGAATATCTCTCTCAGCAAGTTCAGCTGCGGCAAGAACATTAACATTTTCTCTCATGCTTGGCATAACTGAAATTTCATCACCATCTTTTACAAGGTATGAAGGAATATTCACGCGTTTACCATTAACAGCAATGTGTCCATGGTTAACAATCTGACGTGCAGCGAAAACAGTAGAAACGAATTTCATTCGGTAAACAACTGCATCAAGACGACGTTCTAAAAGCTCAATCAGATTTTCTGAAGTGTCTCCGCGACGACGGATTGCTTCTTGATAAAAGCGACGAAACTGACGTTCGCTGATATTTCCATAATATCCTTTTAGTTTTTGCTTAGCACGGAGCTGCACACCATAGTCTGAAGGTTTGCTGCGTTGTTGCCCATGTTGACCTGGTCCGTAGTTACGAGAATTAAATGGGCTTTTTGCTCTTCCCCAGAGATTCACACCTAATCGGCGGTCTATCTTATGTTTTGCAGAAATGCGCTTAGTCATCTGATGCGAAGTCCTTAATAAATTTGTTTTTAAAAGTATTCATTTTTAGCCTAAAAATAAAGATCTTGTCAATAAAAAGCTAAAGAAAACCACCCGTCATAAAATGAGATGGCTTTTTATAAGAACATAATGGCGCTATTGTGTACCAGATAATAATTCTAGCGAGTTTAGATGGCTATTCTTGGCCTCGCATTAACGAGTGGTTCTGTTCAATTGGCTTGGCACGACGAACAAAACTTAAAAGAGCAAGTTATACTCCTTGAGGTTGGCCAGACCCACGCTACCCTTTTAATATCACTTATAAAGGAATTTTTACCCCGGCCTCCAAAATTAGTTGCGACCACTACAGGACCAGGTTCGTTCACTAGCATTCGTATTCAGCTTGCTACGGCAATTGGTCTTAAAATAGGCTATGGAGCCAAACTTTTTTGTCCAAACACGCTTGATTTGCTTGAAGCATCATTCGAAGGGGCCATTCCAGCTATTGATAGTTTCCGCGGGGATTATTTTACAAAAATTGATAATGCGACTACGTATATAACCCCTGAGGAAATAGATAGCTTGAAAGTCCAAGGCAAAAAATTTTGCGGAGATGTGGGGCAGAAGCCTGAAAATATTGCTAGCCTTTTGATAGGTTACTACTTTAAACATCCTGATCCAGAACTACTGACTGCACCAGAACCCTATTATGTTAGAACTCCAGAATATAAAACCAGAGCCAATTACCAAGGGTGATGCTTCTTGGTACAAGCCATTATTTGCTGCATGTTTTTGCAAGGAAGATCCATGGTTGGAAATGCTTGGGGATGATAAATATGAGGGATTTCATATGAACAGGCAGGCTTTTGTTTTTATATCAGCAGTTGATGATTCAACGGATATTTTAACAATTGGGGTTTACCCGGAGCATCGCAAGAAAGGTTTGGCAAAATCTTTATGCGAATGGGTGCTGAATAAAGCACCAATAGGACATTCTTTTTTTCTGGAGGTTGAATGTACTAATGTTGTGGCGATTAATCTCTATATAAAATTAGGCTTTCAGGAAATTTCTAGGCGGAGGGGGTATTACCCCCAACCGGTTGGGTATGCGCTAGACGCAGTCGTCATGCGTTACAAAAAGGAATTTTAATATTTTTATTCCTTAAATTCTAAAATATCACCGGGTTGGCAATCGAGGGCATGACATATCGCTTCTAGAGTTGAAAACCTGACTGCTTTTGCCTTACCTGTTTTTAAAATTGATAGATTTTGCACTGTAATACCTACGGTTTCAGCTAAATCTTGAAGCTTCATTTTTCGGCGGGCCAGCATAACGTCTAAATTGATAATAATAGGCATAACATCTCCTTAAACAGTTAGCTGGTTTTCTTCTTGAAGCTTTTGCGCTTCTTGCATCACCAAAGAAATCACGACGATGATCAAACCGCACAATATGGCTTCAAAGTTAGGAGTGCCAAAACCTAGGGTAATATACCGGTGTCCCGGGGGATTTGAAATAGTTGCAGCAAGGACCATAAGGGTTTGGCTGACCGGAATAGTAAAAATTCCTTTGATAAAAGCTAGCCAGCCAATTTTTTTGTAAATTTGCGTATTACTGCTTAAGAAAATTTTTCTTGTTTGATAGTTTTCAAAGAGTTTTTTCAATAATGCACAACCGAGTATTGTAGGAAGAGATCCCAGCAGCATTCCAAAACACCCAATAAATTTGCATAGCAGAGGTAATTCTCTTGTTGAAAAATCAACTAGTCCCTCGGGCGTAGAAATTTCGGGCCTTAAAAATAGCCCTGTTCTGACAATTTTATTGATAGGCGGCCATTCAATGAATAACCAGGCAAATACTATAAAAAGGGGTATCGCGTAGGTTAAGAAGTGAAATATCGATTTCAATCGACCACTTAGTTTTTGTAGATCTTTCATATATGCTCAAAAGTTTTGTTAATGAGCTTATTCTACACAACAATTTTTAAACATCAATAAAAAATTAATGATTATCAATAATTTTTTATTGTTTTTTGGAGCCCTCTCTGTGCGTGGGGACTTTTATGGTTATGTTTAATATTTAGGAATCCTAAGGCCGCAGCGCTTAATTTTAAATGATCGCTTGGCACATTAAGGATAATGTCTTGATAAGCAATGCTATTTTTATGGCATAGAGTGGCAAATCCTTTGATGGCCTGTTCGGATTGCAAAACTACAGTATCGATAGAGCCATTTTTTAAACCGATTTCAATATTTTTACTAAATGTATCGATGGGCTGCGTGTTGTATAAAATAACTTTTTTTGTCGTGTATCCCGCTATTTTGAGATCTTGCGCCAGATCATGACGTACCTCTCGGCCGCAGCCAAAAACTATTGGTCCTGCCTCTGGCTCTAAGGTGTTTATTATCCAATTTAAAAGATTAATCGCAGATGGGTAAGGCTTATTTGATGGACTAGAACAATCGGTAAATCCTGCGGCTTTGGCCATTTGTGCAGTTGCTCTACCAACGCCAAAAACAGGTATGGTGCGATCCCAATCAGAATCCTCCAAGGCTGATGCAGCATTACCGGAAGTTAAAACAATCGCTTGAGGGTCAATATCTAAAGGTTCAACAGGCAAAGGGGTGACTTTTAGAAGTGATTGGTAAAACACCGTGTAGCCTTGGGTTTTCCAATATGACATTTCATAAGGATTCGGGCGCCTTGTTTGGGTAAGTAAAATACCGGATGGTGGAACTTTTTTCATAGTATCATTATGGGCAGAATTTTTCGTTTGAAAAAGCGATTTTTGTTAGCGTGTTTTTCGGCGAATTTTTACGTATAAGGCTCCATTTCCTCCATCTTCTGGTTTAGCTTGGGAATAACCTGTTACAAATTCAGGCATTGCCTTTAGCCATTTTGGTGTTTGTTCCCTAAGAACACTGGGGTTATCAATCGATCCTTTTCCGGTAATGATACAAACCCAACGCCAACCTTTGTAAAATGCAGTTTTTAAGAATTCTTTCAACGCTATTTCACCATAAGCTTGGGTGAACCCGTGCAGGTCAAATTTTCCATCAAGAGATAAAGTTTTGAGGTCATTGGCATGAAGTGCTTCAACTTTTTGGGTTCTTTTAATGGAAGGAACGGGCAAAAATGGTTTTTCGGTGAAGAAGATTTTTTTCGGTGATTCAGGTGCAACTTTATCACGCTTAATTGGTTTGATGGTTTTTGTAAAATTTTCCCAAAGTTCTTGTTCTTCGGGTGGTAATTTTTTAGACATTAGGAATAGAAGCTTTGCAGGGCACTTGCCATATCAGCATATTTAAAAAAGAAACCAGTTTGCTGCAGACGATTCGGTACGACATATATTCCTTTTAGCATTGTTTCATCCGCTACTTTTCCAAATATTAGTCTGGCTAGCCAATCGGGCAGGTGCATTAAAGGTTTTTTGCCAAATTGCATGGCTAATAAATTGGAAAATTCTAAATTTGTACAGGTTTTTGGTGCAACAATATTGAATGCCCCGGTAATATTTTCATTTTGAAGCACATGCCAAAAAGCATTGATGCAATCTTCTAAGTGAACCCATGGCATAATTTGGGTGCCATCGCCAAAAATCGTGCCAAATCCCAACCTAAAAGGGGTTTCTGCTTTTTTTAAAAGTCCTGCCTTGGGACTAAGCACTGCGCCTAAGCGCATGAAACATAAGCGCACATTATCAGCCAAAAGCGATTTGGCCGAATCTTCCCAGGCGGTGCATAAACGATTTGAGAAATTCTCAATCTCTGGCACAGGTGTATCTTCATAGCATTTGACTTGTTGTCCCAAATAATACCCCACAGCAGAACCACTAATAAATGTTTTGGGGAGATTTTGAAACTTTCGAAGATTTGCAATTAAATCAAGGGTGGTTGTAACGCGGCTATCATACAATAATTGTTGATAATCAGGTGTCCATCGTTTTCCGTCAATTGGGGCGCCGGCAAGATTAATCACCGCATTAAGCTGAGGCAATTTCTCGATTTCTTGAAAGCTTTTGATGGCTCTGTATGCTTTTGGTACTGAACGTGGCCTTCTTGTATGAATCACTATTTCATAGCCACGATGAAACAGAAAATTCGCAAAATTTGAGCCAATAAAGCCTGTCCCACCGGTGAATAATACTGTTTGTGCCATAAGTCCCTTGGTAGATTTGTGCCCTGAAATTAGCTATGTTTACGTAGCCAAATTTTTGATTTAGGTTCTTTTGTGATTCTAGCACAGCGAATGAATTCGATGAAACCCTCTCCCACTCTTGCAATGGTTGCAAAAGCTGCTGCCCTTAAGGCTGAGGGGAAAGACGTTGTAAGCCTTAGTGCTGGGGAACCTGATTACGATACGCCTGAATGGATTAAGGATGCGGCAACTAAAGCAATGGCCGAAGGGCAAACGAAATACACTCCTGTCGCTGGAACTGCTGCTTTAAAAAAAGCCATCACTCAGAAATTTCTGCGTGATAATGGGCTTACTTACCAAGCTGATCAAATTGTCGTTGGAACTGGTGGAAAACAAATTATTTTTAATTCTCTCATGGCCACTATTGGTTCAGCAGACGAAGTGATTATTCCTGCGCCTTACTGGGTATCCTACCCTGAAATTGTTAGTTTGTTAGGCGGGGTGCCGGTATTTGTCGATTGCCCCATTCAAAATGAATTTAAGCTTCAGCCTGAACAATTAGAAGCAAGCATTACTGCAAAAACAAAATGGTTAATTTTAAATTCACCGTCTAATCCAACAGGTTGTGTCTATACAAAAAGTGAACTTTTAAGCCTAGCCGAGGTTTTACGGAAATATGAGCATGTCAATATTCTAAGTGATGATATCTATGAATACCTCGTTTACGATGGTTCGATATTTTTAAATATTTTAAACGTTGCTCCTGATTTTTACGACCGAACGTTAATTGTAAATGGCGTTTCAAAAGCCTATTCAATGACAGGCTGGCGCATTGGCTATGGAGCTGGTCCCTTACACCTCATTAAAGCGATGACTGATTTACAATCACAAAGTACATCCAATGCTTGTTCAATTTCGCAGGCTGCAGCCGTTGCTGCAATCAACGGAGATCATGGCTTTTTAGCGCAATGGAGGGAAAGTTTTTACAAGCGCAGGGATTACCTTCTTAGTGAGCTATCTGCCCTCACTGAATTAGAGACGATCAAACCGGCCGGGGCGTTTTACTTGTACATAGGATGTAAGGGGGTTATTGGCAAAATCACTTCTAATGGGAAAACCATTCGAAGTGATAATGATTTTTGCGCGTACTTACTGGAAGACTATAACGTTGCTACGGTCAGTGGCGATGGATTTGGTCTGTCTCCCTATTTTCGCATCTCTTACGCAACAAGTCAGGAAAATTTGGAAAAATTTTGTCAAAGAATTAAAACTGCAATAAAAAATCTTTCTTAAAAAATTTCATTTAGCTGTTTGTTGTTACAGAGGACGCTGGTGTTGTCGCAGAAGGTGCTGCACTTGAACTACTGGCATTAGCCTGTGCTAGAGTATTTGCTTCATCGTGAATAGCAGGTGTGAGATCAATCACTTTTGCTCCTGCTGCTTGTGCAATTGCATCCATTTTATTTTGTCTTTCTGTTACTTTTCGGGCGCTACATTTTGCTATACCAATTAACATTATATGAGATACAAAGCAGCCCGTGCCTATCCAAGAAAGATATTCTCCGGATGGGTAAGTTGAAAACATTGTACCTAATGATGAAAGACAACCCCCCGTATATAAAAGCCCATTACCTATTGCTTCGCTGATATACGCAGTTTTTTCAAAAAACCAGCGAGTCTTGATATAGTCAATCAAGTGACTTTTTTCGTCAGAACTTAAAAGAACAAGAATTTCGGCTTTATCTTTTTCGGTAAGTCTTTGAAATTGCACAGAACCATAGGATGTCGCTTGTCCTTGTTCTAGATCAGGGCGCTGAAGTGTGGGGTTATTATCTTAAGCACGTAAGCAACTTAAAATAAATACGAATGCCACATATAAAAATTTCAATGAATTTTTATTCATAATAGAATACGATTAAATTATTTAACTATATTATCAAAAAAATATTAAATATTTGATAATATTAAAAATTATGAACATGTTTTTTATTTGATTGGGGGTAAGTAGTATAAAAATTCTTGAAAAATTCCTAAGTTGTTGACCTTTGGGGAAATTTCTCTTAAATTACAAATCACTGCGGGTGTAGCTTAGTGGTAAAGCTCCAGCCTTCCAAGCTGGCTATGTGGGTTCGATTCCCATCACCCGCTCCAAAAAACTGCCGCGTTTTGTCAAATTCCCCCATTTACGAATCATTTTAATCGCGATAAACTTAGTCAAAATTTTTAACAAATTGTTTAGGGATCACTCATGTCAAAAGAGAAATTTTCGAGGAATAAGCCGCACTGTAACATAGGAACGATTGGTCACGTTGACCATGGAAAGACGTCTCTTACAGCAGCGATTACGAAGGTATTAGCCGAAACCGGTGGTGCTCAATTTATGGCCT
>CAIQTY010000044.1 GCA_903874955.1 uncultured Alphaproteobacteria bacterium | reverse complement strand
AAAATTGCGCTAGGAAGGATGCTTTTTCCCATACATGCCTTTTCTATTTCATCTGCTGTAACTTGCCTAAAATAGGCTGCTAAAAAAGCTGGAAAGGGATTAACTTGGCGGAAGATTCCAGTAAAATTATTTTTAATGTCCAGGGCTATTTCTTGAATAATTTTAGATTTTGCCGGCTCTGGCATTTTCTCCAGCACGCTTAGGATTTCTAGAGGGATAGGCTGATCGTTAATGATGCACCTAACAATTTCTTTCTTATGCTTGAAGGCGATTTCATTGATTTTATCTAGGTGAAGGTTATTTCCTAATTGATGCAAATCTGTGACATCTGTCTGGCTTAGGGTATTATTAGTGCCTTTATCTAAGTAATCCGAGATCGTTGACGCTATTGGGCTTGAAATACTTGCAGGTGTTGGATGTGATGATGAACGCGCAGCAGGTGCAGGGCTAGATGATGCATCCGAACTATATAGCGCCAAAGGCGCACCGAGGCTAAAAATACATAAGGTCTTCATCAGGCACCTAGAAATGCTTACTTTCATAAATAAATCCAAAATATAAATATTAATCAGATATAATTATATTTAATTATAAAGTTATTAAATAATTGTTAATAAAAATATTAGGTGTGTAAAATGTCTTCTTGAGCTCCAGAACAGGGTCGTGAGGATCTGAAATAGCTCAGTTTTCCCAGGGTGCCGACCCCAGGAACCAGATTAGTAATGTCGAGTGAGGTTTACACGTCGCAATCGTGTCTCGGAATAACAATCTTCTTGGTTTACAACCTAGCAGATGCCGTTTCAATGCGTTCTTGAAGAAGCGGCATAAATTCATTCCTTGGTAAGCCTGCTGGAATAGGATCTAAAAATTCCAGGGTAATGCATCCGGGTTTTTTGAATCTTGAACGCCTTGCCCAAAATTTCCCTGAATTAACGGCAATCGGCATAACTGGCACCTTAAGTTCTTGGTATAAAATGCCAATTCCAGCTTGATATTCACCTGGCTGCCCGTAAACGCCGCGCCGGCCTTCTGGAAAAATGAGAATAGATAGATTATTTTCAATGGCTTCTTTCCCTTGGTTTATCAGTGATTTTAGAGATTTCATGCCATTTGAACGATCAATCACAATACTATTCAGCTTAATAAGATAGTTTCCGTAACCAGGTATTTGGACTAATTGTTTTTTTAAAACAATCACAAAGCGTTTCACAAGGGTTGAAAATATTAGCGTTTCCCAGGCTGACTGATGCTTACACGCTAAAATAACAGGCCCATTTTTTAAGAGTTCATCAAGTTTTTCTTTGCCGACTATTTTGTAATCAAGTCCCACAATTATTTTTAAGGCGTACATTATAATATGGGTCCATGTCTTATACCAAAGCACACAACACCACCTTGGAGAAAGCACAACCGGAACCCATAAAATAAGAAAGAGCGATACGGTGAAAACGTAAAAAAATACATCAAACAACAAGGAGCGAAGACGCGCAAATATTTCCATTGATTTACCTATATACTGTTTAATAAGGTAGTGTTTCCGCCGCAAGCGGTGATATTTTGGGTGATGACTCGTTCCAGAACAAAACGTGTCAGATAATTAGGACCGCCAGCTTTTGGTCCGGTTCCTGAGAGGCCTTCCCCACCAAAGGGTTGTACACCAACAACAGCACCTATCATATTACGATTAACATACAAATTTCCAACCTTAGCAAGCCGTTCTGCCATGGTAATGGTTGATTCCAGTCGACTATGGATTCCCATCGTTAAACCATAGTTAGTTTTGTTGATTTGTTGGAAAATTTTCTCAAGGTCATCAATTTTAAAGCGGATGACGTGGACAATTGGTCCAAATACTTCCTCTTTCAGCAATTGAATACCTTGAATTTCCCATAGCTCTGGACCAAAAAAATCACCTTCTTCTGGGGCAGCGCAAGTATAAATATTTTTTGATTGCCCAATTTTTTCGAGACCTGTTAGGTAGTCGATATGCTTTTGCAGAACTTGTTTAGCGGCATTATCAATTACGGGGCCAACATCAGTACTGAGCTTTCGCTGATCATTAACCTCTAGCTCACTCATGGCGCTACAAAGCATGTGTAATAATTCATCTGCTATATCTTCTTGCACAAATAAAACCCGAAGAGCAGAACAGCGCTGTCCGGTACTTTGAAAAGCAGAACTTATAACATCTGTAACCACTTGTTCATGCAACGCTGAAGAATCAACGATCATGGCATTCATTCCGCCAGTTTCAGCGATAAGGGGAATAATTGGTCCATCCCTGTTTGCAAGGGTTCTATTAATGTTTATGGCTGTTTGTGTTGAACCAGTAAAAACAACACCTTTAACTCTCTCGTCGGTTAAAAGGTGCTGGGATAAATCACTTCCTTTGCAATGCATAAATTGAAATACATCCCTTGGAATACCGGCTTTATGGGCTAAATTTGCTGCAAGCAATCCAATTCGTGGAGTTTGATGCGATGGTTTAACAAGCACGCAATTTCCGGTTACTAAAGCTGCAACTGCTTGCCCTAAGAAGATTGCTAATGGGAAATTCCATGGAGCAATGCAAATAAACACGCCACGTGCATGGTACGATAATACGTTCATTTCACCGGTAGGCCCTGGCAGTTCTACAGGTGAATTTAAAAGCTGCCTAGCCTGATTGGCATAGTAGTAACAAAAATCAATAGCTTCTCTGATTTCAGCGATGCAATCGCCTATAATTTTTCGTGCTTCAAGTGATAGAATCTGAATCAGTTCGTCGCGATGTTCATCCAAAAGGTCACCGAGCTTTTCAACAATGGCTGCTCTATTTTCTGATCCAAGCCTTTCCCATTGAACCTGAGCTTGTTCAGCATTACTTAAAAGCTTCTTTAACTGATCCGGTTGGAATAGTTCAGGAGAATGATCAAGTGAATATGAGTTTAAAAGCTTATGGGCATGTTTCAAAAATTCATAAGAAGATAAGTCGCTGCCCTTTGAATTACGACGATATTTCCCATACATTTGCTCTGGAAGTCTTATGTTTGGGTGCGAGGTGTTTCCAGTTTCACCACACAATGCTTCGACACTTCGCACTAAAGATTCAGCAGGTAATTGCATATCATATATTTGATGAACAAAACTGCTATTTGCCCCATTTTCAAGCATTCTTCTAACTAGGTAAGCCAGCAGGTCTCTATACATTCCAACTGGTCCATAAATACGCTTACTGGCAGTAATATTTTGATAAAGGGATTCCCCCATGCCGTAGAGTCTTTGAAGCTCAAATTTTGTAGCTTTTTTTTGATTAGCTATTTCTAAAACAAAACAGGCTGTATAGGCATTATGAGTTGCAAATTGTCCGTATATTAAATCAGATGCATTCAAGATTTTTTCTGCACACACTAGATATGACAAATCTGTGTGCGCTTTCTGTGTAAAAACAGGGTAATCTTTAAGTCCGCGTTCTTGACACCATTTGATTTCACTATCCCAGTATGCTCCTTTGACTAGCCTGATATGCATTGGTTCCTTATGGAACTTTGCCATTAAGATTAACCAATCGATTACAGTATGTGCACGTTTTTGGTAAGCTTGCACGGCAAGACCAAATCCCCCCCAAGCTTTTAGCGAATCATGGGTATAAACGTCGTGGATAATTTCAAGGGATAGTTCTAAACGATCGGTTTCTTCCGCATCGACGGTTAGCATAATATTTGCTTCTTTTGCTGCCTGACACAGTTTGAGCAGAATTTCAAAAAGTTCTGTTTTGACCGTTTCTCGCTTTAAAATTTCATAGCGTGGATGAAGCGCAGAAAGCTTTATTGAGATACTAGATTTTTCGGTAATGTCACCTTCTTGGCCTTTTAATGCATTAATTGCATTGAGGTAGGCTTCAAAATAGCGCTGGGCATCTTCTCGGGTTTTAGCAGCCTCTCCAAGCATGTCAAAGGAATAGACCTCTTCACCTTTTTTGGAATTTGCTTCCTCAATAGTTTCACCAACGACAAACTGGTATCCCATGCTGCGGATAATTTTTTCCATGATTTGCCGAATAAGCGGTTCACCAAAACGACGAACCAATCCTGGAATATAGCTGAAAACTGATCCTGAGGTTCCGATTGATAGAAATTTCCCAACTTTCAATAAGCTGAAATTTGCTAATCGCTGTATCCAAGAAGTTTCTTGTTTATTTTCCCAGTTAGCTAAATCAATTTTGTTTTGTATTAATTTGTTTTTCGTGGAATTATCTGGGATGCGTAAAAGTGCTTCAGCCATGCACATAAGAGATAAACCTTCTTGTGTGCTTAGCCGGTATGTTTGCAGTAAACTCTCAATACGCAAGGGATTTGGTTTGTTCTCTCTGAGATGCTGAATAACTTCCAGCGCTTTTGCTGATGCTGGTTCATGACAGCTGGCTATTGAACGGCATTCTTTTAAGAGATGTTCAACAACTTCTGATTCGCTGATGCGGTAATTTTTTTCTAATTGGCTCCAAGTTTGTGCCAATTCGGCGTTTAAAAATGAGGGAACAAACATGATTTTCTCCACAGATGGTCGGAACGGCGGGATTCGAACCCACGACCCCTATCCCCCCAGAATAGTGCGCTACCAGGCTGCGCTACGTTCCGAACTTCTGAAATATAGCAAACACTTAGGGTATTACACAAGGATATTAGCCACGTTTGATGCGTTGTATTTCTTTTTCTACAATATTCTCAACGATTCTTAGCAAATTTTGGTTGAGCCAGTTTTTAATAAGAGGAGTAGCTAATTGGTTTAATAACTCATCCGATGATAAAGTTGGTGGCGGTGGAACTGATGCAATAATTTCACTTTGAAGTCGTTCAAAGGGATTCGGTGTTACACTTTCAGACTGAAAAGGACTAGGTGCTGGTTTAGGAGAAGGATAGGTTGGATTCTCTTCATTCGCTATTTTTTGTATTTTTTCTGAGGGACTATCAGCGTTAATTGGCTGAGACGCATTTTTCAGTGTAACTGTATCTATAGGAATAACTTCATCCGTCAATTGAATGACATTTGGATTGTATGATTCTTGAGTTGGTATTTTATCTACAGGTAAAAATGGCTCAGCCTGGCTTTTTGGAAAATTTTGCCCTTCTGAAACATAACTGCGTATGGACGCCAAAATGTCATCCATACTCATATCTTGTTTACCAGTTGATGAGGACATAAACCGAGCCTTATTCCTTTTAAATTACTGTAGCAAAAATAGCTTCGTTAGGAAAAGAAGAACCTTACTTAACTAGTAGGATCATCTAAAACTTCCTCACCTTCCTCTACCTTGCTAACTGAAACTACCTTTTCTTCGTTATCAATCCTGAAAATAATTACACCTTGTGTGCGACGTCCTGTAATGCGTACATCCGTAATTGGACAACGAATTAATTGTCCGCTCGTAGTCACAAGCATAATTTGATCTTGTTCTCTCACCGGAAATGCAGCGACAACGCCTCCGTTACGAATACTGGTTACGATACTATCGAATCCAACGCCGCCACGCTTTGTGGTGCGATATTCGTAAGCTGAACTACGCTTTCCAAAGCCATTTTCAGTAACGGTTAAGATAAATTCTTCTTGCGCTCTCAGTTCTTCAAAACGTTCATTGGTGAGCGTGATTGCCGCAACTTCTTCTTCGCCTTCAACTTCAATAACTTCTGGTTCATCAGAAACACCTTGCCTAAATGCTTTAGCCATTTTTAAGTAAGCTTTGCGTTCTTCAATGGTTACTTTTCCAGGATTTAAAATGGTCATGCTTATGACATAGTCTTTTGCTTGAAGCCTTATGCCACGAACGCCGTTTGAATCACGACCTGCAAACACACGTACGTTATCAGCCACGTTGAAACGATTACACAATCCCTTTTTGGTAAACAGCATGACGTCATCTTTTTCTGTACATAATTTTACAGAAATTAATTCTTCCCCTGCATCATCAAGTTTCATGGCACGTTTGCCATTGCTTGGAATATTCGAGAAATCTTCTAGTTTATTGCGTCGGACATTTCCAGTGTTAGTTGCAAACATTAAGAACACTTCTTGATCTTTACGTTCGGTCGCTTCTGGCAACACAAGTACGGTTGAAATGGTCTCATTTGCCGTTAATGGCAGCAGATTGACCATTGCTCTACCGCGCGATTGAGGCGTTGCAAGAGGAAGCTCATAAGCTTTCATTTGATAAACTTTACCCAGCGTCGAGAAAAACAGAACATGACTATGGGTATTAGCGATAATAATATCGCAAACGACATCTTCATCTTTAATCGTCATTGCTGAGCGACCTTTTCCACCGCGTCTTTGGGCACGATAGGTGGACAAAGGAACACGTTTGATGTATCCGCCCAAACTTACTGTAATGACCATATCTTCGCGTTGGATTAAATCATCCAACTCAAGCTTGGTTACTGCATCTTCAATGATAGTACGTCGAGGGCTTGGGAAAATTTCCTTAATCGCGTTTAGTTCATCTTTTAAAATGGTTAGCACACGTTGACGAGATCCTAAAATATCCAAATATTCCTGAATATCTCTAGCAATATCATCTAAATCTTTTAGAATTTTCTCTCGTTCTAATCCTGTTAAACGGTGTAAGCGCAAATCTAAAATTGCGTTCGCTTGCACTTCAGTAAAACGGTACTGGCCATCAATACTAATAACATCGGTATTAGCCTCAACAAGCTTGATATAAGCTGCGACGGAAGAACCATCCCAAGCACGTGCGAGCAATTGTTCTCTTGCTTCCGCACGATCTTTTGAGGCGCGAATTAATTCAATAACTGGGTCAAGGTTGGCTACAGCTATAGAAAACCCAAGCAATAAATGACTTTTTTCTCGGGCTTTGTTAAGTAAATATTTGGTCCTGCGGGTGATGACTTCTTCGCGGAAATCAATAAAGTGCTGCAAAATACTTTTGAGCGAAAGCTGTAGCGGCCTGCCGTGAACAATGGCTAACATGTTATAGCCAAAACTTACCTGTAGCTGACTGTGGCGATAAAGTTTATTTAGAATAACTTCTGCATTAACATCTTTTTTAAGTTCAATAACAACACGAACACCTTCGCGGTTTGATTCGTCCCGTAAATCAGAAATGCCTTCAATGGTTTTATCGCGAACAAGTTCAGCAATCTTTTCAACCATGCGGGCTTTGTTCACTTGATAAGGGGTTTCATGAACAACAATTGCTTCTCGGTTGTTTCCTACTGTTTCAATTGTCGTTTTTGAACGAATAGTGATACTGCCACGACCGGTTGTGAATGCATCGATAATGCCTTTTCTGCCTAAAACCGTTGCACCAGTTGGGAAATCCGGACCAGGAACATACTGCATGAGTTCTTCAACAGTGAGGTCTGGGTTGTCAACCAAAGCGCAGGTTGCATCAACAATTTCACCAAGATTGTGAGTCGGAATGTTTGTGGCCATACCAACGGCGATTCCGTTCGTGCCGTTTACTAATAAATTTGGAAATTTAGCAGGAAGAACAATCGGTTCAACGGCTGTATCATCGTAGTTTGCGCGAAAATCAACCGTATCTTGATCAATATCATCAAGCAGTGAGTGCGCAACTTTACTGAGGCGCGCTTCTGTGTAACGTTCAGCTGCTGGCGGATCACCATCCATTGAACCAAAGTTACCCTGTCCATCAACCAATGGAACACGCAAGCTAAACGGTTGAGCCATACGAACCATTGCATCGTAAATAGCAAGGTTTCCATGGGGATGGTATTTCGCCATCACGTTACCGGTTACGTTGGCGGATTTCTTAGGTGGCCTGTTATATTCCAGACCAATTTCTTTCATGGTATATAAAATGCGGCGATGCACTGGTTTAAGACCATCGCGAACATCTGGCAGAGCACGCGATACAATTACACTCATCGCGTAGTCCAGATATGATCTCTTCATTTCCTCTTCTAAGGAAACCGGTTTGATATCAGTCGACTGCGTACTTGTGCTCATGTATATACTGCCCTACGAAAGTTGCATAGATGTTAACATTTTTTTAGTTTTATGGCACGCAAATATTTAAGCTACAAAAGTATTCTGGAAAATAAGATTTCTGAACAACTGGTTCGTTGATCACCTTAATTGCGCAAATAATGTAGTCTTAGATTTTCCCTGCGCTGATTGCCCATACTATCGAGAATAAGGCCGCATGCAAAGCTTAAAAATCCTACGACTGAAAATCCTACCGATAAAACAGCAGTTGGCAAGCGTGGCACAAGCCCTGTTTGGATAAATTCCTGGATAACTTGAACACCCAAAATTAAACCAGAAGCGACGAGAATAGCAGAAATTATAGAAAATAATAGGAAAGGCCTGAAATCTTTAAACAGCGCTAACATTCGAAGTCCAATTTTAAAACCATCTTTAAAAGTGGATAGTTTGCTTTGAGTGCCTGCTATTCTATCAAAAAAGTCAGTATCAATTTCTTTAACAGCTAGTTTTAAGTTGAGGGCAAATACAGATAGTTCTGTTTCAATATCAAATCCGTTTGAAATAGCTGGAAAGCTTTTCACCATTCGTTTTGAAAATGCGCGATAACCAGAAAATATATCCTTAAAGTTACTTTGAAATAAGACCTTAAGCGCAAAGTTAAAAAGTTGATTTCCAAATTTATGGCCTGCGCGATGAGCAGTTTCAGTTTTTTCAACGCGGACACCAATGACCATATCAAGCTGATTTTCTAAAAGAGTATTTACAAGTTCTCTCGCTCTGGAAAAATCATAGGTGCCATCACCGTCTACCATAAGATAAACATCCGCTTCAATGTTTGCGAACATACTGCGAACGACATGCCCTTTTCCTTGCCGGGGTTCAAGCCTTACAATAGCCCCAGCACGCTTTGCTTCAGCGATGGTGTTGTCGTTTGAGTTGTTGTCGTAAACATAAATTTGTGCCTCAGGGAGTTGAGACTTGAAATCTTGTACAACCTTATAGATAGCCTTACCTTCGTTGTAGCAAGGAATAAGAACTGCGATTTTAGTCATTCTTTTTATCGTTAAATGCTAGACCAAGGCATAATAGCCAAAAACAGATCATTAGGCCATCTGCATAAATTGAATAACGTCGCAGAATAGGCATAAAAATTCCGGCAGTTCCGTAGTTTAAAAATTGCAATCCCGTTGCCATTAATCCAAGGTGTGCTAGAAAATTTTGTTCGTTCCGGAATAGTCTCCATAGACATACAAAAAAAGCACATAGCACTGCATAAAAATAGTAATACCCTCCCATACTATTGATTACATTATGGTAATAAAATTTATAAAAACTCACTAAATTGTTTTTAAGTATTGTTAAACTGATTTCTCTTATGAATTCTTCTTTTTTTATTAAACCTAAATCGAATTCGCCCAGAATTTTACTGCTAATTTGGTAGCTTAGAACGTCATGAATAATTTCAAATTTTTTATGGTAAGGCCAGGCAAAGTTTCCATATTCTTCTTGGTGCATGCCAAGTTTTTGCTTGTCTCGTTCTTTTATCGCTTCCCTTAAGAAATGTTTTTGTTCAGGCGTTTTTAAAAGAGCAACATCGCTATCTTTTGCAATGAAGAGAGGGGACGAAATGGTAAATATGGCAGAAGGCGTGCTTATGAAATTTCCTGTTTTCATATACATGTAACTTTTTTCCAAAAACAGACCTGTCACAAAAAATACTAACGGCAAAAAATACAAGTGAATTCTAATTTTTTTGCGGTGCAGCAAATCAAGAAAAAACCAACCGTAAAATCCAGCGAACACAAATCCTAATTGTTTTCTTGTTAACATCAAGCACAATGCTAAACCTAGGGAAGTATAAAAATACTTGATTTCACTAAATTTGCGCCACAATAAAAGCTGAGAAAAAAACAGCAAGAATAATGGATAAGCAAGAGGTTCGGTTAGGATTGTATTGCCAACAATTGTATGGCCTATATAAGGCATCGCAAGGGATGCAAAAAGTCCAATTTGCAAAATGATGTTAAAACGTCTTTCTAATAATTTTGAAAAACCAACGATTGAATAAAAAATGCTCCCTAAACCCAAAATAAGCTGAATAAAAACAACACCATAAAGGTTTTCCCAAAAAAATTGACATGTTTTTAGGAACAATGGATAAAACAAACCTCTCGTATAGCTAGCCTCTAAATATCCACCAGAATCACTTTGAAGGTTTGGCCCAAAGCACATCAAAACAAAAAACGTAACAAAGCATAGTGCAGTTAAAATTTTATAGTCTTTGATGGTTTGGAGCATAAGAAATAAAGTTGTACAATCAGACTGCTGATATTGTCATAATTTTTTGGGTATGTGCAATCTCGAAAAATCTCACAAGGAGAGATAATGAAAATATTTTTATTTCAAAAAATAATAATATTTTATATTTTTTCTTTTTTTACGGTTTTTAGTGGAACATCTGATTTCGAAAATAGTGTTGAAGTTAAAACTATTTTTGGACCAATAAGCCTTGAGTCGGTTTTATTGAGAATCTACAAGCTGAACGAAATGCAGCGCCTTAAGAACATTGATAGGTTAGGCTCGCTGCCATACTGGAGTGGCATTAAAAAATTTAACAGACTTGATCACTGCCTTAATGTGCTGTGGTTGGTTAAAAATTTTGGCGGGGATATTCAAGAACAAATCGCAGCTTTAACACATGACATTTCCTATACCGTTTTTCCCGAAGCGGCTGATATTGTATTTGGAAAGCCAAATTATCAAGACACGCTTCATGAATGGTTTTTACAACAAACTTCAATAAGAGATGCTATCGCCGGTCATGATTTTGTTGAAAAAGATATTCTGCCTGAGAATCTAATTTTTAAACGTTTAAATCCGCAGCCTACTAAAGAAAATTCTGCCGCTTCTCCTGCTTCTAAAAAACCAAAAATTGAATCACTTGAAATGAGTGCAGATTCTATTGCGAATGTGCTCCAGACAGGTTTACTTCTTAAAATGATCACTCAAAAAGATATTGATTTGATCAGGGATAACCTTCGATTCGAAAACGATCAGTGGTTTTTTATCAATGCAAAAGCTGCTAAAAGATTCGGATTTTTGTCATTAGTGCTTACACAACATTTTTGGGGGTTGGCAAAAAATTTAGTTGTTTATCGCATAACGGGGCTGATCTTTAAGCGAGCGCTTGACCTTCAGCGTATCACCAAAGAGGATATGAATTTCGGTACAGACAAGCAGATTTTAGATAAACTTGATGCCTGTGACGATCCACAATTAAAAAAATTAATCGCTAAAGCTAAAATTCCTAAAAATGCATTTAAACCAATAGGGGACGGGCAGGGAAGTCCTGATTTTTGTCCTAAACCAAAATTTCTTGGTCTTGATCCCCTAGTACATTTTAAACATTCTAAAAAATTCAAACGTCTGTCGAAAATTGATAAAAAATTTGCAAAGCAGTTTAAGTTGGCGCAACAATTTTGTGAAAAAGGCTATAAGCTTCAGCTAAACCTGAAGTAGCTTGACTTTTCTATGAGCTTAGCTAGCCTTAGGTAAACTTTTTTTGAGATACCTAAAATGCAGCAGTTTTTTGATTTTTTAAAACACCACCAAATCGAATTTGTTGATTTTAGATTTACTGACCTGCGAGGGACTTGGCATCATACAACCTATCCAGTAAGTGCGGTAGATAGAGATTTGTGCGAACATGGCTTACTGTTCGATGGCTCATCAATAGCCGGATGGTGCGCAATCAATAAATCTGACATGCTCTTAAAGCCAGATTTTGGGGATGAATTATCGAACGTTCGTCTAGATCCTTTTTCATCTTATTCAACTGCAATAGTTATTTGCGATGTGCATTACCCTCAGTCTGGTGAGCCTTACGAAAAAGATCCCCGTCAGGTTGCTAAAAAGTGTGTTAAATATCTAAGAAGTAGCGGTCTAGCTGATGAAGCTTTTTTTGGCCCTGAAGCAGAATTTTTTATTTTCGATGGCGTGGCTTTTCAAAGTCATTCAGAAAAAACTTATTATGAAATTTATTCTGATGAATTTCCAAGTCAGAATGGTGTTGGAATTAGTCACACAACCCTTCGCAATCATGGGTTTCGTCCTGGACACAAGGGGGGGTATTTTCCTGTGCAGCCCCTAGATTCTTCTCAAGATATTCGCTCAGAAATGTTGCTTAAAATGGCTGAGATGGGCCTTAGGGTTGAAAAGCATCATCATGAAGTTGCTCCTGCACAACATGAACTTGGCATCACTTTTAACACCCTCATTAAAATTGCCGATGAAATGCAAGTTTATAAATATGTTGTTCGTAATGTGGCGCGATTGTATGGAAAAACTGCGACTTTTATGGCAAAACCTATTTTTGGTGATAATGGTTCAGGCATGCACGTGCACCAAAGCCTATGGAAAAATGATGAAGCATTATTTAGCGGCAATGGTTATGGTGGGCTTTCAGAAACAGCATTGCACTATATTGGTGGCATTTTAAAACATGCAAAAAGCCTAAATGCCTTTACTAACCCTACTACGAATAGTTACAAAAGACTTGTGCCAGGATATGAAGCGCCAGTAATTTGTGCTTATTCGGCACAAAATCGCTCTGCTGCATGTCGTATTCCGATCGTGCATTCCCCTAAAGCAAAACGGATAGAAGTTCGCTTTCCTGATCCTACAGCAAATCCTTACCTTGCTTTTTCAGCAATGCTTCTAGCGGGTATTGATGGTATCCAAAATAAAATTCACCCAGGGGATGCTCAGGATATTGATTTATTTGAGCAAAAAGACATCGCTAAAAAATTACCATCGGTTAGTGGAAGTTTGGAAGAATCTTTGCAATCTCTTGAGGGTGATCATGAATACCTCACTAAATCAGGTGTGTTTTCTAAGGATCTTATTGCCACGCACCTGGAAATGAAAGGCAGAGAATGCCAGAGACTTTCTCAGCACCCTCATCCTCTTGAGTTTGAACTCTATTATAATGCCTAAATTTCTTATTGCAGAGCATCAGGTAAGTTATCCAGATGCTCTGTTATTTATGGAAAGTACTATAAAAACCATCAGGGAGGGTGGCGAAGAACTGATATGGTTTTTGGAACACCCTCCCCTTTATACAGCTGGAACAAGTGCTAATCCTGCTGATTTTTTTGGATCGTCTTTTCCTATTTATCCCTCGCAACGTGGCGGAAAACATACCTATCACGGACCAGGTCAACTTGTTGTTTATATCATGGTTGACCTTAAAAAACGTGGCAATGATGTCAGAGCATTTGTTAGGTCTTTGGAAAATTGGATTATTGAAACTCTCAGTTTTTTTTATCTTGATGGAGTCCGAAAAAGCGGGCGTGTTGGTGTATGGCTTGATGATAACCGTGGAGAGCGAAAAATTGCCGCTATTGGAGTACGTGTTACCCATGGAGTAACTTGGCATGGTCTTTCCCTTAATGTGAGCCCCAATCTTGATCATTACAAAAATATCATCCCCTGTGGCTTAAAAGAATATAGGGTGACGTCTTTAAAAGAAGAGGGCCATAGCACTCAAATCCCTGATTTGATAGATATTATGAAAAAGCTGGCTGTCAAATTTTTTAAATTTGAGCATGTCTCGCCTCCTTTATCTATGCATATTTCATAAAGATTGTTTTGCGCCAAGTCAGTATTCCCATATAATAAAAACATCTGCAAAAAAGCTTTCTCTTGCTTTGTTGTAAGAATTGTAGTAATTAAAAAGCGATTTTAGATAATATTTATATGATGAAAATACACATAAAGAACTTAAAAAATGTTCCTCTTCCAATCTATGGAACAGAAGATAGCGCGGGTATGGACCTAACTGCCGCAATAGATACACCTATAGTCTTAGGATCCGGTAAAAGGGTTCTTGTTCCCACAGGGATCGCTATTGCTTTGCCTAAAGGCTATGAAGCCCAAATTCGCCCTCGTTCCGGGCTTGCACTTAAAAATGGGATTACGCTAGTAAATTCTCCAGGCACTATTGATGCTGATTACCGCGGTGAAATTTCGATTATTCTTATTAATCATGGGGAAGAAGAGTTTTCAATTGAACCCGGAATGCGAATTGCTCAAATGGTTATCGCTTCATATCAACGCATAATTTGGGATGAGGTCGATAATCTTGATATTACTGATAGAGGTAATGGGGGATTTGGATCTACTGGATGCTGAATCGTTTTTTAATTTTAGTTTTTTTTGGAGTAGTTTTTTCTAACCAACCAACTGTATTACCTAGGTTTGCTTCGCTTCGCTCAAACTCAATTCATATGCATGTGGGGCCAGGTACCAACTACCCTATTGAATGGAAATTTGTTCGCCAAGGATTGCCTGTTGAAATTGTTGCTGAATTTGATACCTGGAGGCGCATTCGTGATCATCAAGGAACAGAAGGTTGGGTTCACAAAAGCATGCTTGCTGGCAAGCGTACTATTCTTATTACAGGAAGCTTACAGAATTTACATGAAAAACCAGATTCTCAATCAACAATTACAGCACGAATTGAACCCGGTGTTGTTGCAGTAGTTTTAGAAACCCAACCCAATTGGTGCAAAATTGAAATTCGCAACGATCAAGGTCGCTTCAAAGGGTGGGTTTCTCGTAAACAAGTCTGGGGAATGTACCCAAACGAAACTAAAGTTTAGTTATGTTTTACCAGTAAAGCTTTGTGTTCAGGTGTAAGGGTTGATTTAGCAATCTCGTCATCGGTTAGGCCTTCACATTGCCCTTTAAGATTATCAGATAAGAAACGCTCTGCAATGCCGTAGAAAGCAAATTTATTTTCTGGTCGCGCAAAGCCATGTCCTTCATCCATGAATAACATGTACATATACCCAAGGTTCTTTGTTTTCATGGCGGCAACGATCTGTTCAGACTCGTCTTGCTTAACACGTGGATCTTTTTCACCTTGAGCAATTAACACAGGAATTTTAATTTTATCGACATGAGTCAGGGGTGAACGGTCTTTTAGAAGGGCACGACCTTCTTCTGTTCGTGCATCACCAACTTGTTTGTAGGCAATTTCCATAAATGAAGCCCAATATGCCGGGAAAGTCGATAGAAGCGTTTGAAGATTCGATGGACCCACAATATCGACTGCGCATTTGAATACATCACCCGATTGAGTGGCGGCCCATAAAGCAGCATATCCACCATAGCTTCCTCCATAGATTGCGATTTTTGCAGGATCTGCGATACCTTTTTTCACAGCCCAGTTTACGGCATCTAGAAGGTCTTCATGCATTTTACCACCCCATTCCAAATTCCCTTTTGAAATGAACGCTTTACCAAAACCTGTTGATGACCTGAAATTCACCTGAAGAACAGCGTATCCACGATTAGCTAGCCATTGTGCTTCTGGATCATAGCCCCAGTTGTCTCTGGCCCATGGTCCACCGTGAACTAATAGCACTAATGCTGTGGGCCCTTTTGCATTCAGGGGTTTGGTAAGATAAGCGGGCAGTTCTAAGCCATCACGAGCCTTAATCGTAATTCCTTCCATTTTCGCTAGCTGATATTTAGTCAGTGCCTCACGGTGATGAAATAAAAATGTTAGGTTTTTTTTGTCTTTTTTGTACAAGTAGTACCCTACTGGACCATCATCTTTCATATCAGCAACAACCCAAGTATTATCGTCTAGGGTTCGGCTGCCAATATTTACATCCCCTTTTAAACTGGTTTTTATGACATTGAAATGTGTTTCAAATTCTTCATCTAAACAGGTCCATTCATTACGAAGATAATCTATTGAATAGGCTTCAATTATACCAGTGCGAGGGTGCACAATAATTCCGCCGATATCAGCCTTTTTTCCTTCGGCCAATATCTTTTCAGCATTAGTTTCTAGATTAATTTCTTTCAAAACATTTAAGTTGTGACCTCTACTATCAAGCAGATATAAGGTTTTTCCATCGTGGGTAAGGTCAATTAAATTTGTTGTGTAAATATCTTCAAGGCCGGTTTCTATAAATATTTCCCAGTCATATTTCCCAGGTTCATTGGTCGGGATTGCTTTAAAATACTGACAACCGCCTTCAGGTGTTGTTTTGCTTGCAAAACGTAAATTGTAATCATCATCAAATGTAAAATCGCTAAATTGCTTGTCGTTTTGAAGAACTAGAGTTTTTTCACCAGAGACGATATTTAAGCGGTATACATCATGATACGATTCATCTCTATCATTTAAGCCAATCAGTATTTCCTCAGGGAATTTATCAGAAACATTGATAATTCTTGCATTCGCTTTTTCGGGTGTAAGCGTTTTATCTTCTTTGCTTGCAATATCAACAATATGGATGCGCCAGTTTTCATCGCCCCCGTCATCTTTCATGTAAGCAATGTGTTTATTATCGTATAACCAAAAATACTGGCGTATACCGCGACCTGTATCTTTGGTAATGGACGAGGCTTCATGGATAGCGCTAACTTTCGCAGTAAAAATGTTTAAAACACCATTTAAATTTGCTAAGTAAGATAAATACTCTCCATTTGAACTGAGTTTAACAGACGCTTTTTCCGGGTTACCAAATAGCACGTTTCGTGGAATCAATTGATCATTCATCTTTGGGGCTACCTTTTTTGTGTATATCAAGTATCCTAATCCACCTATTACAGCCAGGCAAAGCAGTAGTGCTAACTTTTTCATTAAACATCACCTTTTTGTGTAATTAATCATCATCCATCTTTAAAGCAGCAATAAAGGCACTTTGGGGGATTTCAACATTTCCAAATTGTCGCATGCGCTTTTTACCGGCTTTTTGCTTATCAAGCAGTTTGCGTTTACGGCTGATATCACCACCGTAACATTTTGCAGTTACATCTTTACGCAATGCTGAAACGGTCTCGCGAGCAATAATTTTTCCGCCAATTGCTGCTTGAATAGCAATCTTGAAAAGCTGCCTTGGGATAAGGTCTTTCAAACGAGAACATAAAATACGCCCCCGGCTTTCTGCCCGTGATTCATGCACAATCATGCCTAACGCATCAACTGGTTCTGCGTTAACTAAAATACTCACTTTTGCTAGTTCCCCTTCGCGGTATTCTTCTATCTGATAATCAAAAGAAGCATACCCGCGGGTGATTGATTTTAATCGATCATAAAAATCGAATACAATTTCATTAAGGGGCAGACGATATATAACCATCGCACGATTGCCTGCATAAGTTAAATCAACCTGTTCACCGCGACGTTCGGTACAAAGAGTCAGCACAGATCCTAAGAACTCGTCAGGCACCATAATTGTTGCCCTAATCCATGGCTCTTCCATCTTTTCAATTCTAACGACATCAGGCATATCCGCTGGATTATGCAGCTCTAATATATCACCTTTTTTCATGTGGATTTTATAGACAACGCTTGGTGCAGTGGTAATGAGGTCGAGATTAAATTCACGTTCAAGGCGTTCTTGAATAATTTCAAGGTGGAGTAGTCCCAAAAATCCGCAGCGGAATCCATACCCTAAAGCCGCAGAAGTCTCTGCTTCAAAATGAAAACTTGCATCATTAAGGTGAAGCTTTGCAAGGCTATCGCGTAAATGTTCAAATTCCGCGGCATCTGATGGAAATAACCCACAAAAGACCACTGGAACGGAGGGTTTAAAACCAGTTAGTGGTTCTAAGGTTGGCCTTTTTTCATCCGTAATCGTGTCACCAACCTTACAATCGGCAACACTTTTTATGCTTGCTGTAATAAAGCCAACTTCACCTGGGTTAAGTTCTTTTAGAAGCACCTGTTTTGGCGTAAAGAACCCAACACGATCAACGTCGTGTACCACACCAGCGTTAACCATTTTTATCCGTTGGCCGACCTTTAGAATGCCTTCCATAATGCGAACCAAAATGATTACGCCAAGATAGGGATCGTACCAACTATCAACAAGCATAGCCTTTAAAGGTTTCTTTGCTGCATCAAGATCATTTGAATTGCGCGGTGGCGGGAGTCTGTCAACAACTGCTTCTAAAACGTCTTGAATCCCAATACCGGTTTTTGCAGAAATAAGCACGGCTTCTGAGGCATCTAAACCGATCACATCTTCAATTTGTTGTTTAATGCGGTCAGGATCTGCAGCGGGTAGGTCAATCTTATTTAGAATAGGAACGATATCATGATTGTTATCAATAGCCTGATAGACATTTGCTAAAGTCTGCGCTTCAACACCTTGGCTTGCATCAACCACAAGCAATGATCCTTCGCATGCAGCTAGAGAGCGACTGACTTCATAGGCAAAATCCACATGACCTGGCGTATCCATAAGATTCAAAATGTAGTCTTGGCCATTTTTCGCTTTGTACTGCAAACGAACGGTTTGAGCTTTAATTGTGATGCCACGCTCGCGTTCAATATCCATTGAATCAAGGATTTGCTCCTTCATGTCTCTGGTTTCAACACAGCCGCAAAATTCAATGAGTCTGTCCGCTAACGTAGATTTTCCATGGTCGATGTGGGCTACGATCGAGAAATTTCGAATATTCTTCACTTTATAAATAACAATAATAAAAACAACATAATACTAAGGCCTTGGAACACAACGCGCAAGCGCATAAGGCGATTGCTTAAAACTAAACGCTTCTGCGACTTCGAAAACATGGTGCTTAGGCCTAATACCAAAATAATTACTGTGGTCCCTAGGGAGATGAAAAATAAAATCTCTAAAATTCTATGCATAAAAATCAAGAAAAAGAATTCTGTAATCATTATCAAGCAAAATATGAAATTTATTAAGGCAACAGATTCAATTAGCAATTATATAATATATTTTTTGATTTTCTTGATTGTTATATGCTAACATATTAAATATGTAATTTGAAAATTTTTATCCTAAATGTCGTCGCCGAAAAAATTAAAAGAAAATATCAACGATTTGAGTGAAAGAAAAAAAGAAAATTCTTATTCACCAAAAGCTTGGTTTATTCTTTCTTGTGGTTGGGCGTTTTACCTTTATGAATATATCCTTCGCGCCTCTACAAGTGTTATAACCAATGAACTAATGGCAGATTTTTCTATTTCTGCAGGGGCGGTTGGAACCTTGGCGGCATTTTATTATTTTGCTTATGTTCCATTGCAAATTCCTTGTGGGGTTATTGCTGATAGATTTGGGCCCAGGAAAGTTGTAACTATTTCAGCACTTTTGTGCATCGTAGGTTCTATGATTTTTGCAAAAAGTAATACGGTCCATGCCGCGCAATTTGGTCGATTTCTTATCGGCGCTGGGTCTGCATGCGCCTACATCTGCTGTATGAAAATTGCTTCGGTGTGGTTCAATAAATCTAGCTTTGCCTTTATAGCCGGTGTATCGATGATGATGGGTACCTTTGGTGGTATTTTTGGCGGAAAGCCATTTGCGCACCTCGCGAATACTCAAGGTTGGCGATTTTCTATGGTGATTGCAGCAGTGGTTGGATGTATTGTCATGATTATTTCTTGGATTGTTATTCGAGATAAACCAGATGGAAAGACTTTCAAAAATGAAGAGCATAAACTTCTAGATGGTTTGAAAATTATTGCTGCCAAACCACAAAATTGGTTGATTGGTATGTACGGGTGCATGATGTATCTGCCTCTATCAGCTTTTGCTGAGCTGTGGGGGGTGCCGTACTTAATGCAACGATTTTCTGTAACGAATGAAACAGCTTCTTACGGTGCAATTATGGTTTTTATTGGCTATGCCGTAGGTTGTTTATCGAGTTCGACACTCTCTGATTATTGGCAAAGCCGAAAACGCGTTATGGGTTTGTCAGCTTTTGCTACTTTTTTTGGATTCGCCGCAGTTTTATTTTATCCTGGTCTTTCCTTTAGCGAAACTCTTGCGGTTTTGTTCGTTTCTGGGTTCGTGTCTGGATTTTCAATTTTGTATTTTCCAGCTGCAAAAGAGAATAATCCAACAAAATATAGTGCTACGTCTATAGGGTTCACTAATGCATTTGTTATGGTTAGTGGATTAATTTTTCAGCCTCTTTTAGGTGCCTTAATAGATCATTCCTGGGATGGTAACTTTGGCGCGGACGGCGCTCCAATTTATGCACTTAAAGATTATCAATTTGCCCTTAGCGCGGTTATATTGGCGCTCTTAATTGGTGGTATTATAGTTTTATTCTTTAAAGAAACTTATAAAAAAGATTGATTTATTATTTTGAATTGTAAATGAAACTTTTACATTTTTTATATGGATTCGTATTCCAAGTTACTTTTAAAAGACTATGAATCAGCAAGGCTCTAGGTCTAATTTTTTTTAATTTTTTGTTAAAGCAATTTTTCTATGTTATCTTATAGGCTTTATTAGGTGTTGCAGATGATGAAAAGCTATGCTTGTTGCTATCGATAAAACTACGCAATCTCGCTACAAAAACATTATAGCTGGATCTTTGGCTTCTATGTTTGAGTGGTATGACTATGCCGTTTATGGTTATTTTGCCGTCATTATTGGGAAAAATTTTTTCCCCCATGCTGATAAAATCATGGAAATTATGTCGGCTTTTGCCGTTTTCGCTACAGGTTTTATTATGCGTCCGCTTGGTTCTACCTTATTTGGCTACATTGGTGATCGTGTTGGTCGACGCAAAGCGCTTTCTTTATCTGTTTTCATGATGGCTATTGCCACCTGTCTGCTCGGAATTATTCCTACGTATCAACAGGTTGGTATTTTTGCCCCAATTTTATTGGTAACTATTCGCTTGTTTCAGGGGCTTGCTGTTGGCGGTAATTATGGGGGATCATTCGTTTTTGCTATCGAACATGCTCACCCCAACAAAAGAGGGTTTGCAGGTAGTTTAGTTGCTGTTGGTGTGATAGTTGGTTTTCTAATGGGTTCTGCAATAGCAGGGCTTTTTAGTAACGTTCTGAATGAAAATGATTTGCAAGAATGGGGTTGGCGAATTCCTTTTTTACTTGGTCTCATTGCCTTATTTGCAGGGGTTTACATTCAAAAACACACAGAAGAAACGCCTTACTTTCAAAGTATGAAAGCAACTATACAGGAAAAAACTCAATTGCCAATTACCACTATTTTTAAAGAACAGAAACAAAAAATTGCCCAAGCTGTTGGTTTCATTTTGTTTGATGTAGTAGGTATTTATGTTTTGTTTTCTTTCATGACAACATACTTCACAACGTATACAAACATATCTGCTCAAACCGCTTTACAAATGAACACCATAAATTTACTTTGCATGGTGTTATGTATTCCTTTGTTTGGAATTGCTGCAGATAAGTTTGGCTATAAAAAAATTATGTACTTTGCTGCTGGTGCTTTTTTGATTGCTTCCTACCCAGCCTTTGTAATGTTTTCCCAAGGTCAAGTGTTGCAGTGCTGGCTGATACAATTATTTTTTGCTATTGTTATG
Organism: uncultured Alphaproteobacteria bacterium; assembly: GCA_903874955.1. Lineage (GTDB taxonomy): Bacteria > Pseudomonadota > Alphaproteobacteria > Paracaedibacterales > CAITNM01 > CAITNM01. The sequence goes on along the minus strand of CAIQTY010000044.1, from coordinate 18,145 downwards.
GCAGCTGTTTATGGCGTGTTGCCTGTAGCTATTGTTGAGTTATTTCCTGTAGATGTAAGATATTCAGCTAGTTCATTTGTTTGCAACGTCAGCGCTGCTATTTTTGGGGGGACCGCCCCCTGGTTTTCTACGTGGCTAATCTATAAAACGAAGTTATTAACTGCACCCGCATTTTACCTTATGCTGGTTAGTATTTTCGGTTTTATAGCGATTCGATCCATGCAATTTGTTGATAAAAAGTAGTAATCTGGCAAAAACCGCCTGCAGAAGAAAATTAAGGAGATTCAGTTTGAAGATGACAAGCATGCATAGTTCCCGTAAACATAAAGTTCTTCCGGCTACAAATACTAATCGCAAACCAGTCACGATTAATGCTTGGGCGGTATGGATAGCGGCAGCAATTTTTTATTGGTATGAAATGATCTTGCGGGCTGGAGCAAGTGTAATGACCCAAGGTATCATGGACACCTTTACCATTAATGCAACTCAATTGGGCTTGCTGACCTCTTTCTATTATTATTCATACGTTCTCTTGCAAGTGCCAAGTGGCATGCTCATAGATAAAATCGGCCCTAGGGTAGTGATAACTTTTTCTTGCATCTTATGCACCACAGGAACTTGGATTTTTGCTTCTACATCTGACATCTTAATCGCTGAAGCTGCACGATTTGCCGTTGGAGCTGGTTCTGCTTGCGCATTTATAGCTTGCTTGAAGTTAGCAAGCGATTGGTTTACGCCAGGGCGTTTTGCTTTCATTGCTGGACTTACAAATATGCTTGGCACGATTGGTGGAACTTTTGCTGGTGTGCCGCTTGCAAAATTAGTTAATTATACGAGTTGGCAACAAGCAACAATTTGGCTTGCTTATGCTGGAGTTGCTGTAACTATTCTATGCTGGGTGCTTATTCGTAATAAACCTAAAAAACCAGTAGGCCCTTCAACTCCAGAACCTACTGTAAGTTTGCGTAAATCTTTATTTGTTTTAGCATTTGACAAACAAATTCTTTTAGCTGCTGTTGTTGGCGGCTTAATGTATGTTCCTGTATCAGCTTTTGCAGAACTTTGGGGTGTTCCATTTCTTATGAGCACTTTGGAGGTGAATAACGAATGGGCATCTTTTGCAAGCACAATGGTATTTATTGGAATGGCAGTGGGCAGTCCAATTATTGCAAAGTTGGCATTTAAAAAAAGAAGCTATATTAAGATAATGAAGCTGTCTGCAATTGGTGGTGCCACATGTTTCTTAATCTCTGCATTTGCAAAAAGTATAGGTTACTATCCAACGGTTGCTGTTTTATTCTTCGCTGGACTCTGGCTGGGTGGTCAGGTTTTGTGTTTTAGCGTTGTAAAAGAACGTATTCCTAACCAAATTAGCGCGACCGCAATGGCTTATACAAACGCTATACTAATGCTCAGTGGTGTAATATTTCAGCCATTTATGGGCTGGATTTTAGACCGAGGTTGGCAGGGATCTCTTGATAGTGCAGGTGCGAGAATTTACTCCAGTCAGGATTATCAAAACGCTATCTTCGCTGTGCCAGCATGTCTTTTGATTAGTTGGTTTATTTTGAAATTCTGCCGAGACAGTCATCCAAAGCTTGATTATTAGATTCGTATAATTTTTTAACATTAAAAATATCGTATATTTGATAGTATGATTTTATTTTTAGGAAATAGTCTTAAAGACTTTTTTTTTGAAAGGGTTTCAGCTAAAGTCTGTTAGCTGTTGTGATCTCGAAAATAATTTTTCAAACTATTTTATGGATGTTTCTATGCGTAAACGTCGATTTTTTAAGCAATTTTTTAGTGTTTTGTTTTTACTGTTAGTTTTTGCTCTGGTTTCTTGTGTTCCTAATGAGCAAGATCAAAAATCTACAGTTCATGTGCTTATGCCTGTGTATAATGCTGAAAAATTCATCACATTAGCTATTAAGTCGGTTGCAGTTCAAAACCACTCAAACTGGAAGATGTTAATTCTAGACGATGGGTCAACAGATAACAGCGTTGAAAAAATCAAACAATTTATTGATTCACATCCTGATTTAAAAGAGAAAATCCATCTACAATTAGGTGTTAAAAATGTTGGTGTTTCAAAAGCTAGAACTAGACTAATTAAATGGTCTAAAGAGTTGAATAAAGAAGCTTATATTCTTTGGTTAGACGCTGATAATAAGTTCAATGATTCGTCATTCATTCAGCGGGTCATCAAGCAGATGCAAAAAACCCAGGCTGATATTTGTATATTTAATTTTTCAATTATTTATGACGATGAAAACCAAAAAGATAACGCAATAGGGCTTGTTAAAGAAAAAGAAATGTTGGCAGAAATCATCGAAATGATTCGTTCTGCCCCTATGCAAACAGTTAATCCGTTAGAGCTACCTAATCCAATGGATATATCTTCCATAGATTGGGTAAAATGTTATGCTCCCAATGTTGAATTTCCGGTGCCAAAAGATTGTCCTTTTGAGAATTTTGTGACTATGGCCATGCTTTTAGATGCCAAAAAAATTACTGCCCTTCCTGCAGAATATGAACCGATTCAATATTTAAGACGTTCAACATCTATTTGTGGGCAGCGTGACCCAAAACACTTTACGAATGACATCTTGGTTCAACTTCAACATTATTTCGATACTGTATGGAACAATAATCAAAACTCAAAAGATTTAGCCAAAAAGGCTAAAATGTCAAAAGAATTTATCTTAAGAAAACTTGCTCAATACAGGCAGACCTTAGAAAAAATTGTTGAAGCAAAATCACATACGGATATCGATAAGAAGATTATTAAAATCTATCAAGAAAAGGCGCGTATTCTAGAGGCTTACATTTCTGCCAAAGTGGCTTCTTAATTTTTGAAACAGACACGAGCGCTTTTTTAAAAATATTATTGAATTTTTTCTAAATATTACATACACTTGGTGTTATGAATATTATGCTACGACATTTTCCACGATGGCGACACGGATAATCCTCAAGATTATTCCGTAACAGTTTTTTAGCCATTTAATGTTGGAGCTTCTATGTACACCAAAATTACCTTTCTTATCGCCATTGCAATAGCATTTGTTTTATATAATTTTTCAGATAAAAAAACACCAGATAGAGTTGTCGCAATTACCCAAATTGCCCCGCACCCATCTCTTGATAAAATTCGCAAGGGAATCGAGGATGAAATTGTCTCGGTTTTTGGTGACAAGGTTAAAATTGAATTTCAATCAGCCCAGGGTAACCAAGCTCTAGCCACCCAAATTGCTCAAAATTTTGTTGGTAAAAAAGTTGACGTAATTGTTGCAATTACAACTCCGTCTGCCCAGGCGGTTTTTTGCACAAATAGTTCAAATATTCCCTTGGTCTTTGCGGGTGTGACCGATCCTGTGGCGGCTAAGCTCGTTGAAGGTTCAGGAAAAAATAAAGAGGGCGTGACAGGTGTTTCTGATGAGCCAAATATTGAAAAACAAATCGCCCTTATTCAAGAATTTTTGCCTAAGGAATCTGTAATTGGTATCATATACAATCCTGGCGAAACCAATTCTCATGTACACACACAACGTTTGGAAGAAGGGTTAAAAAAAGCAGGATTCGATGTTGTTAAAACTCCTGCTTATTCAACAGGCGATGTATTACAAGCAGCTCAAACCACAGTTCCTAATGTCGATGCATTGATGCTCACAAATGACAATACGATCATTTCAGCACTGGATGCTGTTTTGCAAACCGCAAAACAAAAAGGTATCCCTATTTTTTGTTCCGATCCAGAATCAGTGGCGCGTGGGTGTAAAGCTGCAGTAGCGCCTGATCAATATGAGATGGGTCGCAAAGCTGGAGAAATTGTTGTGCGTATTCTAAAGGGTGAAAAGGGCCACCATATTCCGGTGTTTCGGGCACCTTCAACCCGTTACTCATCCTCTAATTTGTAAACATTTAAATTTTAAGGTTTTGACCATGAATAAAAATATATTGATAATTGCCATCGCTCTTGTTTCTGCGGGGCTTTGGTGGAAAAATTCTTCTTCAAAACAAGCTCTTCCAATGGTTGGAGTGATTCAAGTTATCGATAATCCTGCCTTGGATCAGGCTAGAAAAGGTATTTTTGACGAGCTCGAGGCGCAAGGCTTTAAAGATCAACAAAAAATTAGTTGGCGCTATGAATCTGCCCAGGGAAATCCTGGGCTTGCTATGCAAATAGCCCAAAAATTTATAGGTCAGGGCGCTGCTGTTATGGTTACTATCGGTACAACTGTCTCCCAATCAGCGTTGCAAGTTATTCAACAATCAGGCAGCAAAACCCCTTTGGTATTTTCTTGTGTGACAAGTCCTGTTGCTGCCAAGCTTGTCACCTCTGATAAAAGCCCTAACAAAGGAATTTCTGGGGTTTCCGATTATGTATCAGCCTACAAGCAATTTAAATATTTCAAGAAAATTATCCCAACTCTAAAACGAATAGGCGTTGTGTATAATCCAGGAGAAGCAAATTCAGTGTTTCTAAATGATGAAATGATTAAAGCAGGAAAAGATCTTGGTATTGAGGTTATTCTTGCTGCAGCAAGCCGTACCAGTGATGTGAATACAGCCACTCAGTCCTTGCTCGGTAAAGTAGATGCTCTATTTGTAAACCATGACAATACGGCCCTAGCTAGCTTTGATTGCATTGTTGCCGCAGGGAAAATGCAAAATATTCCGATATTTGTAAGTGATCTTGATTGTCTTCCTCAAGGAGCATTAGCCGCTTTAGGTGCGGATCAGTACGCTCTTGGAAGGCAGGTTGGAAAAATAGTTGCAGATATTTTAAAAAATCCGAATAAAGTTTTTGAAAAAACAATGGAGTATGCCGAAGTTGTTCGCGAGGAGGCTAACGAAAAAGTTGCAGCAGAACTTAAAATTGTTTTGCCAGGTAATGTATAAAGATCTTGCCTATTCTTCTATTTAGAGGCATTGTACGGTTAAATTGGTGATGGCAATCTATTATGGCTAATACTTACGTTGTTTTAGGTTATGGGCGTAGTGGGAGAGAGAGTGAAAAATATCTTCTCTCTCTTGGTCATGATGTGATTGTTTATGATGATGGCCAAAACAAAAGACCTTCAATTACATGGCAAGATGTTGTGGGGCTTGTGCAAAGCCCAGGTATTTCATGTGTTCATCCTATTCATTTAGCTGCAAAAGCAGCAAATGTTCCTGTTTTAACTGATATTAATTTGCTTCAAAAACGTAGTCCGAATATCAAATATATTGGGATTACAGGCACAAACGGTAAATCAACATCAACAGCTTTAATAGGACACATCTTAAAAGAAGCAGGATTAAAGGTTGCTGTGGGTGGAAATATTGGCGTGCCCGCCCTAAGTCTTGATGAATTGGATTATGATGGCTGGTATGTGCTTGAGCTTTCATCTTATCAACTTGAACTTTCTACAGATATCGATCTTGATATAGCTGTATGGGTTAATATTTCGGCTGATCATCTTGATCGCCATGGTTCAATTGAAAATTATGTCGATGCTAAAAAACGCATATTTAATAGGACGAAATTGGTATGCATTAGTCTTGATGATGCTTATTCAAGGCAAGTAAGTGACCAGCTTTTAATTCCTGCTAAAACCATTGCTACTGAATTTAAAAACTGTCCCGCAGATATTTGGATTGATGCAGGGGGAATGCTTCACGCTGAGGGAACCGTTTTCAATTGTAACGATCTTGAAATTTTAAAGGGCCAGCATAATTGGCAAAATACAGCTTTGGCTTTTGCTGCATGCAACCATATTCTTAATAACCCTGAGGATGTATGGCAGTATATTGAATCTTTTCCAGGCCTTGCCCATCGTCAACAAATGGTTGCAAAAGTTAGTCAGGTTGAATTTGTTAATGATAGTAAAGCAACAAATGCTGATGCTTGTGAAAAAGCATTAAAAACTTACATGGGGCAAAATATTTTTTGGATCTTAGGTGGTGTTGCTAAAACTGACGGTATTGACGATCTAAAACCATATTTCCTGCATATTAAAAAAGCATATTTAATTGGGGAAGCTGAAGATCGTTTTGCTGATACTTTAAATGGTCAGATTGTGTTTGAAAAATGTGCTACGCTAGATGTGGCTGTGTTCAACGCGTATAGAGATGCCAGATTAGAAGGTAGTGCCGTTGTATTGCTATCACCTGCATGCGCAAGTTTCGACCAGTTTCGCGATTATGAGCATCGAGGTGAAGAATTCATTCAATTAGTGGCAAAGGTTAGTCAATGATTCCAACAACATTTTCACGGCGTGACAATAGCCTTTTTGGCCGTTGGTGGTGGACTGTTGATCGTCTTGTGCTTTCACTACTTTTAATTTTACTTTCTATCGGCGTTTTTTTAAGCTTTGCAGCAAGCCCTTCCGTTGCTGAACGTTTGAATTTAGGGACATTCTATTTTGTAAAACGTCATATGATTATGCTAATACCTGCAATTGCAACAATGATAGGGGTGTCAATGTTAACACCTGTTGGCGTGCGAAGACTAAGTTTAGCAGTCTATTTATTGGGTATTATCCTACTTATTCTAACGTATTTTTCTGGTCTTGAAGTTAAAGGGGCAAGGCGATGGATTGTTATTTTAGGGAATTCGGTACAAGCCTCGGAGTTTGTAAAGCCAGCGCTTACGGTTATAACGGCATGGTTAATCGCTGAAAAAATGCATGATGAAAAATTTCCAGGTATTACCCTGTCAATGATTGCAGTCGGTATTATCGTATCTTTACTTTTGCTTCAGCCTGATCTTGGAATGACCGTTGTGATTTTATCAACCTGGGTTGGTCAATTATTTATAGCGGGTATGCCAATATTTTGGATGACTGGCCTAGCTGGATTTGGAATAGCTGGACTCGTCGGAGCATATTGCTTTTTGCCGCACGTCACTAAACGCATTGATCAATTTTTAGATCCTTCGGCTGGTAATCCGGTGCATGACCTTTATCAAATTACAAAATCTTTAGCTGCGTTTGCAAACGGGGGCTTTTTTGGAAAGGGCCCCGGAGAAGGTGTGGTAAAAAAAAATGTACCAGACGCTCATGCAGATTTTGTATTCGCCGTTGCAGGTGAAGAGTTTGGCCTGTGGATGTGCATTTTTATAGTTGGTCTTTTTATGGCTATAATTATCCGCTTTATGATGCGTGCTGCGCAAAGTTCTAGTTTGTTTATTCTGTTAGGTGCAACCGGTCTGGCCGTACAGTTTGGTTTGCAAGCATTTATTAATATGGCATCAGCCCTGCATTTGATTCCTACTAAGGGTATGACAATGCCATTTATTAGTTACGGAGGCTCCTCTATGATAGCTCTAGCTATTTGTGTGGGAATGTTATTGGCTTTCACACGCAAACGCCATGGTTTTCAAGATTGGGGTGAGTAATGTTTGGGAGAATAAAATGAATAAATCGACTTTAAAAATCGCCGTTGTAGGTGCTACGGGTAATGTTGGCAGGGTAATGTTAAACATTTTAGCAGAGCGAGGATTCAATGCTGCAAATGTATACGCCGTCGCTTCTGAAAACTCAAAAGGCAAAAAAATATCTTTTGGTGATGATAGTGTTCTAACAGTTGAAGGCCTTAATGATTTTGATTTTTCAACAGTTGATGTTGGTTTATTTTCACCTGGAAGCAAAATTTCCGCTGAATTTGCAACAAAAGCCGCAAAAGCTGGTTGCGTTGTGATTGATAATACGTCTTACTTTCGAACTGACCCTAAAGTTCCTTTAATTATTCCTGAGGTTAATCCAGAGGATATTCTTGACTGCAAAAATAAAAATATTATAGCGAATCCTAATTGTGCTATTGCTCCTATCGCAATCGCATTAAAACCATTGCACGATGTAAATCCTGTAAAAAGGGTAATTGTTTCAACCTATCAATCAGTATCAGGTGCTGGTAAAGCTGCGATGGAAGAACTTGATCAGCAAACCAGATCATTATTTACTGGAACCCCTAAGCCTTCGGAAAAATTACCAAGGCCTATTGCTTATAATCTTATACCGCATATTGATAATTTTTTGGAATCTGGGTACACCGGTGAAGAAAACAAAATGCGTGATGAACTTAAGAAAATTTTAGATTCAACTATTGAGCTTTCGGCAACCTGCGTTAGAGTACCTGTTTTCGTTGGTCACTGCTCTTCTGTGCATGTTGAATTTGAAAAACCATTTTTGGTAGCTGATGCACTGGAGATTCTCCAAAATGCTCCTGGAATTCAGGTTATGGACGCAGATGATCCTCTGGATTACGCAACGCCATTAGATGCAGCAGGTCAAGATGATGTATTTATTAGTCGTTTGCGTCAAGACGTCTCGCATAAAAATGGTTTAGTATTTTGGACGGCTTCTGACAATTTGCGCAAAGGCGCTGCTTTGAACGCAGTGCAGATTTTAGAATTATGGTTGGAATACAAAAATAAGAAAAAAGTGGCTTAAATAAATAGAGTTTTCATAAAATTTTTCCGTGATATACTTTTAGGTAACTTAATATAATTTTATTTAAAATTGATAGAATCACTAGATGCACTTCTTTCATCATTAGGGCCTGATCTACAAAAGGTTGACAGGAAAACTCAACCTATAAGTATTGAAGTTTTTCCCGCCAGCATTATTCGTGTTCTTATGTTGCTCCGAGATCATCCAAAAATAAAATTTCTGCAACTCGTTGATTTAGCTGGCGTTGATTATCCCGAACAACAACTTCGCTATCAGCTCGTTTATCATTTATTGAGCCATTCAACGAATCAAAGATTAATGGTTAAACTTCATACGGACGGTCAAGTTGCTATTCCATCGGTAATAAATGTCTATCCTAATGCCAATTGGTATGAACGTGAGGTCTGGGATATGTTTGGCATTCCGTTTGATAATCATCCAGACTTAAGACGGATTCTTAGCGATTATAATTTTGTTGGGCATCCTTTGCGAAAAGATTTTCCCCTTTCCGGTTGTAATGAGGTTACCTTCAATAAGGAAACTGGAAAGGTTGAATATAAGGATTTAGATTTAAATCAACCGTTTCGTAAGTTTGATTTTTTAAGTCCTTGGGAAGGCCAGTGGGAAGATCTCTTAAAGAAAGAAAAAGAGGCTCACCAAGGATGAATGATAAGTATACCATCAATTTTGGTCCTCAACATCCTGCTGCTCATGGTGTTCTTCGTTTAGTACTTGATCTTGATGGAGAAATAGTTGAAAGAGCAGATCCCCATATTGGATTTTTACATCGCGGCACTGAAAAGTTAATCGAACATAAAACCTACCTACAAGCTATTCCTTATTTTGACAGACTTGATTACGTCGCGCCAATGAATCAAGAGCACGCGTTCGTGATGGCTGTTGAACAATTATTGGGAGTAACCGCGCCAGTACGAGCTCAGTACATTAGGGTGCTTTTTAGTGAATTAACGCGTATTGCAAACCATCTGCTCAATATTGCTACATTTGTATTAGATGTAGGTGGGATGACTCCTTTCTTATGGGCTTTTGAAGAACGTGAAACTATTATGGGTTTTTATGAAAAAGCCAGTGGCGCCCGGTTGCATGCTGCTTATTTTAGACCCGGCGGCGTTCATCAGGATTTAACCTCAAGTTTATTAGAAGAAGTTCACGCATTTGCGACGCGTTTCCCAACTATCATTGACGATATTGAAAGTTTAGTGACGAACAATCGCATATTCAAACAGCGGACAGTTGATATTGGTATTATTAGCGCTAAAGATGCGGTGGCCTGGGGATTATCAGGTCCGATGCTGCGGGGATCTGGTGTGGCTTGGGATCTTAGAAAATCTCAACCTTATGAAATCTATGAAGAGCTGAATTTTGATATTCCAATTGGTAAACATGGTGATTGTTATGACCGTTACCTGGTTCGCGTGGCTGAAATGCGCGAAGCAGTAAAATTAATCTTTCAGTGTTTAGAAAAAATGCCTAAAGGTCCTGTTCACCATGAAAATAGAAAATTTACACCCCCGGTTCGCAGCGAGATGAAAACATCAATGGAGGCCTTGATTCATCATTTTAAATTATTTACCGAAGGGTTTCATGTTCCAGAAGGTGAAACCTACGTAGCTGTTGAAGCACCAAAGGGAGAATTTGGTGTTCATTTGATAGCCGATGGCTCTAATAAACCTTACCGGTGCAAAATCCGTGCGCCTGGCTTTGCTTTTTTGCAGGCCCTTGATTTTATGAGTAAGGGGCATTTGCTTTCAGATGTTGTTGCAATTTTGGGGTCAATGGACATTGTATTCGGGGAGATCGACCGCTAATGGCATTTGTGTTCACAACAGAAAATCTTACTAAAATTGAAGAAATTTTAGAGAAATATCCACCAGAACGAAAAGCAAGTGGCGTTTTGCCTTTGCTTGATTTGGCGCAGCGTCAAAACGATGGTTGGCTTAGTGTAGAAGCTATTGAAGCTGTTGCAGAAATTCTATCCATGCCACCCATTCGTGTACATGAAGTTGCTAGTTTTTATAGTATGTATAATTTAAAACCCGTAGGTAAGTTTTTTATACAAGTATGTGGCACAACGCCGTGCATGCTGTGTGGCGCTGAGGAAATCTTAAATGTCTGCAAGTCAGAACTTGGTATTTCAAAGGGTGAAACTACCCCTGATGGCTTGTTTACTTTAACAGAACTTGAATGCCTAGGTGCATGCGTAAATGCACCTGTGGTTCAGATAAATGATGACTATTACGAAGATCTGTCACCAGATTCCATCAAAAATATTATTATTGATCTAAAATCTGGGAAACAACCAAAACCGGGTTCTCAAACAGGTCGCCAGTGTTCGAAGGCGATTGCATGATCAAACAACAAGATATTATATTTTCTAATTTGTTCGGTGATGAACCATGGAATATGAAACAAGCAAAAGTCCGCGGTGACTGGCAAGGCACTAAAGATTTTATTTTAAAAGGTCGGGATTGGCTTATTGAAGAAGTTAAAGCCAGCGGCCTTCGTGGCCGAGGAGGAGCAGGGTTTTCGACCGGTACAAAATGGTCTTTCATGCCAAAAGATGATATGAAGCCACATTATTTGCTTATTAACGCTGATGAAAGCGAGCCAGGTACCTGCAAAGACCGAGATATCTTGCGTAATGAACCCCATAAATTATTAGAAGGCTTAGCTTATGCGAGCTGCGCTATTGGTGCCCATGTTGCCTATATTTACGTACGTGGGGAATATTTTCGAGAAGCCGAAATTTTACAAGCTGCGATTGACGAAGCTTATAAAGAAGGTTTTTTTGGAAAACAATCAGAAAAAACCTTAGGTTGGCATTTAGATGTATACCTTCACCGCGGCGCAGGTGCTTACATTTGCGGGGAAGAATCTGCGCTGATGGAAAGTCTTGAAGGGAAAAAGGGTTTTCCACGGCTAAAACCTCCTTTTCCCGCGCAATCAGGCATTTATAATTCACCAACTACTATCAATAATGTTGAATCTATAGCGGTAGTACCGACGATTTTAAGAAGGGGCGCTGCTTGGTTCGCGGGTATAGGGCGGCCTAATAACACCGGTACGAAAATCTTTTGCATATCCGGTCACGTTAATAAGCCCTGTAACGTTGAAGAGGAAATGGGTATACCCCTTCGTGAATTAATTGAAAAACATGCAGGTGGAGTGCGTGGTGGCTGGAATAACTTAAAGGCAATTATTCCAGGTGGATCATCAGTTCCGTTATTACCCAAATCAATTTGTGATGATGTGTTAATGGATTTTGATTCCCTAAAGGCTGTACAAAGTGGCTTAGGAACTGCCGCTGTGATTGTGATGGATGCATCAACCGATGTTATAAAAGCAATCGCAAGACTTTCAAAATTTTACATGCACGAAAGTTGCGGACAATGTTCGCCATGCCGTGAGGGAACCGGATGGATGTGGCGTATGATGCAACGCCTGGTAAGAGGCGACGCTGAGATTGCTGATATTGATCTGTTACAACAGGTTTCAAAACAAATAGAGGGCCATACAATTTGTGCCCTAGGCGATGCTGCAGCTTGGCCTGTGCAAGGACTGATTCGTCATTTTAGACATGAAATAGAGGATCGTATTAAAAAAACTTCTTCTGAGTCTAAAAAAATATCGGGGGCATTAAATGTTTCTTAAAAGGTTGTGGGTTATTTATGAGAGTATCCGGACCATAACGCGTGTGATACCGACAGGCGAGCAGAAAGACCTTGCAAAAACAAGGTTTATTCGGAAATTGATGGCACTCCCTTCTGAAAGGTGGGGGTGGTGGGTGGAACGCTTATATCAAAAAAAAGTTAATAAATCCTTAACTAAATTCCTAAAATTATCTGCAAAAAATTACGAAAAGAATTGGTCTTTAAATCATGAGGCGACAATATGGTAAAACTTCTCATCGATGATCAAGAAGTCGAAGTCGCTTCAGGTACAACCATTCTAAAAGCGTGCGAGGCGATCACTAAAGAAATTCCTGTGTTTTGTTATCATCCGCGCCTAAAGGTTGCAGGCAATTGCCGTATGTGTTTGGTTGAAGTGGAAAAGAGCCCAAAACCTGTTGCAAGTTGTGCAACGCCGGTTGCAGAAGGTATGGTTGTGCATACCAAAACACCAATGGTGGAGCAGGCTCGAAAAGGCGTTTTGGAATTGCTGCTGATTAACCACCCCCTTGATTGCCCTATATGTGATCAGGGAGGAGAATGCGATTTGCAGGATCTAACGCTAAACTATGGCCCAGGCAATAGTCGTTACAAATTTTATAAACGGGCTGTTCCAAATAAATATATGGGACCATTCATCAAAACGGTGATGAATCGTTGTATTCATTGCACGCGCTGCGTGAGGTTTGCCACCGAAATTGCAGGTGTGCAAGAGATGGGCAGTCACGGACGCGGCGAGCACACTGAAATTATCAGCTATTTAGATAAGGCAGTGACATCGGAACTCTCTGGCAACATGATTGATATTTGCCCGGTCGGAGCGCTCACCAATAAACCCTACGCCTTTCATGGAAGGCCCTGGGAATTACAGCATACAGATTCCATCGATGTACTCGATGCAGTAGGTAGTCACATTCGTCTTGATGTGCGTGATAGTCAAGTTTTACGGATAGTACCTCGCCTCAATGAAGATATTAATGAAGAATGGATCAGTGATAAAATACGCTTTGCCTACGATGGTTTGTCCTCTCAGCGCCTTGATAAACCTTATATTCGCAAAGATGGAGAATTAGTCGCCTGTTCCTGGAATGAAGCATTTGAAGCCATTAAGCAAAAAGTAAAAGAAATTGATGCAAAAGAAATCGCCGCGCTTACAGGGGATTTGGTTGACCAGGAAAGCCATCTTGCTCTGCGTATGCTCCTTGATAAGTTAGATGTTAAAAATCGCGATTGCCGCAGTGACGGAGCGATGATTCCTTATGATCATCGCTCCCAGTATTTGTTTAATACACCTATAAAAGATCTAGAAAATGTCGATGCAATTTTATTAATTGGTTGCAATCCTCGTCATGAAGCAACCATGGTCAATGCCAGATTGCGTAAAGCAGTTATTAAAAATACCTGCTCAATTGGTTTGATTGGTAAGCAGGTAGATTTAACCTATGGATATGAATTTTTAGGGGAAAATCCATCAGTATTAGATGACATCGTAAAAGCATCCCATCCCTTCGCAAAGGTTCTAAAATCTGCCAAAAATCCTGTGGTAATTTTGGGTGCGGGTTGTTTCATTGATTCTTCTTATTATGTTCTAAATGCCGTTAATACACTCCATAAGCAATTTAATCTGCAGGTAAATATTCTTCATACTGGTGCAGGGCGCGTTGGCGGTTTAGATGCTGGTTTTGTGCCGGTATCTGGTGGAAAAGGCTTTAAAGAAATTGTTGATGCTGTAAAATCCAAAGATATCAAGCTTCTTTATTTACTAAATGTTGATATTGATGCTGATTTTTCAAATGCTTTTGTTATTTACCAGGGGCATCATGGAGACAAAGGCGCGCATTATGCTGATGTAATCTTGCCAGGCGCTGCTTTTACTGAAAAATCAGCAACTTACGTCAACATGGAAGGTAAAAGCCAACGCACTAAGCAGGCACTGCTTCCACCTGGTGATGCCAAAGAAGATTGGAAAATTATTAGGGCGCTTTCTCAAGTATTAGATCAAACTCTTCCTTTTGATTCTTTAGACCAGCTTCAAAGCTTACTGCCAAAACTTGGTAAACCTGACTTCTTTGAACCATTTAAAATTAATGAATCTCAAAAAATCCCTAAACATTTTGAATCATTAGTCAAAAATTATTACATGCACGATGTTATTAGTAGGTACTCGGTCAATATGGCAAATGCCATTTCTGAAATTCAGGAGGGGAACCGTGGCGTCATTTAGCATTGATATGTCTACCTTAGAAATTTTTGAGCATAGTGTATTACCAATGGACGAGGCCGTTACAAGTAGTATTATTCCAACAAAAAAAGTTTTAATTGCGGAGATTAAGTTTTTTTTAATTATTAAGGTGGTATACCTAAACCTAAGAGCAGCTCTTCAGATATATTTTCATGGAATCCGTTTTAAAACCCTTAAGGATGCCACTAGTGAAGATGTGTTTGCACACAAGGTTGGTGCCAAGGCGGGTGGCCCACCCTATATAGGGCGGGGGTGGGGGATGGCAAACCCCTATCAAAAAAAACTTAACAAGCTATTAATTTCAACTAATAACAAAAATTTAGCTTTACTGAATCTGCCGAAGAGGTTGGTGTATAATGGCATCATTTGATTTCTCTTTCATAGAGCTATTTAACTACATTCTTGCGGTAGTCCCGGGTATCATCTGGATTGCTGTTAAATCGATTTCAATCATCTTGCCGCTTATTCTGACAGTGGCTTATTTAACCTATGCTGAGCGAAAAATTATTGGCGCGATGCAGCTTCGTATCGGTCCAAATATGGTGGGTCCATTTGGTCTGCTACAGCCAATCGCCGACGCTTTAAAACTTTTGCATAAAGAAACAATTATTCCATTTGCATCGAATAAGATTTTATTTATATTGGCGCCTATTTTAACTTTTGGCTTTAGTCTTGCCGCATGGGCTGTTATTCCGTTTGATGATGGGGTAGTCATTGCTGACATTAATATTGGTATACTGTATTTATTTGCGGTTTCATCACTTGCTGTTTATGGCATTATTTTGGCGGGCTGGGCAAGTAACTCAAAATATGCTTTTTTGGGTTCGCTTCGTTCTGCTGCACAAATGATTTCCTATGAAGTTTCGATCGGGCTCATCATTATCACCGTGCTTATAAAAGTTGGTTCGCTCAATATTTCCGCAATCATTGAAGCCCAACGCGATACATGGTTTATCCTGACCTTATTCCCTATGTGGGTGATCTTTTTTATCTCATCCTTAGCAGAAGCAAACCGTACACCTTTTGATTTACCAGAAGCCGAAGCTGAATTGGTCGCAGGCTACCATGTTGAATACTCATCCTTTTCATTTGCACTATTCTTTCTTGGGGAATACGCAAATATGATTTTGCTGAGTGCAATGAATGCGATCTTATTTTTTGGCGGCTGGAATCCACCTTTTAACATACCCATTTTTTTGATGGTTCCAGGCTATATCTGGTTTGCGCTTAAAATATCGTTCTTTTTATTTTTATTCATTTGGGTTAGAGCAAGTTTACCCAGATACCGCTATGATCAGCTGATGCGACTTGGCTGGAAAGTATTTCTGCCTATATCTCTTGTGGCGGTTATAATTGTCGCATTTATCAAGCTTTCACAGTTAGAGGCTATTTGATGTTAAAGCATATTGAACAGTCTAAAAAATATTTTAGAAGCCTGATGCTATACGATATACTTTTGGGTCTTTTTACAACTTTTCGCTATATTTTTAAGCGTAAAGTTACTATTCAGTACCCTTTTGAAAAAGGAGAATTGAGTCCAAGATTTCGAGGAGAACACGCTCTGCGCCGTTACCCAAGTGGAGAAGAGCGCTGCATCGCTTGTAAGTTGTGTGAAGCTGTTTGCCCAGCACAGGCAATCGTTATTGAAGCCGAATCCCGAGAAGATGGGAGTCGCAGAACGACGCGATACGATATTGATATGACAAAATGTATTTATTGTGGATTGTGCCAAGAAGCTTGCCCAGTTGATGCTATTGTAGAAGGGCCTAATTTCGAATTTTCCACACTAACCCACGAAGAGCTTATCTTTAATAAAGAGCGCTTACTAGCAAATGGTGATATTTGGGAGAGCGCTTTAGCTGACAATATTAAAAATGATGGAGAATACAGGTAATGGGTGAAAGTGTTCTTTATTTAGTTTTTATTCTTGGGTTATTAGGGTCGGCAACTGGTGTAATCATGATGCAAACACCAATTCACAGTTTATTGCTATTAATCATGACATTTTTTAATGCTGCTGGTTTGTTTTTATTGTGGGGTGCAGAATTCCTTGCAATGGTTTTGGTTATTGTTTATGTGGGGGCCGTTGCGGTTTTTTTCTTATTTGTCGTGATGATGATCGATATCGATATTGATCGTCTTAAATTTAAATTTAGTGCTTATACTGGTTTTAGCATGTTTTTGGCTTTCGTGCTTTTTGTTGAACTGGTTATTGCCATTTTGCCTTGGAAAACTTGGGAAAAAGCAGTCGATGTAATTGCTCTTCCCATTCCTCAAATGGTTACAAATACGGCTGTTATAGGAAATCATCTCTATACCCAATATTTTTATATTTTTCAGCTTTCTGGATTATTGCTTTTACTTGCAATGATAGGGGCTATTTTGTTGACACTTAGAACCCGTAATGGGAACATTTATCAGGACATTGCTAGACAAGTAAATCGTGAGCCTTCAAACACCTTGCAGATTAAGAAAGTAGATTTTAGAAAAGGCGTAGATATATGACTCATCTTTTGGTTTTGTTGCCTGCATTATATTTATTTTGTTTAGGTTTATTTGGAATTTATCACCGAAGGCATAATGTCGTTTCCGTATTAATGTCTATCGAAATAATGCTTCTAAGCGCGAGTATAAGCTTTGTTGGTTTTTCGTGCATATTAAAAGATCTCGATGGTCAGATTTTTTCACTATTTATTTTAACGACTTCAGCTGCAGAGGCTGCAATTGGATTAGCTATAATTATTCTCTACTACCGCAACCGCGGCAGCGTATTTTTAAGTGATATGAACCAGTTAAAGGGGTAAGTTTACATGCGTTATTTTATCTGTCTATTAAGTTTTTTATTTTTTGTTGGCTGTGAAGAAAATTCTTCAAACAAAAACAGCGCAAAAAAATCTGAATCCGTTCTAAATATTGCTGTTTCAGCCGATTATCCCCCTTATATTTACAGCCAAAAAGGCAAGTTAGTAGGCTTTGAGGTTGAAGTCATTAACGCTGTTGCCAAGAGTTTAGATAAAACAATTCATTTCCACGATATCGATTTTCATGGCATTTTAAAAACTGTTTCAGCTAAACAAGTTGACGGGGCTATTTCAGCCATTGCTGCAACCCCTGAGCGCAGGGAAATGGTTGATTTTTCAAATCCCTATCATCGTTCAATGACCGTTCTTGTTGTACCTTTTGCAACATCTATCCGCAGCATTGATGATCTCCATGACAAAGTCGTTGGCGTTGAGTCAGGAACAATTTATGAAGACGATTTAAAGAAAAAAAATTTTAAAGACATTAAATTTTTTGCCCGAAAAAAATTCCCCGAGCTACAAGAGGCCCTAAAAGGTCATAAATGCGATGCGATCGTTACAGGCTATCCAGAAGCATATGAAATGCAAAACGGTAACCCTGATTTAAAAATTATTCCTATTGAAGGGACTGTTATTACATTTTCAATTGCCCTACCAAAAAATTCCCCCCTCTTAAAACCAATCAATGACAAATTGCAATCTATGATAGAATCTGGTGATCTTCGTAAGCTTGAAAGTCAATATTTCAAAAAAATTGTAGAAGACTAGAAATTCCCTAAAGAATTCATTTTTTATTGCTGGGTCCTAGGCTCATGGCCTAGGAAAACTGCTGGGTTTGCCCCCATCTGGTCTCTCTATGGCTTGACCATAGAGTCCAGTTGCTAAGCGGCACTTCACTTTGTATTTTTTATAATTTATTTGTAATTTTACCAAAAATTAATTTATTTAAATATATAATTACTTTTATATATTTTT
>CAIQTY010000043.1 GCA_903874955.1 uncultured Alphaproteobacteria bacterium | reverse complement strand
CCGCTGGCGATTGCCTTGATCTTTGGTTTGGTGATACAAATACCGTTGGTGCTGGTGTTGTTACCTTGTTTGTTGCAGCAGTTTGGTAGGTTGGATGAAGTAAAGGTATAAACTACGCTACTTTTTATCCTCAGGTAATTGCTATAAAGTTCTTTTTCGTAATAGATGGTGGTAATGTTCACAGTCTGTGAACTCGCTGAATCGAGTACTTTTATGTTAGTATTCGTATTACCAACCAGCTTCTGATTGTTTCAAGATAAAGGCCGCTACATTTTCAATATCGGGTGCTGATAAAACACCTAGTTTGCCAAACGCGGGCATGGGACCTTTACCATTGGTGATTAGTCCAATAATTGCCGCTGCTGAGTTGACTTGGTTGGTTTCTAAATCGACTTTGCTTAAAGACTTGCCGGGCACCATGACGTTTTTGCCTGCCGGATGACACGTTGTGCAATTTGCATAGAATATATCTTTTCCTTGTGCTGCATCGGCTGCTGTTGCTGAATTAGCAAAACTGATCAGAGTTATTGCGACTGCTGAAATAATAATTTTCATTTGATTTGGCTCTTTGATGATTAATGAACGGATATGTGACAGATAAGTTTTGAAAAAGTTTCTCGGGGGATTTAATAAGCACCCTTCTGAAACTCATTATGAGGGTAGGAATTTTTCACTCAAGATCTGCTTGGTTGACTCCAAAATACAGTCGAACTGGATGGGGTTCCTGAAATTCGACCATCCGCTTATCTGGATATCACACTTGATCAGCCTAAGCCTTTAATCAACGATGATTTTCAGCGCCAATTGATCCAGCAACAGCTTGCCGCTCAGCAGGGCAATATGGCGGCTACTGCCCGTATGTTGGGTATGGACCGGGGGAACTTTCACCGCTTATTAAAGCACCTAGAATTTACTTGATGTGGATTTAATAACCAGCATTTCATTACCACCCTTTTGAAACTCATAGTGTGTACGCTTAATCTCAATAGAAAAAGCGTCTTTTGTAAGCTCTTCAATAACAAAGTCAAGGTGAGGCGATGGGGCACCACCCAGCATAAGCAATGGAAACACTCGGACTTCATGGGCTACTCGCAACATTTCCTGAAGTGCTTGAAGATGGAATTCTGCCGAAAAATGGGCACTGTATAGAAACAGGAAATGAGACGACAAGGCTAGGTCGAATCTCCCGTTATTGAACGGCAACGATGGTAATGCCCCTGCAATATAGCGGCCTTGTTGTTTTCCGACATAAAAGTCATTAAGGAAAGTGTCCATTGCCAACATTCGGATGCGCCCAAGCTCTTCAACCGAGGTAATGGTTTCCCAAATAAATTCATTTTGGTTCTTCCGCGTTTGCGCCATTACTTCTTCGTAAGTTTCAGCAATGCGACTTTTGATCTGCGGAACATTAAACACGTAAATAGGATCAATGGAAATGATATGACCGCCCCGTTGACTCATCTCTGCATTAAACGACGCAGGCCCATCCCCACAACCAAGAATTTGCCGATCTAAATCGTAATTATTCACAGCCCTATAAGAATTTCCCCGACTTTTTTCATTACATGATAGACTTTTGCCATACAAACATCCCCTTAAGCAATGAAACTGAGCGATCACGATTTACGACAAATTGATGAAGAGAGAATCAAAACT
>CAIQTY010000042.1 GCA_903874955.1 uncultured Alphaproteobacteria bacterium | reverse complement strand
AGGAGCTGCTAGGGGTGAAGTTGGGTTTGAGGCGTCAGCATCATATGCTTTTTGTTCTACAGGTGCAGGTGCAGGTGTAGGTGTAGGCTCGGAGGCTTTTGCATCTTTTGAATCTGTAGGTTTATTTGCATCAGTATTAGTTGCAGCTGGCGTAGGAGCTGCTAGGGGTGAAGTTGGGTTTGAGGCGTCAGCATCATATGCTTTTTGTTCTACAGGTGCAGGTGCAGGTGCAGGTGCAGGTGCAGGTGCCGGTGCCGGTGTTGGTGCTACTGAATTCACTGGCGCATTTGAATCATCATGAAGTTTAAATTCTATTAAGGCTTTTTGTTGAACGTCAGAAATTTCACCTCCATTGATATTGAAGGATATTAAGCGGAAACAATGACGCCCGTCTTCTAAATCTTGGCTTTCAAGCTCTAAATAAGTACCATTAGGTTCTTTAGAATAGCGATTTTTGAGATTTTCACTTATCTGAGCGATCAAATTACCGGCAAAATTACCATTCAGATAAGAAGGATCGTTCCTATGGTAAACGTCCCATTTAACATTTCCTAATTCTAGCGTTATTATTGATTGATTTAGATTGTTTCCAGTTTTTTCAATTGCCTCGGAAATTTTTTTGGTAATATCAGGAGTTATTTTTGATGTATCTATTGGCCCTGAACTACTAGTAGTTACGGCTGGCGCTGGTGGAGTAGGTACGGCTGGTTTTGCAGCTTCACTAGAAGTTGGTGCAGCAGCAGTATTGCTATTTGCGTCCTTTGAATCTGCTGTTGGCGCTACTAGAGGTGAAGTCGAGCTTGAGGCACTAGCACCATATATGTTTTGTTCTGCAGGTGCAGGTGCAGGTGCAGGTGCAGGTGCAGGTGCAGGTGCAGGTGCAGGTGCAGGTGCATTGCTATTTGCGTCGTTAGTACTAGCTGGTACTGGAGCTGCTGATGTACTAGGAGCAGGTGCTGGAGACGTTGAAGAACCAGATACTGGCTCAGGTACGGGTGATTTTGCAGCTTCACTGGAGGTTGGTGCAGGTGCATTGCTATTTACGTCGCTTGTACTAGCTGGCGCTGGTGCGTTTGCAGAATAAATACCTGAAGCTGCAGTAAGCATAAGGCTTAGAAAAAACTTAGAATACATGAAAAACTCCATTAGTTGAGAAAAAGTGCTTCTTATCTAAAAAAGTATCTAAAAAAGTTTAAAAAACCATTAATTTTAGGTATTTTAACTTATGCAATGCGAAGTAATATATTTAAGTACAATACCTTTTTGAAAAATTTCATCTGAGAATAACTTCCTTATTTTGTAAATAAAAATATTTTATAAATTGTATTGATATTAATTTATTCTAGTAAATTAGCCAAAATTTCAAATAAATATAAATTTAGTTGATTATTTTTTTTCCATTATATTAAATTAATTTTAATAATTAGATTGTATATTGAACTCAATGTAGATACGTACAAGTAGTGCTATGAAGGAACAATATTTCGAATCAGTCCAAGCTTTAGAGAGATTGCATCGTCTTTTTTTAGATGTTGTAAAGTCCGAATTAGACGCCCTAGGTGTTTTTGATGTCAACAATGTGCAAACAATTGTGCTTTGTAATATCGGTACAAGTCAGTTAACCGTTGGAGAACTTACGAATCGTGGGTATTACCTCGGTTCAAACGTTTCTTATAATCTGCGAAAAATGGTGCAGAACGGATACATTGAGCAAGTTCCAACGCCGTATGATCGTCGTTCAAGCCATGTGAAGCTATCTCCAAAGGGCTTAGAATTATATAAAAAATTTGATCATATTTTTCAAAAGCATGCAGAAGGGCTTAATAACAAAGGTGGTAAGGAAACCTTAGCTCAACTGGGTTCTTCTTTGGAGAAATTAGAGCGTTTTTGGAGTGAGGTTTCTTCTAAGTAAATTGCCACATTTAGCATTAAAAAAGAAGAAGTTTTGTATTCTATTGGAATATTTAGCTTCTCCAAAAATTTGGAGACAGCAAAATAAGGGCTGTTAGTAATTCTAGTCTTCCCAAAATCATACCGAGCATTAGGAATACTTTTGAAAACAGCGGTATTGGATTGACATTGTTTACGGGGCCTAAAGTATTGCCTATTCCAGCTCCAACATTTCCTATGCTGGAAACAGCCCCAGATATAGAGCTAACAAAATCCAAACCAGTCAAAGATAATAAAAACGAAAGAACTGCTACAGACAGTAAATATAATCCTATGAAAGAGAATACCGATGAAACGAGGTGATCTGATATTTTTTGGCCTTGATACATAGGAACAAATACTCCATGTGGGCGCCTTAGCTGTTTTAGATGACTGCGAATAAAGCTACCGATAATTTGAAAGCGAAATATTTTAATGCCGCCGGATGTAGAGCCTGTGCTTCCCCCAATAAAACACATTATGAAGATTAGCGTTATGATAGTTTGTCCAAAATTCATGTAATCAAATAATACAAACCCAGTGGTAGTAATAGTCGATATTGCGATGAAGCTTCCTACCCGTACACTTTCAATAAATGACTTTCCCTCAAGAATTAAAAACACGCTCAATAAAAAACAAGCTATGGCTATAGAGATAATATATCCTTTGAGTTGTTGGTCTTTGATCACGCTTCTAAAGTCTCCCTGCCAAAGCCTTATGTACAACATCAGTGTGCTTCCGCCAATAATCATTAAAACCATTAAAATCATTTCGATTGCTGGGTTATCAAAAGTAATTAACCCAGCGTTTCTTGTCGAAAGTCCGCCAGTAGAAATCGCAGAGGCTGCATGACAGAATGCATCAAAAGTATCCATCCCGCAAAAATTTAGTCCGGTGCAGCCAATAACTGTAAATAGTGTATAAACACATAAAATACCGGAAGCAATTTGAGAGACTCTGGGTAGAATTTTTTCAGAACGATCCGAAAATTCACTTCTAAATAGTTGCATTCCTCCGATACGAAGCACAGGAAATATTGTGATCGCCATTACGATAATACCAATACCGCCAAGCCACTGTAGGATAGCACGCCAAAGTATAATACTTTTGGGTATACTTTCCAGGTCACTAAGGGTCGAAAATCCAGTAGTGGTAAGTGAAGAAACCGATTCGAATAGTGAATTGATGAACGTGCAGTCATCGCATAACCAAAATATTGGCAAACCGGAAAAAAAGCTGCAAATAATCCAAGATAAGAATGTTAGTAAAAATGCTTCACGGATTCCAAGTTTTATTTGTGTTTTTTGATAATTTGTTAGTGTTAAGAGAACGCCAGTACTTCCTGTGATAAAAAAAGGAATGAGAAAAATATGACCATTTTGAATTGTTCCAAAGATATATTCATAAATTATGGGAATTACCATAATTCCTGCAACACCTGCTATCATTGTGCCAATTACAAAAAATATTGACCGCCAGTCCATCATAGGTCTAATTGTCTAATTTTTGACCACATTAAGAAAGGTCATGTAAATAACGTTTCGGCGTAAAACGCCATACAAATCCTGGTGGGATATTACCCCAAAGTGATACAACGCGCTTTTGGATTATTTCACCTTCCATAAAACGTATTGGTGAAACAGGACTATAAGTGACGTGGATAATTGATCCTGATACTGGATTCAAAACGTCAAGTGATGCTTGAATAATCCTCTCTCGCAACGTTTCTTCCATGTACATTAAAGGAATTGCAGAAACAACGTAATCTACTTTTCCGACCCAGGTTCTAGGGATGATATTAACTAGATTTTCAGCGTTTCCATGGATAACTGGGGGGTGTTTTTTCGATTGATACATCTGTTTTAAAGAATGATCTAAAAAACCACACATCTTATGGTCAAGCTCTACCATTGCAAATCTATCAATATTTACTCCTTTTGCTAAAAGAGCTCTAGTTAAGCGTCCGGTGCCAGCACCGATCTCCACTATAGTTGTTCTGTTGTCAGCATTCACTTGATTTGCCGCCAGATGAGCTAACTTCATAGATAAGGGAGCAAATGTCCCTAATTGCATAGGGGACTTAAGCCACTGTTTGAAAAACAATCGTTTTTCTCCAGTTGCGATAGACTTATTGACTACATTTTGTGGTAAGCTAACCATAGCGAGAAATCAAAAAAAACTAGATGCATTCTAGCCTTAATAGCTAAAGACCGCAAATGTCTATAAAAATTCAAGATTTGGTTCATTCCTATGTGCGTATTTCTCAGCATTGTCCGATCACTATTTCGATTGAAGAAGGTTCTGCCTTGGCAATATGCGGAGCAAATGGAGCTGGAAAAACAACCATGCTGAAACTTCTTTTAGGAGAGGTGATGCCTAAAAAAGGTCAGGTTGAAATTCCTATGGCATTTGCATATTTAGGGGTGAAGAACGGACTAAAACCTGGGCTTTTGATTCGCGAACAGTTACCATTTTTTTTGGTAACCGAGCAAAAATTTCCCTGGCCTCATTTTTTTAATTTAAAATTTGAGGATTTATCTTCAGGTCAACAACGTTTGTTAGCTTTATGGATAACGGTCTTTAGTCAAAAGCCTCTGATTTTGTTAGATGAGCCTTTCTCACATCTAGACGCTCGGGGTCGCGAACATGCGTGCTTATGGATAAATCAACAGATTGGTTTTGGTAAAATAATTATTTTTACAGCCCATGATGATCAAGATCTGAAAGAAATAACTGCACTTCAGGTTTTAAATTTAAACGATATATAGATTTCTCGGCTTTTTATACCTAATTACGTCTCGCTTAAATAAATTAAGTTTTTATTTATATTTTATTTAGTACCATAGAAATATCATCAGCAATAGGCTGTTGAGTGTAGTGCGAAATTTTTGAGGGATATATGCTTAATACCAATTCAGAGTATCAGAGTGAACCTAAGAAAAAGCTTAAAGATTCAAAGAAGCCACGAAAAAAAAATTCTCAAAAAAATACTCATGATAATTCATCAAAATATTTTGAACAATTTCATCCGAGCGTTAAAGAGGGGTTGGAAACCCTAAATGAACTTTATTCGAGCTTCATAACAAATTTTTCAGCATTTCAACCTAATCCTTTAAATATTTTTGATCCAGAACTTATGGCAAAAACATTTTCTGAAACCCACCAAGTCATGATGAATACTTACGTGGTGAATCCTGATAAATGGGATGAGAAACAGAAAAATTATTTAAACGATTTAGATGAGCTATACCAAAGGACAATTGATCGTTTCCAAGGTCAAGAGGTTGATCCAATAATAATTCCCGAAAAAGGTGACAGACGCTTTAAGGCGAGTGAGTGGGAAGAGTTGCCTGTTTTTGATTATCTCAAGCAAGCCTACTTGCTGCATAGTAAGTACATACGAGATATGGTTGAGTCTCTTGATGGAATAAATCCAAAAACAAAAGAAAAAGCACAGTTTTATATTCGCAGCTTGTTAGATGCGGCATCTCCTACAAATTCTCCGTTTACTAATCCAGAAGTTTTAAGAGAAACATTGCGTACTCAAGGGCAAAATTTAGCACGAGGGTACCAAAAACTTTTAGATGACAACGCAAATTCAAATTTTTTAAGTTTGCCCATGTTTACTAATTTAAAAGAATTCGAAGTTGGTAAAAATCTTGGGACAACAAAAGGCAAAGTTGTTTATGAAACGCCTTTATTTCAGCTTTTATACTATCAACCAACGACCGAAATGGTTTACGAACGTCCCTTATTGATAATTCCTCCATGGATTAATAAATATTATATATTCGACCTACAGGAAGAGAATTCTTTCATCAAATGGGCTTTAAACAAAGGTTTAAGCGTATTTGTTCTTTCTTGGATAAATCCTGATGAAACCTATGCCGATTGTGGCTTTGGTGACTATGTTCTGGATGGAGTTTTACACGCTATCGAGGTTGTTTTATCAATCTCAGGACAAGACAAACTAAATATCATGGCTTATTGCACAGGTGGTGTCGCTACAACGCTTTTAGCTGGTTATTTAGCAAAGCGTATTGAGAAAAATCCAATAGCTAGTATCAGTTTGTTGGCCGCTCCCATCGATTTTGAAAAAATGGGTGATTTGAAAGTTTTTATTTGCGAAGATCAGCTTGCTTCGTTAGAGGAGCGCGTTAAAAAAATTGGTTATTTTCCTGGTGATGAGATGGTTAGGGTGTTTAGCATCTTAAGGGCTAATGATCTCATATGGACAAACTACGTTAATACCTATCTTCTTAATAAAGAGCTCTTTCCTTTAGATTTCCTCTATTGGAATTGCGATACAACCCATATTCCTGCGGCACTGCATATAGAATACCTCAGGTATATTTTTTTGGAAAATTCCCTCATGCACCCCAATACCTTCTCCGTAGACGGTATAGGAATTGATTTAAAAGCTATCAAGACCCCTATTTTTGCCTTTGCAACTCGTTCAGACCATATTGTTCCATGGGAATCAGCTTATGCCATAAAAGAGGCTTGCCCAGAAAACACCACATTTGTTTTAGGGGCTTCAGGGCATGTTGCAGGCATCATTAATCCAGAACACCGAAATAAGTACTGTTATTGGAAGGTTGATAAAGAAGTTCGCGATTCAAAAGAATGGATTAAAGAAGCGAAGGAATTCTCAGGATCTTGGTGGCCAGAATGGTATAAATGGATCCAAAACTATGCGGGCGAAAAGATTCAAACATCGATGTGGCAGGATACCCCAAATATTGAACCAGCCCCAGGTAGGTACGTCTTATCAACATGTCCTAGTAATAATTTTTGATAAATTGTGCTTTTAGCTTTGCCTAGAGCGTTTTTATTTGCTAAAAAGTAAACAGGGGCCTGCTTGGTGGAATCGGTAGACACAGCAGACTTAAAATCTGCCGCTCAAAAGGCGTACCAGTTCGAGTCTGGTAGTAGGCACCAAATCTTATAATCATTTGATTTCTCTAAATAATAAATTAGTCCCTAATAATTTATTAACTTTTATTCATTACAATAACTGATAAGGATGTTAAATCTTTTATGGGTTTTATAATGAACAATTTTTTGCCAATTTTTTTAGCTTTATTTTTATTATTTGGTTTTTCTGATGGGCTTGTGGCTGCACCATCTGCACCACAACAAGATGGCGGAGCTGTGCAAGATGCTTCCGTGCCCTCAGACGAAGGTCAACCAGGCGGAGCTGTAGAAGCTCATCTTGGCGGACAAGCTCTTCTCGAAGAAGACAAGAAGCAAATAGCATATCTGGAAGAAAAAAAACAGCAGTTAGAAAGTCAAGGAGCAGACACAGCTGCAATTGAAGGCTATATAGAATTAGCCAATGAGATGATGGAACTTAATAATGAACGTCATGCACTTCATGAGGCAGCTAAGAAATTTGCGGAAGCTGTAGGAATTGTTTCAGGGAAAATCGAAACAAATATCCAAAAAGTTAATAAGATTCTTGAAGAACAAGCGGAATTATCTATAAAGATAGCAAACCTTATGCCGAAAAACAATCAAGTGAATAACAAAAATGCTGGCGAGCATATAAATATTGACAACTCAGAAACAACCCAATAACAACAAGCTGCTGCTGCAGGTTAACAATCTGGCTGTAATAGGTATTTTACTGCTTAATAAGTTTAAGTCTTAAAACTGGAGCGGGCGAAGGGATTCGAACCCTCGACCCCAACCTTGGCAAGGTTGTGCTCTACCCCTGAGCTACGCCCGCTTAACTGAATACATACTATCTATTTTGCACACTAGTGCCAAGAGAATTTTTAAGATTTTTAGTAAATAAATAAAAAATCGCACCAACAGCACCTGTGCCCAGCATCAAAATTCCAAGGAGGATACCTAAAGTGAACCCTTTTTCTGGTGGTAATCCAAGTTCTATAAGATAGGCTGTTAAAAAGCTTTCACGGATTCCCCATCCCGATATCGAAAGGGGTATTAAGCTGATCAGTAATGAAATTGTAAATAAAACGGACCCCTCCCAGAAGTTCAAAGGAAGTTCTAATGCAAGGATAATCAAATAGAAGCTGAAGAAATTTATTAATGCCGAACATATACTTATTCCGGCAAGGCTATAAAACCGTTCTAGAAGAATTTTTCCATTAACCAGAATTTTCCATAAAGTTTTTATAATTTTATAATTTTGTAAAATTGGAAATTTTATAAACAGAATTAAGGTTACTATACCAAGGATCAGAAAGGCATAAATAATTAGGGTAATAGTTTTTAATGTAGAAGGCATATTTATAGAAAAAAGCATAGGAATTGATACTATTGCCATAGATGAAAGCCCTAAGATTCGGTCCCAAATGATCGCTGATGAGCTTAAGGAAACATTATGGTGCTTTGAAAGCACATAAATTCTATAGGCATCGCCGCCAATACCACTTGGTAATAACTGATTAAAAAATGTTCCTGCCCAGGTGAGATGGTGAAAGTGTCCAAAAGAATTTTTAAAGCCCATTTTTTTTCCAACAAGAAATGACCTTAAGCCATTGAGACTTGTGCATAAACAAAGGGTGAAAAATGCGTAAACGTACAGATCAGTCGGAAGTTGTTTAAAAGTTATTTCAAGATGATTATAGTCAACATGCCTAATGCCCCACCATAAAGCGAGAGCGGAAAATATTACTTTAAAAACAAAAAACATTCCTGTGTGGATCAATTATCTGAAACAGAGTTTAGGCTTGTCTGAACGTAAATCCATCCTGAATAGAGCGTTATTCCTGCTGCAATCCATAATAATAATTCCCCCATAATTTGAAAGGCAATGTGGCTTTGCTGAGGATCAATGTATAGTAACACTGCAAGGGAAAGCATTTGAACGGTAGTTTTAATTTTTCCCAGAAAGTTGACTGACAATAAAATTTTTATCTCGGCTAAGTATTCCCTTATACCAGACACAAGTATTTCACGACACAAAATTACAACTGCGGCCAAAATACTAAATTTAGAAATACGATCAAAACCAACAAGCATTAGCAGGGTTGAAGACACAAGAAGCTTATCAGCGATAGGATCAAGTATTTCACCAAAACGGGTTTTTTGGTCAAAATTTCTTGCTATAAATCCATCGAGATAATCAGTAATGCACGCTAATACAAAAAGGCAGGCGGCAATCATTCTTGGGGTCGGAGAATTAATAAAGAAAGTTACTAATATAAAAGGAATAAGGCCAATTCGCGCAAGCGTTAAAGTGTTTGCAAGATTTTTAAAATTCACAGCTAAATCCCTACTTTTTTATTGGAAAAATAATGCATTAATTTACCTTAAATGGCAAATAGTTGGAAAAATTAATCTATATAGATTCTAATGAATTTTTTTCAGGGAGGGGATTAGTGTGGATTTTTTTGTCTTCGATTTTGGTGGGATTAACATTCTGGCTAGCCTCAGCAATTTTTGGTTTTGGTTCAGTTAAAAGCGATTCTACCTTAACCTTTTTTTGAATAACTGGAGGTTTCTGCTGAATGATGACTGCTTTTTTCCCAGCGTTGATAGGTTGCCCTTGGGTTTTTATAGAATTTACCTGCAAGGCTGGTGCAGCAATTTTAGAATTTCTTTTATCTGCAATTGCTTGAAGTTGAATTTTTGTGCTTTTTAATTCAAAATTACTTATGGGTGATTTTATTAGTTTTATTTCAGAACAGGCGCCAATTCGTTCTGCAATTGTTTCGACGATTTTTCCGCGTTGTTTTTGAGTCGTGTAAAAAAGAATTTTTTTTGGGCAAAATTGTGTGCGAACCCAAAGCTGATTAAGAACTACTCCTAAAATTTCACCATGAGGCTTTCCCTGACACAATATAATCCCTGATCGACACGAAGGAATACTGTTTTCAAATACCTGGAAAATCTCATTACTAAGGCTGAAGCTTTTTTCAAAAGGTAGCGAATTGGCTTTTATAGTGTTAAACCAAAAAGTTGCATCTACAGTATGTTCCGCGAGATAAAGAATTTTTGCACCATTCTCTCTGTATGATTTTATTTCTTCAGCCAATGATTCGTTTTGAATTAAGGTGATTTTTTTACTGGGGTTTTTTTTGTTGAAAAGAGCCCCCTCTAGATCAACAAGTATGAGTAAAGACTCTTCTTGTTCCTTTTCTGCAATAGAACTTGTGTTTTTAAGATTATTGGGAAATTCAATTTTTTCTTCAGTAGAAACGTTATCCGGCAGGGTTTTTGCTTCTTTAAGGTCATCTTCTACTATAAATGAATCAGTGTTTACCAATGCTTCTTCTTCGCCAAATGTTGACGAAAGAAAAAAGCTTAAAATCCCAAAAACACATAACTGTCTAAACATACTTATATTGTTTGACATTTTTCAGTTCAAGGCAAGATTCCAAAATAGAATAATTATAGTTCTCTTGTTTTCTTATCTTAATCTCAAAAAAGGAAAATTTTTCTTGAAAAACTTTGATTTTGACAAAAAAACATAGTATATTGTTAGCACTGTCAGTCGATGGCTGCTAATATATAAAAAAGATTTAAAAAGGAGATAATTTATGTCGCGCGTAATTGGTATAGATCTTGGAACGACAAATTCCTGTGTTGCTGTTATGGAAGGCAATGCAGCAAAAGTTATTGAAAACTCAGAAGGAACAAGGACAACCCCTTCTATAGTGGCTTTTAGCGAAAATGGAGAACGCTTGGTAGGGCAACCGGCAAAACGTCAAGCCGTAACCAACCCTGAAAATACATTATTTGCTATTAAGCGTTTGATTGGCCGCACCTTTAATGACCCGATGACCCAAAAAGACATAGGGTTAGTTCCATACAAAATTGTTTCTGGGGATAATAAAGATGCATGGGTGCAAGCTCGTGATGAGAAATACAGTCCAAGCCAGGTAAGTGCATTCATTTTGCAAAAAATGAAGGAAACTGCAGAAAGTTATTTGGGCGAAAAAGTAACGCAAGCGATCGTAACTGTTCCTGCGTATTTTAACGATGCCCAGCGCCAAGCCACTAAAGATGCAGGTCGTATTGCTGGATTAGAAGTTTTACGTATCATTAACGAGCCTACAGCGGCGGCTCTAGCATACGGTTTAGAAAAAAAATCAGCTGGAACCATCGCCGTTTATGACCTTGGTGGTGGTACCTTTGATGTTTCCATTCTTGAAATCGGCGATGGCGTTTTTGAAGTCAAATCAACTAATGGCGATACGTTCCTTGGTGGTGAAGACTTTGACGCCAAAGTTATTGATTGGATTGCGGATGAATTTAAAAAAGAACAATCCATAGACCTTAGAAAAGATAAGCTTGCCCTGCAACGTTTGAAAGAGGCTGCTGAAAAAGCAAAAATCGAACTTTCTAATTCGGTGCAAACTGATATTAACCTTCCATTTATTACGGCTGATGCAAATGGTCCAAAGCATTTGAATTTAAAGCTTACGAGGGCAAAATTTGAATCACTGGTCGATGACCTAGTGCAACGCACAATTGGCCCTTGTAAGGCGGCATTGCGCGATGCGGGACTACAGTCAAATCAGATTGATGAAGTAATTTTGGTTGGTGGTATGACCCGTATGCCAAAAATCTTTGAAACTGTAAAAGAATTGTTTGGTCGTGAACCACACCGCGGGGTTAATCCTGATGAAGTTGTGGCGATTGGTGCAGCTATTCAAGGTGGTGTGTTGAAGGGTGAAGTTAAGGATGTTTTGTTACTAGATGTGACACCACTTTCTTTGGGAATTGAAACTCTGGGTGGAATCTTTACAAGGCTGATTGATCGCAACACGACTATTCCAACTAGAAAGAGCCAAGTCTTTTCAACGGCGGATGATAATCAGACAGCAGTGACGATTAGGGTTTCCCAAGGTGAACGCGAGATGGCCGCTGATAACAAGATGCTTGGACAATTTGACCTGGTCGGCTTACCACCAGCACCACGTGGTGTTCCGCAAGTTGAAGTAACTTTCGATATTGATGCCAACGGTATTGTTCAAGTGTCTGCGAAAGATAAAGCAACTGGAAAAGAACAGCAAATTCGCATCCAAGCTTCTGGCGGATTATCAGAAGACGATATTCAACGCATGGTAAAAGAAGCAGAGGTCAATGCTGAGGAAGATAAAAAACGTAAAGAAGCAATTGAGACAAAAAATCATGCGGATTCGCTTGTTAACTCTACAGAAAAATCTTTAACTGAGCATGGCAGCGCCGTTAGTGCTGATGAAAAAGCAGCAATCGAAGCAGACTTGGCAGCTTTGAAAGAGGCTTTATTGACAGAAGATAAAGACGATATCCAAGCAAAAATGCAAAAATTGATACAATCTTCCATGAAGCTTGGTGAAGCTGCTTATAAGAACGCCCAAGGCCCGGAGGGAGAGGCTCAACCTGCGCCTGATTCAACCCCAGAGGGTGAAAAAATTGTTGACGCAGAATACGAAGTTAAAGAAGACGACCGTAAGAAAGCATAAGCACTAAAATCAGTAAAACAAGGGGGGAGAGTAATGTCTCCCCTTTTTTTTAGCTAGATTTTCCGTCTTCAGTTTTCATTGACTGGGAGCAGCAGTTTTTCTAATCATTCTTACTAAACCGTCTGCATTCGATGAAGTCGAAGAAGAGGATGAGCTGTGCGATGAGGAAGAATTTGGTAAGAAACTTGTATCCTCAGTAAAGTCTCGATGATGTCTGATGAATTGT
>CAIQTY010000041.1 GCA_903874955.1 uncultured Alphaproteobacteria bacterium | reverse complement strand
TACAAGAAATTCAGACTCAGATAAAGTTATTATTGCTTTGTTCAAAGGAGCAAGATTACTTAGTGAACTTGGTGCAAAAACAATAAAATCAAAATAAAAACTTTATAGTAAGCACAAACTATACTGTAATCTAAATAAAACCAAACCAGAGGTTAACTCCTCTGGTTTTTAATTTTCTGATTCTGAATGTTTAAAGTTTATCAAAGTTACCTTTGATAATAATTTGCAAAAAGATATGAGTTATTTGGAGTTATTAGTATTGTTTGAACAGAATTATTCCAAAAAAAACTTCTAAAATTTCGTATAATCAAAAAAAGAGACATTTAACCAAAGGATGATAGCAAAGGTTGAATAAGATTTTCAATATTTAGGTGATTATCCTGGAAATAATGAAACAGCAATAAAGATCTGTGAACCATATCGAGGCTGCGACTTGAAGCTTTTGATCGTCGTTTAAAACAAGCCAATCGATGCCTAATGTCACTATTGGTAGATTCAATAACAAAGGTCAGATCTTTTCCGAAGAAATGCCTATCTTCAGAAAGGCACCGAAAAAATCCTTCCCACTTATCCTTAACAAAAGTGCAGTTCCCGTTATCAATGTGCTGAATGAGCTCTCTTAAGCTTGCGTCAGAACGATCCCCCACGTGCCAGTAGATAGCTCTATGCGATACCCCATCCAGTGCTCTCCAGATCCAAATCTTGTTTTTTTTCGATTGACGAAATGCCACATTTCGTCCACTTGAATAATTTCTGCCCTTGGGGAGGTTGCATTCGAAGGGGGAACCGCATCAGGAGCTTTGCGAATCCACTTTAGCACTGCAACGGCACTCACCTTGAAAAGCTTTGCAATGCCCATCATCGAGACTCCATGATGGGCGTATAAAATAACTCCTAAATTTCTTAAGATAGGAGATACTCTCCTTGGCTTTGTGTCTGTGAATTGGAATCGGCATTGCTTGCATTGGTAACGCTGAGATCCCCTAGTGCTTCCGGCTTTGACGTAAGATGTTGATCCACATTTCTTGCAACTTATAATTGTTCATTCTGCAGCAATGGTTTCTATTTCAAACCTTATCATAAATCATTCTTTGGTTAAATGTCTTTAAAAGTTAACGTTGAACGAATTGCTTATCCGGAGTGTAATTGATATTTTGACATAAACTGATGTCTAAGCAATTTGAAAGATATGTAGTGCTTATATTATTTAAGATTTACAAAAGGCTATAAATGTATTATATTTAACATGTATGTAAAAATTTTGTAATCAAATCAGGAGAAATAAAAATGAAAAGTTTAAAAAATGCAGCTTTATTATCATTGGCTATGTTGGTAATCACAAATAATTTAAAAGCAGCAGATAGTGTTCCATCGTTGGTCGATCGGTTACAATCATCAGCAACAGCATCAACACCGGTTGTTAAAAAGACAGCAGCAGAATTATATGCAGAGAAGCAAGCTGCGAAGCTAAGTTCTGGTAAATCTACAGACCATACACCATTGCCAGTTGTTAAAAAGACAGCAGCACAATTATATGCAGAGAAGAAAGCTGCGAAGGCAAGTGCTGGTGGGACGGGGTTTGTACCACTACCAGTACCAGGACTTGAGTTAAGTAAGGCTTCTTTATCAGACATCAC
>CAIQTY010000040.1 GCA_903874955.1 uncultured Alphaproteobacteria bacterium | reverse complement strand
TCTTTGGGCAGTGGAGCATGCTTGGGATCAAAAAACATTTGGAAACTCCAATCTAAAACTATGAAATTAATACAACTTAGGTTTCTTAGCAGCAAGGTTATATTTTTATAGTTATTCGCGTTGAATATGGTGACAATCTGTTGCAGATTTATTGCCGGTTATTATGAAAATCACATAAATTACTTGACAATAAATCAAATGTGGCTAGATATTATTATATAATAACAAATTTTTCGTAGCAAAAACAACCCATGCAAACAAATTACATGAAACCTTACCTTAGTAATTGCAGTGTTGGTGTTCGTTTGTCTTTCTTCCGATATCCTCCCTATGGGCGGATGGTAATTTTTTCTTAAAATCTATTTCTAGAATCTACTTTTATGTGTTCCAATTCCAGCACTTGGATAGTAGTGTTTTATGTTAATGACAATTTAGAAAATCCTTAAAAAATTTTTGGAGAAAAAATAATGAAGTTGTTGGGTTGTATTTGTCTTGTTGCGGGGACTGCTATTGGAGCAGGCATGATTGCTCTTCCCATATCCCTTGCGAAATTTGGGTTAGTTCTAGGATCCTTGCTGATGCTTGGAACTTGGGCGATATCTTATTTCTCAGCGCTATTAAATTTAGAATTAAATCTGCGTGCTGGAAAGGGGCTCCCTCTCGGTGCCTTAAGTTTGCATTTTAGTAGTTATCGAGCGTACTTTGCTGGTTCAACAAGTTTACTTTTGCTATGTTTCTCTCTGCTGTGCGCTTATTTGTATGGCGGTGCGTCGACTTTGGTTAGTCTTGACGAATTTCCTCTTTCTTTTAACCATACGGCGATTATATTTGCTACCTGCCTTGGTCTCATCATGTTGTGCTCAATTAAAAAAATTGACAAAATTAACCGTTTTTTATTTTTAGGGTTAATTTTAGTTGTAGGATTTATGTTAATAGGAATTCTTTGGCACCTTGATTATAGTCATATTCCAGCATCTCCTGGGTTAAATCTTAGCCTTAAAGATGTAAATATTGTGCTTCCAATTGTGTTTACCTCATTTGGATTCCAAGTGATTTTTCACACTCTTACAAATTATGCGAACAACGATTCGGTTATGCTTAAAAAGGCATTTTTTTGGGGAAGTTTGATTCCTGCTATTGTCTATATCGCATGGACTTTTTGTGTATGTGGGCTCATTTATTATCATGATTCAGCTCTTTTTGAAAAAATGACATGTTCAGGAATTGAAGTGGGCGAAATGATTAAGGCCTTAAGTCATATTACGCAATCTCCTTTTATGCACTATTTAGTCTGGGTTATTAGTTTTCTAGTTATTTTAACCTCTGCTTTTGGGGTTTTACTTGGGTTAATTGACACGTTAAAAACTAAACACCCCATATTAAATCACCACTGGGTAGCAGTTATCACAGCGATTATTCCTGCTCTATGTGTGTGTTTAGTCGTGCCGAATGCATTTATAAAGGTGCTCAGTTTTGCTGGTATGATTTTAAGCTTTATGGCGCTTTTACTGCCGATGTATCTTTTGTATTGTTCAAATCGGGCTGATAATAATTCTAAGTATTGGTATCCCGTTTTGAAAAATCCCTTCTTGCAATTGGTTATAGCAGGCTATGGTTTGTGGGTTATTGGAAGTGAATTGCAAAATATATTTTCTCGAATTTAAATAATTCAATGATTTATTAAGCAATTTTCTTATAGTTTTAGAAGTATTATTCGAAAAATAACCTAAAATCTCTTTCTTTTCTGCTTCTATCTTCTTAGTGAGGAGGAGTGCGTTTTTTTCCTGTAAAAATTTTTTTTAAAAAGAAGCTTTTCTAAGTTACTCTGTCTGTAGGTCAAAAAATATAGTGCTATGATTTCTCAAACCTATTGGATTGCATTTAACGCTTTAGTTGTTTTATTTTTAGCCCTTGATTTAGGGGTGTTTAATCGACATCAGCATCA
Organism: uncultured Alphaproteobacteria bacterium; assembly: GCA_903874955.1. Classification (GTDB taxonomy): domain Bacteria; phylum Pseudomonadota; class Alphaproteobacteria; order Paracaedibacterales; family CAITNM01; genus CAITNM01. The sequence goes on along the minus strand of CAIQTY010000040.1, from coordinate 991 downwards.
GCCTACCTATAAGGAGGCTGTGAGCTGGAGTCTATTTTGGGTTGGGTTGTCAGTCGCATTTGGTGGGTGGATTTACTTTCATCTTGGCGCAACAGCTTTTTTTGAATACATTACCAGCTATAAAATTGAAAAAATATTGAGCCTAGATAATGTCATGGTGTTTGCCGTGGTCTTTAAAAGCTTAAATATCCCAGTACAATACCAACATCGCGTTCTGTTTTTAGGTATTATTAGCGCCTTGGTATTGCGGGGCTTGATGATATTTTTGGGGATAGAGCTCTTACAAAACTTTAGTTGGTTGTTGAGTGTTTTCGGGGCATTTCTTGTGTTCACTGGCTTTAAAATTTTCTTCGTTAAGGAACAACAGCAGGATTTTTCTAAAAGTAAATTGTGGAGATGTTGCGAAAGACTTATCCCGCTTTCTTCAAAACTGCATGGGGGAAAATTTTTTGCAGTTCAAGGTAAAAAGTTCAAGGTAACACCATTACTTTTTGCATTAATCCTAATTGAAATTTCCGATATTATTTTTGCAGTTGATTCGCTTCCAGCTATATTTTCAATTACAACCAATCCTTTTTTGATATACACATCAAACGTTTTGGCTATTTTGGGCTTGCGTTCCTTATATTTCGTTTTAGCTAAAGCCATTGAAAGCTTTAAGTATCTTAAGCCAGCCCTGGGAATTGTGCTTGTGCTTGTTGGTGGAAAACTTATTTTCAATATTCATATCCATCCTGCTGTCACCTTTGTAATTTTAGCGGTAATATTTGTATCATCAGTATTGATTTCAATACGCTTCAAACCCTAACGCCTCAGTATGTCTTCAAAACGCCAATTCGTCTGGCGGTATTGGTCTTCACCCCATAATTAAGACCAAAAGAATTGAGAAAATTCTCATTATGAACAATAGATATAATCAGAGGAGAACTTTTCATGAAGAAAACAAAATTTAGTGAAGAACAAATAGCCATGGCTTTGCACATGGCAGACC
>CAIQTY010000039.1 GCA_903874955.1 uncultured Alphaproteobacteria bacterium | reverse complement strand
ATTATTTATAATTAAATAAAATTATTTTTAATAATATTAGAAATGTTTGACAGTCTCAAAATCAGAAATAAACTTTTAATTGTTGTGGCGCCACTCTGCCTTTTTGTGTTGGCTTATTCAGGAAATTTTTTATCTGAGCGCCTAGCCAGCAATAAAAAAATGGCATTCATTGCTGGCATTAACAAAATTTGTAATGATCTAAATAGCTTTAATGCTGAACTTCGTAAGGAACGTGGATTAAATTCCATTTTGATAGGAAGTAATGGTTTAGACAAAAAAAAAGAAGTTCAAGAGCAACGCCTCAAAGTTAATGAAGCGCTTAGTAAGGTTACTGAAAACCAAAAAGCCCTCAAGGATTTGAATCCCACAGCTGTTCTTAGTGAACATTACGAAGCTATTACTAAACAACTTAAAACCATCGATGGCTTTAGAAAGCGCGTTGATACGCTTCAAGCAAGCTGGCAGGAAAATTTTGATTTTATTTCAGATATCATAAGAAATATTATGCTTTTTGCTGAAAGAGTAAGTCTTATCATCGATGCCTATGACCAAACAGAAGATGGGAAAATCTGCACTTGTTTTACTACTTTAAATAGCTTGAATCAGCTTACTGAAACGCTTGGCCAAGAAAGAGCTGTCAACGCTTTTGGCATGAAACAAGGTAAATTCGATGCTGAACTGTACCAAAAAAGTCAATATTTTGCCACAAAAGCCAATGAGGTTATAAAAAATCTTTTAGGCTTAGTGCATCAGGACACTAAAGTAGAATTAGATAAAGTTACAAATTCTGCTGAATTTAAAACTGTGGAGCAATTTCGCCAATTCATTAAAAAAGTTGGGATGACTGGGGAGTTTTCTTCTATAACCGCTGACCAATGGTTCGATGGAGCCACAAAAGCGATGAATCTGCTTAAAAAAACCGAAGACGATCTCACTAATTTAGTTACAACCTTTACTCAAAAAGCCTATGACGATATGCGCTGGGAATTGATTATATTCATTATTCTGGTATGCGGCCTTTTGCTGCCACTCTCGTGTCTTAGCTTTGTGTTCATCAGCCGGGAAATTGTAAACCCTATCAAGAATATGTCAGCGCTTGTTAAGAATCTTGCTCTTGGGGATATCAAACTCAAAATCGATGGTCAAAACCGCGGTGATGAAATCGGTGATATGGCGCGCTGTTTAGAACAAATCAAAACGACTGGTGTTGAATCCGTGCAGCTTAAAAATGGCTTGAATAACGTTGCTTCAGGAATACTAATTTCTGATAGCGCTGGTTCGGTTATTTATAATAATTTGGCGGTTAAAAAACTTTTCAAGCGCTACCTGCGCCAAGTCAAAGCTAGTCTTAAAGACATCAACCCCGATAACTTTATAGGGGCTTCTATCCACACGTTCAATAGCTCTGAGACGAATCAAAACCTCAGCACCATAAGTTGCCAGCTTAGTTATACCCTTCGTCTTGATGATTGTATTTTTAAGGTTGTGGCCAATCCTATTGCGAATGAATTCGGGGAATTCTTAGGCACTGTTGTTGAATTTACCGATGCAACCGATGAATCTAAAATTCAATCAGAAATTTCTGCACTTATCCATGGTGCAGTCGAAGGTGATCTGAGCGCAAGGATTGATCTTGCCAACAAACAAGGCTTCATGAGAGATGTCTCTGCCGGCATGAATGAACTCATGCAAACCATCCAAGGTGCTATCGAAGATATCGCAACTATCCTATCGGCGATGTCTAAGGGGGATTTATCGGTTCGCGTTAAAAATACGTATAAAGGAACCTTTGATAAACTTAAGCAAGATGCCAACAGTATGGCCGAACACCTAAGCGGGATTATGTCTGGCATTTTAGAAACCGTTGGGGAGATCACCAATGCGGTTAAAGAAATTTCTATAGGTAGCCAGGATCTTTCCATGCGAACCGAACAACAAGCTAGTAACCTTCAAGAAACCGCAGCGTCAATGGAAGAGCTTTCTTCAACCGTGCGTCAAAATGCTGACCATGCCCAGCAAGCCAATCAGTTTGCTGATACTTCTTACAAAACAGCTTCAACCGGTGGGGAGGTGGTACTGAAGGCTGTCGATGCAATGGCAAAAATCGAGACTTCTTCGAATAAAATTGCAGATATCATCTCAACGATTGATGAAATTGCTTTTCAAACCAACCTGCTAGCTCTTAATGCGGCGGTTGAAGCAGCACGTGCTGGGGAAAGTGGTAAAGGGTTTGCTGTGGTGGCTGAAGAAGTGCGCAACTTAGCGCAGCGTTCGGCATCAGCGTCTAAGGAAATAAAAGGCCTAATTTTAAATAGCAATACGCAAGTCAAAGAAGGCGTGCTACTTGTGCACAATGCCGGAGAAAACCTACATCAGATTGTTGATTCGGTTAAAAACGTTGCCTCGATTATTAGAGGGATCGCCGAGGCTTCCTCAGAACAGACAACCGGGCTGGAGCAAATCAATATTGCGGTTAGCCAAATAGACGGTATGACCCAGCAAAATGCCGCCCTAGTTCAACAGAGCACCGCCACCGCGAATTCCTTGCTCACGCGTGCCAATGAACTGGCACAAATGGTTGAATATTTTAAATTAGATGAACAGGCAAAAAAGCCTAAAGTTATTTCAGCGGCGGCTGTTATTGAAGAGCGTCATCTTGTTTCTCAAGAAAAGGCTGACGCTGCTTTTGAAAATCCAGAGTCTGTTAAGAAAGTTGGGGTAAAGCCAAAAAAACTCTCGCCGCCGCCATCTTCTAAAATTAATCTCTCTCCCGATGAAGATTGGTCTGAGTTTTAAACCAAAGAAACAATACTTAAAATATTATTACCAAAAATTATAATCGTTGATTTTTATTATTTGTTAGTATAGGTATTATGGTCTAATTAATACAAAACTTATTAATAAGGTCTAAATATGATATTAAAATACAAAACAATCGTGAAATTAAACACAGCGTTAGTTGTGTCGTTTTTTGGGTTATTTGGGTCGAGTATTGATGAAAATCAGAATGATCAATCATCTTTACATTCTTCCTGCTCAACCTCAACATGTGGGATAGATCTAAACGAAAATGATACTGCTGATACATTGATGAAGAAGGGAGTTGAATCCTGCAACGAGGGTGATTTTGCAAGAGCAATTGAATACTTTCAAAAAGTGAGAAAAAAACCTGATTGCTCCCCTAAATATGTAGCTTTTTCATTTCACTTTGAGGGAAGAACTAACAAGAAGTTCTATGATGATCGCAAGACTGATGATAAATCATTGGTAAGAAAAGCAATTGATAACTTACAACAAGCAGTAAATATAAAAAATAATGAGAGGTTTGTCCTTCCTGACCTCTATAGACAGTATGATTGGAGCCTATTGGGGGATCTGTATTTTATAAATAAAAACTTTTCAGATGCGAATGGTGCATACAGTGAAGTGTTCCAGATAGGAAATTGGAGAAGTAACAATGAAAAAGTAGAGACTTTGTTTGAATGGGCTGCAGCCCTTCATAATATGGGTGATTACTATAAAGCACTTGAAAAATTAGACGAAATAGTAAGAATTGATAATTTTGAGCGAATCGATAAATTACAACTAAATTGCCGGATTGGGTTTGCCTGCAAAAAAATTAGAAAACAAAGCATGGATATGATAATCATTCATAAATATGTGCAAAAAGAAGTTGGGGCTTATTTAGAGGTCCTGAAAAACGCCCCAAATTATCCGGATAAAGAAAAAATTGCAGCATATAAAGCAGAGGTCGCAGCAAGCCTAACAGAGATTGAAAATGGGGAAGTTATTAAAACCATTCAGCATAATTATTTTGAAAGAGTCAGGGCTTTTCAATTTGAAGTAGAAAACACCTCTGATATCCGTTATTTAGAATTTTCCCAAAAGCATGTCGATGATATGAAGGTTGTCGCTCATGGAGATTGGCTATGGCAGCTTGTTCTGGATCTTCGAGCAGCTTTAAGTGAGGTGAATTCGATAATCAACAATTCTAACGCCCAATCTTAGTAAAAAAGAGCACATAAAAGGTGCTCTGATTTTTTTGGAAAAAGATTTTGCCTAAAATGTTTACCCTAAATTAAAACATTAGTATCAAAAAATAATATTTATTGATTTTTTAATTGTAAATATGCTATTGATCGTGATCTTATTGATAAAAGTATAAAAAAGCTAAAATGAAATTAAGAATCAACACTTTCCTAAAATTAAACACGGCGCTGGTTGTTTCTCCATTTGGGGTGTCTGGATCGAATGTTGAAGACAACGATGTTGATACAAATTCACCAATTGGCGCAGAAATAAAAAAAACTAAAAAAAGATCGGCAGAACAAGACGCAACATCTTATTCTTCTGAAGAAAATTCCTCAAACGATGATACAAATAAGAGAAATAAAAGCTCATCAGATCTAGATTCATCTTCCTTTTCTTCTTTAACTTTAAGATCTGGTTCCGCCTCCGCTAAAGCTCCATCTAATAAAGCATACGAATATTTCAAAGCAGCAAATGAATTTTCTCGTCAAAATGAATATGAACTAGCTATTGAAAATTATGCGATGGTCCAATCTATACCGGGATGCAGCGTAGCATATAGAATAATGGCACATACTAGAGTTGGAGAAAATTACCTAAAACTTAAAGATGCATTGCGCGAAACTGCACAAAGTAACAAGCAAGAGAAAAATAAAGAGTATGCCAGAAAAGCCCTTAAAAGTTTTATTTGTGCTTTAAGCATAGAAAACGATGAAGGTACGCCTATACTTTATGAGAGAGACTTACCAAATACTTTGAGTCATTTACTGAATTTATCTAAAGAAGTCGAAGAATATGATGCTGTTATTAGCACTTATGAAAATGTATTAGATAACCATACTTGGGCAGATAAAACCCAAGAAGGACTTGCGTGGTACAATTGGGGAATGTTTTTTTACGAAAAAGCTAAAATAATCTTTTCACCCGTTGATATTATTAATATTTGTAATAAAAAAATTAGAATATTTGAATCCGTATTGCAAAAAAATAGTGAATATTCAATTAACCTAGTAAAGGCACATTACTATATTGGAGATTGCTACAAGAGAATTTATAATCACATTATTTTAAAAACTGATAATGATCGTGAGGTTGCAATAAAGCATTTTTTTAGTGCTCTTGATCCTTATACTGGTAGCCTTGCTCTTTCTGACGATTTAAGACGAGCAGCTTTTCAAGACATATTAACTCTGACAAGAGATTTAATATCAAACGATAGAAAAATTAAGGCGTACAATAAGCTAATACCAATAGATTTATGGCATGATTCAAATCAAAAAGCGATTACATTGACTAGTAGCGGCACCGCTTTTTATAACGATAATCAGTTTGAAAAAGCATTAGATCGTTACACTAAAGCAGCAGAGGTAGATGGTATCCTCAACCGTCATAAAGCACTGGCACTTTACTGGGCAGGGAGAACAGCTCAGTTTCTCGCACAGATATCAGCTAAAACTAGAAAAGAAAAAGCTATAACAAAAACTCAAGAAGCTGGTCCTTATGAAGCAGCGATTGTAGATGTGCTTCGCAGAATAAAAGAGTCTAAAATACCAGATCATTTCACGGATGGTCATCTCCAAACATTTTTAAAAGCCCATGAAGAGGAAGAAAAAATTGAGAAATATGCTAAACAAGCCATTAAAAATTTTTGTGAAGCGGCGGAGCTAGCAAAATCTGATGATTTTCGTCAGTCTTTTGAAAATGTTATACCAAATGATTTATTCACTTTATTACGCTTATATGAGCAATACGCAACATACGAAGACGTTTTAGATGCTTATGATAAAGCGTATGAGGTTGTTCAATGGACAAATCAAAACCAAAAAGGAGTTCTATTGCATAATTGGGGGCATGTCTATCTGGCTAAAAGGGATTTTAAGCAAGCAATCAAAAAACAAGAAGAAGCTCTAAAGTTAGGAGGTTACTCTCTTGCCAATAGAGCTAATACATATAGGTCTGTTGGTTTTCTATACAATAATTTATTGACTCAAAGTAGTAACGATAAAGAAGCAAACACGCAAAATGCAATTGATAATTTTTGTATGGCATTAGAGCTGAAATTAGGTGACAGTACGCCTGCACTTTGTCTCGAAGTAAGATCTGAAACCTTCCGCTATTTACTAGGTTTAATCAATAATCTTCCTCAAAGCAAAAATAAAATTGCTGCCCATGAAAGAGCATTCTCAATAGGTGAATGGACAAATTCTAATCAAAAAGTATTTATGCTAATTAAATGGGCGAATACCTATTTAAGCGTGGGTAGTTTAGAGCTGGCAATTGAAAAATTTCAAGAAGCAAGAAAAGAGCTTGGTTGTAGTCCATACGAGAGAGCATTTTCACTTTTTAGTGAAGCTATGGTTGATGGGAAAATTTTCGAGCGGAGCAATGAAACAAATCATGCTAAAAACGCAATAAATAATTGTGCTAAAGCACTAGATGTGCAAAATTCTGACGGTAAATTGGCTCTTTATGATGGTCAAATATTAGATATTTTAAGAAAGTTATCAGTTTTATCGGCAAAAATCAAAAAATACGATGAAGCGATTACGATTTATGAAAAAGTATTACTAAGCCATCTTTGGGCAAATCAGGGCGAAAAAGGAGTAGCTTGGCAAAATTGGGGAATGGTTTATTACAATATGGGGAACTTTGAAAAAGCTATTGTTAAATTTAAAGAAGCAATAAATATATATGGTAATACAAATCTTAATATTGCAAGTGCATATTATTCTGTTGGGGTTGCTCATAGCGAACTTGGAAAACAGAGTGTCAATCCAAGAACAATACAAAAGCATGTAGTAGAAGAAGTTAACGCTTATATAAAGTCACTAAAAACACAACCAAGTCGGAGTCGAATAATTTTACAAAAAGTAAGTCAGATTGAGAATGGAACACTGCTTCAAAGAATTCATACTTATGTTCAAAATCATAAAAACCTAATTCTAGACAGTTCATCCTACTGTGATGATAAATTGAGAGCAATATATGAAGGTGAGATAGATCAACTCGAAGAGATAGCTAATGGAGATTGGCTAAAAGAGCTGATTTCAAATTTTAAAGCAGCAAGTGAAGCTGACCCGATAACCAACAATTCTAGCGCTAAATAGCATATGCGATGATGGCAGGCCCAACTAGGTTCGAAACCGCTCGGCGAGTTCTTCCAATTGTTGGGCGCTCTTATTTAAAGACTGGGAGGAGGAGGTACTACTTTGAACCAGTGCCGCATTGCGTTGGGTGGAGCTATCAATTTGGCTGATTACCGCGTTAATTTGATCGATGCCGATTGATTGTTCTTTAGTAGCGGCGGCAATTTCGCTGATGGTTTTTGCGACTTCTTCCGATGAGGCAACGATTTCCATAAGGCTATGTTCCATGTTGCTTACAAAAGTTGAGCCTTCTTTTACATGGGTGCCGCTTTCCTGGATTAATACTTTAATTTGCTTAGACGCATCGGCCGAGCGCTGAGCAAGGTTTCTGACTTCATCGGCAACAACGGCAAAACCGCGACCAGCTTCACCGGCACGGGCTGCTTCAACAGATGCATTAAGGGCTAATAAATTGGTTTGAAAGGCGATTTCGTCGATTAAGCCAATGATTTCAAAAATCTTTGAAGATGATGTTTCAATTTTCCCCATGGCTTCAATTGCTTTTGCAACCACATCGCTGCCTTTTTTCGCGGTGCTTTGAGAATTTTCAGCAGATTCTTTCGCATGCAGGGTGTGTTCGAAATTTTCCCTAACGGTGGACGCAAGTTGTTCCATGGTGGCGGCAGCTTCTTCTAAACTACCAGCTTGGGCTTCGGTTCTTGTGGCTAAGTCTTCAACGCTGGATGCAATGTCTTTAGACGTTGAGCTTGTGCTTGCCGCTAATGACTGTACCTGATGAATTAATTCCCGAAGGGATTGAATGGTATTATTTAATGATAGCTGTACTTGGTTGAAGTGATTATTGTACTGTCCTTGCATAGAAATAGTTAAATTCCCGTTTTTTATGGCCTCTAAAACAGTAACTGTTTCATTTGTAGCTTGGATATTTTCATTTTTAATTTTTGTAATATCCGATGCAATTTTAATGACGCTTTGAAGTTTACCGTCATCATCAAAGACAGGATTATAGGTAGCAGATATAACGATTAATTCACCATTTTTTTTGTATCGATCAAACTCACCACTATGGAATGTTCCACTGCGCAGGACCTCCCAAAAATTTTTATACGCAGGACTGTTTTTGTGCTCAGCACTTACAAACATACTATGGTGTTTGCCTTTAAATTCATCGAGTTTGTATCCCATAATTTGTAGAAAATTATCGTTGGCATCTAATATCATTCCATCGGGTGTAAATTCGATAGTTGCTTGGGATAAATTTAATGCTTTAAGTTGGGCTTCATATTTTGCATTTTTTATTCTTCTTTGGGTCACATCTGTCGCAAATTTGACGATTTTATAGATTTTACCTGTAGAATCAAATATTGGATTATATGAGGCTTGAATATAAATAGCATTTTTATCGCTGCGGATTCGTTTAAATTCTGCTGCGACGAATTCTCCTTTGTTTAATTTTTCCCAAAATTGTCTGTATTCGTGGGATTGCTGCGTTGCGGTATCTGTAAAAATTCTGTGATGTTTGCCTTTAATTTCATCGAGCTTGTAGCCCATAATTTGTAGAAAATTATCATTGGCTTCGAGGATGGTTCCATCTGGCGCAAATTCAACAACCCCTAAAACCCGATGTAACGCATCAATAATATGTTTATAGGATTCTTGTTGTTTTTTGTTTTTGAATGAAAACACAGCGGCTGCTCGATAAATACATATATTAAATAAATTTTATATAAAAATAATTAAAGGACGATTAAAAACAGGAAGCATTGATAAATTGATTTTGAGGAGGGGCCTTGAGATTAGAATCAATCGAATTTAATCACTGGTTCCTAGGCTCAAGACCTAGGAAGACTAGGGGGTAAGGACATTCTCACTTCTAAGTAATAAAAATCCAAATTTGAGAAAAAATATCAATAAAAAATACTTTGTGTTGGCTTGTAATATATGATATCTGTTTATTGTGTTTTTTAAGTTTTCGAGAGAGTTTACAATGAATTTTTATTACAGATTCTGCTTAGGTTTTTTAGCGTTAAGCTTTTTGGTGTCTAACGGTTTTGCCGATGCGGTTGATACTATTGATCAAAATAATCGCTGGCGTATGTCTAGCTATAACAGCTCTATCAACAAAAAAATCACAGGAACGAATAACAACCGTTTTGTTAATGCAGTATAAGATTAAACTATTGAAATAAAAAATAAATTGTGCTAGGTGTCTTAAAGTTTATTTTAACTTTTAGGTTTTTTATAATGAAATTTTATTGCAAATTTTTCTTGGGGGTTTTCCCAGCAGTAAGTTTTTTCGCAGCTAACGGTTTTGCCGATGGGGTTGAGATTATTCATGGGGCTAATACGCAGCGCATGGAAAAATATAACAGACTGAGACTAGCTTATAATGATCCTATGGATATTGAAAAACTGAAAGTGTACAACGAAACTATTGATGGTATGATGACCGCTAGAGAGAAGGTTGATGCTAGGCTTACTGCGACTCTTGAGCAGATAGAAACAATGTTCGGGGCTGTGATGTCCAAAGCAATAATTATCGGGATGAATGGTAACGATGTTAATGCTGGACTCAGTAAATATATCAATCATGGAATTCGTAGCGATGATCCTTTGTTTAATCATTTTGAGATACTTCGCTATGTTGCTGAGTTTTCTAAGCGTGCTGTTGGAATGTTGTCTGGTTTTGTTGTTCAATCAAGATCAGCCCTTGAAGAGTCAACCTCAGATTCTGATGATTCAAATTTAGATTTTCTCATTCCAAATAAAATAAAAACTTTAGTAAAACAAAACATGAATCAATTTAAGCAAGAAAATAGAGCAGATTCAGAGAAATTATTACCTTTGGTTAAGCTTACTGAAGATATTCTATTCGATTGGTTCGCTAATACTTTTATCTTGCACGGACCGGGAACTGTAAAAAGATTGGCCAAGAGATTTATTTCAACTGAATACAGAGATGCATCCACACGAGAGTATTGTGATTTTCTTAAATATATTGAGAAACAATTTCAGGGTGGTCCTTGCGAAGTTTCTGAAGTTGACGATCAGGAAAACATCCGCACTTTTCATAAGCTTATTGATAAGAGCAATATCTTTACTTTTCATAAGCTTATTGATAAGAGCAATATCTTTAAGATTGAATATGCGACTCTTAAGTCTTTATGGGAAAATATGAGTGTTGATTCGCGTGATGGTTTGCTCAGGGAAATTTATCTTAGTGTTGACTATATTGTGGGGCTTCTAAAGGCAGATAATGATTCTGATTCAGTAACGGTGATTGCTGCACCAATACAGGCTTCTAGTCAGCCGGTGGTTCTGAATGCTGATAAAAAAAAGAGGATTCAACAAGATTTTGAAGTCGTGCTGAAAAAGGGGCCTGAATCCCTGAAGCAGGTCCCATTTAATGATCATAGCAAGGAAAATAGGCCTCATGCTCCCAATTACGCAAACGCTATAACTGCGGGCAATTAGGGGTTATTTTATCCCCTTCGTTGTTGTGGTGCGGGTCCAGGCAGATTATTTCACCCGGCTTTATGCCAGTTAAGATAACTGCTTGCTTCGCATCCTTCTTGGCGATGGTGACATCGCATTTTTTAAGGCCATCTTTTTGCCAAATCAATACTGAAGATTTGTCATCTTCGAATTTGATCGCTCCAAGGGGGAGGACGATTGCATTAGGCCATTCTTTTAGGTGAATTTGTACATCGATAACTTCGCCAATGAGCAGCGAGGAATCTTGGATGGGAATGTGGATAACCATCATGTGGGTGTCGGGATTAAGCATTTTTGGTACATGGGGCAGGGAGTATTCTTTGCCCTGAATGATGGCAGTTTGTCCCTTTTTCAGAACAGACTTGAACGAAACCGGGATTTGCACCTCTACGACAATATGCTTGGGATTAAAGAAGTGGCCAATGATTTCGCCCGCTTTCGCATGGGTGCCTGCGTGAATGAGCTGGGGACCGACTATGCCATCAAAGGGGGCGGTGAACAGCAGTTTTTTATAGTCCTGTTCGGCCTTTGTGAGATCGAGCTTGGTTTTGATCCATGCTTGTTCGCGTTCTTGGAGCTGTTGCTGGGAGTTTGTGTTGCTTTTTGCAAGGGACGAGCTGCGGGTATATTGTTGCTTGGCGATGGCCTCCGCGTGGGTTGCAAGCTCGTAGGTTTTTTCGATTTCTGGATTATTGATTTTTGCGATGGTTTCAGATTTTTGGACTTCATCCCCGGGTTTTGTTAGCCAATCGATCACGCCTTCGGTTTGTACGGATAAGGGGCTGCTTTGCTGGGCTTGAACGGTTCCATAGAAAGTAGATTTTTCAACGTAAAGCGTAGGTTCGGCGCAAATGGTGCTGGCTAATTTTACTTTTTCTTGGGGTGTTTTGCTGCATGCGCCTAAAGTGAGCGCGAGGAAAAACAAATACCAAATCCGCATCATAACAAATCTCCAACAAACACCGAAACGATAGAAGGTTTTGTAGGATTGGGCAACTGATAGTTTGAAGAAAGGCCCGAGAACGCTCAGGCCTTTGGGGGTTTTAAGAATTTATTTTGTTGTGTATACATTTTGCTTAATGGCTTCCACGAATTGCTTAATGGCTTCCACGAAATTTTTGTGGAGCTCTTTGCAGGCAGGGGTTACGATATGCTCGTCGTATTGGTTTAACTGAGCTTGGGTTGTGCCTGTTCGGTGATGAGGATCTGCAATTTCGTTGTATCCCGAATCTATAGATTTGTTCACTAAAACTTGCATTAAAGTTATGAAGTATTTGGAAAAATTTTGCTCGAAATCATGGAGTTTTATTTCTAAGTCATTTTGATGAGCTATGATTTTAGCTTCATCTGGGCCCAATAAAGTACGTTTTTCTGCTGCTTTTTGCCCTAATTGTTGATACAGGATCCAGGCATTATTAATTGCCTCTTGGTCGTATTCAAATGCTATCGCAGCCTGTAGACCCTCTTGTTCTTGCTGCAAGCTTATGATTTCTTTTAAAGCGAGGATTTGATCAAGTTTTATTGATTGTGCTGGGGCACTGCCGAGGGTTTCAAGATTTTCCGGTGATGGGGGATCTTGCTGCATTAGCCAATTGTAGAGATTTTCTAAGCCATTAGTCGGGCCTTCGCTGCATAAAGCGCGTGCCATGATAGTCGCCCAAAAGCCGCAGGTGCTGTTGCCGGCTTGCAAACCTGCAGCTATTGCCTGCTGTGAATGGACTGTTTCACCTTTTGATTTTAAGAATTCTACAAACGGATTGAGCGCTTCT
>CAIQTY010000038.1 GCA_903874955.1 uncultured Alphaproteobacteria bacterium | reverse complement strand
TTTATATATTTTTATAAATTATAAATATGATGAAAATTATTTTATATTTTAGTTTAGTTGTGTGTATCTTAGCAAACTCAAGTTATGCTAATAGTGGTCCTTTGCTACATGCCAATCGTGAATACATGCAGCGAATGCAGGGGTCTCACGGTATTCTTGATAAAAAAGGCACTAATGAGCAACTTCGCCATATGATCGATGGCTGCATCACTGCAGGTATTACCGACAGATTGTACGGACTTGCTCAAGCAATGCAAGGAACTGAAGGTTTAACGCCATCAAAAAAACTTCATATTCAACTGGCTTATGCTTTCTATGCTCTTGGCTATTATGATTGCAATAATGATAGAGATATTAAATCCCATTTGGGAACTGCTATTGATTCTAATTTCGATAAAGAATTCTCTGCTCTTTGCACATTGGTTTTTGACAAAGGGACAATTTATCAATATAAAGCTAACCTTGAAGACGTTATAAAACGTACAGCACATGGCTTGCGCTTTGATGATTTTGTAGAAGAGGATTTTTACCCTAGTGATACAGAAGAAGGGAATAGAACTTTAGGCAGCGCCTATTATCCTTATAAAGGGGTGAAAGTTGCTCATCCAGAGTTTTCTCCAAGCCAAGTGGCTGAAAAAATGCGAGAATTGGGCCATGGTGATTTTAAAAATAGATACGTAAAAAAAGGTACAGCAAAAAAAGTAGCACCATCTCCCTCCACGGCTGCTTTGTCCCTAAGCACGACTAGCAATCCAGTTTCTAGTGATGAAGCTAGTAGCGCCTCGCAAGGATTTGCAGAAAATGCATTGGAAAAAGTTGGTTTTCCGACAAAACAGGCATTTTTAGATGCCGGGGGGACCGAAGAAAATTTTGGTAGGTTAGCGAAAATGTTAAAAGTGGGGATGCCTGCGGAGGCGGTAAAAAATAAAATGCTACAAGAGGGAGTAACTGTACCATGAAAAAATATCTATTTTTCATTACTTCTTGTATAAGCAGCCTTATTTACGGTGATGGTTTTGATAGGCTTAAAGCCATTCAAGACCAATTCCATAATCATATTTACCAAGCTGGTGATTTAGGCACCCCACAGCCAGCACCCGAAGTGCCGTATATTGCTGGTTTTCAGGAAAATCAGGTTCATTCTATAGACGGAGCACTGGATGCTCGCCATATTTATGGAATTCTATATGACCTTCCTAAAAATGCACCTCGCAAAGCTGTTCAAGGCATCAACCAAGATCAAGCAGATGCTTTTGATGCTCTTGAATTTGATTTTTCTCGTTATAACCAATACAGCAATTCCGGCCATAGTGTTTTAGGTGTTGCAGCACAAGAAGTTGCTCTTTCGCCGCCAACAAAGATAACTGCCGCACCGTCTGCATCATCAGGATTTCTTTCTCAAATAAGTGGAGGTGTTAAATCAAAAGCTTCTGGTCTTGGACTGTCACCTGAAGATACGGAATTCCTTAAAAGTGTTAGAGAGTTGCGAGCTATCTTTGAAAAAATACAAGCAGCTGAGCGAACAGATGATGTCGTGCAAAATATAATAATTCTGATGGCATTAGAACAAAGTTATGTTCCTGCAAATACTGTGGACGTATCATTGAAAGAGCAATTAAAAGATGCCTTTAAAGCACTAGAAAATCTACAAAAAAATAAAGAAACAACAGATGAATTTAAGCGAAAAACTCTGACAAACGCAGCTGATACAAAGCGTATGAAGGTAATAAACCAGGCTCTTCCAATTGCTCGTCAATTTTTACCAACAATAATACAAGCTGCTCTTGATGGTTTAGAAAGCAAGGTTAGTAGGACTGCCAGACTAAATATATGGAATAGTGTGAAAACAACCCTTAAAAGCGAATTAGATAGTGGACAAATCAACTCACTAAATGAAGAGCGATTAGTAAAAATAGCAATCCTTGCAAGTTATGTGGAAAATCCACCAAAAGGTTTCACTTCAGAGAAATTGATTAAAGACTTAATCATAGAAATCAATCCAGCTGTATCTACAACGGCTGGAAAAGCTAAACCATTACCCTCGGTGCAAGAAGAGGTGCAGGGAGTGATTGATAACGAGGGAGATAGCACTGGTTTATTAAATGAGCTTTTGTCTAGATTAAAACGACCAGAAATAAATAATACCCATTATCAAAATTACCGATATGAAAAACTTAAAATGTGGTTCACTAATCGAAAAAAACCTGTTGTTAGTGGTCCTATACTAAGGCTAATTCAGGCTATACCTGATTTTCCAGAGAAAATTAAAATTGACGAAGTAAAAATAGATAATGCAATTAAAACAACGTTACCAAATAAAAAAATAGAATTTGAAAATCAAAAAAGAGAATTAAATACCAAATTTGCAAATAGTGTAGGAGAAGCAATAAAGCTAGCTCAAGGAGAACTAACCGCCAATCAAAATGCAATAGACAATATTGACTCAGATATAGGTTTGCTAGAAGAACTTAAGCAGTCTCTTGCAACAGGAACTCCTGAGCTATTAAGGTTGCAACAATTAAAAGAATTTTTTGTAACCCTATTAGCCGGTAAAGATTTTAATACGCTTCTTGCTAAACAGCGTCTTGAGCTTTTAACCCCTAAAGCTCACGATGACCGTAATCCCAATTCTAATTCCAGTGCAATTTCTAAATTGCAAGAAACTGCTTCCGATGATGACCCTGAAATTACAAATCTGAAAAATGAAATAAAAAAAATTAAACAAAATATTCGTGATGCCTATGACAATGATGATGATGAGGCACGGGAACGGTTAGACAAGGAACTTGCTAAGAAAGCTGAAGAGCTAGGGATGCTGCATACTGATGGTGTAAATGAATTACAAGAATTAGATGAAGATTTTGTTGAAAAATCCGATAAGTTAAAAATTTATCAACGTATAGAACAACAACTTAATAGTTTGTCCTCAAGAACACCGATGCAAGATGCTAGTTTAGTAAATGTAAAAATCAAATTAGGCGGTCGAGGGTTCGGACCTGCGCATGTAATAGAGTCAAAACCTAAACCTAGTACCCTTGCTCCGCAGCCAGTAATTCCAGTAGTTACAGCACCTGCAGCAGTGATTGCTTCAGCTGTATCAACTGAGGCTACCGATACTGTCGAAAACTTTACCACTGCTGAACAGGTAAAAGGGTATCTAACTAACATAATTGACCAGCTAAATAACAAAAATTACGGGCAAGGAACAAATGAAGATAAAAAATTATATTTAGAGGCTCTACTTAAAGATTTAGATATAATAGAAGGAAAAACCGTATCTGGCGGGCTTATAAATATCCCTTTAAAAGATAGGCCAAGTCTAGGTCGAGAAAAATCAAAAGCTCGTATAATAATAAACGATGTTCTTAATAGACTAAAAGATGGTCGTTTATAAATCCGGTGGTGCCGCATAGATTAAAGGAGAATTGCATAGCATTTTTGATTAATTCTCTCTTAATAACCCAAGTTCGGGATTAAGGTTCTCAAGCTGTTCCCCCAGAACCTGATCCAGATAATTGATTTTTTACATGTGGATTCTAGGGTCGGTGCCCTAGGAAGACTAAAGAATCTATAGTCTCCCTGTGACTTGATCAGAGGGTCCAGTGAAGCGAATCTATTGGATCCTAGGGTTGGTGCCCTAGGAAGACTAAAGAATCTATAGTCTCCCTCTGCCTTGATCAGAGGGTCTAGTGAAGCGAATCTATTGGATCCTAGGGTTGGTGCTCTAGGAAGACTAAAGAATCTATAGTCTCCCTCTGACTTGATCAGAGGGTCCAGTTAAATGAATCTATCCTGTGAATACTCCAGACAAGTCGTACGAAACTCTAGTGGTAGTGAGCATTTTTCTATATTTTCAAGCTTTTTGGAAGTATAAAAACCAAAACTGAGGTTAATAGACTATATACTCCACTTCATACAAGTAGGCATTTTTTTCCCTAAAATTTGCAATTTAGGAAAAATTTGCCGAGTTATTAACTAAATATTTAATTATTTTGGATTACCTTAAATTATAAACGAAATTTTGGTATTTTTTTGGAAGAAATATTGCAACGTTTTGGTGCAGGGCGTTTATTGACTATGGCCGGAATCGGTCTTGGGTTGATGGCGTTTTTTGGCTTCATCATGATGCGCGCAAATCAGCCAGAAATGTCTTTGTTGTATGGCCAAATTGAAGCAGCTGAGGGAGGTCGCGTTATTGAGAAGCTAAAATCTATGGGTATTCCTTTTGAAGTAAAAGGCGATGGCTCACAGATTTATGCACCAGCAGGTGATATTTCAAGACTCCGCATGGAATTAGCCCAAGACGGTATGCCATCTGGTGGTGGCGTTGGCTATGAAATTTTTGATAAACAAGACATTCTCGGTACAACAAATGCCTTACTCAGTATCAATCAGATCAGAGCTTTAGAAGGCGAACTCGGAAAATCGATTAGAACAATTCAAGGCATTCAAGCTGCTCGTGTTCACTTAGTTATTCCAAAACGTGAACTTTTTAGCGAAAACAAGCAAGAACCCTCGGCATCTGTCATGGTGAGAATGAAAGGACTAACTAATCTTTCCGCAACTCAAGTTCAGTCTATTCGTTATTTAGTTTCTTCTGCGGTACCTGGTTTGCTCTTAGATCAAGTATCGATTGTCGATGATAGGGGTAATTTACTGGCGCGTGGCAAAGATTCTAAAGAATCAAAAGATAGTCTTATCATGCAACAAACCGCGCAAAGAGAATATGAACAGAGAATATCAAAATCTATCGAAGCGCTGCTTGATCGTACCCTTGGCTTAAACAAAACACGAGTCGAAGTATCCGTCGATATGGATTTTGATCAAGTTTCATCTACTTCCGTGCAATATGACCCAGAAGGACAGGTTGTTAAAAGTCAAACCACTAATGAAGAAGGTGTAACCGCCCACGAAACGAGCGGAAGTGAAGGTGTATCAGTACAGGCTGCGCTGCCAGCGGGCCAAGATAATCCATCTTCATCAGGTAACCAAAATCATAATCAAACAAGTAATACAGAAGAAAATGTTAATTACGAAATCTCAAATACGACCAAAACCTATGTCAAAGAATTAGGCGCAATAAAACGCTTATCAATCGCGGTTATGGTCGATGGAACTTACAAGAAGAAAGACGACGGCACCCAAGAATATCAACCCCGTTCTGAAGAAGAAATTACAAAATTAAAAGAACTTGTAAAAACCGCGACTGGATTTAAAGAAGATCGTGGTGATGTGATTAGTCTCGTTAACCTCAAATTTAGTGAAATTCCACAAGATGCGATTCCTGAAGAAAAAGATAAACCTTTTTTGGGTTTAAACATGAATAAATTGATAGAGCTAGGTATTACGGCGCTTGTGGTTTTAATCGGTTTATTTACTGTAGTAAAACCGATCGTTTCCTCTTTAACTAGATCGTCTCAATCAAAATACTCGGCAAATTTAACCCAGCAGATGCTTTCTTCTGTGGCAAACCCAGCTCCAGGAGAAATGCCGATTGGAATGAATGTGGCACAAGCACAATATGCTTTTAAAAATCCGGTGCCAACAGCGCCCGTAACCTTACCACCAACGGCAATTGCAATTTTACAAAAATCTCCAGAAGAAATAGTTAGGCTTTCCAAAGAAGAGCCAAATAATCCGGATTTACAATTAATTCGCAATTCTGGATTAATGCCAAAATTAGATCAGTCAACGATCAATCTTGATCGCATCGAAAACTTAGCCCAGCAATCATCTACAAGAAAAATAGCGGAACTTATTGATCGTCACCCGGAAGAGGCGCTTTCAATTATTAGAACTTGGATGTATTCGGATAAATAGCTATGGCAGCAGAGCACGCAAAAGATATCTCAAAAACTCAAAAAAAAGCCTACAAGGGCGTGGAAAGAGCGGCTATTTTGCTATTTTCACTTCCTGAAGAGCAAGCTCAAAAGGTCTTTTCTTCCTTAGAAGACTATGAAGTTAAAGATTTAACCGCTGCCATGGTAAGTCTCGGCTCAGTAGGTTCAGCTGTTGTTGAACAAATATGCGTGGAATTTGTTAGTGAAATGGCTGGCTCTGGATCCCTTGTAGGAAGTATTGACTCCACAAAAAGGCTACTTTCAAAAATTATGTCAAAACAAGAAGCTGATAATATTTTGGAAGAAGTTCGTGGCCCTAGCGGTAAAAGCTTATGGGAAAAATTGGCAGGTGTTGATGAAGAACTCGTGGCGGGTTATCTAAAGAATGAATCCCCACAAACAGTTGCAGTCGTTTTATCTCGGGTCAGCCCCGCTACTGCTGCGAAAGTTCTTGCCTGTTTACCCGAATCTATGGGGGATGATGTCGTCACGCGAATCCTTAGAATGGACAAAGTCAGAAAAGAAATTATCGATGATATAGAAATGACATTGCATAAAGAATTTATCAGCACGCTTGGCAAATCTGTTAAACAAGATCCTTTTGAATTAGTTGCTGAGGTTTTTAACAATCTTGAACGTTCGGCTGAAGAACGCCTAATGGGTGCTCTTGAAAAAAAGAATCCTTCTGCTGCTGAAAGAGTGCGCCAATTGATGTTTACTTTCGAAGACCTAGAAAATCTTGACAAAATTAGCATTCAGAAAATTTTGAAAAATATTGATAAGTCTGTTCTAGCAATGGCACTAAAGGGTACGCACGACCGCATCAAGCAGAAATTCACTGATAATATGTCGGAAAGAGCCTCGAAATTATTACTCGATGATATGGCTGTTCTAGGCCTAGTCAAATTAAAAGATGTCCAAGCGGCTCAAAATAAAATTTTAGCCAGAGCCAAAGATTTAGCTGCCCTTAATGAAATTAGTTTGCATAACGATGCAGATAGTAAAGACCAACTGATTGAGTGACTTATGGAAACAAGCAACAAGATTCATCCATCCTTTAAAGAAAATGATGCCAAACCTCTAAAAATGGTAGATTTTGGCAATAAAAATGAAAGATTAACATTTACCTATCAAGATATGAAAGATGCCGAATCGCAAAGTTACAGCAAAGGATTTAGTGAAGGAACCGAACTTGGGGTTTCTCATGGTGAATTAAAAGCTAAACGCGAGTTTGATGCCAATATAAAAGAAATTCTCTTGCAGATTGAGCATAATCTTATTGAAATTGTTGCTGACCAAAAAGTATTTTTAGAAAACTTTTTTCCAAATGTTTTAAGAATTTGCCTTGCCGTTTTGCAAAAATCAATGCCCTACTTTTTTGAAAAAAGTGGCAAACAAGAAATGGAAAACATACTAAGAAATGTTATTGAATCATTAATTTTTGTGGTTCCCATCAAAGTAAAAGTTTCTGAAAGTTCTTGTGAAAATCTATCAAAGCATATCCAAAGCATCAGTTCTGTATATCCCGAAACAATAGAAATTATAAAATCTGCCGACCTTGCCGATGGTGCATGTGAGGTTGAATGGGCAGGTGGAGCTGCAAAATGGAACTTGGATTCTCGCTACCAAGAGATTGAAGCAAAGCTTTTAGAGCATTTAAAAATGGATTTAACAGAAGGAGAGCAGCATGGATGATAATGAAAATCTGCAGCAGAGCGAATCGCAAGATAGTGCTGAACAAAAAAGTTCTGAGAGCGCTGTTCCCGAGAACATGATGCAAGAAGATAAAATTTCCAATGAAAACGCTTTTACGGTAGCCGAAGAGTTGCAAGACTCCTTCTCAAGTACGACTGAGTCAAAGAGCTTAGAGGCCGTTTTTGAAGTTCCAGTTCAAGTTTCTGCCGTTTTGGGAAAGGCAAGTATGCCTGTGCATCAACTGCTTAAACTCGGAAGAGGTGCTGTTATTGAGCTTGATCGCCGCATAGGTGAAGCAATAGATGTTTATGTCAACGATCTGCTAGTTGCACGCGGTGAAGTTGTTATTGTTGACGATAAACTGGGGATCACAATGACTGAAATTATTAAATCTTCTAATAAAATGTAAGGAAATCAAGTTATGCGTTTATTAATCGTTGGATCTTTGAATGGCTATGTTAGCGCTGCTGCAAAAATTGCCATAACTAACGGAGCGAAAGTTTCTCACGTTCCTGAAATTGACGCAGGTCTTGAAAGTTTGCGATCTGGCAAGGGCGCTGATTTAGTCATGGTTGACTTGACGCTGGATATTGTAAAGTTTCTCACTGCCTTGCAAAATGAGCGTATTGCTATTCCAGTCGTTGCTTGCGGTGTGAATCCCGATCCAGAAAGGGCAGCTGCTGCAATTCGTGCGGGCGCGAAAGAGTACATTACCTTACCTCCTGATCCAGAACTCATTGCTGCCGTTATTCAAGCCGTTGCGAAGGATGATTTACATGTTATTCACAATGATCCAAAAACAAAACAAATTTTAACCTTTGCCGGACGTATTGCACCGAGTGAGGCCAATATATTAATTACAGGTGAATCGGGAACGGGTAAGGAAGTCATGGCAAACTTCATTCATCAGCAGTCAAAACGCAGAGAATATCCTTTTGTTTCTTTAAACTGTGCTGCCATTCCAGAAAATTTACTTGAATCAGAATTATTTGGTCACGAAAAAGGTGCTTTTACAGGAGCAATCGCTAGACGCATTGGAAAATTTGAAGAAGCAACAGGTGGGACATTACTCCTTGATGAAGTCACTGAGATGCATCCGAGGCTGCAAGCTAAGCTTTTGCGTGCAATTCAGGAACGTGTTATTGATCGGGTTGGTGGTGCACAACCTGTACGAATTGATATCCGAATTATTGCAACCTCAAACCGCAATATGATGGAAGCTGTAAAATCTCAGGAATTTCGTGAAGACCTTTATTTTCGTTTGAATGTTGTCAATATCCATATGCCAAGTCTTCGTGAACGTAAGGGAGACATTGAACCATTAACGAATTATTTTATCCAAAAATATTGTGAATTAAACCGCATTCATCTTAAAAAAATGTCAACGCAAGCCTTTGATTCTCTCTATAACCATGACTGGCCAGGAAATGTTCGTGAATTAGAAAACAGCATTCACCGAGCTGTGCTCATGGCTCAAGAAGAAACAATCTTCCCTGAAGATATTTTTGGTCTAAACGCTCCTGTATCTAGCCAAGAAGATGATCGCTCGGGTTTATCACCTATTTTAGTAGGGCGCAAAATTGCAGAAGTTGAACGAGAACTCATTTTACATACCCTAGATCATTGTTTTGGAAATCGAACCCATGCTGCAAATATTTTGGGAATTTCTATTCGCACCCTACGTAATAAATTAAAGGAGTATTCCGATTCCAATGTTTTCTCTAACCCTTTGTAGGTTCGATATAAATGGCAATAACAGCTCAATTTAAAGCAATTACTCCAAGTTTTACTGATCTTCTTAGAAGAACAGATATCTCTTTTGCTATTGGCGTATTAATCATCATGATTGTACTGTTAATGCCAATGCCTAGACCGTTGATGGACTTTGCCTTAGCGCTTTCGATCACATTTTCTGTGATGATTTTAATGACCTCATTGTTCATTATGAAGCCTAATGAATTTAGCGCCTTCCCTACGGTTCTTCTTGTTGCCACCATGATTCGCCTTTCATTGAACGTGGCATCAACAAGGCTGATTTTATCCCACGGGCATGAAGGGACTTCAGCGGCAGGTAAAGTCATAGAAGCTTTTGGCGATTTTGTTGTTGGTGGAAATTTTGTAATTGGAATTGTTGTTTTTATCATTTTAATCATCGTCAACTTTGTTGTTATTACTAAGGGTTCTGGACGTATTGCCGAAGTTGCTGCCAGATTTAGTTTAGATGGAATGCCCGGAAAACAAATGGCAATCGATGCCGATTTAGCAGCCGGCATGATTGACGAATCAGAAGCCCGCAGACGGCGCAAAGAAATTGAATCGGAAAGTAATTTTTACGGAGCCATGGACGGTGCCGCTAAATTTGTACGTGGCGATGCCATCGCAGGACTTCTGATTACTTTTATCAATGTTATTGGTGGAGTAATTATTGGCGTTGCTCAAAACAACATGAGCTTCGGAGATGCATTTCATACCTATACCCTATTAACCATCGGCGATGGCTTAGTAACGCAAATTCCAGCACTTATTGTTTCAATGGCATCAGGTTTACTTGTTTCGAAAGCTGGCATTGAAGGAGCAACAGAAAAAGCGTTGTACAGTCAGCTTAGTGCATACCCTGCAGCACTTGGCATGGCTTCATTTGTAATGGCTGCTATGGGATTGCTCCCTGGCATTCCGATAATGCCTTTTGTTATTTTGGCATCTCTTGCGGGATATGCATCTTGGAATTCTTACCAAGAGCAATTGAAAGTCGAAAATCAGAAAAATCTTGATCAACATGAAAAAGATACAACTGAAAAAACTAAAGTGATTCAGCAGCCCATCACCCCTCAAGAAATTACGATACCTCTTGATATGATTCGTCTTGAACTTGGTTATGGGTTGCTTGGCTTACTTAATGGAGAAAAAAACAAACAACTTGGTGAGCAAATTAAAAACCTACGCGGTCAAATGCAACAAGAAATGGGGATTTACCTTCCCCAAGTTCGTATTCAAGACAATATGCAGCTTAGCAGTAATGAATATCTTATTCGCATAAAAGAGCTTGATGCCGGAAAGGGATACGTAAAACCTGGTGAACTGATGATTATGGATCCTCGCGCTGAACCCATTAATCTTAGGGGTGAACATACCCGAGAACCAAGTTTTGGTTTGCCTGCCATGTGGATTGCAGAAAACTTAAGAGCAGATGCCGAGAATCGTGGTTACACAATTGTTGATCCTTCAGTTGTGCTGACAACCCACTTAACGGAGGTTATCAAAGATAATATAGGAGAACTGGTTACCTTTGCTGATGTGCAAAAATTGCTAGACAATATGAATGAAACCTACAAAAAACTTTTGAACGATATTGTTCCTGGCCAAATAACCGTTGGCGGCATTCAACGTATTTTACAGTACCTTGTGGGAGAAAGAGTTTCAATCCGAGATCTGCCAACAATTTTAGAGGGTATTGCTGAGGCATGTAATTTTTCAAGAAATATGATGACCATAACAGAACATGTCAGGCTGCGTTTAAGCAGGCAAATCACCTTTAGCAATGCTGATCACGCCGGAGTTTTGAATATTATCACCCTAAGCCCTCAATGGGAGCAAATTATTAGTGATTCTGTTGTTGGTGAAGGGGAAAACCGGCAGTTGGCACTTCCTCCAAGCCAAATGCAAGAATTTATTTTCCGTTTCAACGATACCTACGATCGCCTAGCAAATATGGGGGAAATGCCGATTCTCGTAACAACTTCGTACATTCGTTCCTTCGTGCGTTCAATTATCGAAAGGGTGCGCCCATCTATTGTGATCATGTCTCAAAACGAGGTGCATCCAAAAGTAAAAATCCGCTCCCTTGGCCAACTTGAATAAGACTATCAGTTATCTTTAAAATCACTACGGATATTATTAAATAACAGTATGATTTTTTATATTTTGATATATTTGTATTTTTCTTAATTTTTTTATAGAATTTTCTGTATCTATTGTTTGCATAGATTTTAATGTTTAAAAGAATTTTTTAACAACACTGTTTTTGTCAGCAGGTTACTGCTCTGAAGGTTTCTACTCTGATAGTCAGGATGAAACGAATGATGAAAATCAAATAAACGCTTCTAAATCAGTGTCTGTTGATGCACAAAAATTGTTTGACCAACTTCTGGTATTAAACAACGAAAATCAAGAAAACAAACAATGTATAAACTCGTTGAAAAAACTCTTTGAATTATAAAAAAAGAAAAATGAAGAGAATGAGATGAATTCTCAAGAACTGAATGGCGAAATCGAATTGTTGAGACTTGCAATAAAATGGCGTGGTGGTATCATTCAGCGTTTGGAAAGAGAAGTTAAAAAATCGGGCAGAAGCAATAAAACGTGCAGAATAAGAAGCACTTCTAGAAGAAACCTGTTTAAGACTGGCACTTTCACAATGCTAAGTTGCATAATTTTCAAGATTAGAGGAAAATAAAAAATAGAACCCTAACCCCGCAACAAGACCTGCTATTTTTTAGAAATTGGTGGTTGAGCTATTAAACTGTACAGATAAAAAAATATCAAAACAACACCCACAAAATACCGCTCTATTGCGCATAATTTTTTAACCTCATCTTTACCACTTTTGGCCCATTCTGAACCCCTAATTCCCATAATTTGGGTGGGGGAGGTGGTGGCAAATACTTACCACAAAATGTTTAATAATCCGTTAAAATCAATTGCTTGAATGCAATTTTTTCTCAAGGTTGTTCCCTGTCG
>CAIQTY010000037.1 GCA_903874955.1 uncultured Alphaproteobacteria bacterium | reverse complement strand
ATTAATTTAATATTTTATTAATTTTTTTTGGGCATTCTGGTTGAGGTTTAATTTTACGGAGCCTGATTATGTCCTCAAAATTCTTATTACTCCCCCTTATATTAAGTACGCTATTTGCATCATCTTCATCGCCAGCGACAAGAGCTGTCTTGGCACCAGGAGAAATAAGCACCATCGAGACCTTAATTAGTTACAGAGCATCTTGCGGAAACGTATGGAAAGATCTTCAGACTGACGAGCCTTTGCATCGACTAAACGATAAAAATGTTTTGGTCCAAGCGGGATATGATGCTGATGTGACTCTAACAACCCCTAATTCAGTATTTAATGCCGGAACACTTTTAGCATCTTACCTTATGCCCGCACCAGAAGTTGTCGGAGGAGCAGCTGCTGCAAATCTTCCTCAACCTAGTGTAAGATCTGCTGAACTTACTGTAATTGCATCAGATACAAGATGGAGCAATCTTCTAACCCTTCTTAAAAGAAAAAGATTATCTCTAGGTAGAGTGGCTAAGGACTGTCTAAACCACGATTTATTTGAACTCAATAGAGGAGTACGAAACCAAGCAGCCGATATAAGAGATATAAAAGATATTCCATCTTTAATTTCTGCGCTTGAACCAGTTATTAATGAATTAGTTCCGCCAGCAGCACCAGGTGTTGTAGCTCGAAATTTAACAGGTGCAGAAACTTCTAATTTCAACGCTTTTCAGGCTTTCCGGGTTCGAAATAACTTAAAGTATCTAGATCCTAGAACTGGAGAGCAACTGTATAGAATAGTAAATGATGCACCTGTTCCAGCAGCAAAAGACGATGATGTTGCAAGAGACCTTTCAAATTTAGTAGAACTCGCGACTTCAGCAATGCAACCTGCTACCGTTCCCGCAGGCGTCATTATTCTTCCTGGGCTGCAAGCAATTTTTAATGATCCAAACCTAAATAGGCTATACCAAATCACTGAGAATACCCGCAGAAGGCATGGATCTTTGCTGACCGATGCAATTGGTGCACCTATTTATCTTGTCAATTCAGGAAACAGAGCTCAGGCAGTTAAAATGTTTGATATTATTGATACTAACAGCTTATTCAATGCCATTTTCAATTTTTTCCCAGTGGATCTAAGGCCCGTTGTTTTGGTAAACGTTTGTAGTTGTGGAACTCAGCATAACTAAAAAATAATTGCTTGGGAGGGTTACTCACCTCCCAGTATTTGATCATTTCGTTTAAATTAATAAGAGAACGCCTGAACAAGCTAAGCCTTTCGTGATATTATTATACCTAAAGCTCTAAGTAGTTAGTACATGGAACAGCACATCAAAAATCTTGATGCCAGTTATGGCGCTCAAAACTATCATCCCCTTCCCGTTGTACTGAATAAGGGTCAGGGGGTATGGCTTTGGGATGTTAACGGAAAAAAATATCTTGATATGATGTCGGCCTATTCTGCGGTTTCCCACGGTCACTGTCACCCTGAGCTTATCGCTGTGATGCACGCACAATCTCAGAAACTTTCTATGTGTTCAAGGGCTTTTTACAGCGATACCATGCCGATTTTCCTTGAAAAACTCTGTACCCTTTTAGAATATGATCGAGCCTTACTGATGAACACGGGAGCTGAGGCCGTGGAAACCGCAATCAAGGCAGCAAGACGCTGGGGGTATGCCCACAAAGGTATTGCAGATAATAAAGCGGAGATTATTGTATTTGGAAATAATTTCCATGGGCGCACGGTTGGGATTGTAAGTTTTTCATCAGAGCAAGACTATCGCCATCACTTTGGGCCCTACCTACCTGGTTTTCATATAGCGCCTTTTGGTGACCTTGAAGCAGTTGAAAAATTGATCAACAAAAATACTTGTGCCGTGTTGGTGGAGCCCATTCAAGGAGAGGCAGGTATTGTGCTTCCCCCAAGTGGTTGGCTTAAAAAGCTAGAGCAGCTATGCAGGGCTGAAAATGTATTACTAATTTGCGATGAAATCCAATCAGGCATTGGCCGCACCGGGGCGTGGTTAGCTTGCTCCCATGAAGATGTAAAGCCTGATGGCGTAATTTTGGGCAAAGCCCTTGGGGGAGGATTGTACCCTGTATCCGCTTTGGTGGGGCGTGCAGCGCTTATGGATGTGTTTAACCCTGGCAGTCATGGGTCAACCTTTGGCGGCAACCCCCTCGCCTGCGCGATTGCCTTTAAAGCGCTTGAAATCATGGATAGAGACAATTATTTGCAAAATAGCGCTGCCCTTGGAGAATATTTTTTAAGTGGGATAAAAACCATCGGCTCCAGTGCGGTCAGAGAAGTCCGGGGCAAAGGTTTATGGATTGGCGTTGACCTAGATCCTAACATGAAAAATGGGCGAAGAACCTGTGAGATACTGATGGAAAGAGGCATTCTTTCCAAAGAAACCCACGAAACTGTTGTGCGCTTCGCACCGCCCCTTATTATTACTAAAGCTGAAATTGACTATGCTTTAGTAATCATTGAAGATGTCCTTAAAGCTTGAATGACGTCAACAATCCCTTTAAGGAGGAAGAACGCAACCAGTCTATTATTGTACCAGGAGCTTGAGTAGCACCTGCCAATTCTCTAATTTCAAACCCTCTATAATCAGCCGCCTCGTCTCTTGCTTCTTCTTCTCTTAACTCTTCCTTTCTTAACTCTTCAGCAGAATCCAAAACTTCCCATCCTTCATTATCTTTAGGCGCACCCTCAGGTATAGGAGATGGGATTTTATAAAACTCCTTTTGCTCGCATGCGTCAAAATTATAGTGAAAAGCATGAGCGAAGCGAATCAGACCATGCCCCTGATGGTTAACAAATTCCGGAAACCAACCTTGGTCATTATCAATAAAGAAAATTTCATACTCTTGATTTGGTAATGGCTTCATAGTAAAGAAACTTTGCATCGTTTGATATTTGGTCTTTTGCGTATCCCCCATTATGATGATGCCTTTTTCGTATAAAAATCCATTGATGACCCTAAGTCCAGATTGATATTGAGGGTTCCTCCCAAAATTTTTATTTCTACTGATAAATTTATAGAATTTAGGGCTGCATGTCGTTAGCGTTTGGACTGTTTGATCAAGAATCTTAGGATCCCTAATACTACGAGCTGTCAAGGCCAATAAGCCAAAGCATTTACTTAAAATAGACGATTCATTTAAAAACATCCCAAATTGAGTGGGAAGGAAGCACTTATTTCCTTCATGCATTAAAACTTTGACCAATGTTTCATCAATGTCACAAAGAAGAATAGGTTTTCTTCCTCGGTTAATGCATCCATCTATTGCCTGGTTAAGGTTAGTAATTAGCAGATTAGGACATGTATAAGTCCCTATCGAAGCAGTGGAATTTGAATTGAGGACTCTTTCACCGAAATGAAAATCCTTGTCTGAACAAAATCCAAAATCTGAGAACACGCCTACAAAGATTAACCAGGCTATGTGAAGCATAAAATTTGATACTAAATCCCACTCTCCTAATTCTAAAGGAATCCTTATTAAAAAATCCCTAATATTTGTGTCTTAAAAAGCATCTTTAAAGTCTGCAAACTTAAATTTAATGATAAATCTAGTGAACATGGGTATGATCATATTGAGAGCCTTGTCCTTGAGGAACTTCAATGCCCTGGTCATACATTTTTTTCATGTAAGGTTTTCCATTTGAAAACAGGGTCATTTCACCATGGAGCTTACCCTTTTGATAATGAGAGATAACTTGTTCTAGTCCTGATTCATCATAAACTTTTGATACTCCGTGCATCTGACCATCTTCATAGTCAACCTCCATTGCTTTTTTACCATTAGTATTAAACGAGGTCATTATTCCGTGCATTTTGCCTTGTTTAAAAGTGACTTCTCGTTCAATCTTACCATCGGAATAATAATATTTTGTTGGTCCATCAAGCTTATTTCTAGAAAAATTTGCATTCATTTCAATAATATTGTTTTTATTAGTGATAGTAGTAAACCCATTCTTGAGGCCTTTTGAGTATTCAGATTTAATCGTTTTATCATCTAAATTTTGAGTCTTAACTTCATAATCTGGAGCATTTGGGTCTTCTTTTGGGAATTCAAAAGTACCTTTTGAATTATCCTTGTTGAGTTTTGAAAGGGAAATACTTTTTGTTTCTTTGAATGATTGTAAAATTTGCTGATTGCGAAGACCATCTTCTTCATAGCCAATAGGGTAAGTAGACTTATTAGATAGTGATTGGGTTGAATCATCTACTGTTTGAAGCGATGGGGTTGAAGTCAGCTGCTCCGCAAGATTATCATTCGACGCTTGTTGCGCAACCTGAGTGAACTGAGATGAAATTGGATCTTTTTGCTCAGTAGGTGATGGAATTGCCATTAAATGTTGCGTGCTAAAACCTAGCAATTTGTTAACCTCCTAATTTGGTAATAGCGCCTTTTACCATAGCCAGAGCGCCTGCTTCCGCGGTCAGGACTGCACCTGCGGATATACCAATCGCTGCTCCTGATGCAGCTTGAAATGCAGTCTCTGCGGTCATTTTAACTGTTTCAGCCACAAGCTGGAATAATTCTCCTGATTGAATCATCATCCCTTCACCAGCTACAATTTGAATCAATTCACCTGCTTGTATCTGTATAGCTTCACCTGCTTTTGATTGAATCATCATTCCGGCTTCTGAACCTATCTCCATACCAGCTTTAGATTGAATTTTTTCACCAGCTTCTGAATTTATTGCCATACCTGCCTTTGATTGAATTTTCTCACCGGCTTGCATTGTAATGTTTTGTCCCGCATCGAGTATAATATTAGTAGGCGTTTTAATAGTAATATCTTTTGTAGCTTTAATCAAAATCGTACCTGTTACATCGATCACCAAATTGCCATTTTTAAGCTTGGTAATTTTATCACCGTCTTTTATGGTCGTTTGGTATAAAGTACCCTCGCCCGTTTGTTCGATTGTTTTATTCCCTTTGTGAATCGTTAATGTATCGTCCCCAGTATTAATATCTTCTTTGCGGCTATGTTCAATTACCGTATTCATATCGTACTGCCCATGGAGATAAATCTCCTCTTTCCCCGGCTTATCACTAAAACGCAGTTCGTTACTGCCTGAAGCATCATCAAAGGTTTTGCTCTTAAGGGTCATGTAATGGGGTTTGTCTTTGGGAGAATACGGCGGCATAAAAGATTGATTATACACACACCCTGTAACTATCGGTCGATCTGGATCACCATCAATAAAAGCCACAACAACTTCCATGCCAATACGCGGCATATATAATGCTCCCCAGGTAGCACCACTTAATGACTGGCTAACCCTCACCCACAAAGAACTTGTCTCATCATCGGGATTGAGTAAGTCCCAATGAAATTTAACCTTGATTCGAGCCATCGGATCACCATATACCTCAGTTCCAGCGCCTGTCACAAAAGCTGTTTGAGATCCGTAAATACGCGGCTTAGGGGTCTTTCTATAGGGACGATAATCTATTGTTTTTAAAAAACCCTCAAAACTATTGGTATAGGTTAAAAGATTTGATTCACCCCCTTCATAGGATTGATCATCAACTTGAGAAATGATTTCATGCTTAACGTAGG
Organism: uncultured Alphaproteobacteria bacterium; assembly: GCA_903874955.1. Lineage (GTDB taxonomy): Bacteria > Pseudomonadota > Alphaproteobacteria > Paracaedibacterales > CAITNM01 > CAITNM01. The sequence continues at coordinate 103,682 of CAIQTY010000037.1, read as the reverse complement.
AAATGGCATAGTTTTTGTTGTATTCCTTTATCGGATGTTCAATTAGGCTAAATGTGAAGCCTGGCGCCATAGCAGGGCATGAAGTTCTACCATAGACACGCTTTGTAAACCACTCGATTTCTTCCATGCGCTGATCAGCTAAAGTAGTCCCTCTGCCTGATTTTTCAAACAATCCTGGATATTCATAAATTTCTTTCCCAAAACCTGCACCGGAACTACTACTGAGCAATTGTGTATGGGGCGTTTTATAATTGAAATCAACTGTTTTATAAGCCTTTGGAGCTACTTGTGACTTTTTTCCAAAAGCGAAAACTTGGTCAAGAAAAACCCCGTGGGAATCTGTATTGAGAAAAGATAATGACTCTTGGGAAATTGAAGTAAAACTTGTATTTTTATCAAATAAAACCATCCTATGGCTTGATTCTGTATGGGTAAAAAAATAACCTATACCCTCTTCTTCTAAAAGCCTTGAAACAAAATCAAAGTGGGTTTCTCCATATTGAACGCAATATTCGCGAACTAGCGTGCCGCCTGAAGCCTTAACTTCATATTCTGATACACTATTTTCATCAAAAATTTTTTGAATAATATCTATTGCTGACTGTTCTTGAAAAATTCGGTGGTCTCTTCCATGTTTAAGCATCCAAAATGCCGGATGAATCTGAAAATGAAAAAAATGCATGATTTGTTTTTGATCATCGATCACGGTTTTTAGGTGCTCCATGTGGGTAATGAACCCTTGAAAAGCACGAGCGGCTTGCTTGGTTGCAGCGTCTTTTTGACCATATACTTCAAAAATTACCCCTGCTTTAGTATGAATTAAATCATCCCCATCGAATGTAGACGTAGTTGTTGAAGCATACACATCAATAACATAAGGTTCTGATAAGGATTCGTGGACAATCACCCTTTGAACCACAAAATTGGCACTTTCAAAATCAGTTTTTATCTTTACGGAGAGAATTTCATTAGTAGACATGGACTTCCCCTTGCAAAAACTTGTATTTTAATGAAATGTTAAATTCTATTTGACATTCTGAGACAGAACAAAAAACTTTGTCTAGCTATTTAATTAAGAACGAAGTTAATCGACAGGAAACTTATGACTAATAAAAAATTTCTTTGTGTGTATTGTGGTGCATCCGAGCATGTCGATCCCATTTACTATAAAGCCGCTAATGATCTGGGAATGCTCATTGCAACGAATGATTTTAATATGGTCTATGGAGGCGGACGCCTTGGATTAATGGGCAGAGTTTCTAATTCTGTTATTGAGCATGGAGGCTTGGTTATCGGGGTTACAACCGAGCAATTAGACCGGCGAGAGGGCGCACAACATGGTCTTCATGAACTCCATGTTGTAGACACAATGCATACAAGAAAATTTAAAATGGCACAAAAAGCGGATGCTTTTATTATTATGCCAGGGGGCTATGGAACCTTAGATGAATTTTTTGAGATGCTGACATGGAAACAAATCAATATTCATAATAAACCAATTATTCTGGCTAATATTAATAAATACTGGGATCCTTTAGTTAATCTTTACAATCATGTTATTGAAAAAGACTTTGCACGTATTGAGAAACCCAATTTTTTAAACGTAGCCACATCAGTTGAAGAGTGTATAGAAATAGCTAAAAATTTATTAAAGTAATTTTATTCTATTGACGGTAATAGAGCGTTATTAGCTCTAAGTCTTTCTTGGGTCCGTTGATTTTTATTTTTGATGACCACTTCTCTGGACTCATTTCGAGTAAATTAAAGATGTACTTATCTGCTTTACACAAGTGGGTATGAGATTTTTGTAAATCATTTATCCTGTGAAGAAAAACATATCCATCTTTTGGGTTTGCTCCGTAGATATTTATTGAATCGTCTTCCCAACGAAACGAAAAATTTCTAAAAAATGTCTGTTCAGGTTGGGCTTTATAGGTTCCATTTTCATGGACCTTGTAAAAAAATTCTGATTGTATATCTACTCCTAATAAACCATCTTGTAATAATTGACCATAGAGGAATCTCTCAAAACGCCATACACCAGGAAGATGGTTCCAAAAACTATTCAATCGCAAATTTTCCCCTGTCTAGCTAATATCTGCATTCTAAAAAACTAGTTGAATTTGCTAGATTTTTTATCACAGATTACCCTATCATGACCTATCATATTTTGTGAAATTATAATGCATACTGCTGTAAAATCTAGTAAAGTTATGACTGAGTCTTTTGAACAAAAAAATTCAATAGCTCCAAATGCACCATCCAAAAGTAGATTTATCGGTGCAACAATGATTGTTGCAGGAACAACTTTTGGAGCTGGGATGCTCGCTTTACCAATGACATCAGGTAAAGCTGGCTTCTTAAATAGCACATTACTTCTCATTGCGATGTGGTGTTTTACATGTTTTGCCGCATTAATCACCCTAGAGATCAACTTACGCTTTGGTGGTGGCTATAGTATTTCTTATCTCGCAGAAAAAATATTTGGTCGTTTTGGAAAATGGATTGCGTCTCTAAGCATGGGATTTCTCTTCTACACCCTGCTCTCTGCCTATACAACTGGTGGCGCTTCTTTCTTAAAAACAGGCTTAGAAAATAGTCTTGGGCTATCTCTACCATTTCCTCTTTTGGCATTAATTTTCACATCGGGTCTTGGAGTTTTTGTCTATTTCTCAACACGTCATGTAGACTTAGCAAATCGTTTTTTATTATTTTTCAAAATCGCAGCATTTTTTACGTTAGTATTTTCCCTAGCTCCTTTTGTCAAAATGGAATGCTTAGCAAGCTCTGGCAGTGAACCTAACACGCTGTGGCTTGCGGTGCCGCTTTTCTTCACATCTTTTGGCTTTCATGGAAGTATTCCATCCCTTGTAAATTACGTGGGACCAAACTCAAATTATTTAAGAAAAGTTATTATCATCGGTAGCATTACCCCTCTATTTGTTTATATTATTTGGCAAATAGTAACGCTTGGCGTTTTACCACCATCAAGTGGAGTTGATACTGAACAAAATGTTGCGTCTTTCATCAATAAACTAAGCACAGCGACTCAAAGTAACGGAATTGGATACTTCTCAAATATTTTTGCTTTTTTGGGAGTGTCCACATCGTTTCTGGGGGTAGCAATCGGATTATTTGACTACATTGCAGAGACAATCAAAAAGAAAAATACATTACCTAGTCGCTTTCAAACAGCACTATTAACTTTTGCACCACCAATACTTTTTGCAATTTTTTACCCCGATGGATTCATTATGGCCCTGGGTTATGCATCAATTGCCTTAAGCATACTAGCGATTTTATTGCCCTGTGCAGTTGCATACAAATTGCGACAAAGAAGTAGCGTCTCACCTTACAAAGTAACTGGAGGAAACGCTATCTTGGCGCTGATTTTTCTTGGCGGCGTTGCAATTATTGTTATCGAGCTCTTCCGTTAAGGACTTGCTTTTTAAAACAAGTCCTTAATTTTTGCAAAGAAGCCAGAAGATTCGGGACTATTTTTTTCACCCTTACCGATTTGAGCAAACTCCTCCATCAGTTCCCGTTGCTTTTTACTCAAGCTAACTGGTGTTTCAACTTTAGCCTCGATGATCATATCTCCACGACCTGTGGCTCTAAGGATGCTCATGCCTTTTGATTTTAATCTGAACTGTTGGCCTGGCTGAGTACCTGCAGGAATTTTAACAGAAGCTTGGCTTCCATCGATAGTTGGAACCTCGATTTCTCCACCCAATACAGCTGTTGTCATTTGAATAGGTACTTTGCATAAAATATCTGCTGCCTGACGTTTGAATAGCGGATGCTGTTTAATGTTTAAAAACACATACAAATCACCGCTTGAGGCGCCCCTGAGACCGGCCTCTCCTTCGTGAGTAACACGAATTCGGGTGCCCTCTTCCACACCTGCTGGGATCTTAACTTCTAAATTTTTTTCTTTGCGAACTCTTCCGCTGCCATTGCATGGTCTACAGGGTTTTGCAATAACTTGCCCCGCACCACCGCAAGTAGTACAAGGTCGCTCGATCGTAAAAAATCCCTGCTGGTAACGAGTTTTCCCCCTACCATGACAAGCACTACAGTTGGTAGGACGAGAACCTGCCTCCCCCCCACTACTCTTGCAACTAGTACAACCAACCATGGTTGTAAATTTTACGGTCGCGTTTTTACCCTTAAATGCTTCTTCTAAGGTTATATCTAAATTGTAACGAACATCTGCTCCACCATGGTTTGCCTGACCACTACCATTAAAAGCACCTCCAAACATTTCATCGATAATATCTGCAAATGATCCACCAAAACCGCCAGAAAACCCAGGGTGTGCTCCGCCACCTTGTTGCTGCTGCTGCGAAAAAGCAGCGTGGCCATAGCGGTCGTAGGCAGCGCGTTTCTGTGCATCAAGCAATACTTCGTATGCTTCAGTAATTTCACGAAACTTTGCCTCTGCCTTCTTATCACCTGGATTTTTATCAGGATGATATTTCATAGCAAGTTTCCGGTATGCTTTTTTTATTTCATCATCGCTAGAGGTTTGTTTAACACCAAGCGTTTCATAATAATCTTTAGCCATGAATACATTCTCCTAATTGATTGACTATAATAATCAAAATCAACGAAAAAATGAAGGACGATGTTCGGAAACTTTTAAATTCTGCTGTCTTTAAAATTTTTCTAAATTTTTGTATAATTATACATTTTTATGTTTGGTAAAATTAAACTGCGTCGATTCAATGACTTAAAAATAGCAATAGCATTTAAAATACTAATTCTTAGTCTTTTGATTTTCTATGTTCGAAGCCAGCCAAAAGGGCTAAGCTTTAAAAAAATAGATCAACACCTCACACAATAGGTTGTATGTTTGAATCATTAACAGCCATCCAGCTCGCCCGCCTACAATTTGGCGTTACAGCAATGTACCATTTTCTATTCGTTCCGCTGACCTTGGGACTCAGTTTCCTACTGGCCATAATGGAGAGTGTTTACGTGATGACACGCAACCCCATATGGAGGCAAATGACGCAATTTTGGGGATTGTTGTTCGGCATTAATTTTGCCATGGGTGTTGCTACTGGTATTACGATGGAGTTTCAATTTGGTACAAATTGGGCTTATTACAGCCATTATGTGGGTGATATTTTTGGATCAATCCTTGCGATTGAAGGTCTAATGGCTTTCTTCCTGGAGGCAACTCTAATAGGCTTGTTTTTCTTTGGATGGAAAAAACTATCGAAACAAGCTCACCTTTGTGTGACCTGGGTATTAGCCCTAGCAACAAATTCATCAGCTTTGTGGATTCTTATTGCCAATGCCTGGATGCAACATCCCGTTGGATCAACATTCAACCCAGATACGCTACGCATGGAACTTACCAGTTTCTACGAAATATTCTTCAATCCAGTTGCACAATCTAAATTTGTTCACACTGTCAGCGCAGGATACGTAACAGGAGCAGTATTTATGATGGCAGTCAGTGCCTGGTATCTGATTCGCAATCGACATGTAGAATTTGCAAAGCGTTCAATGACAGTAGCCGTAAGCTTTGGACTAGCCTCGGCATTAAGCGTAATTGTTCTTGGCGATGAGAGCGGTTATACATCAAGTCAAAATCAAAAAATGAAATTAGCTGCGATGGAAGCGATGTGGCACACAGAAAAAGCCCCAGCTAGCCTTTTACTCTTTGCCGTTCCTGACCAAGAAAAGCGCGAGAATACTCTAGAGGTTAAATTACCTTATTTGCTTGGTCTTATCGCGACACGCTCACTTTCTGATCAAATTCCGGGCATAACGGAACTTGAAGCATTAGCAGTGGATCGTATTAAAAATGGTCAAAAAGCCTACCTAGCGCTTCAAGAACTTCGCAAAGATAGAAAAAACCACCAGGCCATAGCAGAATTTGAAAAATATAAAGATGATCTTGGCTATGGTTTGCTGCTCAAAAAATACACTTCTGATTTTAAAAACGTTAGCGAAGCAGATATTAAGAATGCCGCACATGATACAGTCCCAAATGTCATGCCGCTTTTTGTTTTGTTTAGAGTTATGGTGGCATGCGGTTTTATTTTACTAGCATACTTTTTGGTAGGGTTTTGGTTCTCAATCAAAAGACGGTTTGCAAATCACAAGTGGTATCTCCGATCAAGCATGCTAATGCTGCCGCTACCCTGGATTGCGATCTTTAGTGGATGGATGGTAGCAGAGTATGGGCGCCAACCGTGGGCAATTGAAGGAGTCCTGCCAACTTTTATGGCCGCATCAAACCATGATAAATCTTCATTGATTATCTCTTTATCGATATTCGTTTTGTTTTATTCGGTTTTGTTGGCATTTGATGTATTACTTCTTAAAAAATACATCAAAACTGGACCCGACATATTTTCAAAGGAGGCTTAATCCCATGCCATCACTAGAAGTATTACAAATCATTTGGTGGTGCCTTTTAGGCGTATTATTAACCGGTTTTGCTTTAATGGACGGGTTTGATTTAGGGGTGGCAAGCCTTCTGACAAGTTTAGCAAAAACCGATGAAGAACGTCGCTTAATGATTAATACTATTGCCCCCGTTTGGGAAAGCAATCAGGTTTGGCTAATTCTTGGCGCTGGTGCCATATTTGCGGCATGGCCAATTGTTTATGCTGTTGCGTTTTCAACCATGTACTTAGCGATGTTTTTAGTACTGGCATGCTTGATTATTCGTCCTGTGGGGCTTAAATTTCGCAGTAAAATGCCAAGCCAGAAATGGCGTAATCGCTGGGATTGGGCTCTTTGCATTTCAAGTATCATACCAAGTTTAGTCTTTGGTATAGCAGTTGGAAATGCAATCTTGGGCCTGCCTTTTAGTTTTGATGAAAATATGGCCCTGCAGAGCAAAAGTGTGTTTTGGGAACTCTTTAACCCATTCACTATTCTTGCAGGCTTCGTTTCTTTAGCGATGCTCATCGCTCACGGCGCTGCTTATTTACGCCTAAAAATTGATCATCAGATAGCAGAAAAAGCCCACGGTGTGCAAAAGTTCGCCTCTTTTTTGGCACTTGTTTGCTTTATAGCTGCTGGCGTTATCTTAAATAAGGCGTTTTTAGGCTTTACCCTGGAATCAGCTCCGTTATCGCAAAATATCTTCACGAAAGTTGTTGGCATGCAATTTATTGAAGAAAGCCATGAATTAGGCCAGCGATTTTTCACAAGCAGCGCAATGATCACGAGCTTAGTTGCTTTTTTTGGCTTCTTAATCTCAATGGTATCGGGAAAACGCAAAGCGATCGTGGGTTTTTTAGGAACATCTTTCAGCATTATCGGTGTAATCTCAACGGCTGGATTCGCAACATTTCCTTTTATATTGCCGTCAACTGTTGTCCCTAATCAAAGCTTGACCGTTTGGGATGCTTCATCGTCAAGGCTTACCTTGTTTATCATGCTGATTGCTGTATTGATCTTTCTGCCGATTGTCCTTACCTATGTTGCATGGACATATAAGGTCTTTAGTAAAAAATTAATCTTAAAGGATCTCGCTGATCCGCAAATGTATTAGAGGAAATATGTGGTACTTCAGTTGGATACTTGGAATAGGGCTTGCCTGTTGCTTTAGCATATTAAATGCGATGTGGCTTGAAATGGATACAAAGGACTAAAATTTTAGTAATGAAAAAAAATATCACCTTAAAAAAACTCAAAACATACCTCTGGCCAAAAAATTTGGTAAAGGCAAGAATGTATCTTATCAGCTCCCTTACGTGCCTGATAATTGGCCGCATGTTCGTACTTGGTGGGCCAATCGCTTTTAAATATCTTATAGATCATCTTGAAAAGAACCCTGCCCTGTTTCCCACCGCCATTTTAGTTGGATTTGTAGCCGTTCGAATATTAGCGCAAACATTCAACGAGCTTCGCGATTACAGTTTTAATATTGTAGCCCAGCGGGTTTTTCGGGAAATATCTGTCGGGGTTTTTAAACACTTGCACAGCCTTAGTTTGAAATTTCACCTAAACCGCCAAACAGGTGGACTGACCAGGATTATTGAACGGGGAACAAAATCCCTGGAATCCATTGGACAGTTCTTAATGATGACTATACTGCCAAGCCTTATTGAAACAACATTTTTATCAGTTTTACTATGGATTTGGTACAGTCCCTGGTGCAGCTTAATTATGATTATTACCATGGTTACGTATGTCGTATTTACCATTACTGTATCAACAATGCGGCTTAAAATTGTAAAAGAAATGAACACGTACGATAATACTGCCCAAACCAGAGCCATTGATAGTTTACTCAATTTTGAAACAGTTAAATACTTCGCTAACGAAGAATTTGAAGTTAAACGTTTTGATAATGTACAAGCAATATATGAAAAAACCTCACGAAAATTGCGTGGATCCCTTAATTTTTTAAATGCCGGCCAAGCAATTATTTTTTCTATAGGACTTGGTGCTATGCTTGCATTTGCGATCAAGCGTGCCTCTATTGGAGAGATTACTCCGGGCGATATCGCAGCCCTTTTTGCGTTCACACTGCAATTGGTGATGCCCCTGTTTAACCTAGGTTTTGCCTATCGAGAAATCAAACAGGGTTTTGTTAATCTTGGAGAAATGTTCGAGCTCCTTGATGAAGAATCTGATATTAAAGACACCCCAGAAGCTAAGCCATTGATACATAAAACAGGTAAACTCCGATTTGAGAATGTCTATTTTGGTTATAGTCCTGATCGAAAAATCCTTAATAATATCGATTTTGAAATTAACCCAAGTGAAACTGTCGCTTTTGTTGGCTCGACAGGAGCAGGAAAATCAACCCTTTCTCGCTTACTATTTCGTTTTTATGATCCCGATCAGGGAAGAATTTTAATTGATGATCAAGACATAAAAACCATAACTCAAGCAAGCCTTCGTGAAATTCTGGGCATGGTCCCCCAAGATACTGTACTGTTTAATGACACCCTTGGTTATAACATTGCCTATGGAGCACCCGAAGCAACAGTGGAACAAATTAAAGAAGCAGCGCAAAGTGCTGAACTTAATAATTTTATCGAATCACTCCCGGAGGGTTTTGAAACCAAAGTTGGGGAGCGAGGCCTAAAATTATCGGGCGGCGAAAAACAGCGTGTTGCAATTGCTCGAATGCTGCTTAAAAAACCAAAGATTTTTATCTTTGACGAAGCAACCTCTGCCTTGGATAGCACCACAGAAAAACGTATTCAAGAGAGTTTACAAAAAATTTCTAAAAACCAAACCACAATTATTATTGCTCATCGTTTAAGTACCATCGTTGATGCTGATAAGATTTTCGTGCTCGATAAGGGTGTAATTGCTGAATCAGGAACCCATAGTCAGCTGCTGCATAAGAACGGACTATATGCAGGTCTTTGGAATCAGCAAATCAACGAAGGACTAATTGCTGAATAATGCAGAATCTTCAATCTAAGATAGCCATCATCGGTGCTGGGTTAGCAGGGCTTACAATTGCCTATAGACTTAAACAAAAAGGATATAATGTTGCACTGTATGAAGCTAGGTCAAGAGTTGGTGGTAGAATTCATAGCGTATACATCCAAAATACCGAGGGTGGTATTTCGGTTGCAGAATTAGGCGGACAAAACATTAATGATGGTGGAGACGCTAAAAATATTTTGGATCTCGCAAAAGAATTTGGTATTGAAGTAGTACATGACAATTTGAACTTTACAAGTCTGTATCATGATGGAGAGACTTATCATGATACAAAATCAATCCTTTCCCGAATCCCTAATTGTTTGGATTTATTTAAAGAGATGCATCGGTTAAGCCCCCTTTATAAAAATATGCGTGAGGTATTAGACCAACTGTTTCCCACGGATTCTAAACTCAACAGATTATGTTCATTTTTCCTAAATAGCTATGAAGGTTCCCCTCCTGAGCTTTTGTCTTCATATCATAATTGTGAAATTTTAGAGATGATGATTTCATGGTTTTACGATGGCTTGTATAGAAATGACATAAATAAACCCACAAGAATTTTCTTTAAAAATGGAACCGCAAGTTTAGCTTTGAAAATAGCTGAAAAGCTAAATGATGATTTGCACCTTTCCATGCCATTAGAGACCCTATGCAGCAATAGTAACAACACTATCGATTTGGTATTTAAAGGAGGTTCTCACGCAACCTGCGAACAGCTAATTTTTGCAATACCATGTAGCGTTTTTAATGACATTAAAATTGATAAACAAATTCTGGAACTAGCTCACCAAGAAAAGCTGAAAAAAATTCAATATGGAAGTAACGCTAAAATTTTGTACCCCATAAGCTACGGTCCCACCACGCATAGCATGATCCTTACTGATAAGGTTGCTAGCTTTTTCAATGGAGACAAATGCTTAACAAACCTTTATTTCATAAATGATGATGGAGACTCTAAGTTAGTTGATCAAGATTTAGGGAAATTTTTACCAATTATTAAAAATGGTTATGCAAACTGCCAGTTTACAAATCAACCCCCTGTTGAACCATTAGAAGAGCAATATACCTTTTATACAGCCCCTGTAGCAAAGTCTTGGATAAAGGATCCATTTTCCAGAGGATCCTATTCAGGATACGGCATCTATATTAACGAAGAACTAGACAAAAAAACCAAAGTTAGTGGAATTGAATTTAAAAAACTTTTTGCTCCAATAAATAATCAAGTATTTTTTGCAGGAGAACATGCGACAATTTTACCAGAGATAGGTACCATGGAAGCAGCTGTTGAATCTGCAGAACGGTTAGCAAACCTGTTTTAATGCATTACCCCGCCGCAGCGGACGGGGTTAGCAATTTTAAACAAAATCAGTGTCTGCCGCGGTCAAAGGAACATTATTTACACTATTTTCTCGAACTAGATTATTTAGATCTCTAGAAGATTCAGTAGACAAATGGCGCATTGGATATTGGCTCGAAAGCGTTCTTCTTCGAATACTTCTATTTTGTTCAAGCATTTTTTCAACTACAGCAGGAATAGTAGCTTCAATCTCCCCCATCGTTCCTGATCTTTCAATTGCTTCTGTAATTTCTACTGATCGTGCTACATCATGTTCAGACAATTCCGTTCCCTTTAAGTATTGATTAAGATTTCCCATAGCCAGCTGTGCTAGCACATCTCTTTTTAACGCTAATGGAAATTTTATATTTACAATTTTAGACGATGACGGATCTTCTAAAGGAGAGTTACTTAAGAAAAAAATTAAGAATCCACTGAGACGAATCTCTAATTCATTAAGGTATTTTGAGCTGAAATACCCAACTTTTGGATCAAACATTTTTTGTGCCATTCTCCTTAATGTACCATTAAGCCAATCAGCTGAGTCAAATATTAACATTCCGTATGGTGTCCCCCCTTTAGAAATCTGTGTAATTGCCTTTAATAAAGCACCAGGTGTGTCTTGATTTCCATCTAACTCAGCATGCAGTTCACTTCGAATATTGATTTCTCGCACCGGAAAAGTATGGCCAAAAACTTCAGTAAATTTTTCTGCAAGAAGTTTTACGTAATGATGCTTTCCACAACCATTTGGTCCTTCTAAATGTATAGAAACAACTCCATTCCCATTTTGACTTAATTTTTCAAGGTATTGTCTTGTTGCAAGTTGCATACTACATTTTGCATTTTCACTTTCCTGGTAATCAGAAAAAAAGGCACTGGTGAATTGACTAATTTCTTCATAAACTGCATTAGAATTTCCTTTTTCAAAGGGCGGGTTGTAAGGAAAATAATGAATCGATGGAAGATTAAAAACGACTTCAAAGAACTGCCTTACATTTGCACTCCTTAATTTCCCTGCACGGGCATCCGTAAATACGTCAATAACTCTAGGCCATAATTGACATGGGATATATTGCATTTTATTCGCGAATTCTATTTCCCATTTTTCGTAAGGATCGCTGCTAGGATTGAAATAGCGTATTACATCTTTTGGTAAGTTAGCCCAACAAATTGTTCCCAGGGTCGCTATTAGGGCAGAAAAACCGATACTATCGCTTGGTATTAATGTTAAAAAACCAATAGTGCAGCCTATTTTTACAGAAACATCTACAGTTGAAATTAGCATTGGAGTTATGGCTGATCTATTTTTTTCTTTTTTAAGGTCTTTTAAAAAAGATTCTGCAATTGATTTTTTTCTTTTTTGATATACTTCTGGCGTAAGAAAAGTTACTCTCGTTTGCTGTTCTTCGTCAAAATCAGCGGGCATATTTTTTATAGTACCATCATGATCAAGCACATCAGTAAACTGTTTTAGTTTTTTTTCATCAAAAACCGTTTCATAATCTACTCTGCAATAAGGATCATACGGCGTATACTGAGCATGCTCCTCTGCACCGAATAAATTAAATAAAAATAAAAAATTTAAAAAAAATAGTATTAACATATATATAACACATTTAAGAACTATAAATACTTATACTATAAATTTTTCTAATAAAACATTAATAATTAAAATTTTAGATGATTATTTAAACACAAAAAACATTCAAAAACTTTTTTTATATCAAGCACAAGAAATTTTGCAAAAAGAAGCCCCCACTAAATATGTGGGGGCTTTGGCGCCATTAGAAATTTTTAGCTAGTTATGAGCACCCACTTGTAGAACCACAGGTAACACATTTTAAGCAGGTACCATTACGCACCATAGTAAAGTTACCGCATTCTCCGCAAGCATCGCCTTCATATCCTTGTAATTTTGCTTGAACAGATTTCTCAACTTTTCTCTTTGATGATGAGAGGTATGAAACAACATTAGAAGCACCGTAAGTACCCGTTGTTTTTTGTATCGTCTGATCACCATCAAGGTGCATTGATAAAGTTTCATCCTTAATCGTAACCGTTGTTTCAACTGTTAAAGGTTCGTCATTTTGGCGGTTAACCATATAATCGCTTCTATCACCTATTGTATCTGGGGTTAAATCACTTGGCTGAACATGTGCAAGGTCATTACGCCCAAGGTAATTGATAGCAAGATCACGGAATATATAGTCAAGAATTGACGTGGCTATTTTGACCCAATCATTTCCTTCTACCATACCGGACGGTTCAAAACGGGTGAATGTAAAAGCTTCAACATATTCTTCCAAAGGAACACCATATTGCAGACCAATCGATATCGCCATTGCAAAGTTATGCATAAGTGAACGGAAAGACGCGCCTTCTTTATGCATATCAACGAATATTTCGCCTAATCTACCGTTGTCGTATTCACCTGTGCGAATATAGATTTTATGCCCTCCAACAACAGCTTTTTGGGTATAACCACCGCGACGATTTGGAAGCTTTTGACGTTTTGATTCGTAAACAACTTTTTCAATAATCCGCTCAACAATTTTTTCAGCAACGATTTGTACTTTTTGAGTTTGCGGCATTTGCGTAATTTCTTCTGCCTCATCCTCATCAATGACTAAACTACTTAGTGGCTGAGAAAGCTTAGAACCATCGCGATACAAGGCATTAGCCTTTAGGCACAGTCGCCATGATTTCATATAAGCAGACAAACAATCTTCAACAGATGCTTGTGATGGCATATTGATTGTTTTGGATATAGCACCGCTTATAAACGGCTGAACTGCTGCCATCATTTCTATGTGGCTATCATAAGAAAGAAAGCGCTTACCGATACGACCACATGGATTTGCACAATCAAAAACCGGAAGATGTTCAATTTTCAAATGTGGTGCACCTTCTAAGGTCATTGCACCGCAGCAATAGGTATTAGCATCCTCGATATCTTGCTTTGAAAATCCAAGATAAGAGAGCAGATCAAAAGTTGGATCAGTCAACTGAGAATCCGTCACCTTGAGGGCATTTTTGCAAAATTCTTCACCAAGGGTGTATTTGTTAAAGACAAATTTGATATCGAATGCAGCTTTAAAAACTGCTTCAAGGGCACTAAATTCCTTATCAGTAAAACCTTTAGCTTTCAAAGTTGCATAGTTTATAGCCGGGGCATTTTCTAGCGCTCCGTGTCCTACCGCGTAGTTCGCGATATCTTGGATTTGCTCTGGGTTATACCCGAGTTTTTTCAATGCAGAAGGCACCATTTGATTGATAATTTTAAAGTATCCACCACCGGCGAGCTTCTTGAACTTCACCAAGGCAAAGTCTGGCTCAACACCAGTAGTATCGCAGTCCATTACTAAGCCGATAGTCCCTGTGGGCGCGATAACCGTCGTTTGCGCGTTACGATAACCAAATTGTTCGCCGTATGAAACAGCTTCATCCCAAGCTTGGCATGCTGCCTCGATCAGACCAGGAACACCGCAATCGCTTGCTCTTAGTGGCACTGGTAAAATTGACAAGCCCTCATAGGATTGAGCTTCACCAAAAGCAGCTCTACGATGGTTGCGCATCACTCTAAGCATAGCTTCTTTGTTTTTTGCATAACCTGGAAAGGCGCCTAATTCTTTTGCCATAAGCGCAGATGTACGGTAGCTAACACCAGTGAGGATCGCCGCAAGAGCACCGCCGATACAACGTCCTTCAGGGCTGTCGTAGGGAATTCCCATAGCCATGAGCAAACCACCCAGATTCGCATACCCCAATCCAAGAGTACGGAAATCATAAGACTGTTGAGCGATCGGGCGTGATGGAAACTGAGCCATCAACACAGAAATTTCAAGAACAATTGTCCAAAGGGTAATGGCATGTTCGAATGCTGAAATATCAAACTGATCATTCTTGTAAAGGGTTACAAGGTTTATAGAAGCAAGGTTACATGCCGTATCATCAATGAACATGTACTCTGAACATGGATTTGAAGCATTAATCCGTCCACTATTTGGACATGTGTGCCATTCATTAATAGTTGTATCGAACTGAATACCTGGATCAGCACATGCCCAAGCGGCATAACCAACTTTATCCCACAGTTCTTTTGCAGGTAATTTTTTAATAGAGCTAGCATTTGTACGGGAAGTCAAATTCCATTCTTTATTTTCCAAAACACTTTCTAAGAATGCATTGGTAACACGAACCGTATTATTTGAGTTTTGACCAGATACAGTACTATATGCATCACTATCCCAGTCTGTATTATAGGTTGGAAAGCGAAAGCTGGTATGACCAAGCTGAGCCATATGAATTGCTCGCTTAATGTAGTTATCAGGAACTAAAACCTTACGGGCAGCACTTATCGCTGATTTTAAGGCAGCGTTAGTTTTAGGGTCAAATCGGTCTGTTTCTTTAAGATCATTGTTAAGGCATGCTGTCAGAATCGCATTAAGATGCATTTGGTTTAGTTTTGAACCCGTTACAAGCGCTGCGACTTTTTGCTCTTCAATAACTTTCCAATCAATAAAGTCAATTACATCAGGATGATCAATATCAAGGACAACCATTTTGGCAGCACGCCTAGTAGTACCACCTGATTTGATAGCACCAGCAGAACGATCACCTATGCGAAGGAAACTCATAAGACCTGAAGAAAATCCGCCACCTGATAATTTTTCACCAGAGCCCCGTACATTAGAAAAGTTGGAACCTGTACCAGAACCATATTTAAAAAGCCGTGCTTCCCTGGTCCAAAGGTCCATAATACCACCTTCATTAACCAAATCATCTTTAACTGATTGAATAAAACACGCATGAGGCTGAGGACGTTCATAAGCAGAAGTTGACTGTTTTAATTGTCCTGTTTTCTCATCCACAAAGAAATGTCCTTGAGCTGGGCCATCAACGCCGTAAGCCCAATACATACCAGTATTAAACCACTGGGGAGAGTTAGGTGCCGCAACCTGACTACATAACATGTATTGCATTTCATCATAAAAGGCTCTCGCATCTTCTTCTTGATCGAAATAACCGTTTTTCCAACCCCAATAGGTCCATGTTCCAGCTAGGCGACTGAAAACTTCTTTCGCAGATTTTTCACCGCGAACTTTGCTACCAGCTTTTGCTTTTTTGCGTTGCAGCCAAATCGGAACGCCTTCTTCCTTCACAGATACTAATTCATCAGGCACACCGGCTTTACGGAAATATTTTTGAGCAATAACATCGCTTGCAACTTGAGACCAATGAGCTGGTATTTCAATATTTTCCTGAGAAAACACCACTGATCCATCAGGGTTTTTAATTTCACTAGTCGTTAAGCGGAAATCTATTCCTTCATATGGCGATTGTCCAGCAACCGTAAAACGTCGGCTTATCTTCATTCTGACCCCTCTAGCGAAAAAAATGCATGTATATCCACTAACAAGCTGCTAAAGTTCCTAAAATTGACCTAGCACATTTTGCCAATCGATAATGTGTCTAATACTATGCAAAAATAGATACATTTCAAGGCTTGAATTTCACCTAAAAGATGTGTAAGCAGACTCAATAAGATAATAATGAAATACTAATAAAATTTTAAATATTAAATGGTTGATACTATGGAAATTGTTTTAAAGGTTCTATGTCTAGTGATAGCAATTGTCTTGCATGAAATCAGCCATGGCGTAATGGCTTATGCATTTGGCGATACCACGGCAAGAAATGCCGGGCGTTTAAGTTTAAATCCAATTAGTCACATTGATCCGATGGGATCATTGGCGTTACCCCTTTTGTTGTATGCAACAAATGCACCGTTTTTAATAGGTTGGGCAAAACCTGTGCCTGTAAATTTTATGAACCTTCGACCGAGAAAATTAGGGGTGTTTTTAGTAGCTTTTGCGGGTCCACTGATGAATATGCTACTGGCGTTAATAGCGGGAACCCTATGGAAAATGGAGATTTTAAGTGGATCTGTTGCTAACATGGCAGTACAGATAAATGTCATTTTAGCAGCGTTTAATTTACTGCCAATTTTACCCCTTGATGGCGGTAGAATGATTACCTGCTTTTTGCCCCAAAATCACAGACTGTTTTATTTCTTTGAACGTTTTGGTCTGTTTATCTTAATGGGGGCACTTTTACTATTGAGTGGTCCAGTTCATAAAGTGATTTATTTTATTGCAGATCTGATTTTAACGATGCTGAACAAGTTAATTGGTTAAACACAAAATTACAAAAATTTTTGGAAATATAATATATTAAATTTAAATATTAAAAAATAAAAAAACAAAATATTAATATTTAATTCAATACAATTTAAATATTGAAATATATAAAAAACCCCTATACGTTATCTAATGCTGTAATAAAGGTTTTTTATATGTTAAAATTGATTAATAATTTTATGTTCTTGGTCGCATTAGCGACTAGTACTACAGCCGCTAGCTCAGCAGGTACTGCACCCACTCCGTTAGAGGAGGATTTCTACCCAAAACTTCTCGCATGCCATGATGATTCATTTTTCACATTAGCAATCTGCAATGACGGAGTTTACTTAGTAAAAGAATCTCTAAGTAAAAGTCCATATAGTCATTTAATAAATCAAGAAAAGGTTGAGAAAAAAATATTTGATATTACTCAGCCTCCACCATACAGGTGGGAACATATTGATGGGAGGTTAAAAGTTGAGTACTTAGAACCTTTCTCAGAAGAATGGAAGCAGTGCTTGAGTGTGAAAACACAAGAAGGCTTATCTTTCTATCCGGCAAATTTCTATCCAGAAAAAATTTTACTTTATCGTTTGAATGGTCGTTATAGTAAGACGCTAACAATAAATGATCCCTATAATATCCATAAAGAATTTCGAGTTATTCCAAGCGATAATAACAGTTTTGATGTTCAACATAGCCTAACTCCTGAAAATGAAGAAAGTTTTAAGCTAGTTTTCACAGAAACAGGAAAAGCACCACGAATAATATCAGATTCTCGTTATTCAGCTCATGTAATTTGGCGATCAGAAAATAGAGGAAATCAGATCAGATGTTTTAATTTAGGCCAAACATACGATAATGATCCTAAAGATTGGGATTGCCAATATAGCCCCTATCACGCAGATACATTATTAGTATCGTTTAGAGATTTGCCAGGAAGGCCACTAAAATACAGACTTTATCAGGGCACTCAACCTGAGAATGACTATGATTCCAACCAAGAGGGATTTAACCAGTTCGCAGATGTTGCTCTATTTTACGTTCAAAATACTCTAGATGCTGAATTACCAGAAGGCCAGTTCAAACTTGCTGGATTAGATATCCCCGTATCGCGTTACACATTCGGTGATTCAACTCAAAAACCAACGCTGGCCTACATTAAAGGTGGACCAAAAACAACAAAATTTGGCACATTTGATCCCACCTACCATGCTTTAGCCCAGCATTTCAATGTTTATGTCATTGAATACCGGGGCTCAAGTGAGATGATGGGAGAAGCCGGTTCGCATGAGTATTTGAACGGCGATATTGGCGGAGGCGTTGTCAGGGATGTTGTTTCTGTATTGAGAACAATGCAAAGAAATGCCCATACTCAATTTAGCGATATTGATTCAAGTAACATAATTTTAGCCGGCCATTCGTTTGGCGGCTTTATCCTTGGAAAAATCATGCAAGATTACCAAGACGATATTCAACGAATTAAAGGATTTCTGTTTCTTTCTCCTACGTTGGATGCTCTGAATACTTGGAAATTTTTTTCGTCTATCTGTAGCTGGAATAATTGGTTTGACTATCTCTGGGGCAATTCAGATCCGATTTTTCAGTGTACAAAAGAAGTCTTGGATAAACTTGAAGAAAACAATATGGTTTCGCCTGCTCAAAATATGGGAAAAATGCCTATTAATAAAAAAGCATTGATTATCGGTGCAGAGCACGATGGAAATGTCTCTGTTGAAGAATCCATGAAATTTTTTATCGAATGGAGCAAACAGATTGTTGCACATGAACAATTGACGATTCGCTCAGAATTAGATCAGTTTTTAGATACTTACGAAAATCAAGGTGAATGGAAATTTTCAAGATCTCAACACACTACAGCAGACATGCTGACTATTTTTAAAGACTGGAAGTCTCAGCTATCACCCGAATTAAAAGCTATATTACCTATCGATATTGAATTGATGGAAGGTGCTACCCACCACTATAAGGATAGTCATGAAATATTTCAGCGATATATTAACCGCATCGTGGCATTTGCCCGCAATCTAAACAATTAAAGAAATTATTGGGTTACGGCGATACCGTAACCCAATTTCAGCTCTAGAGTTGAAAAAAGATTGCATTATCCTTAAAGTTTAGACAAATGCTATCTTTAACTTAGGAGCCCTACAAATGACAAAAATTTTTGACCCCATCACCCTTGGTGACTATCAGCTTCATAACCGCGTTATCATGGCACCGATGACCCGAGGCCGCGCCGAAGCGAATGCTATACCTGGAAAGCTCATGGTTGAGTATTACGCAGCCCGCGCTGATGCAGGATTAATCATTACCGAGGCAACTGCAATTAGCCCTAAAGGACAAGGTTGGGTCAATGCACCTGGCATATGGAATGATGATCAAGCAAAAGGCTGGTTGGCTGTAACCGATGCAGTCCATGCCAAAGGCGGCCGAATTTTCCTGCAATTATGGCATATGGGGCGCGTATCTCACCCTGACTTTTTAGATGGCGCCATACCGGTTGCCCCTTCTGCGATTGCCGCAACAGGGGAAGCGCATACTCCTTTGGGTAAAAAGCCTTATGTAACCCCCAGGGCCCTTTCCGTCGATGAGATTAAAGATATCGTTGCTGACTATGCAAATGCTGCTAAACGAGCAATAGCTGCCGGATTCGATGGGATTGAGGTGCATGGAGCCAATGGCTATTTAATTGATCAATTTATCCGCGATGAATCAAACCAACGTGATGATACTTACGGCGGCAGCATAGATAATCGCCTGCGTTTTCTTACAGAGGTTACAAGCGCAGTGGCAGAAGCAGTTGGTGCGGGCAAAGTCGGTGTCCGCTTATCGCCCAAAAGCCAGTATAACGATATGAACGATAGCGATCCCGTTGCGACGTTTACACGCGCTGCTGAACTGCTTAACCCCTTAAAATTAGCGTATCTGCATATCCTTGAGGCCCTACCAGGCCACATGATGGCAGCTGCAGGTGAACGAGTGACACCCCATATCCGCAAAATTTACCAGGGTATGTTGATTACAAATGGCGGATACACAAAAGATCTCGCGACCAATGCTTTAGAGACAAATGAGGCGGATGCCGTTGCTTTCGGTGTGCCATATATTGCCAACCCTGATTTGGTATTGCGTTTCAAGCAAGATGCCAAACTGAATATACCTGATTTCGCAACCCTATATACGCCCGGTGCAAAGGGCTACACAGACTACGCTATGATGGCTTAAGTACTAGCGGGAAGGCTTTTTTCAGCCTTCCTTAAATAGTACCTACTTTCTTTTATAGTGCCCTACAAAAGCGATCAATAGAATCTGCCTTGGCCCAAGCACTTTATATATTAACCGATTTTTGTCATCTAAACGTCTTGACATACATACCTTATGGAATTCACATGTATGATCTTTATATTTGCGCTTTAAAACTTCTGGTTTGCCTTCACCACGTTCCCCAGGGTTTTTGAAAAATATCTTCAAGAAGTCTTTGAAGCTTGTCAGAGGTTCCTCGCAAAGCTGTGAAAGCAGCTTCAATTCCATCGATATACTTTCTGTAGGGGTTCTAAAGTTTTTGCTTCTTCCCTATCGTTTTTGGGATGCAATGCCATATAATTCATTGAATGCTTTTTCGCCTTTATCTATAGCCAGTTCCAATTTTCGTTCGGCCTTTTTAATTCTTTCTTCTCTTGTAGATAGATTAGTTTTATTTGAAGAAGAGGAAGATGATGAGTGTGATTATGATGAACTATCATCAGCTTCTTCTTCATCGCTATCAGAACTGGTTTGCTCATCGGAGGATGAACTTGATGATGAAGTGGAACTTTTACCAACTTCAGCTCCTTGTTCATCTTTAGAGTATTTTTCTTGATTGGTCTTATCTTCTGCATGCAAGCTCTCTGAAGCAATATTTCCAGAAGTTTTTTGAATCAAACTCGCCTGACTTGTTGTTTCTCTTTGTTCCTGTTGTGCTTATTCATTTTTTAATGTTTTTAATTTATGCTCAGCTTCAAAAACTTCTTGAGCAGACTTCAAACAAGGTAAAGCTTCTTCATAACCTAGCATAACAGCCTGGGAAAGATAATTTATTGCTTTTTCGAAATCTTCGTTTAAAGATGATATCTTTCCTTTATAGTAATTTTGTTTGTGTTTAGGTAAATCAAGAATTTTTTCATTCAAACTTTCTTCAATTTTTATTTTATCTATTGATCTGACCAAATTATATTTAATCATTATCAATAAATTAAAAAATCCTTCTGAGGTTTGTAATTTGTAATAATGTTCTGCAGCTTTTTGATACCTAGCCAGTAATGATAATTTTCGACCTATTTTTCCATCAGCATACAAAATACCCAGATTGCAATATGCCATATCAGATCCTGATTTTATTAGGTATTTTTCAGCTTGTTTATATCTATCTGAGTCTTGACTTATTTCCCCCTCTGAATAACAAAGAGCAACAAGAAATAGTCCATCAGGATCATTTGAACGTTCAAAACAAATGGCTGAATTTATATATTCATGTTTACTACTATAATCCCTACCCATACTAAGCCAAGGATTTTGATGTCCATTTAACTCATATATTTTTGCTTCAAATCTGAGTCTCCTCAAGTCTGCCTGTTCTTTGCTCAAAGATGAATTGTAAACATTCTTTAATAAATTATTTAAACTACCTACGGAGTCTTTAATTTAAGCCGTTTCCTTTAAATTTTTTAAAGTCCGAAAAATAGCCTTTTGAATGATGATTAAAATCTTTAAAGTATTTTCTTTGATCGCGATTTAGCGACCCTGATAAGTTTTTTAAGAAAACTTCACTTAATTGCTGCTTCGCACCCGCGTGATGCTGACCGGTATTTAGCCAATACTCTTCAAAAGCTAGAGTGCACCGGCCATATGCTGTACGATAGTCGCTACGTTGCTGGTAAATCTGGCCCAAAGCAACCATGCTATCTATATGGCTGTATCGTACGGCCTTTTCTAAGAATTGAATCTCATCTTCCTTACGCTTAAGTTGTCTAGAAATATTAACACCTTTAAGCATTCTATTAAGATCTGTATGGTCACAAGTTTTAAAATCAGCAAGAAGCATATCTTTATCGAAAGGACTCAACCCGGCAGGTGCCGTAGGATACGCTAGACGAAGAACTGGAAGAAGGTGATGCGCTTGCAGGACTAGCAGGCGCAGCCCCTGGTGAGGAAAAATTCACAGCAGCACCAGGATTTAGTTCTTCACCGGTTAGGCTTGATCCGTAAGCCGCAGGTACCATAAGCGCTCAGCATGCAAGATAGAGATAAAATTCTTAATCTTTGTGTTTTTTTATTTAAATTTAACATTTTGACACAATATATAATTTTCATATCAATCGATATAGCGATTTAATTTTATAATTTCACTCTCAATAAGAAAATAAGTTTTTTAAGTTAAAAAGTTTAATTTTTGAGTTAGTTTTTAGCTGGAGGCTGAAAAAAACTTTTAATCGTTTTCCAAAACTTTTGTGGTAAAGAAACGGAAGAAGATTCGTCCTGCCACGCTTTGTAAGCTGGAATCATACAAATACGCAGGTTATGCTGCGGAGTAAAATTTTTTAATTGAATGACATAATCACCATTTTTGCTGCGCTTGATGGGATATTTACCTTCAAGAATAACCAAATCATCGGCATTTTCTGGGGTAATGATCAATTCAAAATTAGCAATTGGCCCCTTCCAATTCGCACCAGTCTTTAGAACATATTGAATTTCATATAAAACTTTTGAGTTAGACTCATCTTTGTTTTTTTCTTCGTTCTTTTTTTTCCAATTTTTAAGAAACGTGTCGAGTTGACTAAAATCGATGGTGCAGTTATCCAAATTTAGAGGAGTAATAGGATGAGCACTTCTTACGTTGATATTTTTACGATCATTAAAATCTTCAAGGTCGATAAAGTACATACCTACTGAAGGCGTGTAAGAATGTTCAACGGCTGTTGTTTTATTACCTTGAAATTCTTGATCCCATGTATAGGTTGTTTGTAGATACCAATCAGGGCGGTCTTTTGAATCAAGCAAACGCAGATCTTTGAGAGTCTCTTTTAAACCTGGTAACAAATCCATAGGCGGCTGTTCGCAAAATCCTCTTAAATACGCAGAAGAAATCGGGATTCGATATTTTCTCAACGTCTCCATTATATCATGACCATTTGAATCAATAGCACGCATATGCCTTTTAAAACGAATCTCCTTAGCGTTAACTAAAACTGAAAAATCAATAATTTCTGGGTTTCTCAAGTGAACCATTAGGTCTTCGTGAGGGGAGTTATCATCGCCATAAAGTGTTCTCAAGGCAATTTGCGCCTCATCCCAACTAGCATAGGGATACATGTCATCCATATTATAAGGGGACCTGGGCAGGGGAAATCCAACGGTAATTTTTTTTGTTTGTCCGTGATTAAAAAACTGATAAGAAACGTTGATTTTCTTTTTAGAAATTTCAAGTTTTTCAGAAACCATTTCGATATCTGGTTCCTGCTGTTCGATCACAATTCCACCAGATGCAATCGTTACTTTGGTATCATTACAAAAAATAGCCGGCAACCACAGAAAAAAAAGCAGAAAGTAACACTTTTCTATTCTAAGATGCTTAAACATCGGGTTAGCCAATCAAGAAAATTCTGTAAAATTGTAACAAAATCCTAAAAATCCCACCATCAATTTTTTGACGAATCTCTTTATA
Organism: uncultured Alphaproteobacteria bacterium; assembly: GCA_903874955.1. Lineage (GTDB taxonomy): Bacteria > Pseudomonadota > Alphaproteobacteria > Paracaedibacterales > CAITNM01 > CAITNM01. Next base: position 80,011 of record CAIQTY010000037.1, on the reverse strand, counting down.
AAGTGTACATTTCAGTTAAGTATTTCGTGTAAGGATTTAGTGTATGGGCCTTAGTACAAGTCATTTAATTATTGTTTTATTGATCGTTCTGGTTCTTTTCGGTGCGGGGAAAATTCCTAAAATTATGGGAGATCTCGCTAAAGGTGTTAAAGCCTTTAAAGACGGCATGAAAGATGAGGACACCCCTAAATGACAGTTCGTGTACGTTTCGCCCCCTCTCCCACAGGTTATTTACACATAGGCAGTGCACGCACTGCTTTATTTAATTATTTGTTTGCTAAACACATGGGCGGAAAATACCTGCTGCGTATTGAAGATACCGACAGAGAACGTTCAACGCCAGAGGCAGTTGATGCGATTTTTTCAAGCCTTAATTGGCTAGGGATTAAAGCCGATGAAGAACCCGTATTCCAATATGCCAGGGCTGGGCGTCATGCAGAGGTTGCCCATGAATTGCTAAAACGCGGTCATGCCTATTATTGTTATTGCTCTCCTGAAGAACTTCAAGCAATGCGTGATGAAGCAGCTGCGAATAAATTACCGCCTCGCTATAATGGACTATGGCGCGACAGAGACCAAGCGTCTGCACCACAAGGGGTCAAACCGGTTATTCGCTTTAAATCTCCCCAAGATGGTTCCTTAACAATTAATGATAAGGTTCAAGGACCTGTAACTGTTCAAAATGCCCAGCTCGATGATATGGTATTGCTGCGAGCCGATGGATCACCTACCTATATGCTATCGGTGGTTGTTGATGACCATGACATGGGCATTACTCATATTATCCGCGGTGACGACCACTTAACCAATGCCTTTCGCCAGCATCATATTTACGAGGCGATGGGCTGGAGTGTGCCAGAGTTTGCCCATATTCCGCTCATTCACGGTATGGATGGAGCAAAGCTATCAAAACGCCACGGCGCAACCAGTGCCGATGTTTACCGAGATTTAGGATACTTACCAGAGGCGATGAAAAACTATTTGCTGCGCCTTGGTTGGGGGCACGGCGATGATGAAATCATCACTGCAGAACAAGCCATTGAATGGTTTACCCTAGAAGGAATCGGTAGGTCCCCCGCTCGTTTTGACACGGTAAAGCTCAATAATTTAAATGGTCACTACATCAGGCATAGCAATGATCACTACTTGCTTGAATTGATTAAGCCATCCGTGGAAAAACAACTTGGACAGCCTATTTCAAGCCGCCAGGAAAATCTGATTTTAAAAGGCATGCCCGGACTTAAAGAGCGAGCTAAAACAATAGTCGAACTGAGCGATAGCGCCATTATATATGTTCATCCACTGACTAGAGATGAAAAAGCTCAGGCTGCTCTTACGCCAGAAAATCAGGCACATTTAAAAAACCTTTTGCCAAAATTAGAGGCTTGTGATTTCAATCACGATGCGATTGAGACAGTTTTGCGAAGTGCCGCAGAAGAATTCGGTCTAAAACTTGGACAACTAGCTGCACCGCTTCGAGTCGCTATAACCGGCAGTACAGTTTCCCCTAGTTTGTTTGAAGTCATGTCTATTTTAGGTAAAGAAGAATCCTGTGAAAGAATTGAAAATATTTTATAGGTAGGTAGTTTATGTCTATTTTTCTTTAAGGGTAATCACACCATTCCAATTTTCTGAAGGTGGGTTTTTCTTAAAATCTTTGCAGCGCTTAAGGTAAAGGTCAACAGTGTAGTCCTCTCCAAATTTTTTCTTAATGCTATTAAATGCCTCTGCAGACTCATCCCAGCGCTGCTCCATATAAAGCTGAAAACCTTTTGTAAAAAGTGCGCAAAATGCAACCTGCTCTTTAGATGGAAGTAAAGTTGGTTCCCCGTGAGTTATACCTACAAGTTCGTAAATTGCTACTCCCTGCTGTTTTCCTTTTACAGAAACAATATCCAAAGGTCTTACCAAACAGTTTTCACCCACCTCTTTTAAGGTAGTTTCACTGATAATTACGTTTGTGTTGTAGATTTTATTTGTACCTTCTAACCTAGCCGCAAGATTCACATTATCACCCAAAGCTGTATAGTTCATTCTGTCGCTTGATCCCATATTGCCCACAATCGCGTGACCGACGTGAATACCGATACGGGTATTAAATACCGGTTTATCCTGAGCAGCCCATTGTTTATTAAGATCACGTAATTTTTTTTGAATTGCTAAAGCCGCTTTACATGCATTGAGAGCTTGATCTTTATCTTTATTTGGGGCCCCCCAAAAGCCCATAACGGCGTCACCTATATACTTATCAATTGTGCCGTTATACTTGAATATAATAGAAGTTACCTCTTCAAAATATTCTGAGAGATGAGTAGATAATTTATCTGCGGGATAGGACTCACAAATAGATGTGAAATTAGCAATGTCTGTAAAAAAGAGGGTTAAAAGTTGACTGCGCCCACCGACTTTAACGTTTTGATTATGTTTTAAAAGTTTTCCCACTAGCTCTTTTGGAATGAATTTGGCAAAAGTACGGATATTAAGTCGCATAGCAACAATTGAGTCATTCAGCAGTCTCAGTTCATAGATCGGGGTTTTAACTTCATTGGTGCCAGACAAATCAAAATTTTTAATTTTATTGGCCTCTTCTGACAAAATATTAATAGCGTTGGAAATTTTATTGGCAATATAGACGACTAATAAAGCAGAAAACAACAAAAACAAAAAAGAAACCGTTATAGTTTTCTTCTGTACTTCTTTTATTTTGCCGATAAACATATTTTCATTAGTTATTGATCCAACTTTCCAATCTTTATTAAAATTATTTTGTTCTTTGCCATCAGTATTCGAAGCAATTTTGGGAAAAGGAGTTATCACCCCAATGAAATTAGTACCATTGTCATCAAACTCAAAGATATTTTTTTTACTTTCAAGGTAATTATCCCACATTTTTTTAAGCTTAGAATCTGATGAATGGAGAATCAAATTAGTCGTTTTCTTTTCAGCAACATCTTTCACTGAAGGAATTGAGTTTGAATGAGCAATAAGTTCTCCCTTATCATTCGTAATAAAGATGCTGCTATCACTACCCATTATATTTTGTTGTAAAATTTCTGATAAACGATCAATCGCAATATCAATTCCTATTACACCAGCAAATTCATTTGTATACTCGTTTGTAGAAACAGTTGAAACAGTAAGCCCTAGGGATTTTGAATGAGGTAATAAGTACACGTCACTCCAATAAGAGACATGATTTTGCTCAACTTCTTTATACCATTCCTCGTTTTTAAAATGAAAATTAGTTTTTTCTACGGTTTCGGTATCAAGAGTTTTTTTATTTTGGTCGATGTAAATCCAAATTTCTTTTGGTTTGGCTTGAGCTGTATCAATAAACCTCACTACAAAAGCTGCATTTGAAGGAAGTTTTTTCTCTGCATCGGTATGGTAACAATCGTTTGGTAATACCTTCTTTACTTCTAGAAAACGAGAATTCTTTGATGCAGCATATACTGATGTAAGGTAAGAATGATTATTTAAAATTTCTTGCATTAAACCGATAATAATAAAATTTTCAGGGTTAATTTCTTCTTCTTTGTTATAACTTTCTCCCAATAATTCTGCTAAAACTTGAGTACGGGTGAATATCGCTTCTATTCTTTCAACAATATTTTTCTGTGATTGATTAACGAAAGATTCTCCAAGCTCTATATTCGCATGTTTATTTTCAAAAAAACTATATGCAAACACAGAAAAGAATGTGAGTAACAAAATTGCCAAAAAGCTGGTTAATATGTGTGTTTTAAGATTATACTTCTCTCTTAAACTAGAAAGGTATTTCACTAGTTTCTCCAATTTAATTGATTTATTCAAAATTTATGATTACATAAAATTATTAAACATTAGTAAATTTCGTCTAAAATTATTTAAAAATAAAATATATTTTTTAATATTGAATAAACAAATCATAAAATATTAAAACATACAGGCTTTAAATTTTAGGAAAAATAAAGCTTAAGAGCGCTACCAAGCAAGACTATTTTGGCTAAAATTAAAAATTGTGCTATCATCTAACTATATTTAGAAGGAGGATATCATGTCCAACAATTTTGATCCAATTACACGCACGTCAGCTCATACATTAGATATTGATGTTGGACTGCGTTCGCACATGCAACGCGTTTATAACTATATGGCTCTCGGCCTCAGCATTACTGGGATTACTGCTTTCTTGACAGCTCAATCACCTGAGATGATGCACCTAATTTTTGGAACGCCTCTCAGGTATTTAGTGCTCTTTGCACCGCTTATTATGGTGTTTTATCTGAGTGCTCGCATCGGTAAAATGAGTTTTGCATCTGCACAAACGATGTTTTGGGCTTATGCAGGGGTGCTAGGACTTTCTTTAGCTAGCATCTTCATGGTGTATACCGGCGAAAGCATTACAAAAGTGTTCTTTATCACATCTGGAATGTTTGCAGGTACCAGCTTGTATGGTTACACAACCCAGCGGGATCTTAGTAAATTTGGCTCTTTCTTGTTTATGGGCCTACTCGGCATTGTTATTGCCAGTGTTGTAAACATGTTTATGCACAGCGGTCCTATGCAGTTTGCCATTTCAGTACTTTCTGTACTTATCTTCACAGGACTTACTGCGTACGATACCCAGATGATTAAAGAAATTTACTATGCAAATGACGATAGCGAAACTGCTGGTAAAAAAGCATTGTTCGGTGCACTTAACTTGTATATGAATTTTTTAAATATGTTTTTAGCACTATTAAGACTATTTGGAGATCGTCGCTAGAAAATTTCAAATTTATAAAAAAAGGCCGGTTTATTCCGGCCTTTTTGTTTTTGCATTTTAATAATCACATAAAAATATCGCTTAATACATCTCGAAAGCTTTGCTTTTTCTCGAGTTTTCTTCTCGGAGAGGGTGTAGTTAAGCTTTCTGTATGACTTACAATAGAAAGGGACGCTAACTCGTCTGCTTGCCTTATATTTGACTTCATAAGATCTATAGAATCCCCAAGCTCCCTAACTAGAGATAAATCTTCTTCTGCTATCTTGCTAGTCTTAATAAGCCTAGTAAGCTCGTGTATTTTCTCAAATTCTTCAAGCTGACTTAAAAAAATACCTTGTCTTAGGTCATAAGATGATCTCTTTGCACCCATAGCAAAAGCAGTTTCCTCAACAAGCGCTCCTATTGCTAAAACTGCATCATTTCCAACCCTTTGTATTTTACTAGTCATAACCTCACCAAAAACTTTTATAGGACTAGTCGTAGATAAAGAAATTGGTTTAGCGGTAGCATTTTCCGGATCAGTTACCCTGAAAAATTCTGTATGCCTATGGTCAGAGCGCCCGATTAATTTTGCTGAATGAGCTTCAATTCCTTGATTTTTAGCAATTTTCTCGACGAATTCTATGATTATCTTCATATTATCACCAAGATTTTTCATACTTGCCTTAGCATTTTCATCAGACCTTATTGAAAACACAGTATCTGATATTTTTTTAGTTGTTGATGGTGAAGTTAGGAAAGCAGCCCGAGAAAGAATATTATTATATTTATATGAACTAGATAGGCATGCTATACCATCCTCTATGCCTTCTAGTGCATAAACGATTTTTAATCCAGTGTCCCTTTCAAAGTTCGTTGCCATCTCTTTTGTTCCTTGGAGAAATTTTCTACCGGTGCCTACTGATAAATCGTCATTTTTATCCGAAGCACTAATATGCATTGTTAGCAAAAATAGGCTTAAGAAGATCCTTTCCATAAAATTACCCCTTAAGAAATTTCCAATTTCAGGAGATAGCTCGAAAATTTTGAAATTCAATAGATTTTGTTAACTATTTATTTACAATAGTTTACATATATTTAATTTTAACATAACTGCATTGCAATAATTGAATTACAATTATATAAATTTGAACAACTTAAAGAAGTTTTGCTTAAAATACCCTGTAGTTTTATGGGGTATATATACTAAAAGACGTTTTCAAAAATGAACAATAATTAAATGGCAGCACCACTTTCATTTTCAAAATCAAAATTTAAAGGATAAACGCCAATACTCTCTGACGCGAAAGAAATACCTCTGACATCTCTTGGCAATACACGAACGTGTCGATAACCTTGTTCAGTATCTCTGCAATTAAGGACTGATGGGCGGACAGAGAGTTTGTCTAACTCAATATGAAATGCAAGTATCGCCGGTCTTTTAAGCTTACAACAACTAGAAACATCAACATGCCGCAAGAATGTTTTATTATATAGAGGTTCTAAATTAGTGATATTTATGCATCGAACGAGGAATAATACCTCAAGATTTTTGCTCTCTTTTAAAAAATTCAAATCCCTAAGCTGCGAGCACCAAATAAGATTTAAAGTTTTTAAATGCCTTAAATCTTTTAAGTGGTCAAACTGTTTGAATTTTATGCGAGAGCAATAACTGAGATCCAGCTCTTCGAGACAATCAAAGAGTTTTAATGGTTCGAAATTAGTAACACGTCTGCATTTAGAAAGAATTAATTTTCGAATATTAGGGCGTTTTTTTCCAAGGTCTTCCAACTCTTTGTCTGTAATATCCTGTGGGCACACATATGTATTTTGATCTGATATTTTTTGACGTTTTTGGAGCTGGATATCATTATCTGGAGTTACAAATTCAGCTATAGAATAAGGAGAAGTTGTCTCGATTCTGTGTTTTAAATATTGATTCGGAGTTTGTGTTGCAGCTAAAAAGCTAGAAAAAAATGCACTCATTAAAATTATATAAAAACCAGAAAAAATTATTTTTAACACGTCTTCCGCACATTTAAAATCAGTAATAACCTTAATAATACCACATGATGTTTTATAATTTCAATGTTATATTTTTAAACTTGTTTTTTCTGAAGATTTTATGCAGATTTGTGTTGTTATATTGCATCACCCGGATATGAACTAGCTTTTCATGCCATTTTTTGACTTTATATAATCTTTTATAGCAAGATCGCGAAATTCAAAACGCAAATGAAAGTGATACACACTCTGGCCTGCTAGGTTTCCTGCATAAGATGCCAGAGTTTAAATTCGTCTAATGCTTTTCAAAATTATCCTTTAAAAATGCATTCAAAAGGCGCACACCATAACCAGTAGCCCCTTTTCCGGAGAGAGGCCTTTCAGCTTTATCCCAAGCCATACCAGCAATATCAAGGTGTGCCCATGGGGTTTTATTAACAAAGCGCTCTAGGAATTTTGCAGCAGTAATACTACCTGCGCCACGGCCGGAACCGATATTTTTAACATCGGCTGCATCTGAGTTAATATCTTTATCATAGACTTTGCTCATCGGCATTGACCACAACAGTTCACCCACTTGCTCACCGGCTTTAGTTAGCATCTCACTAAGCTTATCATTATTGCTAAACAATCCGGCGTATTCATAGCCAAGCGCCACGGTAATAGCACCTGTTAGGGTTGCTAGATTAATCATGTACTGGGGTTTGAATTTATCTTGGGTATACCACAAGGCATCAGCCAGAACTAATCGGCCTTCAGCATCAGTATTAAGTACTTCTATAGTTTGACCTGAAAGAGAAGTGACGATGTCTGATGGGCGCTGCGCTGAGCCTGAAGGCATGTTTTCAGCAAGCCCCATTACCCCTACTACATTCACTTTTGCCTTACGCAAAGCAAGGGATTTTAATAACCCCAAGACAACGCCTGAGCCAGCCATGTCGTATTTCATGTCTTCCATACCGTTGGAAGGTTTAATACTTATGCCGCCAGTATCAAAAGTAACGCCTTTTCCTACAACAGCAATTGGTTTTTGGTTTTCAGGACCGCCATTCCATTGCATAACAACCAACTGAGATTCTCTGATACTTCCCTGCCCCACGCCAAGCAATGCACCGAAGCCCAATTTTTCCATTTCTTTTTCACCAAGAACTTCAACTTTAACTCCGTGTTCAGTAAGCTCTTTGGCATGAGCTGTCATAGATTCTGGGTAAATTACATTCGGTGGTTCAGATACAACCAACCGTGTTAAGTGGTTACCTTCAGCAATTGCTGCTAGGGTCTCAAAAGCCTTCTGGGTTTCCTTAGCACTTGGGGTTACAAAAACAAGCTCCGCCAAAACTGGGATTTCGTCTTTTTCACGCTTTGTGCGGTATTTATCAAAACGCCAAGAACGCAAAAGAGAACCTGAAGCAATATAAGCAATAAGTTCAGCTGTATCATGGTGCTTTAAAGCAGGAAGATCAGATAAATCAATAACGGCTTTTTTTTCTCTAAGGGCGTTAAGCGCTGCAAAAAGCTTGGCGCCAATTTTTTCCAGAATAAGCGGACTATATTTCTTAGCATCACCAAGCCCAACCAGCACCAGCTGACCATCAATACCACTTACTGAAGGAAGACGAAGAACTTTTTCAGCTTTACCTTTAAACTCAGCATTATCAATAGAAGCCTTTATAGCACCTTGTGCAGTTTTGTCGAGTGCTTTAGTAACATCACCAAAATTTCCATCTTCATAAACTCCGCTCACAAGTAAGTTAGTTTTAGGCGCTTTATCTGCAAATGTTATTTTCATGACTATCCTTTTTGCTGTTTGAGTAATCTTGCTTTAGAAACCGCGATTGCTGCCAAATTCACCAGAGTTCTGGGCAGTGCTGATGGAGTGCAAATATGGGCAGATTCCTTAATTCCCATCAATATTGGCCCAATGGTCTCACCATCTCCTAAGACCTTTATCATATTAAGCGCAATATTCGCTGCGTCAATATTAGGCATCACCAGTAAATTAGCAGCGCCCTTTAGGGTATTGCCTGGGAATAAACGGGAGCGAATTTTTTCATCAAGCGCCGCATCAGCATGCATTTCCCCTTCTATTTCAAGTTCCGGTGCAAGGTGACGAATGATCGAATACACTTGGCGCATTTTTTTAGCCTGTGGGTGGCTACCCGCACCAAAATTAGAATAAGATAGCAATGCTATTTTAGGTTCAATACCGAACAACTTAATTTGTTCTGCAGCCATAATGGTAATTTCAGCTAGCTGATCGGCAGTCGGATCGATATTAACATATGGATCAGTAATAAAAAGGATGCCCCTTTCAATTTTTGGATTATCAATTGCAATTGCCGAAAGTGCAGCACAGCGTTGCTGATTATTTGCAATGCCCAAAATTTCCATAATAGGCACCAGATGATCAGGATATGTACCCTGTGACCCACAGATCATGGTGTCGACATCACCTAAATGCAACATCATAGCGCTTATAACTGTTGTATTGGTGCGCATAACTTCTTTAGCAATAGCCGGGGTAATTCCTTTACGTGCTAGAATTTCTTGGTATTTTTGCCAGTAGGTTTTATAGCGTGAATCATCCAAGGGATTCACTATCGTAAAATCTTCGTTGACTTTTAGCCTCAGACCTAGTGTTGCGATGCGACGTTCAATGACCTCAGGCCTGCCAACCAAAAGAGGCTGTGCAATTTTTTCATCATGAATGGTCTGAACTGCTTGAAGCACTCTTTCATCTTCACCTTCAGCAAATACAAGGCGGATAGGTTCATCCGCATTTTTAGCAGCCGCAAAGATAGGTCGCATGACCATGCCAGATCGATAGATAACCTCTTTTAATTTTACGCGATAGGCTTGCCAATCGGTTATTGGCCTGGTGGCAACCCCAGATTCCACCGCTGCCTTAGCAACGGCAAAAGAGAGATCGACGTACAAACGCCTGTCAAATGGTTTGGGAATAATATAGTCACGACCAAATGTGAGCGTTTCTCCGCCATAGGTTGCGACAACAACGTCATCGCTTTCAGCTTTAGCAATACGCGCTATCGCTTCAACACACGCTATTTTCATTTCATCGTTTATACAGGTTGCCCCCACATCAAGAGCACCCCTAAAAATATATGGAAAGCATAAGGCATTGTTCACCTGATTAGGGTAGTCTGTTCTGCCTGTTGCCATGATCGCATCATCACGCACACTATGGACAACTTCAGGACGAATTTCAGGCTCAGGATTGGCAAGGGCAAAAATAATCGGATTTGAAGCCATTGATTTAGACATATCAGCCGTCATAACCCCAGCAGCAGAAAGCCCCAAAAAGACATCAGCATCTTTGATAGCTTCTTCAAGCGTGCGTAAATGCGTATCAGCAGCAAATATTGCTTTCACTTCGTCTAGGTTGCCTCTGCCCTTATGAACAACCCCATCTTTATCAAGAACGATAAGATTGTTAGGATTTAAGCCAAGTTTAATGAGCAGTTGAATACAAGCAAGAGCTGAAGCCCCAGCGCCTGATACAACGATTTTCACCGCATCAATTTTTTTACCCGCCAATTCAAGAGCATTTTTCATCGCCGCTGAGACAATAATCGCAGTACCATGCTGATCATCGTGAAGGACAGGGATTTTTACCCTTTTTATAAGCTCTTTTTCTATGTAGAAACATTCAGGTGCTTTAATATCTTCAAGGTTTATGCCCCCAAAGGTGGGCTCTAGGGAAGCAATAATATCAACAAGTTTTTGGGGATCTGTTTCATCTATTTCAATATCAAAGGCATCGATTCCAGCAAACTTCTTAAAAAGAATTGCCTTGCCTTCCATAACAGGTTTGGAAGCAAGTGCCCCAATATTACCAAGGCCTAAAACTGCCGTTCCATTTGAAATAACCGCAACAAGATTACCGCGTATAGTGTAATCAGCAGCTTTTAAAGGATTCCTAGCTATCTCCAAACATGGCTCTGCAACACCTGGAGAATATGCCAATGCTAAATCATGTGGATTTGTAAGTGGTTTTGTTGCCTTAATTTCAAGCTTTCCGCGTGGATGGTGAGAATGATACTCTAATGACTGTTCGTATATACTGCGGGGCATTAATTTCTACCTAAATATGCTTTTACTTTTTTTATCACCATATCAGCTGTTATGCCAAAGTGTGTATACAAATCATTCGCCGGAGCTGAAGCACCATAAGAATTCATCCCAACAAACACACCCTTTTCGCCTATATATTTTGGCCATGTTCCTTCTGTAGCTGCTTCTATGGCAATGCGAAGCCCGGTTCCTAAAACCTGGCTCTTGTATTCTTGGGGTTGTTTATCAAATAAATCAGCACAAGGCATAGAAACAACACGTACGGGAATATTCAATTCCATAAGCGCATTTGCCGCATCGACAGCTATTGAAACTTCTGAACCCGTTGCAATTAGAGTCACGTTAGAACCTTGTTTTTCGATTAGAACATAAGCTCCTTTAGCGCAAGCATTTTCTAAATGATTCGCTCTAAGGTCACTAAGGTAGGGTAAATTTTGTCGCGTCAGAACAAGTACCGAAGGACCTTTACGATTATGAACGGCTAATTGCCAACATTCTGCCACTTCTGTTGCATCCATTGGGCGAAACGTTTGCACACCTGGTATGCAGCGCAGATGCGCTAAATGCTCAATAGGCTGATGCGTTGGTCCGTCTTCACCGAGTCCAATCGAATCATGGGTTAAAATATAAATAACGCCTTGTTTCATCATAGCGGATAAGCGCAACGCAGGCTTCAAATAATCTAAAAAGACCAAAAAAGTTCCACCATAGGGAATAAAAGCTTTTGAGAGACTAAGACCATTCATAACGGCCGCCATTGCATGTTCACGAACACCATAATAGATGTAGTTTCCAGCGAAATCAGAGGCGCTTATTGTCTTTTGTGAGGATACTTTTGTATTATTTGAACCCGTTAAATCGGCTGAGCCTCCGACGATTGACATATTCGGTACAATGACTTCTAGCACTTGCTGAGATAAAACTCGAGTCGCAAGATTTGGCTTAGTATCACGGGCTAATTGCTTATAGTTATCTATTACTTTCGTAATGTTAAATAAGGGTTCATGGAATTGCTTTTGCAGATCGGCATCTACTTGCTTTTGCCATTGATCATATGTAGCTTGATGCTGCGCGCCAATCGTTCTCCATGCATGGATTATTTGTTGCGGAATCTCGAATGGTTCATGATGCCAATTAAGCGCCACGCGGGTTGCTTCAATTTCGGCTTTGCCAAGGGGGGAACCGTGAACACCGCTGGTATGCGCTTTATTAGGTGAACCAAATCCGATCGTTGTTTTACAGGCTATAAGGCTAGGCTTATTAGAACGTTTTGCCCTAGCAATAGCTTCATCTACTGCCGTATTTTCATGACCATCAATGCATTCTGCATGCCAACCATAAGACTCAAATCGCTTAAGAGTATTATCACTGAAAGATAAATCTGTTTTTCCATCGATACTGATACCATTATCGTCATACAGCACAATAAGTTTGTTGAGATTTAAATGTCCTGCCAGGGAAGCTGCTTCATGGCTTATTCCTTCCATTAGGTCACCATCACTTGCAATAACGTAGGTATAGTGACTGATAGCATCTGGGTGGCGTGCATTAAGCATTCTCTCAGCAATAGCAATGCCTACAGCCGTTGCCAACCCCTGCCCTAATGGACCAGTTGTCGTCTCTACCCCCGGCAAATGTCCATATTCAGGATGCCCCGGCGTTTTAGAATGAAGCTGCCTAAAATTTTTAAGCTGTTCGAAAGTTGTATCTGGATACCCTGTTAAATACAAAAGGCTATACAAAAGCATTGATCCATGACCTGCTGATAAAACAAATCGATCACGGTTTGGCCACGTTGCATCTTTGGGATTGAAGACCAAATGTTTTTGAAACAAAACTGTCGCGACATCAGCCATTCCCATAGGCATCCCCGGATGGCCAGAATTGGCTTTTTCAACCGCATCAATACTTAAAAAGCGAATCGCATTAGAAAGGTCGTGAAAAGTTGTCATTTGAAAATTTTCTAATTATTTTGAGCATTATGGCTAAATTTCGAGGCTAATCCAAGGGGTTCACGCAGGGTAGAATTATCTTGAACAATGATTTAAAAGAAAGCCTAGACTAATAAGAATTATAATTTTATAAACATGTGACATGACCAAAACAAAGTTTAATTATGCAAAAAATACTATTTGGGCTTCTGATTTTTGGATTTAATTATTGCGCTGCTTCTACAGTAACAATTAACCAAAATGCGAATACATTTTTGGTTACAGCAGCTACAGGCGCTTTCGGAGAATGCATTTGTAATTCTATTGCTGAAAAAGGCTATGATCTGATTATTACGGGAAGAAATCAAAAAAAATTAGACGAACTCCAAAAAAGACTGAAATCTCAACACCCATTAGTTTCTGTTCAAAGCCTAATCATAGATTTTTCAGATACCCTAACGATTCATTTAGCTGCTAAAAAGTTAGAGAGGAAATCAATTAGTGGTATAGTGCTTATTGGGCCAAGGCCAGTCCTGACGAAGGATGGAATTCCAACAAAAGAAGAATGGTCTCAGGTCTTTTTAGAGACGTTTATTAACCCCCTTGAAGTAATTAGTGCTTTTAGTCCTTTCATTAAAGAAAATGCCAGCATTATTGTTATATCTGGCAATAGTTCCAAAAATTATCTACCAGGTTACCCTAATACGAACGTTATTCGACTCGCATGGTCAGGCGAAATAAAAAACCTGGCCCATTACTTTGGGAAAAGAAAGATTCGAGTAAATGCAATTTCTCCAGGCCCTATCCTTACTCAATTTCACATTGATAGAATTAAAGAGAAAGCTTTTTCAAACAATATAAGCTTTGAAGAACAAGCAGCTAAAAATGCATCGTCTATTCCTTTAGGTGCTTATGGAAAACCAGACGATGTTGCAAATCTAGTATTATTTTTGTTGTCGTCAAAGTCAGCCCATTTAAACGGCATAAATATTGTTCTTGATGGTGGAGAATCTCTGGCATACTAGACAAAAAATCTATTCATCAACGATTTTTTTCCATTCAGACCAAGAGTTTTTAGCAAAGAACCCTCTATCCTTATCGTTAACATATTCATGGAATTTTTCTAAAAAAGCAAAACGCATTCTTTTGAGCTCAAGATCCTTAGGATCAACCTTAATATCTGAAGAAAAATGAAGGTCAGCTCCACCTGCTTTATGCTGTTCTTTCAAAATATCGGCCAATTTTTTCTCACCTTTGGTGTTTAGAATATGTATCAATGCCATAAAAGTAGTTGTGCGTCCGTGCCCATGCTCACAATGAGCATGGAACCAAGTATTTGGGTGGTTTTTCATCTGTTCTTTGTAAAATTCAAGAAATAAATCAACCACATTATCATGGGGAATTTTATCATCGGTAACGGGAACTCGAACATATTGAAGATTAAGATTTTTAGCAATCGTTTGTTCTTGTTCAATCAAACCAGGCTGTACTAATTTATTTTCATCTTCATTAATAACTTCAAGCTTATGATGAAGTTCTGACCAATCTTTTTCAGCAATAATTTCTGATAGTTCATTGTCCCCCAACAAATGCATTTCTTCTCTTACATCGAGAATTGCAACAGGTGATTGGGCTTGAAGTTCTTTGATTTTTTCCACAATTTTTTTCAAGCTAGTTTTAGAAAATTGTGTACTGCCTGAGAGTTTTACCGATTCAAAAACTCTAAAGCATTCAGAATCTCCTTGTTGTCTTATTTTAAATTCTTTGTCTGTTAATACCTTTAACACCTCATCTTTAGTTATTGTTGAATTGTCAGCCTGAATCGTTCCACCTAGTATCAACAGCAAAGCCATGCTTTGAAATAAATATTTTAAATAAGGAATTTTAGTGTTTATCATTTTTCATTCATATATTTCGATCACACTTAGTAGTGTATTCACAAGCTTATTAAAAAATTACTAAACTAATGATTTGATTCGTTTTTATGCACACAAAAATAAGCCTTAAGTTTTTCCATAGATTTACTTTAAAAAAACACTTAGTATCCTTTTTTACCTACTCATAGCAACATTCTGTGAAATTTATATGCGAAATCAAGCACCACCAATAATCTCGCAAGCAAGAGGAAAGGCAATACAGCTTAAAAATGATTGTTTTGCTGAAGTTATCAGCGATAGCGGAGATACTGAATTGCCATTTTGCCTCCCGGGCGAAGAGGTTGCTTTTGAGAAAGTTCAATATCCTAAAAAAACCAACACTTATTTCAAGGAAATTATTAAGGCATCCCATGAACGTCAAGACGCAACGTGTATACACTTTACAACCTGTGGTGGGTGCATTCTGCAACATGCCAGCGAAGGCTTCTACAAAGAGTTTAAAACAGGTCTGCTAACACAAGCATTTTTAGAAAATGGTTTAAATCCTTACATAATTCAACCAATCAAAGTAGTACCGCCGGGACAACGCAGAAGAGCCAATCTTGAAGCCATAAAAAAAGGGGACAAACTTTTTATGGGCTTTCACCGTCTTCAAAGTCACCAAATTATTGATATGCAAGAATGTCCTGTTTTAACGCCTAGCCTGCAAAACGCTCTACCCCATTTGCGTTTCGCCTTAGAAAACTTACTTGAGCCTTTCCAAAAAGCAAAAATCTTTATTCTCGATCTTGATAGTACTGTCGATATCGGCATTGAAATCCAAGGTATCAATCACTTAACAGATGTCCAACGAGACCTATTGAAAAGTATTGCTGAAACTGCAAAATGGAGCCGCCTGCAGTTTCGTCACAGAAAAATTTACGACGTGCTTTGGCAAACCAGCCCTATAACTATTGATTTCGGACCCTTAGCAGTAGAAGCAGATCCATGGGCATTTTTACAAGCTAGTCAGTTAGCACAAACTTGGATGCAAGAGATCATATCGACAGCACTTGGCAAAAAAGCGGAGAATCATTTGAATCTTATCGATTTATTTTCAGGCCGGGGAACATTCAGCGGTATTTTATTGCAATATGGAAAAGTTAAAGCATACGAAGGAGATGCAAAGGCCATACAACAGCTTGATTTTGCTGGCAAGAATTACGATATTTCTGCTGAGTCCAGAGACTTATTTACTAGCCCGCTGAGTACTGATGACCTTAATAAGTATGATGCAACTGTAATTAATCCACCTCGAGCAGGGGCTCAAGCACAAATTGAAGAACTCTCGGTGAGTAAAGTCCCCTTAGTAATTTATGTTTCTTGTAACCCAAATAGTTTTGCAAGGGATGCAAAAACTTTAGAAAAAGGAGGATATATTTTAGAAACGGCTCATCCTATTGATCAATTTCTTTGGGCCGCTCATCTAGAAACAGTCGGAATATTTAGGAAAGATAAGCACTAAAAACAGACCCTTAAAAATTTCTTTTTTTAAAAGTCAAGTTGAATAATATAATAAATTTAAAGGTGAGAATGGCCGACATTGTTGTAATTTATGCAGATAACGTAACGTCAGAGGCTAAAAGATGAGCACCATTATTGTAGCTAAAATCTTCGCAATTCTTGTACTAATGGGGTCACTTGTGTTTTCTGCGCCACACAAACCCAGAAAACACTCAAGACATGAAACATCTCACAAAGCAATGAAAAGGAGGAGTTTAGAAAATTAGATTGTTTAAAATATAGGCAATATTTTCTTTTTTGGTGTATCTGACAAAAACATTCAAAATCTAAAACCGTATGGTGGATTTTATATATTTCTTTGCAATCATATAAAAACAAGGGCTTTCAGATTTATTCTAAAAAATCAAATAATATATTTCACTTAAAGATAAATATTCTTCATATTTTTTTTGTTTTTGTGGTTACGATATTTTAGTAGGCGCAGATATTCCTCGGGATAAATGTCAAAATCAAAGAACGTGCTTCATTTTATTAATAACGAAGAAGAAAGTCTTTCAATTAAATCTTCTCAAGAAAATGCTCAGCAAAAAAAATTTTGGGGGGCCTTGTTGGTAATTGCAGGCACAACTATCGGCGCAGGAATGCTCAGCTTGCCAATGAGCGTTGCAGCTCTTGGTATATTAGGGGGAAGCGCTCTACTGGTTGCCATGTGGTTTGTAATGTATGTTGCTGCACTCATTGCAGTTGACTTAAACCTTCACATAGGAGTTGGAAGTTCGATTGCAAAATTGTCTAATTTATATCTGGGCAAAATCCCAGGCTACATTGCCTCAATTGCTTTAGTGCTTATGCTTAATTCACTGCTTGTTGCATACACAAGTGGAGCATCTTCCTTAATCCAAAATCTAGTTACTTCACACGCAAATATTACCCTCAACGAACACTCAATTATGATTGTTTTTGTTATATTAATGTCAGCGCTTGTATGTATTGACATGAAGGTTCTTGATGCAGGAAATCGGATATTCTTTGCGATAATGATCGGCGTTTTTATAGCAATGATGATAGTGTTATTTCCAAAAATACATATCTCATCCGAAATGCTACCAGTTCAACATACGAGCTTTTCACCTTGGTTTATTGCCATACCTTTGTTTTTCACTTCTTTTGGTTTTCATGGCAGCATCCCTAGTATGGTTCAATACTGCAAAAAACAACCTCTAATTCTAAAGCGAGCCTTCTTTTGGGGAACCTTAATACCGCTTCTAACCTATATCGTTTGGATGATCGGCGGATTAAGTATTGTATATGTTAATAATCCTTTAGTGTTTGAACTATTAGTAAATGGCAACGCAGATTTAGGGGTTTTTGTTTCAGCTCTAAGTCAGGTTATTGATACCAATTGGCTACAATCCTCTAGCTGGATTTTTTCGTTACTTGCGATAATCACTTCATTTCTTGGTGTTGCTATAGGTTTGTTTGACTATTATCGCGAACATATCTCGATTACCTCTCCCGCTAAAAAGCGTTTTATATCAGGATTTTTGGCCCTTGGTGTTCCGTTAGCCCTTACACTAATTGCTGAAAAGACCTTTTTAAAAGTTCTTGGATTTGCCGGAATATTTTTGAGTATTATTGCTGTGGGTCTTCCATGTCTAATATGGCTGCGCTTAGGAAAACAGAAACTTTCAAGCAGTTTAAATCAACAATTGGTAATGCTTATTTTAGCTGTGGGTATATGCGTTATAGTTTGTGAAATTTATAATCTGTGTTTTTAACATAAACCAAACACAGCTAATCCTTTCATCCATCCAAAAGAATATCAGGCATTATTCAGGTGATGCTCCTGGAATTCACTAAATATTAAATAAAAACTGAGCAAATCCCCTTGTGTCTAACCTAACGTCATAGACTACCTTTAGAAATGTTAGAAAACTAGCAAGGTAATCAATGAATCAGTGGAGAATCGGCGAATTTAGCAAGCTTACGGGAGTTTCTGTGAGAACCTTGCATCATTACGACCAAATTGGATTGCTAAAAGCATCAAAAAATCAAATGAATGGTTTTCGTCTTTATGAAGAAAGAGACCTTCAGGTCCTTTTGAAAATACTTTCGCTAAAGTTTCTGGGGTTTGATCTTCTGGTAATTAAGGGATTACTCGATAAAACTATTCCTATTAAGGAACGTTTTTTAGAACAAAAGAAAATTTTAGATAAAAAAATCAACATTTTATCGAAAGCCAGTAAAATTTTATCAGAGCTCACAGAAACATCTGAATCGCTTCCATCGGATTTAATCTTAAAACTTATCGAACTTTATAGGGTATCTCACTATCTAGAAAAAATGTGCACCCGCAAGGTATTACCTGAATTGACTAAAAAGGCTAAAGAATACAGTCAAAAAATTAGCCATATCCTTCAACAAATAGATAACTTATCTAACGAGGAGATTCTTGTTGCTTGTAGTGTTATTTTGGCAGAAGTCTATGAACTTATTCCCAACGCAATGCAACACGGATAAAATTGCGATCAAAATTCAAAATAAGTTAATTTTATTTAAATAAAACCTTGGACCCGATTTAATAAACTGCTAGTTTATTAAATTGGGGCCAAAATGCAAAAATATAAAATTAGTGAATTTAGCAAACTTACAAATGTATCGGTAAGAACTTTGCATCACTATGATCAGATCGGACTGCTATCCCCTTTAAAAAACCAGGAAAATGGTTTCAGAGTCTATAGGGAAACCGAGCTACTAAAACTAGCTAATATTCTGTCATTAAAGTTTTTAGGCTTCAAACTATTAACAATTAAAGGGTTGTTAGACCACACAATTCCCGTTCAAGCAGAATTTCTAGCGCAGCAAAAAGTATTAGGTGGTAAAATTGACTCTCTGCTTAGTGCTCAGAAAATTTTAGAGCAGCTTACGACGATCAGCAAATCATCACCACTGAAACTAATTTTAAAACTTGTTGAATTGTATAGAGAACCCTACCAGTTAAAAAATTTAAAAAAACAAAAACGCATAGAAAATTTATTAAATCTATGCACTGAGCTTTTAGAGGAAACGAAAAACCAAATGCCAATAGTTACTGAGTAATTTACTCCCTTGAGATAGTTTTGAATGCCGCTAGGTAATTCATGTTTAGTCTACCACCCAGATACCATTCTCGCTTATAAAGTGAATAATTAAGACCTTTTAGAGACATAACCTGCATGCCAAAATTTTCAAAAAGAGCCACCAGCTCTGCAGGTTCAATAAATTTTTTCCAATCATGAGTACCTAATGGAACTTTCCGAGTTAGGTATTCAGCTCCAATGATTCCAACCAGGTAGGAAAGTAGGGTTCTATTAAGAGTTGATAAAATTAATATGCCACCTGGATTTAATTTTCTCACCAAATCATGTGCGAAGATTTTTAAATCATCTACATGTTCAACAACCTCTAAGCATGTGATTAGGTCGAAAGACTTTTGAAGGGCACTTAGATCACAGCATTGATAAATGATGTCTAAGTTTTGTCCAAGAGCATGGCTTGATGCTATGTTAATCGCTTCAGGGCTTGCATCAATCCCTGTAACATTAGCTCCGAGCCTTGCAAGTGGTTCACAAACAATGCCCCCTCCACAACCAACATCAAGCACTTGTAGATCCCTTAAACCAGTTGATGTAAAAGATTGCCCAGCTATTTCTTTAATGAATCGAACTCTTGCAGGATTCATTGAATGAAGAACACCAAATGCTCCTTGCTGATCCCACCACTGCGATGAAAGAGCGTCAAAATGCTCAACTTGAGAAGTATTTTGCGTTTGCATTTAAAAAATTCCTTTTAAAAATTTACGATTTTCGCTTTAATGAGGTTTGTTTATCTTGCTATTTAATATTTAACTTACCATATTCTAAATCATGGCACTTTATGTTTTAAAATTCGGCGGCACCTCTGTTTCAAACCTAGCACGGCTTGAACATGTAGCACAGGTTGTTCGCCAGGAAATCCTCAACGGGAATAGAATTGTTGTTGTTGTATCAGCAATGGCTGGTATTACAGATCAGTTAGTTGGGTACTCGCAGGCTCTCTGCCCTCATGAAGCAACTCAAGAACATGACGTAGTTGCAAGCGCTGGGGAACAAGTAACTGCAGGATTGCTAGCATTAGCCCTTAAAAAGGCTGGTATGAAGGCTCGTTCTTTCTTAGCGTGGCAAATTCCTATCCATACAGATTCCGTCTCTACAAATGCCCGAATTTTGCATATCAGCCCAGATAAAATTAATGAAAGTATCTCCCAGGGGGAAATTCCCGTTGTTGCAGGTTTTCAAGGAATGGATAAAAATTATATCTTAACGACTCTGGGGCGTGGCGGTTCAGATACAACAGCAGTTGCTCTTGCTGTTGCTTTAAAAGCCGATCGCTGCGATATCTATACTGATGTTGATGGGGTGTATACTGCAGATCCAAGACTTGTCCCAGAGGCTCGCAGACAAGATACACTAAGCTATAATGAAATGTTCGAAATGGCCGCAGCTGGTGCTAAAGTTTTGCAGGCACGTTCCGTAGAAATGGCCATGAAACATGGAATAAAATTACGCGTGTTATCGAGTTTGACAGATTCTTCAAAAGGTACAGTAATTGTTGACGATGAACAAACTGCTAAAAAAGGAAACATCACAAGTATTGTACACAGTTTACAAGAAGCAAAGGTTACCGTTAGAGGTTTGAAGAACGTTCCAGGGATTGCTGCAAAACTTTATACAACGATGGGACAATCCAATATTCTAATCGATATGATGACCCAATCACATACCCTCGATGGGGCATGTGATATGGATGGTATGATCAGCCGCTCTGATATTGAACGTTTTAACGAAACCATGATGAAATTTAAAGATGATCTTGGTTTTACTGAGCTTTCAATTAATAAAAATGTTGCAAAGGTTACAATTGTTGGTATTGGCCTTCGAAGCAACATGGATATTCCAGCACTGATATGCCGAACGCTAGCAGATGAAGGAATAAATATTTATATGATTTACTCTTCTGAAATAAAAATGTCTCTGGTGATCAATCAGCTATGCCTACAGCCAGCTTTAACCGCTTTGCACAAAGCTTTTAAGCTTGATCAATATCCCAAAATTGAAAAGGAAGCCGCATAATGATTTCGCCCTGCTCGTCTCTCGAACAATTATGTAAACGAGGGTGCGATTTCCTTGGCACGCGGTACGCTATTTTAGGCGGAGCAATGACATGGGTATCCAATCATAATTTAGTAGCAGCAATTTCAAATGCTGGCGGATTTGGAGTTTTAGCAAGTGGTGCTATGTCACCTGACATTTTATCGCAAGAAATTGATCGTACTAAAGCGATGACATCAAAACCGTTTGGCGTAAACCTGATTACAATGCATCCAAAACTTGAAGAAATGATTGATGTTTGCGGAGAACATAAAATTCGTCATGTGGTTCTCGCCGGTGGACTTCCGAATTCAGCAAGTTTTTCTCGTCTTAAAGATTATGGATGCTTAGTTATTGGTTTTGCACCAGCTTTAATCATTGCAAAAAAACTCATTAAAATGGGGGCTGATGCCTTGGTCATTGAAGGAAGCGAAGCTGGGGGGCATATTGGCCCCGTATCAACAAGCGTTTTAGCCCAAGAAATTTTACCGCAAATATACGACGTTCCTGTGTTTATTGCAGGCGGTATTGGCAGAGGAGAAGCTTTTGTTTCGTATTTAAAAATGGGGGCAAGTGGGTGCCAACTGGGGACTCGTTTTGTTTGTGCCGAGGAATCTCCCGCCCATGAAAATTTCAAACAAGCTTTTATCAAAGCTCAAGCTCGCGATGCTGTCGTTTCATTGCAGCTAGACCAACGCTTTCCAGTAATACCGGTACGTGCGCTTGCCAATAAAGCAACGAAAGAATTCCTCGAAGTTCAAGCAAAAGTGATCAAGGAATACGATAGTGGCACGACCGATTTGAAAGAAGCGCAACTAAAAATTGAGCACTATTGGGCAGGTGCGCTGCGCCGGGCAGCTGTTGATGGAGATATCGAAAACGGTTCCCTAATGGCTGGTCAAAGTGTTGGCATGGTAACCTGCATTCAATCAACAGCTGAGATCATGCATGAGCTTATTGAACAGGCTAATGCTTTTTTGGAAGAAAAACCCTTCAAAGCTGCTTGATAAAAGTACTGTTACTCTGTAGCTTCATGAAATTTGCACATCAGTAAGTTCATGAATTTAAAAACTACAACGCCTGAAGCCTAAAAAACTTCAGGCGTTGTTCTTAACCAACTCTCGCAACTTGATACAGCAAATCCTGTACCGCCTGGTCGAGCGCTACAACTTTTTGATGCTCTCCCCCTAGGGTACGAATCGCCACGGTTTTTTCTTCGGCCTCGCGCATTCCAACTACAAGAATGTAGGGAACTTTCTGCAGAGAATGTTCACGCACCTTATAAGGAATTTTTTCGTTCCTTATATCAAGTTCAGCTCGTATGCCTTTATCTAGCAGCTGCTGCTGAATGGTCTTAGCATAGTCATTTGCCTGGGTTGTAACACTTGCAACCACCACTTGCACCGGCGCTAACCACAAGGGGAATTTACCCGCATAGTGTTCAATAAGCACCCCGATAAAGCGCTCTAAAGAACCCAAAATAGCGCGGTGAAGCATCACAGGGCGGTGTTTTTGGCCGTCCTCACCAACATAAGTAGCATCAAGCCGTTCTGGCAGGCAGTAATCAACCTGTAAAGTTCCACATTGCCATTCACGACCAATACAATCTTTCAAGACAAATTCTAGTTTAGGCCCGTAAAAAGCACCTTCCCCAGGATTTAGACTAAATTCAATACCGGCTGCTGTGGTTGCCTCTTTCAAAGCATGTTCGGCTTTATCCCAGAGTTCATCGCTTCCCGCACGCTTTTCAGGACGGTCAGAGAACTTCACTTTAAATTCATTAAAACCAAGGTCTTGATAAATGCCCTTTAACAAGTCACAGAAACTTTTTGTTTCAGAAATAATCTGATCGGGAGTACAAAAAATATGGGCATCGTCTTGTACAAAGCTACGCACTCGCATAATACCATGTAAGGATCCACTTGGTTCATTGCGATGACACGATCCGAATTCCCCCATACGCAGCGGTAAATCGCGATAACTTTTAAGGCCCTGTTTAAAAATTTGTACATGGCACGGACAGTTCATCGGCTTAATCGCTAAAACTTTGTCTTCATCATTTTCCACAGTGAACATATTCTCACCGAATTTTTCCCAGTGGCCTGAAGCTTCCCATAAGGATAAGTCAACCAACTGAGGGGTCTTTACTTCGACATACCCAGCTTTTTCCATTCGTCTACGCACAAAATTTTCAAGAGCTCTATAAACTGTCCAGCCCTTGGGGTGCCAAAATACTGAACCTGGTGCCTCTTCTTGCATATGAAATAGCCCAAGCTCCGCACCCAGTTTACGGTGGTCGCGCTTTTCAGCTTCTTCAAGCATATGCAGATATTCTTCAAGCTGCTTCTCAGTTGCCCAGGCGGTACCATAAATTCGCTGCAGCATCACATTACGATGGTCCCCACGCCAATAGGCTCCTGCAAGTTTCATTAGTTTGAAGGCATGACCTACCCTTTTAGTTGTTGGCAGATGGGGCCCACGACAAAGGTCAATAAATTCCCCCTGGCGGTACAAGCTGATCACCTGGCCCTGTGGAATTCCTTCAATGATTTCAGCTTTGAATTTTTCACCCATATTATTGAAAAAAGGAATAGCATCATCCCGATTCCACTCTTCACGGGTAATTGCAATATCACGATCAACAATATCGTGCATGCGTTGCTCAATCGTTGGCAAATCATCCAAAGAAAGAGGAAATTTTGGATAAATATCATAGTAAAAGCCATTTTCGATAGCAGGCCCTATGGTAATTTGCGTATCAGGATACAATTCTTTCACAGCTTGGGCGAACACGTGAGCAGCATCGTGTCGGATTACTTCAAGCCCCTCATCGGTATTTTTGGTGATAATATCTATCTGCGCTGCATCAGGAACGGGTAGATTTAAATCTTTTAAATCTCCATTCACGCGGATTGCTACTGCCTCCCGAGCTAAGCGCGGAGATATAGCAAAAGCAACCTCTTCACCTGTTGGCAAATTTTCAAATATTCTTTCAGAACCATCTTTTAAACGAAGGGCAACCATATAAAAAAAGAGCTAGATAACTAGCTCTTTTGTAGCAGGAAATGGCAAATTACAAAAGCTTATGAATCCATCATTCTGACGGCTTCTCCAATTTCGTTATTCATCTCCCCAAGTTTTTTTTCTCCCATATCTTGATGATCCCAGTAAATATTGGGAATATCACCTGTTCTGAATTCTCGGTATATTCTTGATAAACCTTTCATCAAAATTGCAGATACAGGAACTGTATTGAACCAACTAATATTTTTCATTTGAAGCTCAAGAACTTCTGGGCTTATTCTTCGACCATCGTTAAACATATTCGCATCTTCTTGCATTTTTTCCGTTGGACGCAATGTCATCATGTAAACGACAGATTTTCTTGAACTATCTGTTGTTTCCGATGAAAATAACAAACCAAGACCAGGAATATCACCAAGACCGGGCGTTTTTGATTTGGTCATATTATCTTCTCGATCGTACAGACCAGCCAAAATAACTGTTTCACCAAAGGATAATTCGACCGTTGTACAAACTGAACTGTGGTTAATTTGGCTATAATTTGAGGTGGCAGTTGAATTAGAACCTGTATAGCCATACAGCACGCCTACAGAGTTACCCTCAACACGAACGTCGAACTGAATTTTCAAAACACCGTCCTTGTTTTTACGAGAACCAATTGGCGTAACGGTAACACGATAGCCTATCGGCAATTTCTCAATGCTATTACCAGCAGCAGCTGATGAAACGTTTGCTATTAAGTCTGTTCCCGCAAAGAATTCAGAAACTTTGCCTAAAGCGGCCATAACGGTGGGACGAGCGACAACTTCTATGCGCGTATCGGTAACGTTAAAGATATTCAGAGAATAGGTAGCAGTAGCCGGTTGACTAAGCCCAAAACTTTGAGTGAAGTTCATTGCTTTTGTGTTACCATTACCTGTATTATTTGTCCAAGTTCTGTTGCCAGTATAGGTACCAGGATTAAGCACAACATTTATGGTATCAAGAATATTACTACCCTTAGAGGTTTTTCCCTCTTCGCTTACCCTCATAATTGCACAATCTATGACGAAGGTATCTGGATTTTTTGGATCAAAATCGCCTAATTTTTTAGCCATTGGAGTGGCAGCAACTGTTCCGTCTGATGGGGGAAGAGCGTCATCGCCTGGTAAATCTGGTGCTCCACCAGGTTTAGCGTTGCCTCCTGCATCATTACCACCACCCGCGTCTGCGTCTGCGTCCGCGTCTGCACCTGCATCATCATCTCCCGCACCATCACCTCCAGAATCATCTCCTGCATCTGCTGAAGTTAGAATTAAGTTTGGATTGTTATGCACACTCATCCATTGATGTAAGCGTCTATCAAGGTGCCCATCGGATTTCTTAGATACATCCATATATTTCTTGCGGAAATTTTGTACATCTAAGGGTTGATTCAGCGCAGCAGCAATCATCGCTGCTGCTTTTAGCACAAAAATATTATCTGGTGCCATGCTTGCTGCCTTATTTATAGAAGCATAAGCTGTTTTGAGATCTCGATTATAATAAGAAGCTGCAGCTAATGCATATAATGCTTTAACATTTGGCTCTTGCAGCAGTAAAACTTCAGCAAAATGCTGCTGAGCCCTAGCATACTCTTTTGTTTGATAATACATATATCCCAAACGCTTATGGGCAAGTACGTTTGATTGGTCATACACTATCGCGTATCTAAATCCAGTAAGCGCCAAATCTCTAGAGGCTGCATCTCCGGCTGCAGCTTTGTGCAAATAATTCAAACCATTTAAGAAATGTAAATAAGAATCTCCGGGATTATCGAGCAATGCACTATTAAAAGATTTTGAGGCACTCTCATAATCACCTCTTTGCATTGCAAGAATTCCATTTTTAACCTCTGGTATCAGTTTATTATTTTCTAAAATTTCGGAAATTTCTTCCCTTGAACTTCCTAATGAATCTTGCTGACTAGTTGGTAAAATAGAGTCCTGCTGATCAGCCCTATCAAGCTGATTTAAACTATCTGAAGATTCTGAACTTTTTGAATTTTCTGTAATAGGTCCACAAGAACTTAATAACAGAAAGCTAGAAATAGTATAGATTGAATATCTCATTTGCGCATAGGTACATTTCCATTTCTACATAAAGCTTAACAATACAATATAGGCATGTACATATATAAATTTAATAAAAATTAAATAATTTTATTTTCAAACCAACAAAAAACAAAAATATTTGATTTCATTGTTACATTACAAAAAGATGATCTTTTTAAAGAATTACGAGTTCATTATAGCCATCAAAAAGAAAAGCACTTACTATTTTTGTTAAATAATATTTGCTGTACTCACGTAAAAAATTGAAGAAACTAAAGTCTTTACCGTCAACAACTATTGGAAAAATGGCAATATCTGGCATAGCCCTTTTAAAAAGCCACAAGCTTCTTGGCATGTGGAAGCGACTTGTAACCAACCCCACTTTCAAAAACTGATGTTTTTGAACCCAAAAAGCTGCTTCTAATGCGTTAGAAAAAGTATTAACCGCTCCATACCCAAGATCTGTAAATGGATAGATATCATCGTAGCCTTTAAGTTGTTTGTCTTTAATAACAGATAATTTAACAGTTCTATCAACACCTGAAATCAATATACGTTTAGCATTTAATTCCTTAAAAAGAGCCATTCCTGTTTGAATTCTGTCTTTCCCACCTGTCAAAATAACAATACCTTCAACCTGATTTGTTTGATTAGAAAAATCTGCGGCACTTTTATAAAAATTAAAAAGGCTGTAAAACCACACAAAAGATATCCCTATCGAAAGGAATAGTTTTAAGCGCATGACCAAGATTTTTTCAACAGATTAGTTATGAGAAAATAAGTAATGATTACGCCAACCAAAAGACAAGAATGTGGCAAAACTATATAAAAAATTAAAGACGGAAGTTCAAAACCATAGGGGAAGAATGACATATGCTCTGTTAAAATATGAACTATCCAACAAGCAATGCCACCGCCCAAAAATCCATACAAGGAACTCAAAGCAATACATCGTGCCATAAACCAACAATATAATTTTTTGATATACGACGGTGTAGCCCCAAGCATTGAGAGACGCTCTATGTTTTTTTCTTGCTGCGAAAAATGCGCACGCGTCATGAGCACCAACACAGCTAAAAACGCGATAACTAAACTGCCAATAAGCCAATCAAGAATAAAATTCAAAACACCAAAAGAAGCGGCAAATTCACTAGAATATCTTGGCTGAGTATAAACTTGAGCATTGCTAACTATTTTCTTAATTTGTTTTTCAATAACTTGAGCTGAATTTGCATCAGATGACCTTAAATTTAATTCAATAAAAATAGGAAAAGGAATCGTTTCAATCCAAGCCTTGTTCGCTGTGGGATTTGGATTAAATAACCTTTGAAATGAATGCTCATCTATTTTTCTAAAGCCTTTTATTAAATTAGACTTTTTTAAAAATCTCTCTATTTTGTCTGTGTCAGCTTTTAGCTCTGCGCTGTTACCTGCATAGGGTATAAGCACATAATGTTCTTGCTCTGGGTTATGCCTCCAAGCATTTGTGAAGCTTTTTAGGCCATTCGAAGTGATCAGGACAAGATATAATATGCCAATAATGAATGATAGTATAAGTATAAAAGTGCGACGATTTTTATCGTACAAAAGTGGTAAGTCACTTGGAATCGATGACATTAGGCTAGCCTCATTAACTTAGCAGTCAAACTGGATGTCCCTCTCAAAGGATCAGCCTTTTTTATCTCACCATCACTCAGTCTAAGCTCGCGATAACCTTTTGATACAACTAATTGGCGATTATGTGTCGCCACAATAACCGTTGTACCCATTTTGACTAATTCAGCGAATAAACCCATCAATCTTTTTGATTGGGCTTGATCTACGTTTCCCGTCGGTTCATCGGCTAATATAAGTTTTGGTTTGCGGATTACGGCTCGGGCAACAGCAACTCTTTGTTTTTGACCTTGTGACAATTCTTTCGGATATCTTTTCAGGTAATCACCAAGATCAACCCAAGCGAGTAGCTCTTCTGCATAATTATTTGCTCTTCTTGGGTTATCACTCTGCAATTTCAAAGCCAAGGCAACATTTTCCAGAATATTAAGATGTTCAAAAAGTTCACAATCCTGCTGAACAATCCCTATTTTTTGCCTAAAAGAAGGAAGACTATTTATGTTTAAATCTCTTGTGTTGACTCCAAGAATTGTTATATGGCCTGATGTTGGAAGATATGCGGCACAAAGCAATTTCAAAAAAGAAGTTTTACCAACTCCACTATTACCAGTTAAAAAATAAAATTCATGGGATTGAAACTCAATATTTATACTCTTAAGAATATCTCTGCTATATCCCTTGTATGAAAAACTAACATCATTAAGCTCAATAAGAGGACAGGATCTTTCATTAAACTTCATAGGCGGTCCCTATTATCTGATCTTGGCGCACCCGACACGATTCGAACGTACGACCTTTGCCTCCGGAGGGCAACGCTCTATCCAGCTGAGCTACGGGTGCGCATGCTGAAATGTAGCGGTATTTATACTCATTGCCAAGATATCGCTGACAATACTTTTGCATAAATCAAGCTTTATTCCGAATAGGTCTAGAACATTTTACAATTGTAAGGGTAATACAAAAAAATCTTTTAAGCAAAATCCAAGAATATTAATCCTCTCATAAGCATTTTTTTAATTCTAAAATCATAAATTTAATGATTTTTTATTTTTAAAAAATTAAATTCGCATGAAAATTAAGCAGTTGAGCAGCTTATTTACATAAACAGAATCGTTTTTTTAATAAACATTTATTGATCATGGCTTCCGTCACAATAAGGAGGAGTTTTTGTTTTCTTACAACCACAAAGATAACGACTTTGTGTGACAGGCTCAACAAAAGGTAATGATTTTCCCCCAGTACCTTTATGCGCTCCATCGCAAAAAGGCTGATTATTAGTCAATCCGCATGTACACCAGTAATAAGTTTTACCAGCCTCAAGATCTACCTCATAATTTTTTTTACTCATAAACAAATAAAATTTTCTTATCTTTTGTAGTGTATTGTGTTTCAAATTAAAAAAGAAGGTTTAAAAAATCAGTTTCACAAAAATAAAAAAATCAACAGCAGCGCTCTGGATTTTTAAAGAGATTCGTTTTTTCAACATTTTTTTAAAATAACAATCCACATGTTTTAGTGAATTATTAAGAAACTAACATATACTATATTTATAGTTATAATGCTTGGTTGCATATTTTAATTTTTGATTGCAAAAATTTAAAATTAAAATATTAAAGCTAGTAGGTATTCATGAAAATTATTCAGTTTTTTTTATTAAGTATTTTTTGTTTAAATATTGGTAATTTAGCACACTTGAAGGCTGGTGATTTTAGTGACTTAGATGACGACATGAATCAGCAAAGCTTTACTGAGGATGATTCTGCAATGGACGATGAAGCAGACAATCAAATAGGCAGTGATGACAATAATGATGGAGATGGAAACAATGCTGACTCACTAGACCAAGGAGACAACGAAGATACAGGTGGGAATGATAACGGTAATCAAAATGACCAGGCAGACGATGGTGACGCCGATCAAGATGGCCAGGCAAGTGATGGAACTGAAGAAGAGGATCTTGCAAAACAAAAAGCAGCCAAAACCGCAGCTAAAAAAGCAAACAAAGAAATAAAAAAAGTTGTCAAAGAAGAGAGTAAAATTGGCTCGACGATAAAGAAAGTTGATATAGAACTCAAAAATGCAAAAACTCTTGAAAACGCTTCAAACAAAGTGAAAGACCCGAAAGCCGCGAAAAAATTGGCGAGCAAGTTAAAAAAAGAAGTAAAAAAAATGAAAAACCTTGCATCTACAGCAAAAAAAGAGGTTTCAAAAGCTAAAAAAGAAGAAGTTGCAGCAAAAAGTATAATAGAAAAAACTAAGGAAGATGCCCCAGAAGATGCAGAAAATCTAAAAAAAGAAGTGAAAAAACTTCAAAAGAATGAGCGTAGCTTAGCAGGTAAAGAAAATAAACTTGAAAAAGAAGAAAAAAAGGTTGAGGCAGCAGCCAAAAAAGCAGAAGCTGCAGCAAAGAACGGTAAAAAAGATTCAAAAAATAAAAAAAGAAAACAGGCTAAGAAAGCTAAAAAAGGAAAAAAAAAGAAAAAGGGAAAGAAAGCTAAAAAAAACAACGTGATTAAATGAAACCAAGCATAACTCTGATTTCAGGTTTTGTAAGTGATGAGCTAAACCATGCAAGATTTTGCGCAGTCCATTATACCCAGCACAGCACCTTTTTGATCCTTAAAAACTAAGTCATAAAAAATGCAAACTATTTTACGATAGTTTTCTTTTTTCCTTTTTTCCAAGAAATTCACAAACCCTCGACACGCTAGATTTTTGACGATTCAATTGCGGCATTTTAGACTTTTGGCTTTCTTGTTTGGCTTCTTTAATTTTGCACGATTTTTCTTTGGCGTTTTTTGTTTTGAACGCTTTTTTTGCTGCATTTTAGGTTTTGGTTTTCCCTTTGATTTCTTGTTTTTTTTGCCAAAAAATCTAGGCATTTTACCTTTTGGCTTCTTTTGCTTTACCCCTCTCTTGTTTCGCATCTTTGACGTCTTAGGCTTTGGTTTCTTGATTTTTTTAGTCAAAGGACCACCAGGCGCTGCAGCTCTTGCATTAGCTGCCGGTGCCTGCATCGGATCTGCACTCGGATCGCTTCCATCATCGCCTGCATTCTGATCGCTTCCATCATTACCTGCATTCTGATCGCTTCCATCATTACCTGCATTCTGATCGCTTCCATCATTACCTGCATTCGGATCTGCATAAGGATCTGCACTCGGATCGCTTCCATCATCACCTGCATTCGGATCTGCATAAGGATCTGCACTCGGATCACTTCCATCATTACCTGCATTCGGATCTGCATAAGGATCTGCACTCGGATCGCTTCCATCATCAGCCATTGTGCTTGGATCATCATCATAAGCACCATATGCTGCATAGGCAGGTGCAAAACTAAAAAAAAACCCAAACAATATATAGAAAAAAACTTTCATAAAGCTCTACCTTCTTTGAAATTGCATGAACTGACCAGGAAGCTTCCACAGATAAATAGTTCGCAGAAAAAGGATAATTTCTTGATCTGCACTAAAAGATTTTGCAAAATAGTAAAAAAATTATTAAAAAATATTTTTTTCATTAAATTATTTTTAATTTAAATTTAAAATTATTATACAATTGGATTTATTAATAAATTATGTATTTATATGAATTTTTTATTAAATAAAAATATGACTGTTTTTGATGATTTGTAGTTTTTGATAAGAGGATATCCAAAAGATATTCTAGGACTGTAATTCAAAACTTTTTTGCAATTATTCCAAGAACATACTATCTTATTTTGTAACAATTCAAATTTATCCTGAGTCATTTAGGGGAGATTACCTAATGTCATTTCAATTCAGACGACGCGGCGACGTCCGTGAGCAGTCGCCTCAGCAAGAACCTTTTTTTCAAAATTCGTCTAATCAACAAAACATAATTGATTCAACGATGTATGCCCAACCAATGAGCAATCATCAAGGCTTTGATCCAAGGTTTAATAACGAATTTGGTATGCACAGTCCTCAGGGACCTCAACAATTTCAAACTATGCAGCCGAGACAACAATTTCATCCACAAAATCAGCCCCAACAACAAACTTTTCATGGGAATGGAAATGGCAACGGTTCCAACTTCCCGCCTCAACAGCAATCTGGATTTGGAAATATACCCAGGCAGAACTATCCGCAACAGCCAATACTCAATTCCTCAGCAGGACAGCCTTATGGTATGGCGCATCCACAAATGACCCAGCAACAACCTGGAATCATGACAGATCAGCAAAAATCGTACATGCATCCCGTTCAAGCGAGCCAGTTGGCGGGACAAAAAAATTACTTCCAAGAATACAATAATCCAAGTCAAAACCACTCAGGAGCAGCACCCTCACAATATACAGCAGATTATGTTCGTGAAGATGCTAGGTCTTTGGCTTTTATGCAGGAAACCCATGCTAATTCTGGCTTTGACCAACCAGAAAACGAAAATGATAGTAATTCACCTATCAAATCATTAGTAGCAGTTGCAGGAATTGCCCTAGTCGCTGGTCTTTCATGGTTTGCTTACAAATGGGCAAAATCCCCATCATCAGACACCCCCCCTCTTATTCATGCTGAAACAGGCCCTCATAAAATATCGCCAGATCATAGAGGCGGCATCAATATTCCTTATCAAGACAAGCTTATCTATGACCGCATTGGAGAGGGAAATTCAGAGGAACCAGCCGAGAGACTCCTGCCACCTCCTGAAAAACCTTCAATGATGAGTAATAACCACCAAAGTTCTCATCCTGCCAATCAAGAGCATAGCTCTGAGCAACAACAACCCTTGTACGATGATGAGCCAATGGAGCAAAAAATGACTCCTGCCCAACAGCAGAGCTATCCATCCACCACTCAAACTCCTAGACAACCAAGACGTCAGTTTCAATCAGAGCAAGCTGGTAATGCTCGGGTGAATAACCAAGCACAATCTAGTGAGAGGCAAACACCAAATGATACAAAAAAACCAGAAACCGTGGAACAAATTGAGCCTGATGTTACGTTAAAAACAAACACAACGCCAACAATTAAAGGTAAATTCTTTGTGCAACTAGCAACTGTAAAAACAGAAGCTGCGGCATTAAGAGAATGGAAACGAGTGCAAGCTAAGTTTAATCTTAAGGGAATGAAATCACAAATTAAAGAGTCAGAAACAAGTGATGGAGAAACCGTTTACCGTCTTTTGATGGGGCCATTTGAAGAAAAAGTCAAAGCGCTCAAATACGCTGTAAAAATAGATGGAACAAAAGTAGTGCACATTACAGAGTAAACATTTATGCGCTGCGCATCATATTGTACTGGTCTTACTTATGACATAGGGGCGGTTTTTAATGCCTATAAAACCGTATCTGTAAATGCGCAACTTTTCGACGAACTCGTTATCATTTCGATCGAACAAGGACACACTCTGTGTGTTTTTGCTTACGGAGCAGTTGTATTTTGGGGCTACACAGCCTCTGAGGAAAAAGAATTTCTTGTTAAACTATCTCCTTACCTAAAATCTGCGCTCGCGCAAGTTCAAGAAGACACTTTTTTTTATGAATATGGACCAGAAACACTTATCGACGAAGAAGAAGATCGGATAATTTTACAATCTGAAGACTTACTGCTTAAGGTTTCTCTTTCCTATGGGTTATCACAATCTGCAAAACTATCAGTTTTTGAACACGAAATTGATAAAACAATTCAGAATACGAGGCACTTGCCAGCAGAGCTAGCTGAGAAAGGAAAAATAACCCTTTCTAGGAAAAAAATCTCACAACACATAGGTAAGCTGTTTTCCCAAAAAAACTCAATAAATCTTGATTCTTATGCTCTTGATACGCCTGAATTTTTCTGGAAACGTCCACGCTATGAACCATTTTACCAACAAGCCGTTGAGTTTCTTGATATCCAAGTGCGACTTAATATTCTAAATGGCAAACTCAACGTCATTCATGAATTGTACGAAATTCTAAGCAATGAATTAAAACACGCCCATTCATCTTTCCTTGAATGGGTTATCATTATTCTGATTATGGTTGAAGTACTAATATCAATTCTTAAAGAATTCATTTGATGGATTTGAGGTTATTGGTTAATCCTTTATATTTATTAATTTTTTCAATCGATATAATCTTCGCATTACTAGCATTACTCCTTATAAAAAAAATTTTTACAAACCAGCATAGTATATCAATTCGAACACCTTTTTTTATAAGTATTTTCAGTGTTTTTTGTTTATTGTTTTTCTACCTTACAAATAATTTAACTATTAGTAATGTATGGTTGAATTCTCATGAAAGCACCCCTCTTTTATACAAAATTGCAGGAATTTGGGGAAATCATGAAGGATCAATGCTTTTATTCTATATGTTTTTAACTGCATGGGCAGCACTATTACTGAAAGATTTACATTCAATCCGCTTATCAGCTTTTGTACTATTAGCACTAGGAGGATACCTTTACTTTCAAGCAAATCCCTTTGTAATTTTGGCAATAAAGGCTGCAGCGGGACAAGATCTAAATCCTGCCCTACAGAATCCGTATTTAGCAATTCACCCCCCTATATTATACGCAGGACAAACTTTATGTTTTGCACTTTGGGTAATGGCATGCGTAAATCCTATCCACTCCAAAATTCAACAGTACACGCGCATTTGTTTTTTTTTTATAACATTAGGGCTAGTCCTAGGGGCTCGCTGGGCTTACGGAGAACTTGGTTGGGGAGGATTCTGGTTTTGGGATCCTGTTGAAACCGTTTCCTTATTCCCATGGCTAGCAATCGCTGCAGCTGTTCATGCAAAAAAAACTGATGAAAAAATTTTTAGGAACTGCTTGCTGATCTCTTTTCCTATGGTCATGCTTGGCCTTACCCTTGTGCGATCTGGTGTTTTAGTCTCGGTTCATAGTTTTGGTTTCGACCTGAATAATGGGATTTGGCTGGGACTTTGCACACTAGCCGTTAGCTTAATATCGATTTTAGTTTTATACAAAAATAGATCAGTTACATCTTATTCATTTTTAGCACGAGATCTTATTCCGTATGGATTTCTTGTGATGCTAGGAATTTTGGTCAGTCTCATTATTTTTCCTGTTTTTTTTAAAATTTTCTTTGGTATTGAGCTCGCAATAGATGAAAATTTCTTTCATCAATACATTAATCCATTCTTGCTGATAGCCTTGAGTTTTTGTGTACTTGCTCCGCAGATGACATTTCAAAAAATTCATCTATGGAATTTTATCTGTGCTTTTTTAGGAGTTTGTGTCTGGTGCACCTGGGCACAACCTTATTTTCATCTGTTAGCTGCTTGCTCAGCGCTAATAAGTTTTTGGCTTATCATTAGCACAAGCAACGTTTTAAAACACTTATTCTCAAAAGGTTTTGTGGCCAGTCACCTGGGTATTGGCCTTTGCATTTTAGGCGCAAGTCATAGTGAAATATTCACTGTTAAACAAGAATATGATATCTCAAAATTACCTCCAACTTTTGCGTCTCAACCTATTAGGTACCAATCAACGAACACTCTTGAAACCAAACAAATGACTAAAGAAATTTTAAAATTTAACCTGAGTGGAAAAGAGCTAATTCCTGAACGCCAGCATTTTCATATCAGCCATCTAACGAAACATCAGCCTGCGTGGATTCAACACTATTTAGACGATATTCACGGAACCTGTTTTGTGGAGCAAAACAAATGGAAAATAGAACTAATTTTGAAGCCTTATATTAATATTTTTTGGTTTGGAATACTTTTTGTGCTTATCGGGATTGCAGTTAGTATTAGAAATATACGACTTAAATAAAAAAATATACTCTCTTGAAAAATTAACTAAATATTAATTTTATAATAGGAAAATAAGATTTCCACTTGTTTAATTTTGAAGGAGTAATCAATGAAATATTTAACACTAGCACTTATTTTGTCCAGCCTTGTGGCTCATAATTTATCTGCTGCATCATCACCTGCACCTGCAGCCGATAGTCCAGAGCAAGTTCAACGCAAAACCGAGAAATGTCGCAATTCTGGAGGTAGCATCAAATCAGACGGAAAATGTATGAAAAAAGGGAGTAACTTGCAGACTTATAACATTATTAAATAAAAATTGTTTGCTTGTTAATACCTTTTAAACAGCTAAGTCCCGAGTCACTTTGGATTTAGCTATTTTCAACGAATTGCTGGATAAAGCTAATTTTGCTATAGTTATGCGCTAGTAATCAGTTAGAGTTAAATGGAATCGTTCTTAGCATTTGTTCATGAATGGGGCTATATAGCCGTTTTTCTCGGCGCTATTGTTGAGGGAGAGACAGTTATATTGACCTCCTCTGCCTTAGCAGCGTTAGGCTACATGAACATTTACAAAATTATGCTGATTACCTTTTGCACCACGGTAGTTGTAGATCAAGGATTGTTTGTATTAGGTAGGCGCTATGGACCAGCTTTTTTCGAGCGATTTCCAAAACTTCGCCCTAAAGCTGATAAAGCTTTCAAGTTACTCCACCGTTTTGATAAATGGTTTATTCTATCATTCAGGTTTATCTATGGTATTCGCGTTATAAGCCCAATTGTCATTGGTGCAGCGAACATAGACCAAAAAAAATTCGCCCCTTTAAATGTTTTATCTGCATTAATCTGGACCTTAGTCAGCTGTTATACAGGGTATATGCTAGGCGATGTACTGGAAAAAGTTCTTAAAAATATAGAAACCTTCAAAAACTATTTGTTCCTTGCCATTGCTATTGCTGTAGTTTTATTAATTGTTTATTACGCTTTTAAAAAACTCAAAAATAAGAAACTTTAAACCAAATTCGGTTGAATTTATGAACTATTAAATCTATAAATAGAATATAATTTTTGTAAGATTTATTACTAATGATTAAAAATTTAAAAATTAAAAATTTCTTAATATTTTTTAGTATTAACCTAGCGTTTTTCTCCGTAGCCAATTCAAGTTCTGAAGAAGCAAAAATAGATAGGCAAGATCAAAAACCCCATATTTACTTGGTCCCTCAGCAAGTGGGAGCTGTTTGTTTCCTATCCTGCTGGGATAATTATAAAAAACTTCAAAATATTAGAAATAATAATAATGGAGAAATACTTGATAAAGAATTCAAACCTCTAGGCCTTTGCAAAAGCCGCTATGAATGGTTTTTAGAAACAGCGGAACATTTTTATAAGTGGTATGAAATTTTTCGCTCTGAAAGAGATAGGCACGAAAGTCCTTTTGAAAGTTTTATCAATAGAGTTTTAAAAGGCAGTATCACTATTGAAGATGGTAAGGATTACATAGCCAGGTTAGATCCTCAAAATCAGCTTGCTGCGCCGAGTTTTTTTCCTCACTTATTATCAAGAAAAGACAATCATCTTGACGCAAATATAGTTCGCCTGCCATCAACTACTGATTCTAAAGATCAAAAAGTAAAAATTTTTGGGCATATTATGATATTTAAAACACACCAAATGTTAGATGATAACAGAGTATTTTATAACTATGGATTATACAAATTAATGCTTATGGCACTGGGAGTGAAAAAAGACAACACGCTTATAGCTGATGGAGCAACAGATCAAGAATCATTGGAAATTTTACAGTTTAATAAGGCGATGCAAGCATCGGATAACCCTTGGAAAGCTATTAACCCTGAACATTTCCTTGAATACCGAGTTGCTCAGCTGTTTAAAGAAGATAATGCTCTAAAACAACAAGCTGCAGCAGTTGTTGATGTGTTTTTTAAAACCTTTGGTTTTTATCAAGATGCCAAAAATTTAGAATTGGTCACTAAAATGCAGGATCTTCCTGGTGAAGAGCAAATGCTAGCATATTGTTTTTGCCATAATTTACGCAATGTTTACGCAGCAAGTATTAGCGAAAAAGCACTAACATCTATTTTAGAACTAGAAGATGAACAGGTGAAAGCACTTAAATCAGCCGATATGGATCCTTTGGATCCTTTGGAACTTTTCAGAAAAAGATTCACTTCGCTAAAAAGTATAAGTTTTTCAGGTGTTTGGCAAACAATCAAACAGAAGCTAAACCTGCGTAAAAATCAGGACATGGTAAGCTTTAGTAGCCATGGATCAGTTTTCAGTTTTGATCAACGAGCGCTAAGTGCACAAAAATTTGAAAACAAGGAAATAGCTAATCTATTAGGTTTTACCATGATCGACTCAGGATATGCAGATGGCTTAAAACCTTTTTATCAGTACCATTAAAAGCATGTAAGAACATCCAGCTTAATCCAAACAAGCACTCAGCAATGCTTTTGTATAGGCATGCTGAGGATTACTAAAAAGCTCCTGTGATTCTCCATGTTCAACAATTTGTCCTTGGTGCATCACAATCATCCTGTGGGCCATGGCGCGAACAACTTTCAGATCGTGACTGATAAAGATGTACGATAATTTTAAATCTTTTTGAAGGCTTCGAAGCAAATCTAAAATATCTGCCTGAATAGAACGGTCAAGGGCAGACGTTGGTTCGTCCAGCACAACAAGCTTTGGATTCAGAACTAATGCCCTAGCGATGGCTACGCGCTGGCGCTGTCCGCCTGATAACTCATGGGGATAACGGTCTAGAAATTCGGCGTTTAAACCAACTTGCTCTAGTGCTCTTTCTGCTCTTGTGCGTAATGCTTGGGGGGATAAATCATACTCATGGATTTTAAGGCCTTCACATACCACATCAAGAATCGAAAATCGTGGATTCAACGAACCAAAAGGATCTTGGAAAATAATTTGTAAATCACGGCGGATAGGCCGCATGAGTTTAAGGGTATTTGGCAACTCTTTACCTAAAAAGATAATTTTTCCACTTGCACTTACTAACTTCAAAATTCCATAGGCCAATGTTGACTTTCCTGAACCACTCTCGCCAACCACCCCCAAAGTTTCTCCTTGTTTGAGCGTCAAAGACACTTCATTTACGGCAACTTTTGGCGGAAGTTTTTTAAAACTAAATAACGAACGATTTTCAAATACAACTTTTATATTAGCCACATTTAAAATTTCTTGGGATGTTTTTGCTATGGGATCGGCAATTCCTGTTGGTTCACAGGCAATAAGTCGCTGAGTATAGGCGTGTTTTGGTATTTCAAAAACTTCCTTTGTATCACCTGATTCGACAATTTTTCCATGGTTCATCACAATCACTCTGTTGGCTAAATGCTTCACCATACTTAAATCATGGCTAATTAATAGCATCGACATGCCAAGTTCTGACTGCAATTTTTGCAAAAGCTTGATAATACCAGCTTGAATCGTAACATCCAGCGCTGTTGTTGGCTCATCCGCAATCAGCAAATCAGGACCACACGCCAAGGCCATCGCAATCATTACCCGCTGGCGCTGACCACCAGATAACTGATGAGGGTACGCATCTAAACGGTCTATTCCTTCTGGAAATTCGACCAATTCTAGAAGCTCTTTTACTCTTGCAAGCGCTTTTTCTTTTGAATATCCCAGGTGTAGTCTTATGGTCTCTGCTATTTGTTTTGCTATTGTATGCAAAGGGTTTAAAGCGGTCATTGGTTCTTGAAAAATCATGCCAATACGCCGTCCACGAATTTGCCTAAGTGCTTTATCAGACAAACTTAAAAGATCCTGGCCGTCGAAAAGTATTTCGCCGGTTGGATTACTCGCCATAGGGTATGGCAGCAATTTTAAAATCGAAAAAGCCGTAACCGATTTACCCGATCCACTTTCACCAACCAAAGCAAGTGTTTCTTTAGGGTTGACAGTAAAACCGACACCCTGGACCGCATCAACAACCGGACGCCCCGGTGGCGCAAAGCGCACAGAAAGATTATTAATCGTAAGTAATGACATACTTGAAACTATGCCACAAAAATTAGTAAGGACCAAGCTGTGCGTCGCGTATGATTAAACTAAAAATCAAAGCAGAAAGATAAAACCGATGCATAAAAATAAGCTAGGATTGCCACTTGAATATAAAAAATTCCCAGAATATTTTGATGCGCACAATATAGGTGAGGATACAAATGCAAAAAATGCCGTTGTTGAAAAGTTATTAAAAACCCACAATATAAAAACAGTTTTAGACTTTACCTGCGGCACGGGATCACAAGTTTTTCATTTAACAAAAAACGGATATAAAGTCACCGGAGCAGATTTCAGCCCTGCCCTTTTGGAAATCGCACGTCAAAAAGCCATTGCTGCGAAATTTGATATTAAATTTATAGCTGGTGATATGCGCACCCTAAAAGTAGGTACTTTCGATGCAGTGATAACCATGTTTAATGCAGTAGGTCATCTTACAAAAGCAGGTTTTGCCAAAGCTATGAAAAATATAGCTGAGAATTTAAAAACTGGGGGAATTTATATTTTTGATATTTTTAATGTACAAGCGATGACCGATGAAGCTGTGCGTAACTTGGACATGGAAACAAACCGATCGGTTGATGAGACTCAAATTCACAACTTACAACATTCTGAAATTGATAGAAAAACAGGCCAACTTACATCTTATGATAACTATACCATTACAAAAAATGGTGCAAAGCCAAAAAAAATCAGTCATAAATTTTCCCTGCAACTGTATAAAGCCAAGGAACTCAAAGAAATGTTAGCAAAAAACGGATTTGAAACCATGGACCAATATGCAATGGATGGTTCACCTTTCCACGAGAATGAAACTAAAAGTATTTTAACAGTTACCAGGAAAAAATAACGGACCTAAACCAACCGTTTCACTTACTTTAAAATTCACTTATTGCAAGCGAAATATTAGGCTGGTAGGTGTATGTTCAAAACTTATCGATGCCTTGCAAGCCTTTGCCCATTCGCAAATCAACATCCCAAGGGCATGACGACTAGTTGGCACCTCAACTTTTTGATCAAAAATTTCCTGCAACTCTTTTAGAATAAAACATTTTTCACCAGAGACAGTTAAGATGCCTGCATCAGCATCTATAGCAATTTTTCCACCACGAGGGAGACTTTCGATGCCAAGAAGAACAAGACCTAAAATTAGGCGAATGTAATTTCCTTGGTAGTCTTCTGCTGGTAAAAATATCAGCTCAACAGACTTTAGCTTGGCCATAGACCTCATGACATTCGCCGCGTCTGAATAACTGGGTGATTGATCACCCCCGGTTAACATCAACCGCCAATAGGCAATCCGCTGAAATAAGGTTTCAATGCTCGTTTCAATAAGATCTCCAGATTCCGGAAGAGCCTTTTTGATATCATCTATACAAAGCGTTAACGCCCCCAAGGGAGCAGCCATGTCGTGAAAAGTCTTTGCAAAAAGGAGCTTTGCTTCATTTGTTAAATAAGGATTGAGCATATTCTAGGCAGTCCCGATAGCTTGGTTTGAAGTTATTTTGCGCCCACCATTGCCGAGCACGCTCCAAGTATTTTCCAACAATTGGCCCAGGTTGGCAACCAAGGTTTATAATATCTTTCCCGCCTAAAGGAAAAACTGGTGTTTTCGTATTCCAAAAATCTTGCGTAAAAATTTCATCACTATTTTTTTGATATGTGCAGGCCCAAAAGTAAACAAGTTCTCTGGCACGCTGCCCATGTTCTACGTATTGCATACGAAAATCACAATCAGAGCCGAGGGCAATAGCAATTTTTAACCAATCTTTTTGGGCATTGCTTAGATTCAATCTATGGGCCAAATGCTCTGAACGTACGGTCGGCAAAAGAAGACTTGTTACTAGCAAAGGATCATATCCCTGGTATTCATTATAGATCCGCGTGTTAATTTTTCCCCCAAAAAGGGTCATATCAATTGATTGAGCATTAATTGCCTCCAAAACGGCTAAAGTATTTTTACCAAAAAGTGTTTTTGACCACTCGCACCAAACGCGCTCACCTGATAAGTACTGAAGTCCACCTTGATGATCTGTACAAGCGTTAAGACCGCTTTCATCCAAATCAAGGGCATAGTTAGCTGAAAATCTAAAGAACCTCAGAATTCTTAAGTAATCTTCTTCAACACGCAGGTCTGGATTACCAATGAATTGCACCCTGCCCTTTGCAAGATCTTCCTGACCACCGTAGAAGTCAACTATTTCAGAAGGTGCGTGGGGAGCACCATGCCAATACAAAGCGTTAATTGTAAAATCCCTTCGCGCTGCATCCTTTGCCAAATCTTTAGTAAATGTAACTTTTGCATGACGCCCATCAGTCTGTGTGTCTTCACGCAACGTTGTCACCTCTAGCCACAGATCATTGTTAAGGACCCTAACACAACCAAATTTAGCACCTTTAAAATCTAGCTCAAATTCATGATTTAAAAGGGATTTAATATCTTCAGGATAAGCGGAGGTTGCTATATCATAGTCGCCGAACGATTTTGCTATTAAAGCATCACGCACGCACCCACCAACAAACCAAGCATCAAAACCTGCTTGATGAATTTTTTGCATTACCTGCTGAGCACGATCATCGAAAACAAAATTGTTCATAATGTTTTTTTAAAAAGTGAAGATCGTATTGCTGGATCAGTTAATCGCATACTTTTCACTAGAGAGATTTTCTAATTCACATTTTGACCACAACTCTAGCGTTTTTGAGTGAAAAAGGACAATTGCATTAAAAATTCAAATCTAGCGAACGAAGATCTCTCTCTAACGATTGAACAAGAGGCTGGAAATAATCTTTATCTTCCTGATTCCCATTTTTCAATAAAAAGGATATTGCATTATTAACATCTGCATCGACAGGTTTTTTTTTGGCTCTTGATCGAATAATACCCAAAGCGAATTTTTTATCTTCGTCATCCCCTTTCTCCCACAATGCGAACGACAGCTTGTTAGAAAATAAAGGATCAGCATACTCCGCGCAATGTCTCATTATTATGCAAATGGTAGGCCGATCATTTCCATGATTCCATACATCCAACAATTTATTGATATACCTTGGATTAATGAGTTCACAAGAATCATCTTGTTGATCTATTTTTTCAGAGGCAAAAAATGATACAGAGATAAATATCCACAAAAAAAAGAATTTAAAATAATTTTTTATTAAAAAGTTTGATAAAAAATTAGATTTTTTATTACACCAAAACATATGTTAAACATTAAATTCACCAATCATTATAAATTTAAACTAAGATTATTTATTTTAGCAAATGGAACTTAGCAAAAGAAATTGAAAAAAATATTTTTAATGAATTTATTTTGCTTTAAATTGCCATGAATCAAGGCTTGCTATCTTGGGTTCCGAGATAAATTTTGTTAAACTTTTAAATACTTTTTGGATATACAGGCTTTATGAGATTCTGGAGGTGGGCATTTGTTCTTCTATTCTTTTTGTGCGGATGCTCGACAACCCAAGATTCAACCAAGGATAGTGGTGACTTCGATGAATTCTCCCTGTA
Organism: uncultured Alphaproteobacteria bacterium; assembly: GCA_903874955.1. Lineage (GTDB taxonomy): Bacteria > Pseudomonadota > Alphaproteobacteria > Paracaedibacterales > CAITNM01 > CAITNM01. The sequence goes on along the minus strand of CAIQTY010000037.1, from coordinate 36,704 downwards.
CGAGCCAGACCCCTTAGAGTTGTTCAACCGCTACATGTATGGATTTAACCGTATTTTAGATATTGCGGTAATACAGCCAGTTGCTATTACCTATGAATTAGGAACCCCTGAAAATTTCAAGTATTGTGTGAAAAGCTTTGTTAAAAATGCCTACGGACCAATTAATTTATTGAATTACACCCTTCAAGGCAGAATAGAAAAAGCCGCAACAACGACTATCAGATTTATCTTAAATACAACGCTAGGTTTATTTGGTCTTTTGGACTTTGCTGATTTTGTAGGCATAAAAGAAAATCCTACAAGCTTCAACGAAACCCTCGCCTCTTGGGGTGTAGAGGCAGGCCCATATATTATGCTGCCGGTTCTTGGACCAACCACATTCAGAGGCGCTGTGGGATATGCATTTGATTGGTTTGCTGATCCATTGCGCTTTGTTGCTTACCATTCAAAAAGTCATCTCAATAATCATCATCAGTTTAAATATTGGCTTTGGGGGATTACTGCTTTTGATATCATCAATACTCGTGCGGATCTACTGCAAACTCTCGATGACATCTACACGACATCGAAAGACTCCTATGTTACAATCAGAAGTATGATTTTTCAAAAACAAAAAAAGTTAGAAGACAGAATTAAGAAAGGCTAGCCAGAATGACTAAAAGAATTGGTGTGTTAACCAGTGGCGGGGATTGTTCAGGCTTAAATGCCGCCATAAGGGCGATTACGATCCATGCCACTCAACATTATGGCTGGGAAGTTTTTGGGATCTTAAAAGGAACAAGCGGTTTAATTAGAAGACCAATGGAATATATTAAGCTTGATCTTTCTAATTGCGACCAAACCATGCTCCGTTCGGCAGGAACAATTTTAGGCAGCACGACAAAAGAAAATCCATTCTATTTTCCATCAGAAAACGGCCAAAAAATCGACCGTTCTGGTGATGCTATATCTGGTTACCATCAATTAAAACTAGACGCTATCATCGCCATTGGCGGCGACGGGAGCATGCGCATTAATAGCAGTCTTGCAAAAAAAGGCGATATCAACCTGGTTTGTATCCCTAAGACTATTGACAATGACCTTGCCCAAACTGATTTTTCTATTGGCTACAATACAGCAGTAAGCGTTGCAACTGAAGCACTTGACCGCTTACAACCAACTGCAGCCAGCCATCAACGGGTGATGATCCTAGAAGTTATGGGACGTGATGCCGGCCATATTGCACTATCTGCAGGAATAGCAGGCGGCGCCGATGTTATTCTCATTCCAGAAATTCCCTACGAACTTGGTGCAATATGCGATCATATTCAAAAAATTACGAGTTCGGGACGAAATTTTTCCCTGATTATTGTATCAGAGGCTGTAAAAACCGAAAGCGGAAATGCAGTGCTAAGAGGAACATCATACAATGATAGACCCCGCTATGGTGGTATTTCTCAATACTTATGCACTGAACTTGAAGAACGCATTAAGGCTGATACACGCTTTACTGTTCTAGGGCATGTCCAACGGGGCGGACAGCCGAATGCTCAAGATCGCATTATCGCAACCGCCTTTGGCGTTAAAGCAGTAGACTTAGTTGCTGCAAAAACTTTTGGAGAAATGGTTGTATGGCGTAACAATCAAGTTGAATCGGTACCAATAGATTCAACCATAGATACCTACAACGCCGTAGATCCCCATGGAATGCTGATCAAAACCGCAAAGGCAATGGGCATTTATGTGGGCAAGCTATAGACATGAAAGTAGCAATCCTGGCTTCAATTAATCCTAAAGCAAAAAAACTTGCCAAGCTGGCTGAAGGCTTCTTAAATTGCACGTCTAGGCAAGAAGCTGAAATCATCGTAGCTTTTGGCGGAGATGGCTTTATGCTTCATACCCTACACAATTTAGAAAGCAATAACGTGCCCGTTTATGGCGTTAATGCAGGCACAATAGGATTTTTATTGAATGACGCTGAAGAACTCGAAAAGCTTCCAGAGAAACTTACGAAAGCAAAACCAACGACCCTTTATGCGTTAAAAGCTGAAGTTAAAGATCTCTATGGAAAATCTTTTTCCATAAAGGCCTTTAACGAAATTTCTTTGCTTAGAAGCTCAGCACAAACATCGAAAATAGCGATTAAATTAAATGATAAAATGCGGCTAAGCTCCTTAATCGGAGATGGTTTAATTATTGCAACGCCAGCAGGAAGTACTGCGTATAATTTATCTGCTGGCGGACCTATTGTACCTTTAGAATCAAGCCTTATTGCAATTACGCCTATATGCCCTTTTAGGCCAAGAAGGTGGAAAGGCGCCTTAATTCCAAGCTCTACCAAAATCGAATTAGAAGTTTTAAACCCAGATCAGCGCCCCGTAAAACTAACGGCAGACCAGAGATTAATTAACAAAGTTAACACGGTTAATATTTTTTTAGATACATCACAACCTTACACTCTTTTATTTGATCCCAACCATCACTTAGAAGAGAGAATTCTTCATGAACAGTTTCTGGAACATTAGTTATACATTGGGTTATGTTCTTTTTGAACCACAGCAGGCAAACGTTCTTGAACAAACTTTTTATCTAAGGTTATTTTTTTTGTACCATTTTCCTCCTTAATTAACCCTATAGGTAAACTGTAAAGGGGCGATATAACGTGCCCCAGTATTTCTTCAAGTTTTCTAACACCGGTTGAATCTAAAATAGACCTTTCTGCTATAGCCTTAAGCCCTTCATCTTCAATAACCAGATCAATGTTGTATAATTTCTTAAAGAAATTACGTTCATGGGCATAAGCGCCTTTTGAATTATTTTTTAAAATATCAAATAAACTGGATACCGTATGGGGAGCAAGTCTGATAATTCCCTGGCTAAACCGGTTAATGAGCTCTAGAGGCATGTCTATATATTGACCAAGTACATCTGGTGTTACTTCAACAGAGTCAGGTAAAGTTGCGCACGCGTCAGTTGCAAGATAAGTAAAACATTTTGTAGAAAGACTTTGCTCGCTACTATCTGAAGAAGGTAGTTTAACCGTTGTACCATCCATATGAGCCAACAGTGTTCTCATGATACTAGAACCATATTTTGGAGCATCATCACCAGATCCAGTCCTACCCATTTTTCCTGCTTCGTCTAAAATTATGATCGCATAGGGAGGAATCTTTTGCGCCTGCTTCAATTGTTCGTAATGATATGACAAGGTTGGACCTTTGAACCCCTCCCCCACCACCTCAGGGGCATTAATCCTAATCCACGGAATACCAATAATTTTACATAATTCAATAACTGACTGAGTTTTGCCGGAACCCGATTTCCCAATTAAAAATGCATGGGGAGGACGGAATTCCCAATCAGAATGAGTTTGCTTGAGACGTATTTGGGCCATGATTTTATGGCCAATAATACCTAAAGCATTCATCGCGGAATCTTGACCTCGGATATATTCTTTAAGAATTTCTGCAATTTCTTCGGGCATAAGTAATCCTTTAAAGGCATTCCCCATGTAAGACTTTGCATCAGTAATTAAAGATTGTTGCTTGAAGGTATATTCAAATACTTTTAGAATAACCGCCTGCTCTTGAGCAACCTGATCAGGACTTTTTATGAGGTTATATCCTGGAATTGGCCTTATTTCGTAGACATTGATCTGCTCCAATTCTGACAGAATAGACAATATCTCCGTTTTTCGTTTTCTTTTAATTTTCTTTTCAAAGGAAAATTTTTCAAGGTCAACACGTAGGCAAGTCTTTATAAATTTTTCAGGTGCAACATGGTCACTGATTAATATCAATTCACAAAATGACTTTCGTATATCCTCTTTTGTTGACTCTTCATCAGTTAAATAGCAATAAAACTGTTCTCTAGCTACCCAAAAAAAACTTGATATTGCCTTTGGGTATATCTCTGCCGCTTCATTAGGCGCACCGTCTGCTTTGGTAAAAACATATCCTGGTATGGGACGGCTAGAATAAAAATCCAAAGATGCTTCCTTAGCTTTTTTCTCTAGCTCATCGAGTACGCTTAGATTATCGGCTTTAGCAGTTTCAGTCATTTTTCTTATAACGGAATAGTCATTAAGGTCACTTCTCAATCTATCTCGTCCAACAGGATTCGGTGAAATAAAGTCACATAATCTCACAAACTCGCATAAAGTAGATGCAAAAGAAGCTCTTGTTGCTGACGGCGCTGAAAGGCGTTCATAAAAATGGTCCCTCATCATCCAAAACATTGCTGGTAGATTGGAAGGATAAATATCACTTGGGGTCAGAACACTCTTTTGTACTAAAAAGCAAATGAAGAAGGTGAGGGAAAATTTTTTCAGCATAACTTACTCCGATATTTTTTCGGTGAAGTTAGGCAAAATAGAACTTAGCTATGGAAATCGTCACATAGCAGACAAACCTTTTATTATAATAAAAATTGGGTTTGTAAATTTCATTTTGATTTATTTCACCTTTGATATCTTTTCATTCTGAATAAATAAAATTAAAAACTGATTAATATTTCACTCTTAATTTTAATTTTTTCACGAAAGAATCACTCGAAAAATTTCTAAAAATAAGCTATATTCCATTACCATTTTAGATTTTAATTTCAAATGTCTTTTAAAATTTTAAATATATTTTTATGCGTACTTTTAGCTTCTTGCTCGAACACCCAGCAAACAGCAGAAGCCCCAAAGTCTAGAGAAGATAAAGTAAAACTTGGGTTTGGTTCTTTAGCTGGACCAGAAGGACTTGTGCTAGGTTCAGAAAAAGTTACGGGCCGCACCCGAGACCAAGGTGGGCAAGTTGTAAATCGCTATTTATGGCAGGCTAGTTTGAACACGCTCAAGTTTGCCCCTTTAGTTTCCTCAGATGGACCTGGGGGTATTTTGGTTACCGATTGGTATCAATCCGCCGCTGCTAAAGACAGACTTAAAATCCAAGTACGAATCAAGGATAAGGAGTTGCGCTCTAATGCGTTAGAGGTTAGCGTATACAAGCAGGCTCAAAAAAATGGCAGCTGGTATGATGTTGGCATTGATAATAAAGCCTCTAGAGAATTAGAAAACATTATTTTACGAGAAGCCAGAAATATTAGAACAAACGAAAAATAAGGATCAACGTGGAATCCGCCCAGCGTAAAAAACCTGATTGGATTAAAGTCAAGGCACCTATTTCAAAAGAATATTTTGAAACAAAAACTCTTGTAAACGAGCATAAACTTCATACAGTTTGCGAAGAGGCAGCCTGTCCAAATATTGGAGAATGTTGGGCAAAACGTCACGCTACCTTCATGATATTAGGAGATGTCTGCACAAGATCTTGCAGATTTTGCAATGTTAAAACCGGTCTTCCAGATTTACTTGACCCCCACGAACCAGAACGGGTTGGCCTTGCCGTTAAGAAAATGAATCTCTCTCATGTGGTTATTACGTCTGTTGATAGAGATGATTTAGAAGACGGAGGCGCAGAACATTTTGCGCAAGTAATTCAAGAAATTCGCCTAAAATCGCCTAGTACAACAATTGAAGTGCTAACGCCAGATTTTTTGCGCAAAGAAGGTGCCATAGAAACTGTCGTTAGAGCTAAACCAGATGTGTTTAATCACAATCTTGAAACCGTCCCCCGTCTCTATGCAACAGTGCGCCCAGGAGCTCGCTATTTTAATTCCTTGCGTTTACTCGATACGGTTAAAAAACTCGACGAAACCATCTTTACCAAATCAGGTGTAATGGTTGGACTCGGAGAGGAAAAACACGAAATTTTCCAAGTCATGGATGATTTACGTTCGGCGAATGTCGACTTTATGACCATCGGTCAATATTTACAGCCAACCCCTAAACACCATGACGTTATGGATTTTATTACCCCTCAGCAATTTGAAGAATATGCAAGCCGTGGCCGCGCAAAAGGCTTTTTGCTTATTGCAGCATCACCGCTCACACGCTCATCTTACCATGCTGGGGACGATTTTATGCGCTTACAAGCTGCCAGAAAAGCGATGGTAACACCCCATGTTTCAAACATCTAAAGTCTTACCGTACCCGGCTTATTTCTTAAAAACCATCGTTGCTGATGTTGAGCAGTATCCTGCATTTGTGCCTATGTTAAAGGCTGTTGCCATTTACCCAAAGACCGAGACATTTTTTGAAGCCGACTTAACCATTGGTCATTCCGTCTTTGAAAAAACCTACAGATCAGAAGTTTTTATATTTGACGATGCTGTAGAGGCTAAAGCCAAAGCCGATAATACTTTTGAGTTTCTTGAAACCCGCTGGAATTTCACAGCATATGAAAACAAACGCTGTTTAGTGAATTTCACCCTTGATTTCAAATTAAAATCAGTTTTGCTGCAAGCAACGGTTGGAAAGCTCTTAGATAATGCTGCTGGTAAAATGATCAGTGCTTTTGAAGAAAGAGCAAAAATCCTTTGGGAAAATACGAGTCTCCATGAGCCTTGAACACCAACAAAGCTTCTTCAAGCTTGAGAGCTATTTCTCAAATGGTATCAGCATACTCGAACGCGAGTTTGAAAATGGTTCAATAGCTTATATTGATGGTATTGACGAAGCTAAGTTTAATGGTTTTTTACAGAGGCAAGCTCACCAAAATTACGAACAACTAATCAGTGACCTTAAGAATTTTTTTAAGGAAAACGCTGTCCCTAACTGGGTATATGCCGTTCCTAACCACATTGAAACACCAGAACTACAAAAGGCTCTAGCCAATCACCGCTTAGTTTTTGATGAATCCTCCACAGCGATGCACTTAAATTTAGAATCTATAAAAAATATTGAAACTTCCCCATCAGTTCCCCTGATTATTCAATCAGCAGATACCGATAAAGATGGTTGGTTTCAAGTTTTAAAAAGTGGATTTGGCGGAACGGAAATAACGACTAACCAATACAGAAAAGCCCTGGACAGAGCACAGTCGAGAAATGTAAATATACAGCACTTCCTGGGAAGCCAAGATGGTCAACCAGTATCGGCAATTACGCTAACGTATTTGAATGATACAGTCCGCATTGATAATGTCGCCACCCACGAGACATATCAGCGACTTGGTTATGGTTCTCAAATGGTGCAATTTGCCATTAATTTAGTAAAAGCCAAAGGTTTCAATCATTGCTTTCTTGATGCATCATCAGATGGACTTAATGTTTACCAAAAATTTGGTTTTGAGAAGCTTTTTACCTACAGCATATACCTATTTTAAATGAAAAGACCGATTAACTAATCCTTAAATAATTAATGTTTTAAATCTAATTAGAGAAACTTAATTAGAGGATAAAAATGTTTAATTTTAAAATATCAAAAATCATCACCACACTATCGCTTGCATTTTTTGTAACCGCCTTTCAAACACCTAATTTGATTGCAGCAAATAAAACAACGATTGAACAAGAAAGCACTCAATATACTCGCGTTGCTAAAAGACCAAATGTTTTAACAACTATATTCTTTGCTGCTTCTGCAATTTCTGGATCATCTGCTCTACATATGCCCAGAGGTATGTATATGCAAGCAGGCTGCGGAAATAAAGATATAGTGAATGTCTTGTCATTTGATGGGGGAACATCTGGTGGTATTTGTGAATTGGTTGCCTTAAGTCAGCTTGAAGACAGAATGGGCAAACCTATCCATGAAATATTTGATCTCGCCGTCGGCGCATCAGCAGGCTGCCTTGATATAGCCGTTTTAACTCAACCAAGCCTCTCAGATTCTTCGAAGCCTATTTTTACACCTAGTGAATACCTAGAGATTAAAAAAAAGGAAAGCGGCAAGATTTTTTCAAAATTTCGACTACTTCCTTCCCTTTTTGATCCAAAAGGACCAGAAGAACTATACAACTCGTACTTTGGAAATTCGACCTACGATCATACCACTATGCCAAGAGCTGCTTGTGTATTCGATATAAAAAATTTGAAAACAAGAGTAATTTCAAGCAAAGACACCCAAAATACCTATAAAACAACCGATGTCGTTTTATCAAGTACAGCGTTTCCATTTGTATTTCCTCCTAGACTTCTTTCACCTTTAAATAGTGGAGGGGCTGAATACCTCTGTATCGACGGAGCAACGTTAGATATTAACCCAGCCTTTAATGCCCTCATTAAAGCAAGAGAATTATACCCAGACGCGAAAGAATTTAGACTGCTATCCCTTGGAAATGGTATTGCAAAAGGATCAAATTTTTGTGTTTCCGCTAGCAAGGAATTTTTTACGTATCTTGATATAGTAACGCATTTATTGAATCTGGATATTGATCCTTATGAGGCTGATATTAGCCAAGCGCTATCTGCGGCTATGGGGAACAACTTCATACGTTTTGCACCAGTTATTGCAAATCCAAAAGCTTTTTTGGGGGTAGACTTAAATGCCTTAGAGCAATCGACAATTGAATACTTAAAAACTAACAAAAACATCATTCCTGACATGATTAAAATGCTTAAAAAATAAAAAAACACTCCTGGCACCATAATAAACAATTATGGTGCCTATTAAACCACCCAGCCAAGCCACGCTGCCGCAAGGCTTAAAAAGACACTGGCTAGAATATACAAGACAGCACTTAAAAATTCTTGATTTTGGATCATTGCTAGGCAATCCAGGGAAAACGCCGAAAAAGTTGTAAAGCCACCAAGGAAACCCGCTAAAAACAACGGTTTCAATTGGGGTAATTTCGATGCAACGAATCCTGCAAAAAATCCGCCAACAACATTGACAATAAGGGTAACTGGAAATCCTAAAAGCGGCGTAAAGTAGACCATAACTAAATAACGACTTAGGCACCCTAGCCCACCGGCTAAAAAAATGCCGAGGGCATTAGCCATAAACGAGTCTTTCTTGCTCAGGATTTTGCGCTAAAAGTATCGCAGCTTGAAGCCGGTGCGCCCCATCAAGGTGGGTATTATCACTATAGCGTAAAAAGCGCTCAACAGATTGCGCTGAATGGGCAAATGTCTCGGGTTCTTGTAAGGCTTTTTGGTATAAAAATTGATGCAGCAAATGGCCTAAAAAACTATCATCAGTATTTTTTAAAAGCTCATGAATAGCTGTTTTTAAATCGCTCAAGTTCGTTTGGATTATCAGTCTCTGCAATGCTGATAGAGTTTGGCTTCCCCCTGCCTGAAGAATTTTTAGGTAATTTCCTGGGGAGCCCATGCTCAATTGAAGAATATCGTGTTCTACGTTCAAGCCTTTTTGATTAATAACTGTAGCCATATCGCTATCGGACAAGGGCTTCAAATTAACCGTTAAACACCGCGAGCGAATAGTTGGCAAAATGCTGCCTATAGTATGGCAGATGCCTAAAAAGAATGTATTTAGTGGCGGTTCCTCTAGCATTTTCAACAGAGAATTCGCCGCTTGCCGGTTCAACTTATCAACCGAATCAATAATAATAATTCTGGGCCCTGCGATGGCAGCTTTTTGTTTTAGACTGTTTAAAAGGGTGCGAATTTGTTCAACACTAATATCGTTTTTAAGTTTGCCGTCATCGTCGCTAAGTTGAGTGATATAAAAATAATTAGGGTAAGCCCCAGCTTCGCACTGCTGCTTAACCATTTTCGCCGGAAAGGGACTTGCTTTGGCAAGCGCTGATAAGGCAAGCCGCTGGGCTAATAAGGCTTTGCCGACCCCTTTGGGCCCACTCAATAAAAACCCATGGTGACTGCCGTTTTCAAGGGCTGTTTCCAGGTTCGAATACGCTAGATCGTGACCGATAATCATAAACTTACCCTACCTGAAAAATGCCTTTTTAAAAAGTGTTAAAGATTTAAACGGCCTAGTTTGTTGTATTTATGGTGAGAAAATAATTATTTTCCGGTGGAATAAAGCCCCTATTATTATAGCGATCGGTCTTGGGTTGTTTAGTCAAAGGGTCTATGTATATTAAATTATATTCCGTTGGAGAAACCTGAGCTTTTATACAATGGATTTTCTTTCGAGTTGTAGGATCGTATTTCTGACCAATTTCTATTGCTCCTCCATCAAGTAAATTTAATAAATAACCTAAAAGTTGATCGTTAAATTGTCCTTTGCTGGATAATTCGAGTATATTTATTTGCTGCATTGGTGCCCATCCATTGCGAGTAAAGATTCTTTGTACTACTGATGATTTAGATCCGTCTATTACCCCTGTTAACAATAAAAATAATTTTTCATCATCATCCAGTTCATCATATTCTCGTAGTCTTAGTGAAGAAATTTTTTCTTTCTGTTTTTGAGATAATACTAGCTTTAACCGTTCGTAAGTTTGCCTTTGTGGACCTAAAAGTGTTCCATATTTTATATTTTTGAGATATATTCCACGAATTTGCCCACAATTTAACTGTTGACCAGCAGAAATCAATACTTTTCTTTGGTTATCGTCAAAACTATCTATAAAATTTTGTTGATATGTTTCGTTATATCCTTCTTGGAATATATGATCGAACACATCATTTCTAAAATGTTTTGGATATAAGTCTGATTGATATTTGCGACTAAAACATCCCAAGATTTGAAAAAGTGAAATAAACTCATCTTTAGGTCGCAAAATCACAGAAAATTCGTCATCTTTGTGAGCTATTGCTGTACCGTTAAAAAGTACTAGTGCTTTCTCATTGGCTGAATGTAACATTAGTTCTGTAGAACCTTGGAAAGTTGTTGAGTTTGAAGATCCATGTTCATATTCTTCTTCATCAACTGAGGTCTTATCACCTTCTTCACCTTCCTCGTTATCCGTATCGTCCACAGATCCAACGCCACCAACAGCTCCATTACCAGAAAACTGGGAAGAGGCGTTAGTGCTATTAGCTGAACTTTGAATTATTGGCATCCATTCTTGATTCGGATAAGCACTTGGATTCACTAAACAATAAGCTGCAGAAGGACTTGTAAAATCGAATAAACCTATAGTTTCATTTCCTTGGTTAAAATAAGGTGCTCTCCCTATGCAATCACGGACCGTATAGGCACGAAGACCAGCAATAGCAATAGCACCAACAACAAAAGCTGCTTTAGCATAGCTTCCCCATGTCGATTTTTTTGTGCTAGTAGTAAAACTCGCTTTTTTTTTCTTCACCTCACTTTTTGAGTCAAACACAAAAGGATTACGCTCAGTTTTCACACCCCAATTCAAGCGGAAGTCAGTTGCATCTTGAATAATTCTCCTCATTGAAAGTGCGGGATTAAATTTTTGTATTGTTGGCGCTGCCGTCGTTACTGATGATGTAACAGGTGCTTCTTTTGCCTTCTCAATCGCGTAATGCAAGGGGATTACGTAGTCAAAAAAGTATCCGAGCTCTCTTACCTCATTGGCAGCATTTATACTTACAATACCATCACACAACAAGTCATTAAAACGTGTTTTAATATTTCCAGATTCAACTTGAGCAATTAACCCCTGATACATTTTTTCATAGCTAAAGTACTTACCAACGTAATAGGGGGTAATTACTGCTTCTGATCGTGCCAATATCCATCCGTGAATAAAACTAAAACCAAGTGCACTTGATAGAAATTCGTTATATTTAGAATCAACTAATAATCGAGAAAGTTGATCATCGGCTAATCGGATAAAAGCAATCCTGGCGGACCTAATCGTACATGCTATCTGGCATTGTTCACTCAATTTATATTGATTTTCACGATCAATTGAAAAGTCGTATTCCTGAGGAACAGCAATTATTCTTCTTCCACAAAATTCAACAAATGCATCTAAAGCATCTGGCCCCGATGTGTTTTCAAGCCGATGACGCAAGTCATCATAATTATAATCACCTGTTGAAGGTGTAGGTGCAGCTACAGCTGCAGCCTGCAATAATACCCCCAAAGAAAACAACAATAAAAATAGCAATGAACGAAATTTGATCATAATTAGCCCTAATATCAATAATTTGATTTGCGATTTAAAGTACCAAAAAGAGATATATATTACCAGAGAAAAATTAATAAATTATTTAAATAGTAAAGTAAAATCAAAAAAGACCAAGTTAAAGATGGAAAATTTAGGTAAACCATCATTTAAATACGTAGAAATTCAGAAAACTATTTAAAAAAATAACAAAATTTCAGAAAAAAGATAATTAAACACTACCTGCTGTAGATTAAATCCACCTCAGTTCGAGATTATATACTCCAAAAAAACTTGAAAAATATTCGCAGCTACACGAGTTTTACTCTGGCTTGCCTGGTCACACGTTAGATTCCTTTGATTGGACTCTTTAATCAAGTCAGAGGGAGACTATAGATTCTATAGTTTTGCTTGGGCACCTACCCAAATCAATCTGGATCAAACCGTGAGGAAACTGCCTTGGAATGGTGATTCCGAACCTAGTAGGATAAGTAAAATTTTAGGCAGCATAAACTAATCACCAACAATAATCGTTGGCATTCCCAATACAATCGTACCGCCATGACCTGACAAATCCCCCATACGTGCCATTGGCTTTCCTTGCGCCATAACCGTAACGCTTGCCAAAGCAACTGAATCCGGTGGGCCCACGCAAATACCCATATCGCCGATATTCACAGCAGGAGGACCCGCTACCAAAACTGTAGCGGCAGTCCCCATTACAGGCCCGCCCACATGGGGGACAGGCACGATTCCCACCATAGTCACCATCGGGCAAACGTGCATGGCACCCATAAATGTCGCTGGTTTTGGCATGTTGATCTCTCTTTAAGTTGACTTTAATGATCTAAGCGGAATTTCAATTACGCTCGGTTCCTCCAGGGTATGAGGATTAGGGTCGAGTTCTTGAAAACGCCTTGCGCTCACCAATACTCTCTGCTCAAAAGAACCTACGGTACTATTATAAGCATCCACGGCCGTACTAAGCCCTTTGCCCATGCGTTCCATGTGCCCTGACATATCCCCCAAACGTTTGTAAAGTTCCTGACCTAAAACCGAAATTGCTTTTGCATTTTCGGCAATGTTTTCCTGGCGCCAACCATAAGCAACAGCACGTAACAAAGCGATTAACGTTGTTGGCGTGGCCATAAGGACTTTCTCGTTCACACCGGCCTCTATCAATCCAGGATCAGCTTGCAAGGCAGCGCTAAACATAGCCTCGTTAGGAATAAATAACACAACAAATTCTGGGCTATTCTCAAATTGCTCAAAATAACTTTTTTGAGAAAGCTGGCGGATGTGCGTGCGTACATGGCGAGCGTGGTCTTGAAGCTTTTGGGCTTTAACTCCATCATCAGTTGCTTCTAGATAATCAAGGTAAGCTGCAAGCGGGGTTTTTGCATCGATTATAATTGTTTTTCCTGCAGGCAAACGCACGATCATATCCGGACGGAGCTTACCATCGGCGGATAAAGCTTGCTCAAGAAAGTCAACATGGTCAACCATTCCCGCCATTTCAATGACTCTTTTAAGCTGCATTTCTCCCCACTGACCCCTGGCATGTGGCGTGCGAAGCGCTTTTACGAGTGTTGCTGTCTCTTGGCGCAAATCTTTTTGAGAAACTACAATGTCAGTAAGCTGCCGGCGCAAATCTGCGAAAGCATCTATCCGCTGTTTTTCTGCTGTTTGAACCTGGGCGTTAACTTGTTCTAAAGACTTCGAAATTGGCTCTAGTAAATGTTGGAACTGCTGTTGACGCTGCTCAAAGGTTAAATTGGCTTTTTCCATCACCCCATCGAATTGCGCTTTAGCAAGTCCTAAGAATTGATTAGATTGGTTGATAAGAGCCTGCTGGGTCAGCCGTTCAATTTGCTGCTGCCACATTTGCTGGACTTGGCTCTCGTTTTGAATCTGTGCTTGAAGTTGCGTATTTTTAAGAAGTAAAATCTGCTTTTGATTAAATAATTGATAACACAATCCCGCAAGGCAAACCGTTGCCGCAACAAGCAGCCAAAATAGTAGATCAAAAGTCATGCCATTCGCTTTCCTATTGAGCTGTCCAACCCCCATCAATGGTCAAGGAAGCCCCATTTATTTGTGCAGCGCTGTCAGTACATAAAAACGCAACATATTCACCAATTTCATCAGCTGTTGCAAACTGCCCTGTAGGCTGCTTTTCTAGTAGCAGGTTTGATCTAGCTTGATCAATACTGATTTCCTGCTCAGATGCACGCTTTTCAATTTGCGCCTCAACCAGCGGAGTTAGAACCCACCCAGGACAAATGGCATTACAGGTAATGCCATTTTGAGCATTTTCAAGTGCAGCAACTTTTGTTAGCCCAACTATACCATGTTTACTGGCAACATAGGCTGCTTTATTTACCGATGCAACCACCCCATGTGCTGAGGCGATATTAATAATTCTCCCCCACTTTTGTTTCTGCATTGCAGGCAACAGTAAGCGAGTAAAATGAAACGCTGATGATAAATTTATTGCTAAGATTTGGTCCCATTTCTGGATAGGAAATTCTTGGATAGGAGCGACATACTGTATACCTGCATTGTTCACCAGAATATCGATGGTTATATTTGCTGATTGAAGATCACTATAAAATTGCTCAATCGATGGCGCATTACTGACATCAACACTGTAATACCCAAGAACATTCCCGATGGAAAACAAATCTTTAAGCATTGGCGCAGCTTGCTCTTGAGATTCCACCCCATGAATCACTACTTGATAACCATTTTTAAGAAGTATTTTTGCAATACCATAACCTATACCGCTTGATGATCCTGTGACCAAAGCTGTTTTTGCATTGTTCATTTGCGCTCCACTTAAGAATCTGATAAGTTACTTAGTCTTCAACCATTTGGCCATATTTCTCTTTTATTAGCAATTATGATGATGAAGATTAAACACAAAATTCCATTGTCGATATGGGCAATTGGATTGGCAAGCATGCTTTTAAATATTTCAACTGTAATGGTTTTTGGAATAGCGGCTTTATATCTAAAGCAAATTTTAGGTGTTGCTACCGGTGTTGTCTTGTTAATTGAAGGCTTTTTTGAGGCTATGGCCTATTTAGTAAAGTTATTTTCAGGGGTTGCCAGCGATTATTTAAGACGACGAAAATCAATTATTGTTTGGGGATTTGCATTAACAGTTCTTGCCAGACCTTTGCTTGCCCTGTTTTCAAGTTTTGGTGCGGTTCTATCTGCCAGGTTGTTGGATCGTTTAGGAAACGGCATACAATCGACCCCGCGTGATGCACTCGTCGGAGACCTTGCTCCAGAAGACGCTAAAGGAGCCTGTTTTGGACTCCGTCAAAGTCTTGCGGTTAGCGGTTCTTTTATTGGAGGATTCTTAGGCATTTGGTGCATGATTGCAAGCAATCAAAATTTTCAAACCGTTTTCATGCTTGCAAGTATTCCTGCCCTGCTTGGACTCTCCATTGTAGTGTTTTTTGTAAAAGATCCGCATGAAGATGAAGTAACTGCCGATAAAAAACCTATCCGCCATCCGATTCATTTAAGCGATTTAAAAAGACTTGGCAGACCATATTGGATTCTCATGGCTATTGTTCTTGTCTTCATGAGTGCCAGAGTTGGTGAATCCGTGCTTGTGCTGCATGCAACTGGCACATTTGGTATGGATCAAAGTTTTTCCCATGCAATTTTGATTTTATACAATGGAATGAATTCTCTATGCTCATATCCGGTTGGGTATTTATCTGATCGCTTTGGTCGATATGGATTTTTATGCTTAAGTTTTATCGTTCTTATCCTGGCCGATTGCTTTTTGGGATTTGCAAAAGATCTGAGCGTTATGATGATTGGTGTAGCCCTATGGGGTATACAAATCGGCATGAGCCAAAGCATGTTTCTAAGCCTTATAGCCGACAATGTTCCTGAGGATTTGCGCGGAACAGGAATCGGTTTTTTCTATCTGATCAGTTCTTTAGCATTATTTTTAGCAGGAGCAATAGGCGGATTTGTAGCGCATCAGTTCAACCAGTTCGCCACTTTTATCGCCAGTGGCTTAATCAGCCTCGTTGCACTTTTAATGCTTGGCATTTTTTATAAAAAAATACAAAAATCTTGAACGATAAAATAGATAAGCTTCTTGTTAAAAATAGTGATATCACTCTACCCAGCTAAAATCTTTTGACATTCAATGGACAGGACCATAACCTATAGAACAGAAAATCCGCGAGTCTACTATTTTGCAACGTCAATCACTTACCATTAAGTTTATACCTTTTATTGCTTTTTCTGTTTGTGCTTTTTTATTTTGGCCTGGCTTGTTACGCCCTGATAGTATGATTCAAATGCAGCAAGGGGTAGCTGGCACTCTTAGCGATTTTCATCCCCCGATGATGGGATTTGTGTGGGGACTTTTTGGGAGAGTATTCGGCGGTCCTGGTCCGATGTTTATCTTCCATTTAATGTTATATTGGTCAGCGACAACCTTGTTTGCAATGGCAGAACCCCATAAAGCAAAGTGGGTATATTTAATAGCGCTGTTGCCGCCTGTTTTTGCTTATCAACTTTTAGTTCTTAAGGATATTTCGTTTGTAAATGCCTATCTTTTCTGTGCTGCTTGGCTACATTTTTATAGTATGCGTGAAGATCTCTCGCCATCATGGCTATCGCTGCTGACATGGTTGTTCGTTGCGTTTTATGGGACGTGTGCTACTTATCAAGGCGCTTTAGCCCTTCCATGGCTGTGCCTTTGGCTTGCTAAATTTTATTCTTCAGACAAATCAAAAAACTGGATCTTCGCCGGCCTAATTCTTTTTTGCGTAATCATCCTTGGCGTCGTAGGGTTTAATAAAACTATGGCCACCCATTCAAATAGGGGAGAACATCATAAATTATACGATCTCGCCGGAATATCCATACAACTCAATGAGCCAGTTTTTCCAGATTATGTAAAGCAAGCACCAAACTATAATTTCGAAAAAATAAAGAAGCTATACAATTTTGATCGCCTTGATGACTTAATTTACACGAATAACAGCCCTCTTTCAGTTACAGAAAATCCAGATAATTTAGATGCATTAGACTCATTTTGGCTCAAGGCAATATTTAACTATCCCACTTCCTACCTGAAACACCGTTTTGGAGTTTTTAAATCACAATTGACCGTATCGCTTCTCAAGCATCCGAGTGATATTAAGGGTGAAAGCACGCCCTTAATTACCAAGGTAATCACTTGGATTGAAAAATTAGGCATCTTTACAATAGCCAAATGGTTAATGGCTTATGCACTATATTTCCTATGGCAGCTTATTTATATATATAAAGGATACAGAAACTTTAACAAGAATCCAAAATATGTCAGCTTATTTTTCCAAAATATCATGGGCGTTAGTCTTGTGTTATCCCTATTTTTTATAGCAGGAGCTGCAGAAGCACGCTATGCATACATCGCAATTGCAATGCTCTTCTTTAGTCATCCCTTTTTATTTAAAACAGCGAATTCAACCCAGTTTATTAGTAGGCGCTTTGCCTAAAATTATAGGCCAGTATTTTTCAATATTGGCCCTACCCTAATTGGATCAATGGATTCGGCATGGCCGTTTTGACCAATCTCAATGATTACACCACAAACTGTTCCCTCACCAGTCGCAGGTTCTTGTTGTTTTGGTTTAGGAACCCTTTTCAAAAATGTTGCTGTTGCTGTATCGGTACGAAGTCCGATAACAGAATCATAATCTCCGCACATTCCCGCATCACTTTGATAAGCAGTTCCACCTTTCATGATATGTGCATCGGCGGTAGGCATATGAGTATGTGTCCCGATAACCGCTGAAACTTTACCATCAAAATATTTGGTTAAAGCCATTTTTTCAGAAGTTGTCTCCCCGTGCATATCAATAAATATGCCTGCAATAGAACCACCTAAAGGATAGCGTTTTAATAATTCTTCCACCGCCATAAATGGACAATCTAGAAAAGACTCCATAAATAGTCGGGCCATCACATTAATTACTAAAAGATTTTTACCCCGATAGGGATATAACCCAAAGCCTTTTCCTGGAACATTTTTAGGATAATTTATCGGGCGCAAAATATTTTGGCTTTGGCTCATGGCGGCAATAATTTCTGTTTTATCAAAGGTATGATTACCACCGGTAATAATATCAACGCCAAGGCTAAAAAAATCCTTTGCCATTTCTGGCAATAATCCAAAACCATGGGCGGCATTCTCGCCATTAACAATCGTAAAATCCGGTTTATATTTTTGTTTTAAAAAGGGAAGATGACGTGCTATCGCGTCTCGTCCGCTGCGGCCATAAACATCACCAAGAAAAAGAATGCGCATAAAAATTTTTGTTTGTATATCCTGAGTAAATGTAGCACACAATTTTTGAAAAAGAAGTTAATGCTATGTGTCATTAAAAATAATATATTTGAGCGCATCATTAAGAATTTAAAAATCGTAAAAAATATAAAATGCTTATTGTAACTAAAATATTTATTACTATATATTATATTGCTATCAAAAAGAATTGAATAGAGGTGCTATGACTCTACTAAAAACAATAATGATACTATGGATCGGGTGTACAGCAATTTTTTCAGCAGATTCATTAGACGAGCTGGAAAGCTGGAAAAAAGCACAGATAGCCCTGCAATTATTACATAGTGCTGACATTAAAAAAAATATTGTTGAACTCAATGAAAAATTAAAAGAAAAAATAGCTCCTGCTGAATTTAAGAGTTTACGCCCCGTACAATATGAATCTGAACAAAAAGAAACGTTCAAAAAGCGCAAACTAGTTCATAGCCTACTTTGCAAAGTGGGTTGGCAAGGAACGTTATTTTTACTGGCATCTAAACAAACTTTTGAAGATTTTTTTGGAAGCGGCGATACCCCCTTTAGAACTCCAACTCCTTTATTTGGAAAAAAAAGCTTCCTAGAACAACATTTTAAAAATTTTGAAAGCACCATCGGGAAAGGATATCTTGGAGCATTTATTTGGTTTATTTCGTCGCGAGAAAAAAACAATAGAGATTGGCAATCTAATTTTGCTGATGGACTGTTGAACTATTGTAATAGTCATGGTTTTGGAGAGTTTGCACAGTTTGTGTTAGACCATACTGAGCTTTTTTTAAAAGGCAATCGACAAATGCGCCATCAGCAGAAAAATTGGTTGGCACAGAGCTTTATCGTAGCTTTTACAACCGATTTAAAAAAAAGAGGAACTTCACTTCTAGAAACTGAAGAGAAAATGAAAATTTTAGAAAAGTTCCAACCTGATCAAACCAGTGTAATCTTATTGTACACTCAAGCTGCAAAACTCAATAATTACACCTTAATGGATAGAATGCTAGCAAGTGCGTCCTGGCCTAAACCATCCGTTGAGGCAAAAAACTACGCTTTAGATCTAACCTTAAACAGGGGGAATTATGTTCGAGCAGAGGAGATGCTATCAGCAAACACTGGAAAAAAACCAAGTATCAACGTTGTAGAAGCATTCACTGCAAAGAAAGCTAGGGAAAATCAATGGAAAATTGTAAAAGAGGCCCTGAATTTGTTTTCTAGGCTTGCGGCTCTGCCATCGCAAAATCTAATAGATGCCTTATATGTTTGCGCAGCTGCCCATGGGAACCAAGAATACTTAACACTTTTAACTGTTGGATCAAGCAATCCAAAGCCTTCCCAAAAAGCAAAAGATGATGGTTTAGTTCATGCTTATATGAATCAAAAAGAGGCAATCCTTGATAGGTTGGAAGCAGATGCTACGAATGCAGCATTTGATCGAAGCTTACTTGAATGCGTCAAATATAGGCATCAAAGCCTATTCGACAGAATTTTAGGTACTCACCTAGAGAAATTGTCTACTCCAGGAATGAGAGCAGCCTTAGAACAAGCTGAAAAACCGCTAGAGAATAAAAGCCTTTTTATTGCTTATGAATCAAGCATTTTTGACAACCATTACGCAAAACATTTGAAAGAAAAATTAGGCATACCATTAAAAATGTATGAATTTTCAGTTGATTCATTCAAGTATACTTCACATATAGAGTTATATAATCTAGATCTAAGTAATTTATATGTACCAATAAACTACGAAATCTTAGTACCAGCAGGACCAAGCTAAGATAACGCTCACCCTAAAAAAATCTGAAGTTCCTTGCGCGCTAGATCCGTTACCTTAGAATACGGATCTAGTTTGCATGGAATAATTTCAAAAGAAAATATTAATGCAACCCTTTTATAGCAGCGATTGAGAGCCGTTTATCTATTGGCGCACTATCTTCAGTCAAATATTATTATCAAATCAGCAAATAATATTTTTTGCATTGACCACAATAAATCAAAGTGAAATAAAAACTCTCACATTTATTATTAATACACCACCTTCTTTACTTGGCATTAACGTAATTGCTGCTACAATTTTATCATCTGTTAACTCGTCGTGAATTAAGACGTTTTATAGAAATATACAACCCAAAACCATTAACTGAATTGGCAGAATTACAGTGAATTAACTTTAAATGTAAGGGGGATTCTTATGAGCCTAAATTTCAAAAAAATTGCTTTACTATTCAGCGTTGTCGGATGTTTTTTGGTAAACTTCGTTCACGCTTCATCGGCAAGTTCTTCATCAAGCACTTCTTCGGATTTAGCAGCTGATGATAAAAAAGTAATACGGCACTGCTTTACACCATTAAAGCAACTGATCCTATTTAAGGAATTTAATTCTAGCGCTCAAGAAATATACGATTATATTTCCCAAGGAAAAGCAGCTTCAGGCCACGACGCAATCATAAAATTTGAAATCACACAAACAATAACTAAAGATATCAGTGATTATAAAAATACCAGTGATTATATTAAGCAAGCAAAAAGCGTTTTAAATAACATGTCTGCTTTTTATTCCAAACTAGATCAAATCGGAGCACAGGATACGCATCCAAACGTATCAGTGCTCATTTCAGAAAGAAAGGATCTTATACGGGCTGTGGGGCATTGTATATTTGACTTTGACAACCAGGATGACTCACTACTATTGAGAGGTGTGAATTATTCTTTGAAGCGGCTTAATTATCTTCCTTTTATGAATTTTTTTGGACAACAACCACCAAAACCAATGGTTACAGAGATTACGGTTGGAGAAAATGGTATTGTGTATTCCCTTGACCAGAAAATCCGTAAAGAGCATGAATATTATCATACTCACATGACATTTAGAAGAATTTGCGGCGAAACAAATAGCTTCTTGAGTGATTTGTTAAAGCTGGAACATATTAAAAAGAAATTAATAGAAACCGGACGCCTTAAAGTTATTGATCCATCAAAAGAAGCAAGTACGGCTACAAATTCATTATCAGCTCCAGCAGCATCGTCGGCGCCGCTCGCAACCTTGGCAGTTTCAATTACTCCAACTAGTGCGTCACTAAAAAGCACCAGCACTACACATATATCGTCTGATGATTCAAAGAGGTCTACAAACACCGTCAATACGGCAAAGACTGATCAATAGTACGATTCATAAATTTCGTTATCCCAATAAAAGCTTCCTCCGACTTAGTCGGAGGAGCTTTAGTTGAGACATACGCTATGTTATCAAGTCAACGGAACAATATAATTCATAAACTTATTGTAAAATTCCGGTTCATTATCAATAATATTATTGATAGATTGGAGATTATTTCTGAATTTTTCTTCGTCGGCATTCAACTTTTTTTCATGACGTATGAGTTTTTCTTGCCATGCTAGGATTTGTTGCTGAGCATTTTTCTTAGCGACTCTATACTGATCATATGTTTCTGCATTTCCTCTATAAACTGGTAGTTGTTTAAATTCTCTAAATGGCTCATTAGCTGCTAGCTCCATTTTAGCGCAATCAATTTCAAATTCATAAATTTTATTGACATGACCTATAAGCAAAACCTTTATTGCATATAAAGCATCTTTTAACTGATTTGCATCAATGATTTTTTCTTCTAATTTTTTATTTAATTTTGCAATTATTGTTTCTAACAATGCAACAATTTCTATTGGAACTAATTTTAAACAAACAACCCAGTTTTCATCTTTTGTATTCAAATCACCTACTCTGCTTAATGCAGTAATGTTAGGGTTATGAGGATTTATTGCTTCATAATAACCTTTTGTAATATTTACATTGGTTTCTTCCAATACCCAACGAATATTTTTTGATAATTCTTTTAAATGTTCAGGTTTAACAAAATGCTCTATGGAAGCCACAAATTTAACTTCACTCTCTGGCTTATCAAGGAAAAGAACTGGACGAAAAACTCCCCTGGATACTAATAAATTAAATTTATTTATTAATTCAAGTCTCTTATCAGGCGCATCCATACCGAGAGAAGAAGACTTTTCTAACAGTATAGATTTATCTTCATGGGTCATATTTTTAGTAAGGAAAGCTATTGTTTCAAGATAATCATCATCCAGGTAAAACTTATTTAGCAGCTTAGATTGATCTAACAGCTTAGATTTAGCTTGAGGGGTCGTATTTTTAACAAGTGAAGCTAATTTGTTAAGATAAGCAAATGATTTTTTAGCAAAAAACTCACACCATATTATTCCATCAGAAGAATTCATTCCTGTAACTAGCTTTTGTATTAATTTAAGATTTTTTATATCTAATTTCCATAGTTTATCAATTACAACTTGTTTTATCTGTGTCCCTAGAACTATTTGATCTATGATATTTTTTTTATCAAGATTCTCTTGTGTAGGAATAAATGCATTATTCCATACAGCATTGCTCGCTGATGATAAAAGGCTACTCGCTGATGATAGATAGGAGTTTGATTTAGGTGCAGAACAAAACCCATCCCCAATAAAAATTATACTAACAGCGGTAAGCTTTAGTGCATTCTGCAATAATTTTACAGAATACGTTTTTTTATTATTTACGCTTGTGTTTTCCATTTTGATCCTATAATTTCTATTTATTGTATTTACAATTTAAAATACAGCAATTAATATTGAGTTAATAATTAAATATCACCCCTCAAAAATACTCATAAAACAATATTGAGATAAAATCTTACCAACGATATGATAACTAGACGCAAACACCATATGGTTTTATATTCTTGATAATGTCATCTGGTGCTACCCATGTTTGCTTTAATTGATTGCAACAACTTTTTCGTCTCCTGCGAGCGGGTCTTTAGGCCTGATCTTGAAAACAAGCCTGTGATTGTTCTATCAAATAACGATGGGTGCGCTATCGCTCGCTCTAATGAAGCAAAGCTTCTAGGCATTCCCATGGGGGCCCCTCTATTTGAAATACGCCATTTAGTGAAAGCCTACGATATCCAAGTACTATCCTGTAATTTTGAGTTGTACGGAGACATGAGCCGCAGAGTCATGAATATCTTGCAGCAGGAATGTGAAAAAGTTGAAGTCTACTCAGTTGATGAAGCCTTTTTAGAATTTAATGATTCAATAAACTGGGCCGAGGAAGGTGATCGGCTTCGAAAGCATATATTACAATGTACAGGCATTCCCACTTCAATTGGATTTGGCCCGACAAAAACCTTAGCGAAGCTTGCGAATCTTGAATCCAAAGTGCGCGGGATTTCATGCTATATAGACCACACCAAAGCCTATCATGATAATTTAAAAGCTATTCCCGTTGCTAAAATCTGGGGAATTGGCACAAGGCTTAATAAAAGCCTAAAAGAACATGGCGTATACACTGCCTATGATCTGATGACGACTGATCCTGCTTGGGCCAGAAGAAAATATAATGTTATTGTAGAACGAACCCTGCGTGAGCTTGGCGGGATTTCATGTCTGTCCTTAAGCCTGATTCAGGAAAGCAAAAAATCCATTCAAATTACCAGAAGCTTATCAGAGCCGGTACAAGATTTAGAAACCCTAAAACAAATCATCGCACGTTATGGGTTTCGCCTGGCCCACAAGCTACGGGCATCTTCGCAAAAAACCATGACCATCTGGGTGTACGCTCGGAATTCTCGTTACCGCAGCGAAAAACCGGTTTTTCATCAGCAAACAATCGTATTGGCAGCTCCTACGAATGATACAACATCGATTATTACCCTTGCGCAGCAAGCAGTTGAAAGTTTTTTTGACCCAACGGTTGCTTACCATAAACTGGGTATTATGGCGATTGACCTGCGTGATGCAAACGCCCCGTCTGCTAAAGAATTATTCGTTTCAGTCAATCAATCTAGAAAGCCCGACATTGATAAGGTTATGGATAGCATCAATCAACGTTTTGGCCTTGGGACCGTTCGTCCATTATCATGTGGTCAAAGCGTCGGATGGATGAACAAAAGAGACCACAAAACCCCAGCATACACAACAAATTGGAAAACCCTTGTAGAGGTAAAAGCAAAATAAATGACTGATTCTATTCCATATAATCTGACCCGTCTTGATCGATTTTTACGCCGCCTCTACCCAGGGCTTACCCAGGGAGCTTTGGAAAAACTCCTGCGCAGTAAAAAAATTCTCGTCGATGGCAAACCCGCCAAAAGCAGCACCCGCGTTGAATCTGAAGAACAACTTCGCATTCTGGTTGATATGTCTTTATACACAACCCATTCGACAGAGAGAATTAAACGCGAAGTTCACGTTAGCAATGAGGATATCAAATGGATTGAGACCATCATCGTTTGGGAAGATGAACACATGATAGCCTTGAACAAACCGCAAGGACTAGCTGTTCAAGGCGGCACAGGCACCAAGCGCCATATCGATGCAATTATGAAAGCGTATAATCCTGAAGCAAGACTGGTACATCGAATCGATAAAGAGACCAGTGGGGTTTTAGTTATGGCAAAAACCATTCCGATGGCCCAGTATCTTACCCACCTATTTAGCAGCCATGGGGTGCAAAAAACCTACCGAGCCATTGTTGAGGGAAACGTGCGCCCTGCACAAGGTACAGTTGATTTTCCGATTGGTAAAGAAATGGTTGGCAATAAGGAAAAAATGGTCGTTAACGGACCCCACGCTCGCCCAGCGGAAACCCAATACATGCTTAAGAAAAAGCTTGGTGATTTTTGCTTAGTCGATTGCTGGCCAAGAAGCGGAAGAACCCACCAAATCCGCGTGCACCTCAGTGAATCAGGTTGGCCAATTGTGGGTGATTATAAATATGGCGCAACTGTAAAGGGACTAACCTTGCACTTGCATGCCTATCAGCTAGCATTCCCCCTACCCGATGGTGGCAAGATGGTGATCACCGCCCCCCTTTCCGATCATATGGTTGATACCATGCAATACTTTGGGGCAGATCCGGATAAAATTCAGTAGTTTTTAGCAATAGTCATTAAGGGAATAAAAGGAATCACACAATTAATAAAAAATTAACCAACAAAACATAAATTATAATTATGAGATATATTTATATTAGGGTTCCTAATAATTTAAAATATTTGTCTTAGTTTGGTATTATCAATCGCACTGGTTGGTGTTGGTTGTGGAGCATTTTATTAACCAACTCCTGCAGCATCAAGCAACAATTATTTTGATAAATCTCAGGGTGCTTTAATTGATAAACACAAGCCCCATGAAGTCTATTAAGAGTTTTGCAGAGTGAATTTTTGCATTTGGATTTCTTTAACAACATGCTACATCTTTGCTGAATTCAAACCCAAAACAACATTTTGAAAAATTGATCAAACACAAACAAATCTTCCAGATCCAAAGATTTATAAAACATAATACGCATATAAAATAAAATTTCATTTTACGAATTTTTAATATTTTTACATTATAAAGATATATAGTTATATTTTTTTATTTTTAAATCAAGATGATGTATTTTAAAATTACCTTTTTTATCTTTTCAACCCTGGTGGGTAGTAAAGCTTATACTGAATCAATAGCAAGCCATGCTGATATTAGGCAATATCGTGATCGAAAAAAAGATGCCATTGAAGCCAAGAAAGCAGAATTAAAAACTCAGTTAGATGTGGTTGGTGCGCTAGCAGTTTTAGAAAATGATTTAAAACAAAAAAACCTTAAAGAGATTGAATTTTCAAAGCTTGTATTAGGAATGATGACCGGTCATGGATATAAGAATGGCGTTACATCAAAACTTACAGCAAATACTAGTGAGAGAGCTCTTATTGAAGAAATTGTCAAAAAAGCCGCTGCTTATGGGCGCAATCTTAATTTTACGAAAGATGAAATATGGTATGCGGATTCAAAAGATACTAGTTCAGTTGAAGGTCATGCAAAGGTTTTAAATGACTTGGTGAAAAGAGGTATAGGTGCTGAACCTCATTATATTTACACCCCAAGGAAAGCTCTGCCCTATCAAGATGAAGAAAGAAGATTGGAGGAAGAGCGTCTTAGATGTGAAGAAGCAAGAAGAGCTGAGGAAGAGCGTCTTAGACGTGAAGAAGCAAGAAGAGCTGAGGAAGAGCGCCTTAGAAGTATTGAAGCAGCAAGAAGAGATCAGCTAGATGCTCAAGAAAATTATAGCACAATTATTACTAATGCAATTGCTAAAACAGATGGAAGATATACTTCTATGCTAGACGAACTAAAAAGAATCGGCGTTGCATGTTTTGCTGGAAAAAATACTGAACCAGCTGATTGGATTAAAACTTTAGTAATAACCTTCGTTAACTTGAATAACGACGGGAAAAATTTAGTAGCTGAGGAATTAGGCAACTTTGTGGGTAGCGTGCTTTATGGAAATCCAGGTGGTGGACTTAAAAATATCCGTCTTTTTATAGATACTGGAGCTCTCACAGACATTCAAAAGTCAGAAATAGTTCTAAACCTTTATATTTTTTTAGATGAAAATTTAACAAACGGAACGATTAAAGTCCAAAAAGCGCAAGATGCTAGTGCAGCAAAACAACCTATTGGACAACCATCAATAACACATTCGGCACCTAACAATAGCGCTAAACAATGGCATTTCTGGAATAATCAAAAACATTTCAGTATGCCTGATGGTTTGAATGCTGATGAACAATTATATGTTCAATTCTTCATGAACGAGGTTATGCCCAAACTTGAAAAACTTATGACAGACAAAAAAATTCAAGCATTTATTGTCTCTGATGTTATTCGCGGTGCATCTATGGGGTTAACTGGAATGGCAGAGCAAGATACTTATATGCAAGAATTTAGCGATGCTCTAGATAGAATTAAAATAATTAAAAATCATGGAAATTTAAATTTTAGTCTGGATGATGTATTGTCAAATACAGATACAAAAGGCTGTTTGTTTTTTCCTTCTAAAAAATTGATTATTGCCCCAGAGAAAGCTGTAAAACAAAATAAAAGAAGATTTCCTAATATTGATAATGGACATGCATTTTTTGGGGACATTGGACCAAAAATAGACCCTATCACAACATTTAACGATCTTCACGCTGAAGATTTGACGGAAGATTACATCACCGAATACAAAAAACTGTACACTATAGTTCCACCTAGTGTTGATCAACTTAAGCAATTAAAACAAAAATATATAGAAAAAGTTCGTGAAAGATTGATGGTCCTACCCATAAGTATTCGTGAAACTTTCAGATTTTTAATTGAAAAAAATAGTCCTGATAAAGATTGGGTAACGTTCTTGACCGCTTTTATTACTAACCTTTGCTACAATGGAACCAGTGATTCAATTGCAGCAGAAGGTAGCTCTATACGGTCGATCGTCGACGATAAAAATAATGGCTCGTCTTCTAAAGTTGCTTCTTCTGCTAAAATTCTCGCAGAGATGCTTTATGAGGAAAACAAGGAAAATAATGATAGAGAAGACAATGATCGGCTTTATCTCGATGATTCTATCGTTGAGCTTGAAATGGAGAAACTTTATAACGAATTAATGAACGCAAAATCTTTAAAAAATCCAACTGCATTTCTTGCTAAAAAGACACTAAAAGATTATTTTAAAAATGCTGACATAATTAGAAATACTGTTCGAAAAAAATTAAACGGACAAACAATGCTAACTGATCAAGAAATACTTAAGATAATTTATTGGTTTTACGCTTATACAGAACAGTATCAAGAACCACCTGCTGAAATTATTGAATTATTTAAAGGGAAATAAAAGAGACTTCATGGGATAAACACAAGTCCCGTGGAGTCTATTAAGAGTTTTGCAGAGTGAATTTTTACGCTTCATTCTCTTCAAATAACATCGTGAGCGTTTGCTGAATTCAAACCAAAAGCAACATCAGTCAGCGCAAAGTTCATCGATATTCAATTTCCGTGGACTAGATTAGAGTTTTCTGATAGTTTTTCAGTATGTATTTACCTTATAAGGAGACTTGTTATTAGCCGCTTCCCTAACGATGGAAACCCACAACGCGAAACCCGCGGTCATGAGGGCCCACGAATTAATCACGAAATCCAGGCTCCACGCATTAGACTTATTAATGATAAAGGTGACATGATGGGCGTTGTTACCAGATCCGAAGCCATTAAGATGGCACAAGACGCAGGTCTCGATTTGGTGGAAGTGTCTCCTAATGCTGAGCCACCAGTGTGTAAAATTCTAGATTTCGGCAAGTACAAGTACGAACTGCAAAAGAAAAAAGCCGAGGCAAAAAAGAAACAAAAAGTTGTTGAAGTTAAAGAAATTCAGCTCAGGCCAATGATTGATCCCCATGATTTTGAAATCAAATGCAAAGCGATTAAAAGATTTCTAGAAGAAGGAAATAAAGTTAAAATTATTATGCGTTTCAGAGGCAGAGAATTATCCCACCAAAATATAGGCTATGAAATTTTAATGAAAGTAAAAAGCCAATTTGAGGAAGTGTCAAAAATTGATCACAACCCCAAGCTGGAAGGTAAACAAATGATCATGATCATTAGCGCGAAATAAGTAATCGAGGATTTTATGAATACCCTGTTAATTATACAAATTTTTATAACGTTGGCACTTATTGGTGTTATTTTGCTTCAACGCAGTGAGGGCGGCGCTCTTGGTATGGGCGGCGGTGGAAACAGCGGTAGCATGTTCACGGCTCGCGGATCAGCAAACCTTTTAACTAGGGTAACAGCAGGGTTAGCAGCACTCTTTATGGCAAACTGTTTATTCATGACGGTGCTTACCAGTCATTCTATTAAAAACCAGACAAAAATCGTAAGCCAAACTCCAGCTAAGCCATAAATATGGCTAAGTTTATTTTTACGACCGGGGGCGTAAGTTCATCGCTAGGTAAAGGTCTTGCATGTGCTGCGCTAGGGGCGCTTTTGCAGGCACGTGGTTTATCCGTGCGACTACGTAAACTTGACCCGTACTTAAACGTTGATCCTGGTACAATGAATCCTTATCAACATGGTGAAGTTTTTGTCACCAATGATGGCGCTGAAGCGGATCTAGACCTTGGCCATTACGAACGTTTTACTAACCAAGATGCAACAAAGTTTGATACCATAACCTCAGGAAAAATTTACTCTTCTGTTATTGCTAAAGAACGACGCGGTGATTATCTAGGAGCCACGGTCCAGGTTATCCCCCATATTACCGATGAAATAAAAAATTTCATTAGAAATGGTAGCGATGAGGTTGATGTCATTATATGTGAAGTTGGTGGCACTGTTGGCGACATCGAA
This sequence comes from uncultured Alphaproteobacteria bacterium, assembly GCA_903874955.1. Classification (GTDB taxonomy): domain Bacteria; phylum Pseudomonadota; class Alphaproteobacteria; order Paracaedibacterales; family CAITNM01; genus CAITNM01. Next base: position 7,334 of record CAIQTY010000037.1, on the reverse strand, counting down.
GCCCTACCCTTTTTTGAATCGATCAGGCAGATCAGAAACGAACTGGGCGAGAAAAATAGCATTCTTGTACATGTAACACTTTTGCCCTATTTGGCGGCTGCAGGGGAACTTAAAACAAAACCAACCCAACATTCAGTGCAAGCCCTTCAAACTCTCGGGCTTAGACCAGATATTCTCTTGTGCCGCAGTGAACATGATATTCCTGAAGAAGCAAGACAAAAATTAGGATTGTTTTGCAACGTATCCTATGAAAATGTCATATGTGCACAAGATGCTGGTAATATTTATGAAATACCTTTGGTGTATAACCAAGAGGGCCTAGATCAGGCAGTGGCTAATGCGTTCGGCATTGAACAACAACCTGACTTAAAACCATGGCAAGCTTTAAATCTTCGCTTAAAAAGCCCTAAAGCAAAAGTCCGTATCGGTATTGTTGGTAAATATGTTCAACTAAAAGATGCCTATAAGTCCCTTGATCAAGCCATCACCCATGCCGGAATTGCAGAACAGATAGAAATTGAAAAAAATTGGATTGATGCCGAAGACGAAAGCTTGCTTGCAAAAATCCAAAGTGTTGATGGACTAATAATTCCTGGTGGATTTGGCGCTCGAGGAATTGATGGAAAAATTCAGGCCATTAATTATGCACGTAAAAATAATATCCCGTTGCTTGGCATTTGCCTTGGAATGCAGCTCACTGTTATTGAGGCAGCTCGAACCGAATTTGGGATGCGTGACGCATCAAGCACGGAATTTGGACCTACCAATAATCCTGTTGTCGCCCGCATGACAGAATGGATGAGCGGCGAAGAAAAAGAAAAACGTGGTGTTTCTGATGACTTAGGTGGCACCATGCGCCTTGGCTCTTTCCCATGCACCATTAAAGAAGAAACGCTCGCGTTTAATTTATATGGAAAAACAGAAATTCAAGAACGTCACCGGCACCGTTATGAAGTCAACATGAAATATAAAGAAGCTCTAGAAAAGAAAAAATATGTATTTTCTGGTATGTCACCTGATGAGCTACTTCCTGAAATTATTGAATATAGCCCTCACCCATTTTTTATAGCCTGTCAGTTTCACCCAGAGCTAATTTCAAGGCCATTCAGGCCTCATCCATTGTTTACTGGGCTTGTCAGGGCGTGCATCCCACTGAGCAGCTAAGCAGCCTAAATCATCAACATCCCACCATTAACGTTAATGGTTTGGCCGGTGATGTACCCAGCTTGTTCGCTGGCTAAAAAAGCAACCGCTGATGCCACATTTTCTGGCTTTCCATAGGCACCGCAAGGAATGTTTGCTAATAACTTGTCACGGACGCCTGCTGGTAAATCATGGGTCATAGGCGTTTCAATAAACCCTGGCGCCACGCAATTGACGGTTATTCCTCTGGAGGCACCTTCTTGAGCTAAGGCTTTTGACATACCAACCAAACCAGCCTTAGAAGCACAATAGTTTACCTGCCCCATATTTCCCATTAAGCCTACGACTGATGAGATATTAATAATTCTGCCATATTTACGGCGCATCATTGCTTTTAATGCAGCCCTACAAATACGAAAACTTGCCGTCAAATTAACATCAATCACCGCCTGCCAATCTTCGTCTTTCATGCGCATCGCCAACCCATCGCGAGTTATACCTGCATTATTAACAACAATATCAATTTTTCCAAAAATTTCTTCAGCTTTTGGGAAAAGGGATTCTATTGAAAGTGGATCAGACAAATTACAAATGACGCTTTGGGAAATACCATCTAGTAGGGAAATTTCTCTAGCCGTTTCTTCTAATGCTTCCGCCCTGGTTCCACTAAGCACTACACTTGCACCTTGCCTTGCTAAAACTAAAGCGATTGATCTGCCAATACCGCCACTAGCACCAGTTACAAGAGCTGAAAAGCCATTAAGTGAGAACATTTTTTATCTTTCTTTCTTGATCAATTGAGTTACATTAAAAAAAAAATATAATAACAGCAAGGTCTTTTAGATTTAATGCACATTGATAATGACTTCTGAATAGTTCAACGACAAAATATTTAAAGATATTTAAATGGAACATATAAAAGATGTATAGCTAAAACATATACAACCTGGCTGGCAAGAAATTATCGAGAGAATATGACAGCTATCTCTTTAAAGAACTGATAAAACTAAATAACATCCTTATCAAATCCTTGAAATATTTTAAAAAAAGTCTATATTTATAATTGATGCTTGCATCTATAGCGATAAACGGTTTATGGAATAGGCGTAGTGGACCCGGGGGCGGTACCCGGCGCCTCCACCATATGTATTATGGGGGCGACACAGCTTCGACACGCGTGGTAAAGATAGATCTTTCGCTCGGCATGGTACCGTCGTTATCGGACTAAACATTACAAGTGTCGCAAATCGTAACACTCGTAGAAGGAAAGCAGTGAATACTAATCAAAACCGTTTTGGTTTTGGAGTAGTAGTTGCTGCTGCAAATGCTAACCGTGAGGTTGCTGCTGCACTTGCTGCTTAAACAAACCCTGTTTGTTGAAGCGGTAAGCCTTTAGGGGCTTGGGGGATAGCCTTGCAACAGAATATCCCCCACTATAAGATGAAACGTGAGGAGAACTAGACCGTGGCAAAAGACCCATTAGATTACGAGGTAATGGTACAAAACGCTCTCAGAGACGTTGTCTACAAAACCATATCTTATACAGCGAAAAATGGGTTGCCCGGGAATCACCACTACTACATTACCTTCGCCACAGAACATCCAGGCGTTGATATTCCCGATTACCTGCGTGATCAATATGGCGATGAAGTTACCATTGTTTTACAGTACGAATTCTGGGATTTAGCTGCCGACGCAAACGGTTTTACCGTTACCTTATGTTTTGACGATGCCCATGAAAAATTGTACGTACCCTATAGTGCCCTGTTAAGCTTTGTGGATCCTTCTGTTAAGTTTGGCCTTCAGTTCAGCCCAACTATGGAAGAACCTCAAGAAGCTGCAAAGATCATTAAGGCGGATAAAGCACCTGATAAAAAATCGACTAAGAAAACTGAGACTCCAAAAGATGGATCTAACATCGTAAGCTTAGATACGTTTAGAAAAAAATAAACGCCCTATAAATCTGTGACCGGGATCGTAAGTTTTTTCAACTAGGTGGTTTTAGCTTCAATTCGCAATGAACTAATTACATCAGCAAAATATTGAGTTTCCTTAGTAACCCTACAAATAACCAAAGCCCCTTGGAGTCTAACAACTATATCTGTAGCGTTCAAATGTGCGCCACGCTCCTCAAGACCAGCCTCTTGAAAAAGCGCCTTAAAAACGTTGATGAGTTTAAGTAATAATTGTTTAATAGCTTTTTGAGTCTGTTCATCATTATTATCGATGGTCATTACGTCAAGCAAACAACTACTGTTACCCTTTCCATAAAATTCCGATAAAATGTTTAATGTTTTATTAAATTTCACATCATAAGCATCACCAGATTCAGCCAATTGCAGAAATTTTTCGGAAAGCATCTGGTCTGCAAATTTAATAATCTCAAGCGCAATCTGGTTTTTTCCATCGGGGAAAAAATGATAAATACTCGATTTTTTAAGACCTGTCGCTTCGGATATGCAGGACAAACTCATTCCTGCATATCCTTTTTCGCGAATAACTTTCAGAAGTTGTTCTATGATACTTTTTTTATCAAACATACCGCTTATACCCAGCAGTAGCCTAGGGTACTTTACCTTTTCTAGAAAGATACCATAGAGTATCCTTCATGGATATACTTAGCTAAACTGGTTGCCCCACCAAGACCTTTTATTTCAAACTCACTAAGTAAAGGTACTGTTGTTACATTCGATCCAAAAGCTGATGAGCATGCATTCGATGCGCAGATCTTATCTTTAACATTTTGGTACAAACCATGACCTAGGTGTGAACTATCTTCCAAAACATTAATCGAACGGGTTCCAGCACCTTGGAAAAAAATTTTAACATCGTCACCTCTGGCAACCAAATCGTTTGCTAAAACTAGGGCATTAAGAATGCGTCCCAGCGCTTCTTCTGAACCTGTTGTTGCATCAGCTAAAATAACGACTGCATATTTCTTCATAAAATTTACTCCTTAAAAAACGTCGACCGATTAAAATTAAACCGAACGTTCGGTACATAAATATTTATAACTCTCAACCAGTATTAATGTAAAGAGAAATTTTTTATAATTTTATGAAGAATGAGGCCTAAATAGCTGACCAGCAATGGTCGGCTGTGGCACCCCGGTTGTGCCAGAAAAACTTGAAGGTAGGTTTTCAAAAAATCTTGCTGCTAAATAAGCCATTAGTTGCGCTTCAATGGCATCGGCATCAAAGCCAATATCGTAAGCACTGATGAGATTTTCAAATCTTTCTTCCAGGGTATTCATCATCTTTGCGTTATGACAACCGCCTCCACACACGACCAATTGGTTTGGCTTTGCGGGCAAGATCGCCAGGGCTTTCATAATTGCCTCAACGGTGAATTGCGTTAGGGTTGCGGCGCCATCGTACAGTCCCATTTGATTACAATCATCTAACACATAATGAAAATGCATGCGATCCAAGGATTTAGGAAAAGGTTTTTCAAAAAAGGGATCCTGAATCCATTTATCTAAAAGGTTTTGGTTGATCAACCCCTGCTCTGCGAAGGCGCCATCTGTATCTTGCGCAACACCCGTATGCTTAAGAACCCAGTCATCAACAAGCGCATTGCCAGGACCTGTATCACCTGCAGCAAGCTGATTGTCCGCTGCAATATAAGTTATGTTAGCAACCCCGCCGATGTTTAAAAAAGCAGTGGGTTTTTCAAGCTTTGCAGCCAGGGCCTGATGGTAAATCGGCACTAAAGGAGCCCCCTGCCCGCCGCTTTTCACATCGGCTTGCCTAAATTGTCCAACGACTTGAATTCCTAATAAATCAGCTAAATGCTGGGAATCACCCAACTGAACAGTTTTTTGATTCGGCGGATCATGCCATACCGATTGCCCATGAAAACCAATAGCATCAACGTTAAGCTGATGATGAGAGATAAATTCCTCTATATGTTGCTTATGAAAAATAGCGATAGATTTTTCTAATTCCTCATCCATATAGTGAGTAAGAAGCCTCAGGCCTACGCGCTGGCGCAAAATTTTTTGAAATGCCGGATCAAAAGGAATCGTCTCTGCAGGACCAAAGATCAACTTATCAGCGCCATTAGTTTCGATATAGGCCAGGTCCAGACCATCGCAGGAAGTTCCTGTCATGCAACCAATAACCCGATAACTATTCATCTTTTCTATCAAAAACCGGCATTTTATTTACCCTAAATAAAAAAATTGACAGATTCAATGTTTTTATTTTTTGGTCTTTACACTAGCTTTTAGAGTAGTACTTGAATTGGTATTGCTACTACTACTGCTTTTGGAGCAACAAGAGAAGCACCCCCCTGATGCAATTTCATCTTCGATTTTCTGAAAATTCACATCAATAAATGAAGCTGCCGCATTAAGGCCATTGTAAGAACTGCTTAGCAGGTTTCCTAGCATAGGAATAAAAACAGGTGATAACAAAGGAACCAGCGCATTTACTAAAGCTGTATCACTTGCACTGACGTTGAGTTGCTGCAATAGCTTTGGCAGATCATTAGTAATTGTGTTTTGCACAAATAGGGTAGCTCCTGGTGCAGTAGTTAAAACGCCTAATGCTTGTGATGCACAACTTACTTGTCCTGAAATTTTAGCAAAAGCATTATATACAGCATTTTGGTCAGCAAAATAAGATGCTAAATTACCAAATTGACTTGGGTTTGCTCTGGCGCCTGCGGCAATACCTTCCATCACGAGGTATTCAACATCGAGCATACTTAAAGCGCCGGCCATCCTTTCGGCACCAAGAACTGAGATAATTTTTGCAGTTGATAGGGTAATAGAAGAAGAATTCGAAAAATCTAGGGTACATTGCACAAAGGGCAAACTAGCTACTGGCGCATTAATTACCTCAGTCACAAGCTCACTTAAATTTGCTGGAGTCGGATTTACTGTCGATGAAGATGCGCTAAATACGACTGGTGCGCACAAGCACATAAATGCAAAAGCGCTAGACTTCGTCAAGAAGTTGTTCATAATAATTCTCCATAAGTAAAATTTAAATAAAAAGATCAACACGATCCAAATACATATTATAATTATACATTATTAATATAGTTATAATATTAAATCATTTAATAAATATTTTTATTTTGGATTAAAAAAACCCGCTGAGAAGCGGGCTTAGTTTTTGATGATGTGATGGTATCTATTTGATGGTATTTATAAAAATAGTAAAGGAGATATTTTAGTGATGCTAATTTACTTCTTTTTTTTAGGAACACAACATGAACAAGAAACCACCTCAGCCTCGGCTCTTTTCAACGCAGGAGCAATTTTGCTTGCTAATGTGTTTACAGTATTATAACCAATGAATAAAGCCTCGCCCATCATCGGTGCAAAACTCGGAAGCAACACACGATCCATAGCTGTAATCTCAGCAATCTCAGCTGAATCAATACCAAGCTGATTCAATAGAGTCGGTAAATCTTTTGTAATGACATTCGTTACAAAAGTTTGTGCTGCAGCTTGAGTACCCAAAGCATCACCGATTGCCTGCCCTGCTTCGTTTAGTTCTCCCTGAATTTTTGCAAATGTATTATATACCGCTGTTTCACTTGTAAAATATTTTGCAAGGGGGCCAAATACCGTTGGTTCTGCTCTGGCAAAAGCGGCAACGCCTTCCATAATCAAGTACTCAATATATAACAAATTCTTAAGTCCTCCGGCTTGAGCGTAGGGACCTGCCAAAGCAAATGCAATCTTACCAGTAGAGCATAAACTTTCCTCAGGGCTCGTAAAGTTTAATACGCAGCTATTAAACGGTAAGTTTGCAGGTTGAACTTTGCTAACAGCATTTGAGAGATCATCTGTTAATACCGAGGTGAATTTCGCAGCTGCTTCCAGCCAAGTTGCATTCAAGCACAAAATTATTAAAGTACATGTCTTTAAAAAAAACTTATTCATGTTTACTCCGTAGTTTAAAAGTTGAGCAATGATCAAAACCAATCACAAAACAACACTACCGGAAAAAGTATTAATAATTTGTTAACGAATAATAATTATAAAATCAGGGGAAATTAGTGTTAATACAATAGGATTATTTTTTTGAAAGAAAGATAGTTGCTAGGTTTCACTGGACCCTCTGGAAGGGCCAGAGGGAGACTAAGGGGGAGATGCCCATTAGGCCGTTAGGATCTCATGTGGGTGTGGTCGCCTACGTCGCTAACGCTTCCCTTGGGTGACAAGGGGGGGGCAT